>JOHN01000007.1 GCA_000719695.1 Streptomyces sp. NRRL F-6131
CGTCCACGCCCTCCCGGTCGGTGGTGTGGTCGTCCGCGAAACGACGGTCACCCGTCGCGTCCGGCACGTACTTCACACAGACAACGATCCTCAAGCTCATGAGCGGTTCTCCTGGTACGGGTGCACTGGTCGGATGCACTGGTCCACGGCCTCGGAGCACGCCGAGGGTACTGAGTGCCAAGTCCGGCCCGACCGCGCCCACGGACGGTGTCGCACCACCCGGACCGGCCTGCCCTGTCGGCGCTCATCGACAGCGTCAGAGGCTCTCCGGAGAGGATACGGCACTCAGTACCCCTCGTAAAGGAACTCAGTACCCTTCGGGGCTTCCGGGGCGCCGCGCCCGGCTCGGCGCTCGCTCCGGAATCGGCCAGAATGCCCGAGCACGCCGCTTCGCGGCCACCGGGGCCGGCCCCGGTCGGCAGCCGGACAAGGAGAGGGGACGGCATGACCTCGGTGCGCGGGGCCGTCGGCGAAGTCCGCGGCGGCCCGTCCTCGGCCGGGCCGACCGGCCTCAAGGAGGTGCTGGTGGTCGTGCACTCGACGGTCTACGGGCAGCGGCTGCACGACGTGCACCCGCTGCTCGACGCCGACCCGCGGGTGCGCGTCCGGTTCACCGTGGCACCGCACGCGTTCAACCGGGGGGCGACGGCCCACATCCGGCGGATCAACGGCCCGGTGCTGCCGTGGGCGGAAGCCGTCCGCCGGAGGTTCGACCTGGTGCTCGCGGCCGGCTCGCGGGGACTGGACCGGGTGCACGGTCCGACGGTCCGGCTGCCGCACGGAGCGGGGCACATCAAGCTGTCGCCGACGGGTGTCGGGGCCGGACGGACCGTCGCCGGACTCGGGCCCGAGTACGTCGTCTGGGACGGACGACTGGTACCCGCCGCCTACGCGCTCGCGCACGAGGACGACCGGGTCGAACTCGGCCGCGGCTGCCCCGAGGCGCTACCGATCGCCGAAGTGGTCGGCGACGGCTGCTACGACCGGATCGCCGCCGCGCTCCCCGACCGGGAGCGCTACCGGGCCGCCCTCGGCCTGCGTCCCGACGAGCAACTGGTGCTGGTCTGCTCCACCTGGGGCGGCGGCTCGCTGTTCGCCCGGCTCGACGCCGTCCTGCCGCGGCTGGCCGCCGAGCTGCCCCGGCGCGGCTACCGCACCGCGCTCCTGGTCCATCCCAACGTGTCCGCCGTGCACGGCTCCCGTCAGGTCCGTGCACGGGCGACGGCCGCCGCGCGCGGGGCGGTCACCGTGGTCGGGCCCGAGGAGGACTGGCGCCCGCTGCTGGTCGCCGCCGATTTCGTCATCGGCGACCACGGCTCGGTCACCCTCTACGGCACGATGACCGGCGCGCCGGTCCTGCTCGCCGCCTACCCGCACCGGGAGGTCAATCCGCGCTCGCCCGGCGCCCTGCTCGCCCGCACCGCTCCGGCGCTCAGCCCCGTCCTCCCGCTGACCGCCCAGCTCACCCGAGCGGCTCGGCAGTACCGGCGGGCGGAGTACGCCGCGATCGCGGCCCGGATCAGCTCGGAGCCCGGCCGGTTCGACCGCCGGATGCGGCGGCTCCTCTACCGCGTCCTGGAACTGGACGAACCCTCGTGGGCGCCCGGGACGCCCGCGCTGCCGCTGCCCGCACCGCTCCGGCCCGCGGCCGGATCGGGTGCCCGGACCGAGGGCACGGGCGGTGGGCCGGGTGGGCGGTCACCCGTCACGCCTCGGAGGGGTCCTCGGTCGGGGACGGTGGTGGGATGAGGGTGTCGAGCGCCCTGGCGACGGCGGGGCGATCGGTGTCGCGGTCGGCCAGGGCCGCGTAGAGGGCACCGGACTCCCGGTAGCGGGCGGCGGCCTCGGCGAGGTCGCCGCAGTCGTGGGCGAGGTCGCCGGCGAGCCCGAGGACGCGGGCCTCCCAATGCCGGGCCCGGCCCGCACGGAACCCCGCGAGCGCCTCCGCGTAGCAGCGGCGGGCCTCGTCGTGGGCACCGAGCGCGGCATGGGCCTGGCCGAGGAAGGCGAGCGCGCGGGCCGCCTCGTAGGCGGCGGGGACGGCGGCGAGGTCCCGGTGGGCGTCGGTGATGACGGGGACGGCCTCGGCGGGGTGTCCGTCCGCGAGCCGGACATCGCCGAGGGCGAGCCTGGCCAGCGCCTTGCCGCGCAGGTAGCCGCAGGCCTCCCGGATGGCAGCGGTCGTGCGCAGGCAGTCCGCCGCCTCCTCGAGCCGGCCGGCCGTGCGGTGGGTCTGGCCGAGTCCGTACAGGGCGTCCGCCTCGACGAGCGGGTCACCAGCCGCGCGGGCCAGGTGGAGCGCCTCGGTGTACCACTCGGCGGCCTCCTCCTCCCGACCGGCGTTGCGCAGGCCGGCACCACCGGAGGTGAGCATCCGCAGTTCGCCGTCGCGGTGGCCGACGGACCGGGCGGCGGTTCGGCCGATCCGGTGCATCTCGATCCACAGCCGGGCCGGACGCTGCCGCAGGAAGAGCGGCCACATGGCATCGACCAGCTGCCAGGCAGCGGCGGCCCGACCGGTTGCGGCGGCCCAGCGGACGGCGTCGGCGAGCCGCTGGGACTCCGCTTCGAGCCAGCCGAGCGCCGCCGTCTCGTCCGCGAACTCCCGCGCCGAGCCGACCGGTTCGGTGGTGTAGTCGCGCCGCAGGGTGCGGTGGCTGGGACTCAGCAGGGCCTCGGCGGCCGTGGCGGTGGCGAGGTACCGGTCGAGGACGCGGTCCACGGCGGCCCGCCCCTCGGGCCGGTCGCGCACCTCGTCGGCACGTGCCCGGGCGTGCAGCTTCACCAGGCCGTGCAGGCGGAAACCGCCGTCGGCCTCCTCCAGCAGGTGGATGTCGAGCAGTTCGTCGAGCAGCCGGTCGGCCTCGGCACGCCCCAGGTCGCCGACCGCACCGACGGCGTCCGGGGTGAGGACGGGGAAGGGCAGCAGCCCGAGCAGCCGGTACAGCCGGGCAGCGCCCGCGCCGAGCGCGGCGACCGACGCGTCCAGGGCGTGGCCCACGCCCTCTCCCCCGACGTCGAGCGCGGCGAGCCGCCCGGACTCCTGGCCGAGTGCCTCGGCGGTGACGGCGAGCGGCTGCCCGGGACGGCCGGCGATCCGCGCGGCGGCCAGGCAGACGGCGAGCGGCAGACGGCCGCAGCGCTCCACCACCAGGGTGGCGGCGATCCGTTCGCGGGTGACCCGGTCGGCACCGACCCGCTGGGCGAGCAGGTGCGTCGAGGCCTCGTCGGTGAGCAGGCCCACCGCCCGGAACGTGGCGCCGTCCAGGCCGAGCCCGGTGAGGCGGCGGCGGCTGGTCACCACGACCACGGCGTGCTCGGAGCCGGGCAGCAGCGGGCGGACCTGCGTGGCGGCGGAGGCGTCGTCGAGCAGGACGGCGATCCGGCGCCCTGCGGCGAGTGAGCGCCAGAGCGCGCTTCGCTCCGCGGGACTGCGCGGCACCGGGCCGACACCGAAGGCGCGCAGGAAGCCTTCGAGCACCTCGGCCGGGTCGGCGGGACCGCCGGAGGCGTGGCCGCGCAGGTCGCAGTAGAGCTGACCGTCCGGGAACCGGTCGGAGAGACGGCGCAGCCATTGGGCGGCGAGCGCGGTCTTGCCCACTCCGGCGGGCCCGGTGACCACCACGGTCACATCGCCGGGCCCGTTCTCGCCGCCCAACTCACGATCCAGGGCGGCGAGGTCGCTCTCCCGTCCGATCAAACGACGTGTTGTCGCGGGTAGTTGGCGGGGCACCGGAAGCGCCCGGGCCACGGCCGACGGCACAGCAGCGTGGCTGTGGACGGTCAGGTCGCGGATCTGTCCGGCCTGGACGACAGCGCCGGAGATCCGGGCCCCCGCCGCCGAGTTGCGGACCGTGCCGTGCGGTTCGCGGCCTCCGTCGAGCTCGCTCACCGGCCGCTCCCGACGCGCCGAAGCGGCCGGACTCCCGGCGGCCCGAAACGATCCGGCTCCACTGGCTCCCCCTACCCCCAGGACGATGGGCAACGGCAAGGAGACGCAGCCGGAGTGTCGTCGCTAACCAATTATCGCTGACGCCAAGGCTCATGACGCCTGATCGGCAAAATCCGAAAGACCGCCCCGGGCGCGGTTCAGGACGAACGTCGCCCGGGGCGGCGCGGGTCAGGGGGTGGTGGTGAGGGGGACGGCGGCTTCTGGGGTGAGGACGCGGGCGGTGAGGGATTCCTGGAGGTAGAGGGCGACGGTGTCGGCGGTGTGGGAGAGGTAGCCGACGGAGACGTCCTGGCCGAGGACGAGGGTGACGTCGCCGCCGCGGGTGGAGAGGAGCAGGGCGCCCTCGATGGCGGGGGCCCAGATCAGTTCGCCGTCGAGGAGGCGGGCGATGTGGCTGGCGACAGGGTAGCCGTGGTCGGAGGTCTCGTTGACGGCGGTGTAGGCGTCGGCGCCGAGGAGGAGGGCGTAGGGGCCGCCGACGCCGGCGAGGCGGAGGGTGGTGAGGGCCCGGCTGACGGCCTCGGGGTATTCGCGGACGTCGGCGGGGAGGGGGACGGCGGGGTTGGTGGCGGCGGCGCGGATGCCCTCGATGCCGGCGGCCGGGTAGCCGTCGAAGAGGGCGCGGTCCTCGGTGAGGGCGAGGGTGCGGGCGGCGTCCTTGACGGGCTGCCAGTCGGAGTCGCGGGAGCCGCGTTCGACGTCGTCGACGGCGGCGCGGTCGACCGAGAAGGGCACCCGGAGTTCGACGAGCGGGCGGACCTCGCGGGCGTGGGCCTGGACGCCCGGGGTGGGCGGTTCGATGGCGGTGAGGTGGCCGGTGCCGACGGCGGCGAGGGCGGGGCCGTCCGGGCCGCTCAGGTCGACGACCCGGCGGCCGGCGAGGTGGAGCTTGAAGGTCTGCCGGGCCTCCTCCTCGATCTCCGCCCAGGCCGCGGCGGAGACGGGGGCGAGTTCGCGGTGCAGGTTGTTCATGGCGCGGGGGTGCCTTTCAGGCTGCCGATGGCGAGGGAACCGTCGGAGGGGACGGCGGCGGGAGCAGGGGCGGGGACGACGGCGGGCGCGGGAACGGACGCGGGAACGGACGCGGGGACGGACGCGGTGGTGGCGCCGGGCGCCGGCGGCGGGTCGTCCAGGAAGTCGGCGGTCGGGACGTGGAACAGCGTGCCGGTGACCGCGGTGGAGAAGTCGAGCAGCCGGTCGTGCGCACCCGGGGGCCGGCCGACGAACATGTTCTCCAGCATCTCCTCGGTGACCGCCGGCGTGCGGGAGTACCCGATGAAGTACGTCCCGAACTCCCCGCCCCCGGCGAACGAGCCGAACGCCATGTTGAACCGCATGATCTGCCGCTCCTCGCCGTCCGGGCCGGTCACGGTGGTGAGCGCGACGTGCGAGTCGGCGGGTTTGGCGGCGTCGTCGAGTTCGATGTCGGTGAGTTTGGTGCGGCCGACCGCGCGTTCCTGCGCCTCGACGGGGAGCCGGTTCCAGGCGTCGAGGTCGTGCAGGTACTTCTGGACGATCACGTAGCTGCCGCCGGCGAACTCCTGGTCCTCCGCACCGATCAGCACGGCGGCGTCCGCCGCCCGGCCCTCGGGGTTCTCGGTGCCGTCGACGAAGCCGAGCAGGTCGCGGTCGTCGAAGTAGCGGAAGCCGTGGACGGCGTCGACCACGGTCGCGGCGCCGGCGAGCCGGCCGGTGAGCTGGCCGGCGAGTTCGAAGCAGAGGTCCATCCGGGCGGCGCGGAGGTGGAACAGCAGGTCGCCCGGGGTGGCCGGGGCCCGGTGGCGGGCGCCGGAGAACTCCCGGAAGGGGTGGAGTTCGGCGGGGCGGGGGCCCGCGAAGAGTCGGTCCCAGGCGTCCGAACCGATGCCGGTGACGCAGGTCAGGCCGGCGTCGGGGGCCCGGAAGCCGACCGAACGGCGCAGGCCCGCGAGGTCGGGCAGCAGGTCCCGGACGGCCTCCTCGCCGCCGGGGTCGACGGTGAGGACGAGGAAGATCGCGGCGGTGGTGAGCGGGGTGAGGACGGACTGGGGCGGCGGCGGTGGCTGGGGTGACGGTGGTGACGGTGGTGGCTGGGGCGTCATGGGCGGACTCCGGTCTCCGGGGTCTGAGCATCCGTACGATTACACCCCAGAGCGGACATCTCGGCACGGGCGGCAGGCCGGGGGAACCCCGGTGACGGCCCTTCACCGAGGACCGGTGAAGGGCCGATGAAGGGCCGGTGAAGGGCCGACGGCCGGTGGCGAGGAGTCAGCGGCGGCGCAGACCGACGGCGGTGACCACGGCGCCGAGGGCGACCGCCGCGACCGGGACCAGCAGCGCGGCCCGCAGACCGTCCGGCCCCATCGCCGCGTCACCGGCCGCGTCCGTGGCGGCCAGGCCGACGGTGGTGACCGCGGAGAGGCCGAGCGCCGCGCCGAACTGGAACGCGGTGTTGAGCAGCCCGCCGGCCAGCCCCTGCTCCTCCTCGGCGACGCCGTCGGTGGCGGCGATGGTCAGCGGCCCGTAGGCGAGGGCGAAGGCCAGTCCGGTGAGGATCATGGTCGGGAACATCGCCGGATACGTCCGGTCGGGGCCGACCGGCAGGAAGAGCGCGTAGGAGACCACCGCCAGGCAGAAGCCGCCGAGGATCACCCGGACGTTGCCGAACCGTTCCACCAGCCGGGGCGTGAGGGTCGGCGCGAGCACCGCGTCCACCCCGACCGCGAGCAGCGCGAGGCCGGTCTGCAGCGGGGACCAGCCGCGCAGGTCCTGCAGCTGGAGGGTGACGACGAACTGGAAGCCGAAGAACGAGCCGGCGAACAGCAGCGCGCCGAGGTTCGCCCGCAGCAGCGGGCCGGAGCGCAGCAGGCCGAGGCGGACCAGCGGGGCGGCGGAGCGCCGTTCGACCGCGACGAACGCGGCCAGCAGGGCGAGGCCGCCGGCGAACAGGGCGAGGGTCGGGCCGCCGGCGGCCCCGGGTGCGCCGAGCCGGACCACCGCCTGGACGAGCAACAGCATGGCGCCGGTGACGGTGACGGCTCCGGCCAGGTCGAAGCGCTCGCCGGGGCGGCGGGCGGGCGCCGGGTCGCGCGGGAGCAGCGGTACGGCGGCGAGCAGCAGGCCGCCCGCGAGCAGGACCGGGGCGAAGAAGACCCAGCGCCAGCCGACGGCGGTGAGCAGTCCGCCGGCCACCAGGCCGAGGGAGAAGCCGGCCGCCGCGGTGCCGGCGTAGACCAGCAGCGCGCGATTGCGGCGGGGGCCTTCGGCGAAGGCGGTGGTGATGATCGCCAGTCCGGCGGGGGTCATGAAGGCCGCCGAGAGGCCGGTGGCGAACCGGGCCAGGATCAGCACCCAGGGGGCGCCGGCCAGGCCGCCGAGGCCGGAGCAGAGGACGAAGACGGTGAGCCAGAAGAGGAACGTCCGGCGTCGGCCCAGCAGGTCGGCCGTGCGGCCGCCGAGCAGCATGAAGCCGCCGTAGCCGAGCACGTAGGCGCTGAGCACCCAGCCGAGCGAGCCGGCGTCCATGCCGAGGTCGGCCCGGATCGACGGAAGGGCGACGTTGAGCATCGCGACGTCGATGCCCTCCAGGAAGATCGCGCCGCAGAGGACGAGCAGGACGGCCGCCTCCCGGCCGGTGAACCGGGTGGGAGGGACGGCGGGAGGAACGGCGGGAGGGACGGTGGGAGGGACGGCGGGAGGGATGGCGGGCGCAGCGGCGGGCCCGGCCGGGCGGCCGGTTCCGGGCACGGCGGAGGACGTGGACACGGTGGTCTCCTGGGAGTGCGCGGGGAAGGCGGGGAGGCCGGGCCGGGACGGTTACCGTTCGTCCGGTCGGTTCCCTCTTGTAACCACTGGCCATCCTGAGGCAGCATCAGGAGGTGTGGAAGAAGGCACTTTGAAGTCACCGACGCACTGCGCGGATACCGGGTCCGACTACGACGTGCTCCAGTGGGACACCCGGGAGGACTGCGAGGTGCGGCAGATCCTCGACCGGATCGCCGACAAGTGGTCGCTGCTGGTGATCGCGCTGCTGGACCGCGGTTCGCTGCGCTTCACCGAGCTGCGGCGGGAGATCGACGGGGTCAGCCAACGGATGCTGACCGTCACCCTGCGCCAGCTGGAGCGGGACGGCCTGGTCGAGCGGACCGTGCACGCCGTGGTGCCGCCGCGGGTCGACTACGCGCTGACGCCGCTCGGGCGGACGCTGCACGAGACCGTCCGGTCGCTGGTTGCCTGGACGGAGAGCCACCAGCGCGAGATCGCGGCGGCCCGGGCCACCTACGACGCCCGCACGGGGTGACGGCACGGGTGCGACGCCCGCACGGGGTGACGGCACGCGAAGGGGCGGGCCCGGAGAACTCGGGCCCGCCCCTGTCGGGTCACTCCGTGCCGCGGCGCCGCCGTCAGGCCCGCAGCGCCGCCAGCTGCTGCTCGAACGGCACCACGGCCTCCTCCTGCTGCGCGCCGGGCCCGGCGGGAGCGCGGCCGGCGAGCAGTGCGGCGAGCTCCCCCGCGGCCCGGTCGATCCGGCCCGGGAGGCCGTCGGTGAGCCGGTCCCCCGTGGTGCCCCAGTCGTCGGTGGCCGCGTAGACCGAGGTCGGCACGACCACCGAGCGCAGGTAGCCGAACAGCGGGCGGACGGCGTGCTCCAGCGCCAGCGAGTGCCGGGCCGTGCCGCCGGTGGCGGCGATCAGCACCGGCTTGCCGGTGAGCGTGTCGGGGTCGATCACGTCGAAGAACGACTTGAACAGCCCGCTGTAGGAGGCCGCGAAGATCGGCGTCACCGCGATCAGCCCGTCGGCACGGGTGACCGCCTCGACGGCCTCGCGCAGGGCGGGGCCGGGGAAGCCGGTGACGAAGTTGTGCGCGATGTCGGTGGCGAGGTCTCGGAGTTCGACCACCTGGACGTCCACGGTTCGTCCCTCGACGGCGAGTTGCCGCACCGTCGAGTCGGCGAGCCGGTCGGCGAGCAGGCGCGTCGAGGACGGCTTGCTCAGTCCGGCGCTGATCACCACCAGTCGGTACGCGGTCACTTGGCCACCTCCAGGCTCTCCTCGGTGTTCACGGCGTTCACGGTGTCGGCCGTGTTCGTGCCGGTCTCCTCCTGCTCCCGGCGGGCGCGCTCGGCCGCGACCCGGGAGGCGTGGGTCGGCGCGTCCGGGACGCCGGCCGGGCGGCCCTTGGCGAACTCCTCGCGCAGCACCGGCACGACCTCCTCGCCGAGCAGGTCCAGCTGCTCCAGCACGGTCTTCAGCGGCAGGCCGGCGTGGTCCATCAGGAACAGCTGGCGCTGGTAGTCGCCGAAGGTGTCGCGGAAGGCCAGCGTCTTCTCGATGACCTCCTGCGGGCTGCCGACGGTGAGCGGGGTCTCCGCGGTGAACTCCTCGAGCGACGGCCCGTGTCCGTACACCGGCGCGTTGTCGAAGTACGGGCGGAACTCGCGCACCGCGTCCTGCGAGTTCTTGCGCATGAACACCTGCCCGCCGAGGCCGACGACGGCCTGCTCGGGCGTGCCGTGCCCGTAGTGGGCGTAGCGCTCCCGGTAGAGGTTGACCAGCTTCTGGAAGTGCTCCTTGGGCCAGAAGATGTTGTTCGCGAAGAAGCCGTCGCCGTAGTAGGCGGCCTGCTCGGCGATCTCCGGGCTGCGGATCGAGCCGTGCCAGACGAACGGCGGGACGCCGTCCAGCGGGCGCGGGGTGGCGGTGAAGGACTGCAGCGGGGTGCGGAAGCGGCCCGACCAGTCGACCACGTCCTCGCGCCACAGCTGGTGCAGCAGCGCGTAGTTCTCGATCGCGAGCTGGATGCCCTGGCGGATGTCCTTGCCGAACCACGGGTAGACCGGGCCGGTGTTGCCGCGGCCCATCATGAGGTCCACCCGGCCGTCGGCGAGGTGCTGGAGCACCGCGTAGTCCTCGGCGATCTTCACCGGGTCGTTGGTGGTGATCAGGGTGGTCGAGGTGGAGAGGATGATGCGCTCGGTCTGCGCGGCGATGTAGCCGAGCAGGGTGGTCGGGGAGGACGGCACGAACGGCGGGTTGTGGTGCTCGCCGGTCGCGAAGACGTCCAGACCGACCTCCTCCGCCTTGCGCGCGATGGCCACGGTCGCCTTGATGCGCTCGTGCTCGCTCGGGGTACGGCCGGTGGTCGGGTCGGGGGTGACATCGCCGACGGTGAAGATTCCGAACTGCATGGTGCTCACCACACTCCTGGTGATCCCGCGGGGGAATCCCTGCTCAGGATCCGATCGTCAAAGTTTCAACCACCTTAGCATCCGCCCCGCGGCGGATATTCCCCCCAGCGCCCTGTTCCTGTCCCGAGACCGCACGACGGCCGCGCAAGGCGTCCGGGAGGAGGGTCAGCAGGCCGGCGGCGGCCAGCGCGACCCCGAGCCAGAGCGCGGCGTGCAGGCCCCGGGCGTCGATCGCCAGACCGCCCAGCAGGGAGCTGAGGATGACGCCCAGCGTGATGAAGGAGTTGTGCACCGTGTTCACCAGCGGACGGGAACCGCCGATCGACTGGACCCGCGCGACCATCGCCGGGTTCATCGTCACCCCGACCAGGCCGACGCCCAGCAGCAGACCGACGGCGGGCGCCCGGAACTGGGCGAACAGCGCGAGGCCGGCCAGGAACACCGCGTTCAGCGCCAGACCGGCGCCCAGCACGGGCAGCGCGTACCGGTCGGCCAGCCGGCCGACCACGGTGTTGCCGACCACGGTCGCCGCGCCGTAGGCGACGAGCAGCAGCGGAACGGTACCGGCCGAGAAGCCGGTGATCCCGGTGAGGATCGGGTTGACGTAGCTGAACAGCGTGAAGGTCGCGCCGATGATCAGCGTGCTGGTGACGAAGGCCAGCCAGAGCCGCCGGTCGCGCAGCGCGCCCAGCTCGGCGCGCAGCGAGCCGCCGCCCTCCACGTGGTCGGCGTCCGGCACCCCGGCGACGGTGCACAGCGCCACCACCACGGTGAGGACGGCCACCGCCCAGAACGCCGCCCGCCAGCCGAGGTGCTCGCCGATCACGGTGGCCAGCGGCAGACCGAGCAGCGTGCCGAGCATCAGGCCGTTCATCAGCACGGCGACCGCCCGGCCGCGGACCTCCGGGCGGGCCAGCTGGGTGCAGAGCGAGATCGAGATGCCGAAGAAGGCCTGCGCGGCGACACCGCTGACCACCCGGGCCACCAGCATCACCGGGTAGCCGGAGGCGGTGGCGGCGAGCAGGTTGCCGACCAGGAAGATCGCGAACAGCAGCATCAGCGCCGCCTTCTGGCGCGTCCTGAGGAGGGCGACCGCGAGGAACGGACCGCCGAAGGACATCGCGACCGAGAAGGCGGTGATCAGGTAGCCGATCTGCGGGACGGTGGCGTCGAGGCCCTCCGCCAGCTGTGGCATCAGCCCGGCGACGGCGAACTCGCTGGTCACCATCGCGAAGATGCCGAGGGCGAGGACGTACACGGCACGTGGCATGGGAAGGTCCCCCGTAGTTTTGGATTGATCAGTTCAGAATGGAGGCGCGAGAAGCCGGGACAGGGGCACGAGAGATCGCCCGGCGGCCGCGCGAACGCGCCCCCGAGCCTCACGGGACCGGTCGGATCAGGGCGTGAGCGCGTCCAGGGCGGTGGCGGCCACCGCTTCGACGGCGGCCCGGTCGGCCCCGCCCTTGGCGGCGACCCGCATCCCGCCGATCACCGCGTTCACGAACCGGGCCAGCTCCTCCGGCGTCCGACGGGCGGCGATCCCGCCCGCCAGCTGCCCGGCGGCGATCGCCGCCCGCAGCGCGCCGAGCCTCACGTCCTGGTCCCGGGCCAGCATGGCGTCCGCCTCCGGATCGCGCCCGGCCAGCTCGACCACCGTGTTCACGGTCAGACAGCCGATGCTGCGCCCCTCCGGCCGCCGCTCGAACTCCCCGTCGACGATCCGCGCCAGCAGCACCCGGATCCGCTCCAGCGGCGGCAGCTCCGGATCCTCCAGCAGCTCGATCTGCGGGACGGTCATCAGCTCGATGTAGCGCGCCAGCGACCGCTTGAACAGGTCGTGCTTGCTGCTGAACGTGTTGTAGATGCTGCTCCGCCCGAGACCGGTCGCCTCGCAGAGGTCCTGCGTGGAGGTGGCCTCGTAGCCGTTCGCCCAGAACGCGTGCATCGCCGCGTCGAGCGCCCGGCCCTCGTCGAAGGTGCGCGGTCTCGCCATGACAGCACCGTAGCTTTTTGGACCGTTCGGTGCAATACCGGTCCGGTCGCTGCACTACCGGTCCGCCGTGCACCACCCGTCCGCCGGTGCCCCGACCGGCCCCGGGCGCGACAATGGGAGGTGCCGGGCCGCAGGGCCAGAGTCCCCGAAGGGCGGCGAACCGATGGCGGCGTACATCGCGGTGAGCGCGCTGAGCCACGAGGGCCTGGTGCGCGAGCAGAACGAGGACAGCCTCACCGTCGGGCCGTGGACGCTGTGCGCGACCGTCACCACCAACCCGCAGTCCCTGCTCTTCCCGCTCGGCCCGCCCTGTGTGGTCGCGGTGGCCGACGGACTCGGCGGCCACCCCGGCGGCGAGGTCGCGAGCGCGCTGGTCGCCCGGCGGCTGGCCGCCGCCGGACCGGACCTCGACGGCGAGGAGAGCGTCCGGGAAGCCCTCCAGACCTGCAACCGGGCGGTGTACGCGGCGGCCGCGGACACGCCCGAACTGGCCGCCATGGGCACCACGGTGGCGGGCCTGGTCGTGCTGGAGGAGCGGGTGGTGGTGTTCAACGTCGGCGACAGCCGGGTCTACCGGGTCGGTGCGGACGGACTGCGCCGGGTCAGCGTGGACGACAGCCCGCCGCTGCCGCCCGGACGGCGGACCACCTCCCTGGTCACCCAGACCCTCGGCGGCTCGCTCGGGCTGACCTTCGTCGAACCGCACGTCCGCGACGTGCCGCTGGCCGTCGGCGACCGGTACCTGGTGTGCAGCGACGGACTGACCGACCCGGTGCCGGAGGAGGAGCTGTCCGCACTGCTCGACCGCCCGGCGGAGGAGTCCGAACGGGCCGACGGGCGGGCGGCGTTCGAGCTCTGGAAGGCCGCGATCGAGGCCGGCGGGCCGGACAACATCACGCTCGCGCTGGTCCGGATCGGCGCGTGACGGACCGGCGCGTGACGGACCGTCCCGGTGAGGGAACGGCGACCCCGCCGTCATCACCGGGGCGACGGCGAGGCCCCCGGCGGCGCGCCGTTCGCGCGCCGCCGGGGGCCTCCGATCGTCGTCCGCGGTCAGTGCACTGCCCTCAGTGCACCGCGGTCACGGTCAGTACCGGACTCGATGTCTCAGTACTCGGCCTTGATGTTCGCGCCGGAGAAGCCCTGCTGGGCGTAGAGGCTCACGTAGACGTAGCCGGCCGGCGGGTTGGTGATGGTCAGGGTCTCGGTGTTGTTGCTCGCGTTGGTGGACTTGGCGGTGTAGGCGTTGATGTACGCCCAGCTCTTGGCGTTGTAGTAGAGGTCGGCGTTACCGGTGCCGCCCGTGCTGGTGAGCTTCAGCTGCTTCACCCCGGCGGGGAGGTACAGGTAGAAGTGCGTGTAGTTGCCGGTGGTCGCCGAGAGGTTGCTGCGCCGGCAGTTCTTGTCCAGCACCCGGGTGTCGGCGGCCGAGCACTCCGGCAGACCGGCCACGGTGACGTTCTGCCGGGCGCTCGCGGTGGCGCCCTTGTCGTCGGTCACGGTGAGGGTGACGGTGTAGGTGCCGGCCTTGGTGTACCACTTGGTCGGGTTGGCGGTGGTGGCGGTGGTGCCGTCGCCGAAGTCCCAGGCGTAGGCGGCGATCTTGCCGTCCGGGTCGGTGGAGCGGTTGACGAAGGTGACGGCCAGCTCGCCGATCGCGGTGGTGAAGGCGGCGGTGGGCGGCTGGTTGCCGGGCGGGTTGGTGGAGCCGGAGCAGGCGCCGGCCGCGCAGCGGGTCAGCCAGGCGTCGAAGTCGGCGTCGTAGCGGGTGCCGATGGTGGTCTTGAGGATGGTGCGGGCACCGTTCCAGTCGCCGGCGCGGTACTTGGCGAGCACGGCGTCGACGTCGGCGCGGTGCTGCTCCAGCATGTAGCGGACGGCCAGGTAGCCCCAGCGGTAGGTCCGCTCGGTGTCGGTGTTCTGGTAGGTGGTGTCGAAGAGGGTGGAGAGCTTGTAGGTGTGGCGGCCGGCGGCGGCGATCGCCGCGTCGTAGGTCTCCTTGCGGTACGAGTAGGAGACGTACTCGGCGAAGCCCTCGATCCACCAGATGGTCGGGGTGGTCACGCCGGCGTCGAAGTCGCCGTACATGTCGAACCGGCCGTCGAGGTAGTGGGTGTACTCGTGGTTGAGGTTCCAGATCTGGAAGTCGGGACGCATCCAGTCGGCCTCGTAGGCGACGAAGCGCGGCTGGTTGCCGGCCTCGTTGGGCTTGCCCTCCAGGTACATGCCGCCGTTGTTGGTGTCGATGCCGAAGATGGCGGCGGCGAACACCCCGTAGTCGAAGCGGTTGTGGAAGACCACGACCTCGATGGTGGTGTTCCGGTCGTCGGCGACCGGGCCGCTGTCCTTGGCGATCGAGTGGAAGTACGCGTCCTGGCCGGTGAGGCTGGAGCAGGCGGTGGCCAGCTGGGTGGAGTCCAGTGCCTGGGCGATGATCCGGATGCTCTGGCTGCAGGTGTGGTTGACCTTCAGCACGGCCGTCTTGAGCCGGGCGGGAGCGTCACAGGTGCCGTAGTAGGAGCAGTTGCCCGCGTCGAAGGCCTCGGCCATCTCGGCGGCGGCGGCCCACTGGTGGGCGGTGCTGCCGCTGGGCGAGGACCGGTCGGCCAGGCCCTTCAGCAGCGGGCGGACCTTGGGCTGGAGCGCCGCGTGCTGCACGAAGCGGCCCAGCTCCCGGGTGGCGTTGTAGACCAGGAAGGTGTAGTCGCCGCCGAGCAGGGCGCTGTTGGCGGTGACGAAGGAGTAGAGCGCGTCGAGGATGCTCGGGTCGGCCTGCACCGCTTCGACGAAGCCGGTCGTCTGGTGGCCGCGCCACAGCACGGTGAACACGCTGTTGAGCGCGTTGCCCATGTTCGTCGGGTTGTGGGTGGCGGCGTCGTACGCGCCCAACAGGCGCTTGACCACCGGGAGGTAGCGGACGTTCTCCTGCGCGCTGTCGATCAGGGTGATCGCCTCGCCTAGCGTGCCGGCGTTCGCGGAGGTGACGTCGCGGGAGTGCGCGCTGTTGAAGAAGGTGTCCAGCGCGCCGCGGATCGAGGTCTGCAGGGCGGTGCCGTAGGTGCCGACGTCGGACGCGCGGTACCACTGCACGAAGTAGCCGGCCCGCAGGAAGAGCACCAACTGGCCGGTGGAGAGGGAGTTGTCGCCCGGGTAGGCGGCGGCGTTGTCGCGCAGCGCGTCGGCCACCGTGACCATCTGGGCCTCGCGGAACGCGCCGCGCGCGTCCGTGCCGGTCAGGTCGAACAGGCTGTTGATGCAGCCGAGGTCGGCGGCCTTGACGGCCTGGACCAGGGCACTGCCGGTGCGCCCGGTGAAGTCCGGGATGTTGCAGGGCTGTTCGGCGAGTGCCGTGGGGGCGCTCTCCCCGAAGGTCCTGGCCAGCTCGGCCTTCCGGTCCGCCGCCGACGGGGAGTCGGCGCGCTGCGGGACGGTGGTCGAGAACGGGGCGCGGTCCCGGGCCGGGACCGGCGTGTTCTTGCCGTGCGCGTCGGGCGTGTCACCCACCGCGGGCTGCGGCGCCAGGCCGGCGGGTCCGGCCGAGGTGGCGGGCGAGCCCGCGCCGGGCTGCGGCGAGGTCGACCCGGGGGCCGCCTGAGCCCGCGGGGCGAACAGGCCGACGGCCACGAACATCGCCAGGATCAGCGTCAACAGCTTTGCCACGTGCGGTAGTTGATGCAAGGAACGTGCGGTTCTCACGTGGGGGCCTCCGGGCCTTCGTCGGCCGCGTGGGGGTGCGGCCGGTGGGGGTGGTGAGGACCGTTGCGGCGGCACCGTTGGGGCGGTGACACCGAGTACCGGTGGGGAGTGTGACATGTACAATGGCATACATCACATGACCGGGGAACCCCTCGGAAGCACGGAATGACGGCAACTTCCTCTTCCGTGCGAGAACTTCACGGGACGTCCGCAGAACGACGGAGGCCGCCGGTGCGACAGGAGCACCGACGGCCGGGGGTTCCGGACAACGCGGAGGCCGCCGGTCGATCGACCGGCGGCCTCGGTGCGGGACGCGGCCGCAAAGGCCGCGCACCCGGTGTCAGCTGCGGATCAGCAGCACGGCACCGGCCGTGACGAGACCGAGCAGGACGGCGCCGGCGCCGTAGCTGAGCCGGTGCGAGCGCACCACCGGCAGGTAGCGGTCCACCGCGTAGCGGCCGGGACCGGTCAGTGCGAGCGCCGCGGCGGCGGCGATCAGCAGCAGTTCGTACTCGCTGCCGCCCTTGGCGGCGAAGAAGTTGCCGCTCCAGGTGACGGCGAGGGCGTTGAGCATGGTGCCGAGGATCGCGGCCGCGGCCAGCGGGGCCAGCAGGCCGACGGCGAGCGCCAGCCCGCCGCCGACCTCGGAGAGGCCGGCCACGACGGCCATGAACTTGGCCGCCGGGTAGCCCTTCGCGTCGAAGAACGCGCCGGTGCCGTCGATGCCGCCGCCGCCGAACCAGCCGAACAGCTTCTGGCTGCCGTGCGCGGCCATGGTCAGGCCGAGCACCAGGCGCAGCAGCAGCAGGCCGACGTCGTAGGCGTGCGGGGAGGTGGCGACCGATCCGGGGAACGCCCCGGCGGCGGCGCGGGTGGTGGTGGGGGCGGTCGTGCTCGGGCTGCTGCTCGGCATGCGCGTCTCCATCAATTGGGGGGTTCGTCGATTCCGGCCGAATTCGTTCGTTCAAATTCGAACCAGTGGGGTGGCTCGACCGTACCTGGAAGTTTGAATTTGAACAACTGACTCGACCGGAGAGATTTGGCGTGATCGGGTCACAAGTGGTGCGGACCGGCGTACGGGGGTGTGCGGCGGGGCACGCTCAGGACATGGCACATCGCAACGAGAACCGGCAGGCCGCGGACAAGGGCACCCCGCACGCCGAGGCCCTGGCGGCCTTCACCGAACGAGTACGGCTGATCACCCCCGACCAGTGGGACGCCCCCACCCCGTGCACCGGCTGGACCGTCCGCGACCTGGTCAACCACCTCACCGGCGAGCAGCTCTGGGTGCCCGAGCTGCTGATGGGCGCGACCCTCTCCGAGGTCGGCGGCCGCTTCGACGGCGACGTCCTCGGCGACGATCCGGTCACCGCCTGGACGACCGCCGCGGACGCCGCCCGCGCGGCCTTCGCCGTCCCCGGCGCCGCCGAGCTCACCGTGCACCTCTCCTTCGGCGACGTCTCCGGCCAGTACTACCTGAACCAGCTCACCGCCGACACCGTCGTGCACACCTGGGACCTCGCCGAGGGCATCGGCCGGCGCACCCGGCTCCCGGAGGACCTCGTCGACTTCGCGCTCGCCGAGATCGCCGGCTACGGGGACCTCTCCGCCAGCGGACTCTTCGACCCGCCGCTCCCGGTGGCGGACGACGCCGGGCCGCAGACCCGGCTGCTCGCCCTCACCGGGCGC
Organism: Streptomyces sp. NRRL F-6131; assembly: GCA_000719695.1. Classification (GTDB taxonomy): domain Bacteria; phylum Actinomycetota; class Actinomycetes; order Streptomycetales; family Streptomycetaceae; genus Kitasatospora. The sequence goes on from JOHN01000007.1 coordinate 17,500, forward strand.
CGCGACCGCCCCTGAGCGCCGGACCGGACGGACCGCACGCAGGGCGGACGGGTCGGACCTGCCCGGGCCTGTCCGGACCTGCCCGGGCCCGCCCGGAGGGGGCCGACGGGCCCGGATGCCCGGGGAACGCGGGCGGCGCCGGATACTGGAGGTGTCGGGGGCGCACCGGACGTCGACCGAGAAGAGGCGGGCGCGCCATGAACCGCAGGCCGGACATCCTGGGTGAGTTCACCGCGGACCACCGCGCGGTCGAGGACCTGCTCGCCCGGATCGAGGCGGGCCGGGCCGCGGGCGCGCCGCCCGGACCGCTGGTCGAACAGCTCACCGACCTGCTGCTCGTCCACTGCGCCGCGGAGGAGGAACACCTCTTCCCGGTCGTCCAGCACGACGTCCCGGACGGCGGCGCGGTGGTGTTCCGGTGCATCCACGACCACCTCGCGATCGGCCAGTACCTGGTGGACCTCCAGGCCCTCCCGCCGGACGACCCGGCGCTCGGCCTGCTGCTGGGCGGGCTCACCGACCTGCTCCGCCGACACCTGGCGACCGAGGAGGAGCAGCTCTACGCCGCCGCTCGCAAGGCCCTGCCGGCCGCCGCCCGGAACGCGCTCGCCGAACGGCTGCGGGCCGACCGGGCGGAGATCGCCGAGGCCGGGCCGTAACGGGCGGTAGGGGGTGGTGGGTGGTGGGGCCGGCCCGTCAGGGCTTGGCGCTGATCACCGCGAACCGGCCGCCCTCCGGGTCCTGGAGGCGGGCCACCCGCCCGTACGGCGAGTCGAACGCCGCACCGAGCGCGGTGCCGCCGAGCTCCTCGGCCCGGACCACCGCCGCATCCGTGTCCGGCACGGCGAAGGACACCTCCCAGTGCGGAGGCAGCCCCTCCGGACCGCTCGCCTGCTCCCGGGCGAGCGCGGCGACGCTGTGCCCCTCGGCCCGCAGCACCACCCGGTCGTGCTCCCAGCGGACCTCGAACCGCTCCGGGTCACGCCCGTCCCAGCGGAACACCTCGCCGTAGAAGAGCGCCGCCGCGAACGGGTCCGGAGTGCGCAGTTCGATCCAGACCGGGGCCCCCAGGAGGTCCAGTCGGCGGGCCCGGCCCAGCGGCCCTTCCCAGATCCCGAACACCGCGCCCGCCGGGTCGGCCGCGAACGCCACCCGGCCGGCGTCGAAGGAGAGCGGACCGACCGCGAGCGTCGCACCGCGCTCGCGGACCGCGTCGGCGGCGGCGTCCGCGCTCTCCGTCCCGAAGTAGCTGGTCCAGGCGACGGGCATGCCCCAGCCGCCGCTGGCCACGCCGAGCCCGGCCACCGCCTCCCCGCCGGCCACCGCGTGCACGTACGGGCCGAAGCGGTCCGGGCCCGGTTCGAACTCCCAGCCCAGCAGCGGGCCGTAGAACGCCTTGGCGGCGTCGAGGTCGTGGGCCATCAGGCTCACCCAGCAGGGGACGGCCGCCACGCAGCGCACCTCGGCCGTCGTCCCGTCGCTGCCCATCGCGCACCACCTCCGAGAGCCCGGCCGCCGGGCCCCTCCCGACACCCACGGCCGTCCGGCCGTCCGGGCGACTTCAGCCTAGGACGTGTCGGACAATTCGTGTGGCACCGGCGCCGCGGCGGCGGGTGTGGGCCTGGTGAGGCGGTGGTGAGGGCGTGGAAAGACGGGCGGCCGGGGGCGTGCGCGGCGCGGGGAGCGCCCCGGCCGACGTTCCCCGGTCGGCCCCGCCCTCACCCGAACGGGCGAGCCGGTGCCGCGGGCCGCAGCCGGCCGTCGACCAGCGTGACCACCCGGTCGGCCAGGGCGTCCACGGCCGCCGGATCGTGGGAGACGAACAGCAGCGCCAGCCCGGCGCGGTCCCGGCGCTCGGCGAGGTCGGCGAGGATCGCCGCCCGGGTCCGCGCGTCCAGTCCCGAGGTGATCTCGTCGCACACCAGAACCGCCGGTCGGACGATCAACGCCCTTGCCAGTGAAGCCCGTTGAAGCTCGCCACCGGAGAGCCCGCCGGGCGGGCGGGCCGCCTTCGCCGGTTCGAGCCCGAGCCCGGCGAGCAGCTCGGCAGCCTCCTCGGCGGCCTCCGCCGGGGCCAGGCCGCGCAGCCGGACCGCCGCGCGGGCGACCTGGTCGAGCACCGGACGGTGGTCGGCGAACGCCGCCCGGGCGTCCTGGAACACGTACTGCACGGCGGCCAGCAGCCGCCGTCCGCGCCGCCGGACGCTGCGCGGCAGCGGCGCGCCGTCCAGCCGAACCGTGCCCTCGTGGCGGGGGTGGAGGCCGGCCAGGCAGCGGCCCAGGGTGGTCTTGCCGCTGCCGGAGCGGCCGACCAGGGCCAGGCACTCCCCCGCCCGCAGGGTCAGCCCGACCTCGCGCAGCACCACCGCGCCGCCGGGGTGGCGGGCGGTGAGGCCGGTGACGTCGAGGCGGACCGGTGGCACCGGCGACGCGGGTGGTGGGGGCGACGGCGGCGCGGGCCGCGCGCGCGGCGGGGCGGGGGCGGGTACCCGTAGGACTTCGGACGGCGGGCCGGTCCGCACCGGCCGGCCGTCCGCCAGGACCACCACCTCGTCGGCCAACTCCCCCACCAGGGCCAGGTCGTGGCTCAGCAGCAACAGCCCGGTGCCGCGCGCGGTGAGCCGGCCGAGCAGGGCCGCCAGTCGGCGCGTGGTGTCCGGGTCCTGGCCGGTGGTCGGTTCGTCGGCGACGATCACCCTGGCTCCCGTGAGCAACGCCTGGGCCAGCACCACGCGTTGTTGCTGGCCGCCCGACAGCTGGTGCGGGAAGCGTCGCAACAGCCCCTCGACCTCGGACAGTTCGGCGTCCCGCAGGGCCCGCCGGACGGCCGCCGGGCCACCGCCGTGGACCCGGGCGAGGTCGCGCAGCAGCCCGCCCACCCGGCGGGCCGGGTTGAGCACGGCGCCGGGGTGCTGCGGCACATGGGCGACCGGGACCCCGGCCGCCCCTGCGAGGGTGACCGTGCCGGACACCCGGGCGCCCTCCGGACAGGCGCCCAGCAGGGCGAGCGCGGTGGTCGTCTTCCCGCTGCCGGACGGTCCGACCAGGGCCGTCACCCGGCCGGGAAGCACCCGCAGGGAGACCCCGTCCACCAGCACCCGGGTGCCGACCCGCACCCGCAGGCCGTCCACCGTCGCCAGCGCGTCCCCGGTCATGCCGCCGCCCGCCGTCCGCGCGGGCCGGACCGGTCCAGCGCCGCGTCGAACAGCAGGTTGGTGCCGGTGGACAGCCCGGCCACCAGCAGCGCCGGGACGACCACCGCCCACGGCTGCAGGAACAGCCCCGGCCGGTTGCGGTCGACCATCACCGCCCAGTCGGCGGCGTCCGGCTGCACCCCGACCCCGAGGAAGGCCGCCGTCGCCACCAGGTAGAGGGCGCCGACCAGGCGGGTGCCCGCGTCGGCGGCCAGCGTGCGGCGGACCGTCCGGGCGACCTGTCCGAACGCGATCCGCCACCAGGACTCGCCGTGCAGCCGCAGCGCCTCGACGACCGGGCGGGACGCCGCCGCCACCGCCGCCGCGTGCACCACCCGGGCGACGTCCGGCACCGCCGCCGCGCCGACCAGGACGGCCAGCCCGACCGGTCCGGGCTCCGTCGCGGTGGCCACCAGCAGGACCAGGAGCAGGGCCGGTACGGCGATCAGGACGTCGAGGGGACGCAGCAGCAGCTCCTCGAGCCAGGACCGGCCGGTGAGTGCGGCGGCCAGCGCGAGCGGCAGCGCCAGGGCGTACGCGAGGGCCGTGGCGGTGACCGCCACCAGGACCACCGATCGCCCCCCGAGCAGGACCTGGCGCAGCACGTCACGGCCGGCGGCGTCCGTGCCCAGCCAGTGGCCGCCGCCCGCCGTGAAGGAGACCCCGCGCGGCCCCGGCTCGCCCACCAGCAGCGGCCCGCCCAGCGCGAGCAGCAGCGGCACGGCGACCAGCGCGAGGCCGAGCGCGTAGCGCCTCACCGGGCCACCGCGCCTCACCGCCACACCGCGCGGCGCCGGTCCGGACGGGCGGCGGCCGGCCGCGGGCGCCGCGTCCGTCGGCGGCCGGCGACCGATCCGCCCACCCGGTGGAGCAGCCACCGGCAGCGCCGCGCGAGCGCCCGGCAGACCCCGCAGTCGCAGGAGCCGCCGGCGGGGCGGTGGTCGGCGGGGTCTCCCGCACGGCAGGCGGCGGGGCGGTGGGCGGCGGGGCGGTGGTCGACGGACGGGACGGGCCGGTGGACGGCCGCGGGGCGGTGGGGCGGGGTCATACGGTGACTTCCGTTCGGGGGGCGAGCCGGCGGGCGGCGAGGTCGGCGGCGAGGTTCAGCAGGACGGTGACGGTGCCGAACAGCACCGCCAGGCCCTGGACGACCGGCACGTCACGGGCGGCGACCGCGTCCAGCAGGACGGTGCCGAGCCCCGGGATCACGAACAGGGCCTCGGCCACCACCACCCCGCAGAGCAGCCAGTCGGCGGTGCGGGCGAGGTGCTGGACGGCCGGGGCGAGGGCGTTGGGCAGCGCGTGGGCGAGCCGGACCCGACCCGGCGGGACGCCGCAGCGCAGGGCGTGGACGGCGTACGGGGCCGCCATGGCATCGACCAGGCCCGCCCGGACCAGCCTGGCGATCGAACAGACCGGGCGGGCCAGCAGCACGACGACCGGCAGGACCAGCGCGGCCGGCTCGCGGCCCAGCCCGCCGACGGCGGTCGGCGGGAGCCAGCCGAGCCGCAGGGCGAAGACCGCCGTGAGCAGCACCCCGAGCGCGAACTCCGGGACGGCGTAGACCCCGAGGGTCACCGTGCTGACCGTGCGGTCCAGCAGGCCGCCCTCCCGGCGCGCGGCGAGCAGCCCGAGGCCGACCGCCGCCGGGACGAGCAGCGTCAGGGTGAGCGCCGCCAGCAGCAGGGTCGGGGCGAGACCGTCGGCCAGGTGGTCGGCGACCGGACGCCCGCTGACCAGCGAGCTGCCCAGCCGCCCGTGGGCCAACTCCCCCGCCCAGTCGGCGAAGCGCTCCACCGCCGGGCGGTCCAGCCGCAGCGCGGCGCGGATCGCGGCGATCCGCGCCGGGTCGGGGTCGTCGCCCGCGGCGCTGACCGCGGCGTCCCCGGGGAGCGCCTCGGTGAGGGCGAACACCACCACCGGGACGGCCGCGACCTGACCGGCGCCGAGCAGCAACCGACGCCGGGCCCAGCCGCGCAGCGGCGTCGTCACGCCAGCCAGACCTTGTCGAACCTGGCCCAGTCGAGGGTGTTGGCCGGGGCGTCCGCCGCCACGCCGCGCAGCCGCGGGGCGGTGCCGACGATCCAGTCCGCGAAGCCCCAGACCAGCAGCCCGCCCTCCTCGTACAGCCGGCGCTGCATCCGCTCGTAGAGGGCGGTGCGGGCCACCGGGTCGGCGGTGGACTGCGCCTGGCCGTACAGGTCGTCGAAGTCGGGGTGCCGCCAGTGGGTGGCGTTGGTGGTGGAGGTGGAGAGCAGCCGCTGGGAGAGGTGCGACTCGATCGGCATCGCGCCGGAGCGGAACGAGGCGAGCACGCCGCCGTCCAGGATGTCCTTCCAGTAGGTGTCCTTGTTGCCGACCCGCACCTCGACCGTGACGCCGGCCTTCGCCGCCTGCTCCTTGAGGATGCCCGCCGCCTCGACCAGACCGGCGGCGACCGGCGAGGTGTCGAGGGTGACCCGCAGCCCCTCGGCGCCGGCCTCGCGCAGCAGGGCGCGGGCGCGGTCGAGGTCCTGGGCGCGCTGCGGGAGTCCGGCCGGGTAGTACTGACTGCCCTTGCCGAACAGGTCGTTGCCGATCTCCCCGGCGCCGGAGAGCGCGCCGTCGACCAGCTCCTGCCGGTCGACGAGGTGGAAGAACGCCCGGCGGACCCGGGCGTCGTCGAAGGGCGGCCGGTCGGTCTTCATGACGAATCCCTGCATGGCGCTGTTGCGCAGCCGGACGATGCCGATCCGCCCGCCGGACTCGTGGGCCCGGGCGGTGGCGGGGGTCAACTCGTGGGCGTACTCGGCCTGTCCGGCCAGCAGGGCGTTGGCACGGGCGGACTCCTCGGCGGCGGCCAGGATCTCCAGTTCGTCGAGGTGCGGCGCACCGTCCCAGTGGCCGTCGAAGCGCCGGAGCAGCAGCGAACTGCCGGGCTTGAAGGAGACGAAGGCGAACGGGCCCGAGCCGACCGGGGCGTGGAACTCCTCGGTGCCGTCCGGGACGATGTAGGCGCCGAACGCGGCCAGGACGTTGGGGAATTCGGCGCAGGGCCGGCGCAGCCGGAACTCGACGGTGCGCGGGTCGAGGGCCCGGCTGGCGGTGAGGTCGATCGGTTCGAGCGAGGCCCGGGCCCGGAACGCCCGGGCGGGGTCGGCTATCCGGCGGTAGCTGTGCAGGACGTCGGCGGCGGTGACCGGGCGGCCGTCGTGGAAGACCGCCTCGCGCAGCCGGACGGTCCAGACGTCGAGTCCCGGGCCGGGCTCCCAGCCGGCGGCGAGGCGGGGCACGGCGGCGAGGTCGGGGCCGCAGTCGGCGAGCTTGTCGAAGAGCGACTTGGCGCGGGCGGCGTCGGCGAAGAGGTTGACCCGGTGCGGGTCGAGGGTCTCGTTGGCGCCGCCACCGGCGAACAGTGCGCGCAGCCGGCCACCGGGCCGGGGCGGGCCGTCGGCGGGGCCTCCGTGGGCCGGCGCGGTGGAGCCGGACGGGCCGGCCGGGCCCGGGGAGCAGGCGGCCAGCGCGAGGGCCGCACCGGCGGCCGAGCCGGCGGAGGCGGTGAGGAGGGTCCGGCGGGTGAGCGGGACGCGGGCGAGGTACGAGGTGCCGGGGGCGGGCGGACGGGGCATCGGGGTCATCGTCTCTTTCGGGCGCGGGGTTCGAGTCGGGCGACCACGTGGAGGCGGTCGCCGTCGGCGGTGTCGGCGGGCCGGTCGCCGGCCGTCCAGGGCGGTTCGGTGCGCGGGCCGGGCCGGTCGTGGAGGGTGAGGGTGGTGAAGCCGTGGTGGGCGAGCAGGTGGCGCAGCTCCTGGGGGAAGAGCAGCCGCCAGGCGGAGTGCTGCTCGACCGGCGGGGCGCCGTCGTCGCCGACCCAGCTCCTGGTCCGGCGCAGGAGTTGGGCGGCGTGGTCGATCCACAGCACGGTGCGCGAGGTGAGCGTGACGCCGTCGTGGGTCACGCTGTCCAGCCGTGGTGCGTCGAGGAGTTCGGTGCGGCCGAGGAAGAAGGCGCCGTTGCGCATCTCGGCGACCAGCAGGCCGCCGGGCCGCAGGTGGTGGCGGACCCGGTCGAGGAGGGCGTCGAGGTCCTCGTTGGTCCGGCAGTGGAGCAGGGCGCTGTCCAGGCAGAGCACCGCGTCGAACCGCCCGGGGAGCGTGAAGTCCCGCATGTCGCCGACGTGGTAGGCGGGCCCGGGGTGGCGGGAACGGGCGTGGGCGATCATCGCCTCGGAGCTGTCCAGGCCCGTGACGGTGCGCCCGGCGACCCGGTGCAGCCAGCCCGCGTCGCGACCGGTGCCGCAGCCGAGGTCGAGCACCTCGGGCCCGGCGGCGTGGGCGGCCAGCATCGCCTCGGCCCACCGGGCGGCGGTGGACTCCGGGTCGGGGAAGCGGAGTTCGTAGAGCTCCGGCCGGTCGGTGAGCAGGTTCCGGTGGGCGTCGGCCGGGGGCGGTGACGGCGGGCGGTGGTTCATCGGGCCTCGCTGGGGAGGGGGCGGGCGGGGAGAGCGGGGGCGGGGAGGACGGGGAGCCGTCCGGTGCGGTGCAGCCGGGCGAGTGCGGTGGCGGACCCGAGTCCGAGGGCCGCGCAGAGCAGCCAGGGCGCCGTGGCGGCGCTGTCCATGGCCCGGCCGACCAGGGTGTTGCCGAGCGCGGCGGCGAAGCCGGAGACCACGTAGTACAGGCCGTAGTAGGTGCCGGTGAGACCGGAGCGGCCGAACGCGGGGATGAGCGCGAGGACGAACGGCTGCGCGGTCATCAGCCCGAGCTGGAGCAGCAGGACACCGCCGAGCACCCCGGGCAGGCCGGGGGCGGCGAGCGGCAGCAGGAATCCGGTGGCGGCGACGGCGAGGCCGAGCGGGATCCACCGGGAGGGCGGCCCGTGCCGCTGCAGCCGGGTGGTGATGCGCAGTTGCAGGGTCAGATTGGCGAGGGTGGCGGTCAGGAAGACCAGGCTGACGGCGCCCTCCCAGCCGGTGGCGCGGCGGGCGGCGTCCGGCAGCAGCAGGTAGAGCTGGCTCTCCATCCCGAACAGCCCGACCATGCCCAGGGAGAAGGCCAGGAAGCGCCGGTCGGCGGCCACTTCGCGCCAGTCCGCGAACACCCCGCGCGGCGTGGGAGCGGTGGCGCGCTCGGGCAGGGCGAGGGCCTGGGCGACGGTGAGCACCGCGAAGACGCCGGCGGCGGTGAGCGCGGCGGCGCGGAAGTCGACCAGCAGCAGGACGGTGCCGATCAGCGGTCCGGCCAGCGCGCCCGTGGTGGCGAAGACCGAGAACAGCGCGAACGCCTCGGCTTTGCGGTCGGCGGCCTCGTGCGCGACGTAGGTGCGCACGGCCGGGTTGAACAGCGCGCCGGCCAGCCCGCTGAGGGCGGACGCGGCGAGCAGGATGCCGAGGGTGTCGCCGAGCGCGAACAGGCCGAAGCCGACGCTGCGCAGCGCGCACCCGGCGATGATGACCCGGCGGGCGCCGAGGCGGTCGGCGGCCGAGCCGCCGAGGATGAACAGGCCCTGCTGGCTGAGGTTGCGCAGCCCGAGCACGGTGCCGACGGCCAACGCGGACAGTCCCAGGTCGTGGCCCAGGTGCCCGGCCAGGTAGGGGATCAGCAGGTAGAAGCCGGTGTTGACGCCGAGCTGGTTGACCAGCAACAGCCGTACGGGCAGCGGGAAGGACCGTACGGCGCGCAGTATCCTCACCGGCCGGCCGCCGGTCGGGCTTCGGTGAACGGTTCGGTGAACGGCTCGGTGTACGGCTCGGTGTGCGGGTCGGCCGCCGCCCCGGGGTCCGTCGTTCGCGGCTCGGGGACCGGCAGGACGCCGAGGCCGGCCCGGTCCGGGGTGCGGACGGTGCCGTCGGTGCCGCCGATGCCCCGCCAGGGGTCGTGGGCGAGCAGCAGATGGCCGTCGAGGTCGAGCCAGCGGGCCCGGTCGGCGAGGTGGACGGCGGGCGCGATGCCGAGCGAGCTGGCCGCCAGGCAGCCGAGCATCAGCTCGGTTCCGCTGCCGCGCAGGGCCTCGGCGATGCGCAGCACCTGGTGGACGCCGCCGCACTTGGCGAGCTTGAGGTTGACGCCGTGCACCCGCCCGGCGAGCCGGCACGCGTCCTCGTGGTCGACGGCGTCCTCGTCGGCGATCACCGGGATCGGTGAGCGTGCGGCGACGGCGGCGAGCGCGTCGGGGTCGCCCGGGGCGATCGGCTGCTCGACGGCCTCGACGCCGGTGGCGGCGAAGGCGGGCAGCAGCCGGAGGGCCTCGGCCGGGGTCCACGCGCCGTTGGGGTCGAGCAGCAGGCGGGCGCCGGGGGCGGCCTCGCGGACGGCCTGGACGCGGGCCAGGTCCAGGCCCGGCTCGGGGGCACCGGCCTTGATCTTGAGCACGGTGAACCCGGCGTCGGCGAGCCGGGCCGCCTGGACGGCGGCACGGGCGGGCGGTTCGATGCCGATGGTGCGGGCGGTGGCGGCCGCGACCGGTTCGGCACGGCCGAGGAGCCGGTGGACGGGCTCGCCGGCGCGCTTGCCGACCAGGTCCAGCAGGGCGGCCTCGACGGCGGCCAGCACCCCGGCCGGCGGGCCGGTCGGTGCGCCGGTCGCGAGCGCGCTCCGCCGCCCGGTCCGTGGTGGCGTGAACGGGGCGGTGCCGCAGCGGAGGTCGGCGAGCGCCTGTTCCGGATCCGGGTAGCGCTCCAACGCCGGCCGCAGGGAGCCGAGTTCGCTCAGAATCCGGTCGGTGGGCAGGCCCAGGAAGGCACTGCTGACCACCTCGCCGTGGCCGGTCAGCCCGCCGTGGGCGAGGGCGAGCTGGACGGCGTCCCGTTCGGTGGTCACCGAGCGGGAGATGCGCAGCGGCGTGGCCAGCTGCAGCCGTACGGTGCGGACGTCGAGCCTCATCGGTCCTCCTCGGTGCGGGCGGGCCCGGCGGCGGGCGGGACGGTGACCGGCAGGACGGCGGCAGTGCGGGGGGTGGCGGGATCGGTGGGCGTCGTCCGGTCGGTGCGGCAGCGGGCCCAGCCGGTGACCTCGACGGCCGCCGGGTGCGGGATCTCGATCGGGCGCGGTGCGGCCCGTTCGGCGTCCAGACCGTGCCGGTGGCAGAACGCGTCGTCGTACACCGTGCCGAGGTAGCGGTGCGGGCCGTCGGGGAAGACGGTGGCGACGGCGGCGCCCGGGTGGACCCGGGCGGCCCAGGCGGCGACCAGGGCGACCGCTCCGGTGGACCAGCCGCCGCTGACGAAGGCGCCGCGGGCCAGCCGCCGGCAGGCGTCGACCGCCTCCGCCGGGCCGACCCAGTGCACCTCGTCGAAGGCCTGGTGGGCGACGTTGCGCGGGTGGATCGAGCTGCCCAGGCCGCGCATCAGCCGGGGCCGGGCGGGCTGGCCGAAGATGGTGGAGCCGACCGAGTCGACGCCGATGATCCGCAGCCGGGGCCAGCGGCGGCGCAGCGCCTCGGCGAGCCCGGCGCTGTGTCCGCCGGTGCCGACGCTGCAGACCAGCACGTCGAGGTGGTCGAGTTCGGCGGTGATCTCCTGGGCCATCGCCCGGTAACCGGCCGCGTTGTCGGGGTTGTTGTACTGGTCGGGCCAGTAGGCGTCGGGCAGGTCGTCGAGCACCGCGCGCAGTCGGGCGAGCCGGGCGGCCTGCCAGCCGCCGTGCCGGGCCGGCTGCTCGACCAGTTCCAGCCGGGCGCCGTACGCGCGCAGCAACTGCCGCATGGACGGTTCGAGTTCGCTGTCCCCGACCAGCACAACCGGGTGGCCGAGGGCCTGCCCGGCGAAGGCCAGGCCGACGCCCATGGTGCCCGAGGTGGACTCCACCACCGTTGCACCCGGCCGCAGTTCGCCCCGCGCGTGGGCGCCGCGCAGCATGGCGACGGCCGAGCGGGCCTTCATGCCGCCCGCGCCGAGGCCCTCCAGCTTGGCCCAGAAGCCGGGGTGCGGGTGCGGCAGTGGGGTGGTGATCCGGGCCAGCGGGGTGCGGCCGAGCAACGGCAGCAGGGCCGGATTGCCCAGCGCCGCACCGGAGTCGAGCAGGGCGGTCACCGCGCCGCACCCCCCGGACACCGGTCGGCGGTGTAGGCGTGGAGGACGGTGGGGCCGCCGTCGAGCCAGAAGAAGGGGTAGGGCTCGGCACTGACGGCGGTGACCCCGTCGCCGAGCAGCCGGGGCAGCACGGCGCTGCCGGTCTGGGCGAACAGCACCAGGGGTTTGCCGGTGGCGCGGGCGTGGGCGAGCAGCGGGTCCAGGGAGCCGTTGCCCAGGGTCATGCCGGAGGCGAGGATCGCGTCGCAGGCGTCGAGGTGGGCGCCGGCGTCCGTGCGGACCGGCTCGTCCCACTCGGTGACACCGCCCTTGAGGTCGCACGGGACGTACCCGACGCCGTGCGAACGGAGCTGCTCCAGCAGCGAGTTGACGACACCGACGACCAGGACGCGGCGGACCTCGGCGAGCGGCAGCAGTCGCACCACGGCGGCGGCGCGGGCGCGGGACTTCGCCAGCGAGGAGCCCGCCGGCAGGGCGACCGGGCGGGCGCCCCCGGCCGGTCCGTGCGGACGGCAGTGGCCGAGGTAGGCGTCGAGCGCGGCGACCCGGACGGCGGTGCGCGGGTGGTCGAGCAGCTCGTCGACGGTGGCGCCGACGCAGTCGGTGAGGGTGTCGGCGGGCAGTTCGCCCGGTTCGACGGCGCAGGAGCCGACGGCGGCGCCCAGCCGGAGGCTGAGCACCTCGTTGCGGTAGCCGCGGGCCCGGCCGGTGTGCCGGACGGCCTGGGCGGTGGTGAAGGCGAGCGCGATCCGCAGGGAGCCCGGGTCGGGCCCGTACGCCCCCGTACGGGCCCGCCCGGTGATCAGGTCGAGCACGGGGCGGGCGGAGGCCCCGGCGCTCGCGGGGGTGGTGCTGTCGATGGTGACGGTGGCGGCAGTGGTGGCGGTGGGGGCGGCGGTGACGGGGGCGGCGGAGGTGTCGACGGGGGCGCTCATGCGGGCACCGCCGTCGGCGCGGCACCGGGTGCGACCGTCGGCTCGGCGGCGTCGACGGCCCCGGGCACGGCCGCCGTGAGGCGCGGGGTGAGCCCGGCGAGCAGCCGCTCGGCCGTGCAGCGCGCCCCGGCCCCGCCCGTGTCGGCGGTCATGACGTGCCCGAGGTACTCGTTGTTGCTGGTCGCGGGCCGCACCTCGCGGCCCGCCCCGGCGAGGGCGAGCTCGACCACCGCCGGATCGCGCCGCACCGCCTCCGCCCCGTCGAAGCCGTCCAGCAGCCCGGCCTGCTCCCCCTCGGGGACGAGGAAGGCGATCGCGGCACTGGTGACCCCCGTCGGGTGGACGGCCAGGTCGGGCCGGCGACCGAGGGCGACGTCGACGGCGGCGGCCGCCAGGTCGACCCCGGTGACCCGCCGGACCAGCTCGGTGATCCGGTTCCCGGCCGGGCGCGGATTGACCTCCACCACCCGCGGGCCGGCCGGGGTCAGCTTGATCTCGGTGTGTGCGACGACGTGGTCCAGCCCGAGCGCGGCCAGCGCGGCGAGGGCGGTGTCGGCGGCGGCCACGGCCTCGGCGGGGTCGAGGGCGGCCGGGAACATGTGGCCGGTCTCGACGAACGCGGGCGCGCCGCCGACGCTCTTGTCGGTGATCCCCACGACGTGCGCCGCCCCGCCCGCCGAGACCGTCTCGACGCTGACCTCGGGCCCGGTGAGCAGCTCCTCCAGGAGCACGGCGGGCTCCCGGCGCTGGCCGCGCGCATTGACCGGGAAGGCGTCCAGGGCTCTCACGGCGGCCAGGAGTTCGGTCTCGTCGACGACCTCGCGGACGAACATGCCGGCGCACAGGTCGACCGGCTTGACGACCAGGGGGTAGCCGATCGCCCGGGCCGCCGCACGGGCCTGCTCGCGGTCGGCGCAGAGCGCGTACGCGGGCCCGGGGACACCCGCGTCGGCGAGCACCCGGCGGGTGAGGTCCTTGCGGCAGGCGGCGGCGACGGCCTCCGGGTCGGCCCCGGGCAGGCCGAGCCGGTGGGCCACCCGGGCGACCTGGGGGAGGTAGTAGTCGCAGGAGGAGAGCACCCCGTCGAAGCCGAGCAGGCCGTGCAGCCGTTCGGCGAAGGGGAGCAGTACGGCCGGGTCGTTGGTGTCGGTGGTGAGGATGTTCTCCGCGGCGAGCAGCGGGTGCGGGCCGTCGGCGGGGGCGGCGCGCAGGTAGTGGTGCAGGTCGCGGGTGAGGAAGGTGAAGCGGTGGCCGCCCTCCCCCAGCGCCCGTGGCAGCAACCTGCTCATGGAGCCGACCCAGCTCTCGATCACCAGCAGATGCGCCACGGCTCTCCCTTTCGACGGATTCGGCGGTCCCGGCGAGCGCGGCGGCACGGCGGCACGGCAGACCGGACGGTTTCGACGGTCTCGACGTTCGACGTTCGACGTTTCGACGGACAGGCAGGACCGTAACGGGATTCGTTTTCATTTTCAACACGCCGGACCGCACTTCCGTCGACGCATCAGATGAAAGTGGTTTTCATGTACGCTGACCCTCACCCGCCTCGCCCCACCTTCGTCGGAGCGATCTGATGCAGCGTCAATTTCCTTACGTCATCCGCCATGCCCTGCCGCAGGACGTGCCCGGCGCGCGCCGGTTGATCCTCGACACCTTCTACCGCGAGTTCGGCTACGGCTACGTGCCCGAGTGGCACGCCGACGTGGTCGACCTCCAGGGGCACTACCTGGACCACCCCCGGCACGCCCTGCTGGTCGCTGTCCACGGCGAGGAGGTGGTCGCCACCACCGCCCTGCACTCCACCGGCCCGGCCCACCCCCCGCACCCGCGCGAGATCGCCGAGCGCTACCCGTCCGGGACCACCGCGCAACTGGTCCGGGTGTACGTCCGGGCGGAGCACCGCCGGCACGGCCTGGCTCGCGAACTCGTCCGCCGGGCCTGCGCGTTCGCCGCCTCGGAGGGCGGGTACCGACGGCTCTACCTGCACACCAACACGGACGTCCCCGGCGCCGAACCGTTCTGGCGCGGCCTCGCCGAGGAGGTCCACGACGCCCGCCCGTCCGGCGAGCACGGCCCCGGCGTGGCCACCGTCCACTTCGAGATCCCCCTGCACCGGCCGGCCCGGACCACCGCGTGGGCCGGACCGGGCCTCGCCCGGAGCGCGGGCCGGTAGACCCCCGACCGGTAGACCTCCGGCCGGTAAACCCCCGGCCGACAGGCTCCCGGTCCCGGCCGACAGACCCGTGCCGGGCGGCCCAGGCCGGGCGACCCACACCGGGCGACCCACGGGCAGCGGGCCGGCGGTCACGGCGCCGGGAGGTCCGATGTACGGACTGTGATGTGATGCAGGTCACAGAAGAGAGCGAAATTTCCGGGGAGCGATTCCCCGTTTAGCCCTTCGTAGGACTAAGCGGGGAGTTTCTCCCCGGTACTTGTATGCTCGGGAGGAGCACAGCCGTGAGCACCGCCGCCACCCGGCCGACCCCCACCGCGGAGCCGGTCCGTACGCCCCGACTCCGGGCGGACGCGACCCGCAACCGTGAGCGGATCGTGCGGGCGGCCCGGGACGCGTTCGTCGAGCACGGCGCCGAGGCGCCGCTGGACGAAATCGCGAAGCGGGCAGGCGTCGGAAACGCTACGCTCTACCGGAACTTCCCCACCAGGGCGGCGCTGATCCGCGAGGTGGCACTGCTCGTCAAGAACCGCATCGTGGCGATCGCCGAGCGGGCGGCCGCCGAGGCCGCCGGCCCGTTCGAGGCCCTGGAGCGGTTCGCCCACGAGACGGTCGACGAGAAGGTCGGCGCGCTCTGCCCGATGCTCACCAACCAGGTCGACCTGCACGATCCCGACCTGGCGGAAGCACGCGAGCGGCTGATGCTGGTCGTCGGCAGTCTGCTGGACCGGGCGAAGGCGTCGGGCGAGATCCGCCCGGACGTCGCCCACGGTGACCTCTTCATCGCCCTCAGCCAGCTCACCCGCCCGCTGCCGGGCACCTCGTGCCACATCCTGGAGGGATTCGTCCACCGGCACCTGCAACTGTTCCTGGACGGCATGCGGGCGCCCGCACGTTCGACGCTGCCCGGCCGGGCCGCGACGTTCGAGGACTTCCACGGCGACCACTGACCCTTCGGGTCGGCCGGCCCGCCCCGGCCCCTCGTCCTTCCCTCCCGTTCGACTTCCCTTCTTGTTCGACCTGTCTACTTGTACGACCTGACTTCGTGTTCGACCTGTCGTTCTCCGCACCTCTCCGTACGTTCCGCACCACTCGCACCGTGAAGTGAGTACCTCCATGTCAAAAACCGACGCCCTGCCCGCCGTCCAGCCTGATCCGAGGCGCTGGAAGGCCCTGATATTCATCGGCCTCGCGCAGCTGATGGTCGTCCTCGACGCGACCATCGTGAACATCGCGCTGCCGTCCGCCCAGAAGGACCTCGGCATCACCGACGGCAACCGCCAGTGGGTGATCACCGCGTACGCGCTGGCCTTCGGCGGACTGCTGCTCTTCGGCGGGCGGGTGGCCGACCTGTGGGGGCGCAAGCGCACCTTCGTGGTCGGTCTGACCGGCTTCGCGCTGGCCTCCGCCCTGGGCGGCGCCGCCGCCAACACCGCGATGCTGCTCGGCGCCCGCGCCCTCCAGGGTGTCTTCGGCGCCCTGCTCGCCCCGGCCGCGCTCTCGCTGCTGGCCGTGATGTTCACCGAGGCCAAGGAGCGCGCCAAGGCGTTCGGCATCTACGGCGCGATCGCCGGTGGTGGCGGTGCGATCGGTCTGATCCTCGGCGGCCTGCTCACCGAGTACATGAACTGGCGCTGGACCTTCTTCGTCAACATCCCGTTCGCCGTGGTCGCCGCCGTCGGCGCCGTCATGGTGATCCGCGAGCCCGCCGAGGGCCGCAACCGCAACCGGCTCGACGTCCCCGGTGTCCTGCTGGTCACCACCGGTCTGGTCGCGCTCGTCTACGGCTTCACCCGGGCCGAGTCGGACGGCTGGAGCTCGGGCATGACGATCGGTCTGTTCGTCGCCGCCGCCGTACTGCTGGGCGCGTTCGTCCTGGTCGAGCAGCGGGTCAAGGCGCCGCTGCTGCCGCTGCGCGTCGTGCTGGACCGCAACCGCGGCGGGGTCTACCTGTCGCTGGGCCTGGCCGTGATCGGCATGTTCGGTCTGTTCCTCTTCCTGACCTACTACCTGCAGATCGTGCTCGACTACAGCCCGGTCCTGACCGGCGTGGCCTTCCTGCCGATGGTGGCGGGCATGATCACCGGTTCGACCCAGATCGGCGCCCGCCTGATGACCCGCGTCCCGGCGCGGTACCTGATGGCGCCCGGCTTCCTGGTGGCCGCGATCGGCATGCTCATCCTGACCCAGATCGACCTGGACACCTCCTACCCGGCGCTGATCCTGCCCGGTCTGGTCCTGATGGGCCTCGGCATGGGCACCGCGTTCATGCCGGCGATGAGCCTGGCCACGCACGGCGTCCAGCCGCGCGACGCCGGCGTGGCGTCCGCCATGGTCAACACCTCGCAGCAGGTCGGCGGCGCCATCGGCACCGCGCTGCTGAACACCATCGCGGCCAGCGCCACCACCACCTGGCTGGCGGCCCACGCCGGCGCCGCGACCAGCCCGGCGGCCGCCAAGGCGGTGCAGTTCCAGGGCATGGTCGAGGGCTTCTCGACCGCGATCTGGTGGTCCTTCGGGATCCTGGTCCTGGCGGCGGCGCTCGCCTTCGTCCTGATCAACGCCGGTCGCCCCGACGCCGGTGGCGCCGCGGGTGCGGGCGAGGGCGCGGCCAACGCCAACGAGGTGCCGGTGCTGGTGCACTGACCCTCGCGGAGTACGCGACGGTGCGAAGCGGCCCGTCCGGTGTCATCACGACACCGGGCGGGCCGCTCGCCGTTTCCGGGCGAGCCGCTCAACCGCTTCCGGGGCCGGTCGGGCGCGAAGGACACCGTCGCTCGCCTGAGCCGTCCGGGTGGGACCGCTCGTCGTCCCGGCGCTCGTCCTCGCCGTACGGACGGCACCGGCCCGGCGCCCACGGGCAGCCGCGAGCCCTCGAACCGGCAGCCCTCCTGGACGACAATGGAGTGGCCCGCCCGGCCGGGGTCCTTGACCGGACCCGTGCGAGGCTGTCCCGTGGGCTTTACGGCGAGGGCGCCCGACCCACCGGGCCCGCCGCCGAGGAGTTCCGCCGGACCACCGAGCACCGCCCCGGCACCGAGCAGCACGCCGTCCCGGAGAGGGAGGACACCGTGCACGACCGTACCGACCAGCTGGCCGACAGCAAGTACCTCCTGCTCACCACCTACGGCGAGGACGGCCGCCAGGTCCACTCGCAGAGCTGGGTGGTCGCCGACGGCACCGCGCTCGGCATCTGGACCCCCGCCCACTCCGGCGAGGCCGAACGGATCCGCCGTCACCCCAAGGTCCTGGTCGGCCCGTGCGACGCGCACGGCCGCCCGACCGGGCGTCAGCTCCCCGCCCGCGCCGCGGTCTGCGACGAGGACGCCACCGCCCGCTACCGCGCGTCGCTGATCAACAAGTACGGACTGACGGCCTTCCTCGTCCTGGCCCGCAGCCGGATGCGGCTCGGGCTGGCCGGGACGGTCGGCATCCGGATCACGCTCAACGAGCGGGAGCAGCGGCTGATCGGGCCGGAGTGGCAGGCGCCGACCACGTACTGCCCGAACTGAGGCGGGCCGCGGACCTCCTGGGCCCTCCGGGTCCTCCGGGGCCTCTGAGTCCTCCGGGCTTCCTGGTCCCCCGGTCGGGTCGGGAGGTGCCCCGGTGGGCGCTCGGAGGCCGGTGCTCAGGGGCCGGCGCTCAGGCGTCGGTGCTCAGGCGTCGGTGCTCAATGGTCGGTCCTCAGGGGTCGGTGCTCAGGCCGGACCGTTCTCCGGCGCGCGGGCCAGGTCGCCCGGCTCGCAGGCCTCCTGGCCGCTGACGGCGTGCACCACCTTGACCGCCCGGCCCGGGCCGCCCGGCACGACCCGCTGCTCCTTGCCGCACCGCGGGCAGATCAGCGGGATGCGCGACCGGTTGACGGCCGGGCCGGCGGTGCCGTCCGACGGCGTCACGACAGCGGATGGGTCGGGACCGGGCTGACCTCCTGGATCTCACCGTGCGCCTTGGTGAGCAACTGCGAGGCGAGGTCGTTGAGCGCCCGGGCGGCCGCGATCTCCTCCCCGACCCTGAGCTGTTCCGGGTCGGACGGGTGGCGACTGGTGTAGCCGTGCGCGCGCATCTCCGTCCCGTCGCCCAGCCGCAGCAGGGCGGCGGCGGCCGTCCGCGCCCCCTCCTCGCGGAACTCCATCTCGATGTGCCAACCGACAAGAGTCTGCATGGCGGGTCACCTCCGGCGGCGATCGTTCCTCGTCCGGTTACTCCTCCAGGGTGCGCCGCCCCCCGCGTGAACACCAGGGCAGGCGGAGCGGACGGGCCTCCAAGCGAGCTTGAACGCGTTCAATGCTGCGCGTAGAGTCGGCGCGCGACGGAAGTTTGAACGTGTTCAAGGGGAGGTGCGGGGCATGGGACGAGGCACCGCCGAACTGGTCGACCTGCTGGTCCTGCTCGGCATGGGCGCGGTGATCCCGCTCGGGACCGCCCTCATCGACGAACCGGGACTGGCCCGGCTGCGCCGCCTCTGGCCCCTCGCCGCCGTCCCCGGCGCCCTCTCGCTCTGGCTGCCGCGCGGCCCGCTCGCCACCGGCAGCGCGGTGTGCTACGCGCTCGGCACCCTCGCCCTCGCCGCCCACGCCCCGCTCCGCCTGGCCCGCACCCGCTCCCTCGCCCCGCCCGAGATCGCCGTCCTCACCGCGCTCGTCACGCCGTCGGTCGCCGGACTCGCCCTCGTCGCCGAGCGCTCCGGCCACCGGCTGTTCGGCTTCGACCTCGACATCCTCGCCCTCACCGTCCCGCACTTCCACTACGCCGGATTCACCGCCGCCCTGGTCGCCGGGCTGGTGTGCCGCGCCGTCCCCGGCCGGCCGGCCGCGCGGTGGGCCGCGCTCAGCGTCCCGGCCGGGACGCTGCTGGTGCTCGGCGGCTACTTCGTCGGAGACTGGGCCGAACTCGTCGGCGCCGCCGTCCTCACCGCCGGCATGTGGCTGGTCGGACTGCTCACCTGGCGCGACCTGCGCACCCGCAGCGACCCTCGCCCCGAGCGCGGGACGGCGGCGGTCCCGGGCGTACGACGGCTCACCGGCACGCCCGTCCTGCTCGGCGTCTCGGCGGCCGTCCTCGCCGTCACCATGCTGCTCGCCCTCTGGTGGGCCCTCGGCGAGGCCTCCGGACTCCCCCACCCCACCCTCGGCTGGATGGCCGCCACCCACGGCGTCGGCAACGCCCTCGGCTTCGCGCTCTGCTCCCTGCTCGCCTGGCGCCGCCTCGCCCCCAACCCGCAGGAGACCGTCCGATGAACACCACCGCGCGGCCCACCGACCTGAACTACCCCGAGGTCGGCGCCAGCACCCACCTCGACGCCCCGCTGCCGGCCGGCTACAACCACCTCCGCCACCGCGCCCTCGTCGGCCACGGCCGAGCCGCCCTGGACGCCACCGGAGCAGCCGTGCTGGGCTGGCAGATGCACCGGGCCGCCGGCGTCCGGATCACCGCCGAGGCCGACCGCGCCGCACCGGGCGTCGCCGTCCGGTGCGCCGTCGGAATCGGCCCGCTGCGGGCCGCCGCGCCCTGCCGGGTGGTCTGGAGCACCGACGGCGACGGCGACGACGACCGCGACCGGCACGGCTTCACGTACGGCACCCGACGGGACCACCTCGCGGTCGGCGAGGAGACCTTCGTGGTGGAGATGGACCCGGACGGCGCGGTCTGGTTCACCGTGAACGCCTTCAGCCGCCCGCAACGCTGGTACGCCCGCCTCGCCGGCCCCCTGCTCCCCCTCGCCCAACACCTCTTCGCCCGCCGCTGCGCCCACGCCCTCACCCGCATCGCCGCCCAAACCCCCCGCTGACCCTGGAGGACGGGCGCCGTACGGAGTGGGAAGTCGGCCATCTCGACTTCCTGCTCCCGCACCAAGCCGGGGCCTGGACAGAAGCCACACGGGCGGATGGCAGCCTCCCCGCAAGGCATTCGAACGCGCGGCACACGACTCGACGCACGGCATAGTGCGAAGTACGAAGTCGGCTGCGTCGACTTTCCATTCCGCGCAGCCCCCCGACGGGCAGGGCGGCCCTCGCGAGGCAGCGAGGAAGCACTTGCGGCGGAGAGGGGCCGGGAACGGCGCGGCCCGGCTCCACCGTGAACGCCTTCAGCCGCCCACACCCCGCGAGCCCGGGCCGGCGGGGACAGCACAGCGTGAGAGGTCGGCCGCGTCGACTTCCCACACCCGAAGCCCACCATGACCGACTGCATGCCCGCCGCCGCACCGCCGAGACCCGAGCACCCTGCACAGACAGTCGGCCACATCGACTTCCCCCTCCACACCAAAACCGGGGCCGTAGCGGAAGCCGGATCCTGGGCGGCGACCGGGACGGCCGAGGGCAGCCCCTCCCACGGCGTCCGGGCGCATGGCAGGGAAAGTCGGCCACGTCGACTTCCCGTGCCGCGCAGATACCCCGACGGGCAGGGCGGCCCCTCGCGCGGCAGCGAGGAAGCCTCTGCGGCGGGACGGGCCGGGGACAGCCTGGCCCGTCCCCGCCGCGAACGCCCTCCAGCCGCCTGCGCCTCCCTGTGCACCCGGGCGTGTCAAAGCCACGCGAAGTGGGAGGTCGGCCGCATCGGCTTCCCGAGCCCACAGCTCACAAGGCCGGCCGAGTGGCCTGGGCCGCACCGGCAGCGTCCGAGCACGCGGTACAAGTAGTCGGCCGCGTCGACTTCCCACACCGCACCAGGCTGGGCCGGCGAGGGAGCAGGAGGCTGGGACGGCCGGGATGGCAGTCCCTCCCACGACGTCCGGGCGCACGGCAGAGAAAGTCGGCCGGGTCGACTTCCCGTGCCGCGCAGATACCCCGACGGGCGGAGCTGCCCCGCTCGCGGGAGCAGGAAAGCCTTTGCGGCGGGGAGGGGCCAGGGACGGCGCAGCTCGGCTTCACTGTGAAAGCGCCGCCTGGAGTGGGAAGTCGGCGGCGTCGACTTCCCACTCCACGCCCCGTCAGGGCCTGCTGAGTGGCCGCCGCCGTGCCGACGGCGTCGGGGCCGCAGCACAGGAAGTCGGCCGCGTCGACCTTGTACTCCCGCACCGAGCCAGGGCCGACGCTCCGGCGGAGACGGGGAGAGACGGGTGGCAGCCGCGGCCCCGAGGCATCCGAGCGAGCAGCGCGTGGCGCAGGAAGTCGGCCGCGTCGACCTTGTGCTCCCGCAGCGAGCCGGGGCCGGCGCTCGGGTGGAGGCGGGGAGGGCCGGGTGGCAGCCGCGGCCCCGAGGCATCGGAGCGAGCAACGCGTGGCGCGGGAAGTCGGCTGGGTCGACTCGCGGGGGCGGGGGCGTCAGGGGGTTCGGGTGGGGATGGTGAGGAGGAGGGTGTCGGTGTCGAGGGTGCGGATTTCGAAGTGGTCGATGGTGGTGGGTGGGAAGGCGGTGCCGCCGGTGGTGTGGAGGGGGGCGGCGGTGTAGCCGGCGGCGGGGACGCTCCAGGTGGTGACGGTCTGGCGGCCGCCCGTTCCGGAGACGGCGACCAGGTCGCAGGTCAGCGGTCCGGGCACGCCGGAGAGTTCGAGGGTGATCCGGCTCCCCCAGGGCACCGGGTCGACGTCGACCACGGCGCGGGCCCCGGACGCCGGGTCCGCCGCGGTGAACCGGTGGGCGGCGGCCGTGGCGACCACGCCGGGCGGAGAGTCCGCGGTGATCACGGCGGCGGTGACCGCCGGTCCGGCGACCGCCACGGCGGCCGCCGCGACGACCAGCGCCAGCCGGCGGACCCGGCCGCGCCGACGGCTCGCCCGGACCTCCTCCACCAGTCGGCCGAGCATGGCCGGATCCGGCCGCGGCACGGGGTCGGCCGGGTCGGCGTCGGCCGCGAACTCGGCCAGCAGGCCTCCGACAGGGGCGAGTTCGGCCAGCCGTTCGGCGCACTGCGGGCAGCCCGCGGCGAGGTGGGCGTCGAAGGCCTCGCGTTCGGCCCGGTCCAGCACGCCGAGGACGTACGCGGCGACGTCGAGGTGGACGGCCGGCGCGGGGTCGGGTTCGGACGGTGTCACGATGTCACTCCCCGTTCCTCCAGCGCGAGCCTGAGCGCGCGCAGCGCGTAGTACAGCCGTGAGCGCACGGTGCCCGCGGGGACGCCGAGTTCGGCGGCCGCCTCGTTGGCCGTGCGGCCCTTGAAGTAGGTCTCCACGACGACCTCGCGGTGCGCGGGCGAGAGGTCGTCGAGCGCGTCGGCGACCGTCATCATCCGCAGCGAGCGGTCGAGTTCGTCCTCGGCGGGCAGCAACTCCAGCGGAGCGGCGTCCACTTCGCGCGGTCGGGCGAGTTCGGCGCGGTGCCCGTCGATGACGATCCGCCGGGCGACGGTGGCCAGCCAGGGCCGCAGGGACGCCACCGACGGGTCGAGCCGGTGGAGGTTGCGCCAGGCGCGCAGCAGGGTCTCCTGGACGACGTCCTCGGCGCGTTGACGGTCCCCGGCGACCAGGTGGAGCACGAAGCCCAGCAACGCGCCGGCGTGGTCGCGGTAGAGGACGCGCATCAGCTCCTCGTCCGGTTCCCGCGCGCTCCGCGCGGCCGGGCGTTCGCCACCGGGATGCTCCTCGGTCACCGTCACATCCTTGCGCACCCGCACCTCCGGGTCGAGCGTCGTCGTCGGGCGGTCCGGCTCGTCCTGCTCGTCCGGCTCGTCCGGCTCAGTAGCCGTAGCCGCCGGGGCTGCCGGTGGCGGTGGCGGTGGCCCGGTCGCCGGCGGGGGTCACCGCGAACCAGACGCCGTTCACTCCCTGGCCCTTGGTGTCGCCGGGGTCGCGGTCGGGTGCGTAGCGGTAGAGCGGCCACCCGGCGAGGGTGCGCTGCTTGCTGCCGTCGGCCCGGGTGACGGTGCCGACCAGTTTGGCGTCGATGCCGTCGACGGTGGCCGGGGTGCCGTCGGCCGGGACCGGGGGCCAGGTCGCGGCGCAGTCGCCGTTGCAGGTGGAGGTGGGGGGCGTGGCGCTGTCCTTGTCGAACCGGTAGAGGGTGAAGCCGGCGCTGTCGGTGACGACGGTGCCGAGCTTGGCGTCGTCGGTGGTCCGCAGGGTGGCGGAGGTGCCCGGTGCGGCGGGCGAGGAGGACGACGCGGGCGGTTTCGTCGGCGACGAGCCGCTGTAGGTGGACGAGCCGCAGCCGGCGACCAGGGCGGCCACGGCCAGCCCGGCCGCGGCGAGTACGGCGAGCCGCCCCGGACGCCGGGCGGGGGTCCGGGCGGGCCCGGTGGGGCGACCGTCGGTCGGGCTGTCGGTACGGCGGGTGTTGCGCATGGTGACCGCTCCCGGGTCGGTGCGTGAGCACGTCGGTGCCGGACACCCTCCGGTACGGACGCGGGCCCGGGTCCGTTCGACGGACCGCGCGGTAGGGTCCGCGGAATAGCGCGCGGACAGCAGCCGTTGTCGGGGGCACATGGCCTTGACCGCCACCACCGGAAGGGCAGGAATCGCGACATGAGCAGCACGGTCGAGCTGACCAAGGAGAACTTCGACGAGATCGTCCCCGGTGAGGGCGGCAAGGACTTCGTCTTCATCGACTT
Organism: Streptomyces sp. NRRL F-6131; assembly: GCA_000719695.1. Taxonomy (GTDB): domain Bacteria; phylum Actinomycetota; class Actinomycetes; order Streptomycetales; family Streptomycetaceae; genus Kitasatospora. The sequence continues at coordinate 41,294 of JOHN01000007.1, forward strand.
CTGGGCGAGTTGGTGCGGCCCGTGCCGTCAGTTCGCGCCGGTCTTCGAGAAGGCCGCCGAGCGTCACCCGGACCTCGTGTTCGCCAAGGTCGACACCGAGGCGCAGCAGGAGCTGGCCGCCGCCTTCGGCATCCAGTCGATCCCGACGCTGGCGATCATCCGCGAGGGCGTGCTCGTCTTCTCACAGGCCGGTGCGCTGCCCGAGCCGGTGTTCGAGGACCTGATCGGCCAGGCCAGGAAGCTGGACATGGCCGAGGTGAAGCGCCAGGTGGCGTCGGAGCAGAACGGTGCTCCGCAGGCCTGACGTCCGGTCGCCGCACGGCGGGCCCCGGGGTGGTCGAACCACCCGTGGGGCCCGCCGTCGTGCGTTCGGCGGGCCGCCGTCGCCTCACCGCTCCGCCGGCGGGCGCTCGGCCGCGCCGTCCTCGTCACCGTCGCCGTCGTGGCTCCAGGTGGTGAGGCGGGCGGCGAGCGCCCGGACCTCGTCGCGGAGGGCGGCCGGGCGGCGAACCGTGAAGGGCCAGCCGAGACCGGCGAGCAGCAGGGCCATGCCGTCGAGGCGCTCGGCCCGGGCGCGCAGCAGGACCCGGCCGTCCTCGGTGGCGGTGACCGTGCCCGCGGTGGGCGGGATCCGGTGGCGGGCCTCGTCGAGACCGACGGTGAGGACGACCTCGACCTCGTGCGTCCAGGGCACCGAGGCGAGCGACTCCAGCACCCGCTGCACCGGGTCGACGTCCGCGGGCGGTTCGAACCCGGCCTCGCACGGCCGGACCGAGCGGATCCGGTCCAACCGGAAGGTCCGCTGCTCCCCGCTGCGGTGGTCCAGGCCGGTGGTGTACCAGCGGCCGGAGTGGAAGACCAGCCCGTACGGGTCGAACTCGCGCTCGCTGGGCGCACCGCCGCGGTCCCGGTAGTCCAGCCGGACCCGGCGGCGCCGGCGCGCGGCCTCGGCGAGCGTGAACAGCGCCGCGGCCGCCGGGCTGGGGCCGGAGGCGGGCGCGGCGGTCAGTCCGACGGTCTGCTCGACGGCCGCCACCTGGTCGCGCAGCGCCGGTGGCAGCACCCGCCGGATCTTGGCGAGCGCCGACTCCCCAGCCTCCTCCCCCACCGACAGCCCGGACCGCCGTCCGGCCAGCAGCCCCAGCACCACGGAGGCGGCCTCGTCGCCGGTGAGCATCAGCGGTGGCAGACGGAAGCCCGGCAGCAGCCGGTAGCCGCCGTAACGGCCGCGCTCGGCCTGGACGGGGATGCCGAGTTCGGCGAGCCGGGACGCGTAGCGGCGCACGGTGCGGACGTCGACGTCCAGCCGCTCGGCGAGTTCGGCGCCGGTGAGGCCGGGCCGGGCCTGGAGCAGTTCGAGGAGGGCGAGGATGCGGCTGACCGGGTGCTCCATGGCGCTGCGCTCCTCCCGTTCGCGTTCCCGGTCCCGTTCGCGTTCCCGGTCCCGGTCGCGTTCCCGGTCCCGTTCGCGTTCGCGTTCCCGGTCCCGTTCCGTCGGACCGTCGCGCCGTACGGCGATCGATCCGGTGATTAATCCGGTCGAGTTCTGTCCGGTTGCGATTCTAGGGTCGGAGTCAACGGCGGGCGCCGGGTGACGGTCGGGACCGGAACCGGACGCACGACTGGCATCCCACGAGAGGACCGTCCCATCATGAGCACCTTCGTACTCGTCCCCGGTTTCTGGCTCGGCGGCTGGGCCTGGGACGCGGTCGCCGAACCGCTGCGCGCCGCCGGCCACACCGTGCACGCGGTGACCCTGCCCGGACTCGCCGAACGGGCCGGCGAGGCCACGCCGGAGACCGGTGCCGAGGCCCACATCGCCGACCTCACCGACCTGTTGGTCCGTGCCGACCTCCGGGACGTCGTCCTGGTGGCGCACAGCGGCGGCACCATCGCCGTGTCCGGCGCGGCCGACCGGGTGCCGGAGCGGATCCGGCGGGTGGTCTACCTCGACTCCGGCCCGCTCGACGACGGTGCGGTGCTCGCGGACCTCTGGGAGCCGGCCTACCGCGCCACGCTGGAGGCCTCGATGGTCGACGGCGGGGGGCTGCCGTTGCCGTCCTGGGAGGTGCTGGCCTCCGACGGCGCCGATGTGACGGGGATCGACGAGGCGGGGCTGGCGCGGTTCCGCGAGCGGGCCACCGACCAGCCGGCCGGGACGTTCTACGAGCCGGTGCGGCTGACCGGGGCGGGCGAGAAGCTGCCGAAGGCCCTGGTCTCGTGCACGATGCCGCTGGCGCAGGTCCGGGAGATGATCGCCGCCGGGCACCCGTACTTCGCGGCGCTCGGCGGCCCGGAGTGGGAGCTGCGCGAGGTGCCGACGGGGCACTGGCCGATGTTCTCCCGGCCGGCGGAAACGGCAGCGGTGCTCGCGGAGTTGGCGGAGCTCGCGTAGGGGCGTCCGGTTCCGGGCCGGTCGGGCCCGGTCGGGGCTCGGTCCGGACCCGACCGGTCGCGGCACGACGTGAAGGTCACGCGGGTGTGAAGGGTTTCCGGGGACTGGCGCTTCGCCCGCGTGTTCGGCTGCGCCGGGCGGGCCGGTCGGCGCAGGATGGGCAGGGCCACACGGCACCGCAGGGCCACCCGGCAACACGGCACGCGGCACACCGGCGCGGGCCTGCATCGGCCCCTGCCGGCCCGCCCGGTCGAGACCACCGATCAGCACACGGAACAACAGCACCGAGGAGCACGCATGACCTCCCCCCAGTCCACCACCCCCGAGGAGTTCGACGTCATCGTGATCGGCGCGGGCCCCACCGGCGAGAACGTCGCCGACCGGACGGCCGCCGCCGGACTGCGCACGGTGATCGTGGAGAGCGAGTTGGTCGGCGGCGAGTGCTCCTACTGGGCCTGCATGCCGAGCAAGGCGCTGCTGCGCCCGGTGGCCGCCCTGGCCGACGCCCGTGCGGTGGCCGGCTCCCGGGAGGCGGTCGGCGGTGGCGCACTGGACCCGGCCGCGGTGCTCGCCCGACGCGACTCCTTCACCTCGCACTGGCAGGACGACGGTCAGGTGCAGTGGCTCCGCGACACCGGCATCGAACTGGCCCGTGGCCACGGCCGGCTGGCCGGCGAGCGGCAGGTGACCGTCGAGGGGGAGGACGGCGGCGAGCGGCTGCTGGTGGCCCGGCACGCCGTCGCGATCTGCACCGGCAGCCGGCCGGTGCTGCCGTACGACGTCGCCGGCCTGGCCGACGCCCGGCCGTGGACCAACCGCGAGGCGACCGGCTCGCCCACCGTCCCCCGGCGACTGGCGGTGGTCGGCGGCGGGGTGGTCGGTGTGGAACTGGCCACCGCCTGGCGGGCGCTCGGCTCGGAGGTCGTGCTGCTGGTCCGTGGCGGCGGGCTGCTGCCCCGGATGGAGCCGTTCGCCGGCGAGCTGGTCGCGGACGGCCTGCGGGACCTCGGCGTGGACGTCCGCTTCGGGACCGCGGTCACCGCGTTGGAGCGCCGGGCGGTGGACACGGCGGGTGCGACGGACGGCGCGAGTGCGGCAGACGGCCGGTCCGAGGTCTCCCTCACCCTGGGCGACGGCGGACGGCTGACCGTGGACGAGGTGCTGTACGCCACCGGACGCGCCCCGCGCACGGCGGACGTCGGCCTGGAGCAGGTCGGTCTGCACCCCGGTGACTGGCTCGACGTCGACGACAGCTGCACCGTGCTCGGCGTCGACGGCGCGTGGCTGTACGCCGCCGGGGACGTCAACCACCGGGCGCTGCTCACCCATCAGGGGAAGTACCAGGCGCGAATCACCGGCGCGGCGATCGTCGCCCGCGCCCAGGCACGCCCGCTGGACACCGCACGCTGGGGCGCTCACGCCGCGTCGGCGGACAGCGCAGGCGCGCCCCAGGTCGTCTTCACGCAACCGGAGGTCGCCTCCGTCGGTCTGACCCTCGACGCCGCCGAGCAGGCCGGACTGCGGGTCAAGGTGATCGACCACGACCTCGGCGCGGTCGCCGGTGCCTCGCTCTACGGCGACGACTACCGCGGCCGGGCCCGGGTCGTCTTCGACCTGGACCGGGAGGTGCTGGTCGGCGCGACCTTCGTCGGGCCCGGCGTCTCCGAGTTGCTGCACTCGGCGACGATCGCGGTGGTCGGCGAGGTGCCGATCGACCGGCTCTGGCACGCGGTGCCCGCCTACCCGACGATCAGCGAGGTCTGGTTGCGGCTGCTGGAGGGCTGCCGGGGCTGAGGAAGCCCGACGGCGCGGCGCCCGGGCCCGGCGGTGCGCCGCGCCGTCGGGCCGGCGCCGGGCGGACCGGCGTCGGACGGACCGGCGTCGGACGGACCGGCGTCGGACGGACCGGCGTCGGACGGACCGGCGACCGGCGTCGGACGGACCGGCGACCGGCGACCGGCGTCGGACGGACCGGCGACCGGCGACCGGCGTCGGACGGACCGGCGTCGGACGGACCGGCGACCGGCGACCGGCGACCGGCGCCCGGCGCGGCGAGATGTGGCGGGCGGCCGACGGCGGGACACTGGCCCGGGAGGGGTGTCCGGGCGGGGGCCGTTTCGCCGAGCAGGTGGTGTGTGGCAATGACCGAGGTGCTGTTGGCCGTCGGAACCGAGAAGGGCCTCTTTCTCGGACGCAGTCGTGACCGGCTGAACTGGGAGTTCAGCGGGCCGCACTTCCGGATGAACGCGATCTACTCGGTCGCCGTCGACCGCCGTGACGGTCGGACCAGACTCCTGGTGGGCGCCGACAGCAGCCACTGGGGCCCGTCGGTGTGGCGCTCGGACGACCTCGGGGAGAGCTGGTTCGAGCCGCCCACCCCGGCGATCCGCTTCCCGGAGAGCACCGGCGCCTCGCTCGCCCGGGTCTGGCAGCTCCAGCCGGCCGGCCCCGAGGCCCCCGGCGTCGTCTACGCGGGCACCGAACCCGCCGCGCTGTTCCGCTCCGAGGACGGCGGCGAGACCTTCAGCCTGATCGAGTCGCTCTGGAACCACCCGCAGCGCACCGAGTGGGGCGCCGGCTACGGCGGCCAGGGCCTGCACACCGTCCTCAGCGACCCGCGCGACCCGGAGCGGCTGCTGGTCGCCGTCTCCAGCGGCGGCGTCTACCGCAGCAAGGACGGCGGCGGCAGCTGGGAGCCGTCCAACAACGGGCTGCGCGCCGAGTTCCTGCCGGAGGAGAACCAGTACCCCGAGTTCGGCCAGTGCGTGCACAAGATCGCCCGCGACGCCGTCAACCCGGACCGGCTCTACCTGCAGAACCACGGCGGCGTCTACCGCAGCGACGACGGCGGCGAGACCTGGCGCTCGATCGCCGCCGGCCTGCCCGCCGACTTCGGCTTCGCGATCGCCGCCCACCCGCACCGCGCCGACACCGCCTACGTGTTCCCGCTCGGCGGCGCCGACGACCGGATCCCGCCGGGCCGCCGCTGCCGGGTCTTCCGCACCAACGACGCGGGCGACAGCTGGCAGGCGCTCGCCGAGGGCCTGCCCGGCGAGGACCACTACGGCATCGTGCTGCGGGACGCGCTGCGCACCGACGACCTCGCACCGGCCGGCATCTACTTCGGCAACCGGACCGGTGACGTCTACGCGAGCCACGACGAGGGCGGGCACTGGGCGCTGGTGGTCTCCCACCTGCCGGACGTCCTCTGCGTCCGCGCGGCCGTGATCGCCGACTGAGCCGGGGACGCCGCGGCCGGTCCTGCGGGACGGCACCGGCAACCGGTGACCGGCGCCCGGCGGCGGCGACCGGCGGCCCGTGGACTTCGACCGACCGGCGCGGCTTCCCGGTCGATCGACCGTTGATCGACGGCCGGTTGATCCCGAAGCGTCGTTCGCCCAGCATGGCCGAGGACGGGGCGTGCCCAGAGGCGTGCCGAGGCGCGAGGATCGGACCGACGACGTGGCACAGGAGCGGGGCGACTGGCAGTACGGGTACGACGCCGACGGGGTCGCCGTCGTGCGGTACGAGCGGGGCGAACGGGAGGGCCGCCCCTGGGCCGACCGCCTGGAGGTGGTCGACCCCCGCGCCGACCTGGCCGCCCAGGCCGCCTTCGTCCGGACGGAACTGGCGGGCTGGGTGGTCTCCGGCCCGCTCCCGCTCGGCGAGGAACTGGTGCGCCGGGGGGCCACCGTGCTGCGCCACGGCCACACGATGCACCGGAGCCTCACCGACGCGCCCCCGCCCGGGGGTTGGGGCGCGTGGGCCCGCACCCCGCTCCGGGACGGGCTGCGCACCGTGCCCTGCGACCGCGGGGCCGAGGAGCTGGCCCCGGTCTCCCGGGCCGCCTTCGGTCCCGGTCACCCGGACCACCTCCAGGCCGAGGACCAGGGTGAGCAGGCCAAGGTCGGCAAGCTCGCCGCACTGCTGGCCGGGCAGGTCATAGGGCCCCTGATGCCGTCCAGCGCCCTGGTCGTGGACGGTACCGACCGGGTGGTGGCCGGCGCCGTCCTCACCGACTGGGACGGTCTGCCCTGGATCGCCCATGTGTTCCGCGACCCCGCGCGCGGCTACCCCGGTCTCGGCCGCGACCTGCTGCGCCGCGTCGTCGCCGAGGTCGCCGCCGGCGGCGCCACCGAGATCGGACTGGCCGTGACCGAGGGCAACCGGGCCCAGCGGTTGTACGAGGAGCTGGGCTTCACGACGACGCGCAGCTCGCTGACGGTCGTCGTCCCCTGAGTGGTGCGGAGTGCCGCGGAGTGCGCGGCGTGGGCGAAGTGCCGCCGCGTCTCCCCCGTGACCCCGTGACCCCGTGACCCTGGAGCCGGCCCTCAGGGGTGGGCCAGCTCCAGGACGGCTATCCCGGCCAGCACGGCCGCGCTCGCCGCCATCCGCAGCCGCCCGAGGCGCTCCCGGAAGACGACGGTGGCGATCAGTGCGGCGATCACGATGCTGGTCTCGCGCAGCGCGGCGATCGTCGCGAGGTTCCCCCGGGACTGCGCCCACACCACGAGCCCGTAGGCGGTCAGCGACAGCACACCGCCGAGCAGCCCGAACGGGACCGCCGGACCGGCCCCGGCCAGCAGGCTCCGCCCCCGGCGCGCCCAGGCGATCAGCGCCAGGACCGGCCCCTGGAGGACGAACAGCCAGGCGACGTAGCCGCCGACCGTCCCCGCGTGGCGGACGCCGGCGCCGTCCGCCACGGTGTACGCGGCGATCGTCACCCCGGTACCGAGGGCCGCCCCGAGCGCGGGCAGCTGGGCGCGGCCCGGGATCCCCCGGGCGAAGGCCAGCCCGACCAGCCCGCAGGAGATGACGGCCACGCCGAGCAACTCCCCGCCCCCGAGCGCCTCGCCGAGGACGGTCACCGACAGCACCGCCACCAGAAGCGGCGCCGAGCCGCGCGCGATCGGGTACATCTGCCCGAAGTCCCCCAGCTGGTAGGCGCGCAGGAGCAGCAGCTGGGACGTCACCTGCATCGCCACCGAGGCCAGCAGGTACGGCCAGGCGGCGGCCTCCGGCAAGGGGTTGAGCGCCACCAGGACCACCGCGCACGCGGTGTAGGCGAGGTTGATCAGGGCGAAGCCGACGAGCTTGTCCTCGATCCGGTGCGCCAGACCGTTCCAGACGGCGTGCAGGACGGCGGCGGTCAGAACGGCCACGGGAACGGCGGCGGTCACGGCGGAACTCCCCTCCCTGGAACGGACGAGCAACGGACGAACGACGGACCGGCGGATCACCGATCCCCGGAACCGCGTTCCACGGTACACTGAATCCATGGAAGAGCGTTCCGAATTTTCTCCGCTGGAGTCCCAGCTGGCCGCACACGTCCGCGCCCGGCTCGGCGAACTGCGCGGCAGCGAGGCGCGGGTCGCCCAGGTGGTGCTCGCCCGGGGCGCCGATCTGGTCGGCCTCAGCGTGAGCGACGTCGCCGAGCTGGCCGGGACGGCGCCGTCCTCGGTGGTCCGGGCCTGTCAGCGGCTCGGCTTCCGGGGCTACCAGGAGCTGAAGATCGCCGCCGTCCGGCAGGCCCCGGCCCCCGCGGCGGACGCGGCCGACACCCGGGACCCGGCCGCCCGCGCGCTCTCCGACACCGTCCGGGCCGCCCGGGAGGCGCTCGACGGGATCGGCACGACGCTCTCCCCGGACGGACTGCGGGCCGCGGCCGGGGTGCTGAACTCCGCCGACCACGTCCTGGTCCTCGGCGAGGGGCTGTCCGGCGCGGTGGTCCTGGACGCCGCCTACCGGCTGCGCGCCCTGGGCCTGCGCACCGACTCCCCCGCCGACCCGAGCACCGCCCAGCTGGCCGCCGCCCAACTGCCGCCCACCGCCGCGTGCCTGGCCGTCAGCCACACCGGCGCGACCCGCACCGTGGTCGACGCCGCCCGCCACGCCCGCGGCAACGGCGCCGCGGTGGTCGCGCTCACCAGCTACGCCCGCTCCCCGCTCAGCGAGACCGCCACCCACACCCTGGTCGCGGGCGGCCAGGACCTCGTCTTCGGCCTGGAGACCACCGCCAGCCGCATCGCCCACCTGACGGTGCTGGACGCGCTGACCCTCACCCTGCTCGCCCTGCGCGGCGAGCCCGCCGAGCAGGCCCTGCGCCGCTCGGCCGACGTCACGGCCGACCAGATGTACTAGCCGAGCAGCCGGACGGACGAGCGGGCGGACGGACGAGCGGGCGGACGGACGGGCCGAGCCGCCGTCAGTTCCGCCCGGACGACTCGCCCCGGCCGGGGGCGGCCGGAGCGAGGCCGGCCCCGTGCCCCGGGGTGCCTGTCCGCACCCGTCGGGTCGGACGGTACGGCGGGTGCCCGCCGCCGTGGTGAACGCGTCCTGCAGGAGTCCCCGACGTTCCGTGCAAAAGCTCCGGGCCCCGGATCGCGGTCGGGCGGACCGGTCGGCGGGCCCGGTCCGCGGGGAGTCGCACGGGCCTCCGCGAACGGCCGGAAACAGCGCCCCGGGGATCCCCGGGGGAACGGGGACGGCGCGCCGCCGGGCCGCCCCCGCGGTCCCGGCCGGTGGAACGACGACGGGCCTCGTCAGTGCCGGTGTGTAGGCTCGCGGACATGGCAAGGGTGACGCGGGACGACGTGGCGAGGGCGGCGGGGACGTCGACCGCGGTCGTGAGCTATGTGATCAACAACGGGCCGCGACCGGTGGCGGCCGCGACCCGGGCCCGGGTGCTCGCCGTCGTCGAGGAGCTGGGCTACCGGCCGAACCGCGTCGCGCAGGCCATGGCCCGGCGGCGGACCGACCTGATCGGCATGGTCGTGCCGGACGCCCGGCAGCCCTTCTTCGCGGAACTCGCGCACACCGTGGAGCGGGCGGCCGCCGAACGCGGGCGGCTGCTGCTGATCGGCAACTCCGACTACGCGAACGAGCGCGAGGCCCACTACATCCGGGCCTTCCTCGGCATGCAGGTGGACGGCCTGATCCTGGTCACGCAGGACCCGTCCGCCCCCGGCGTCACCGGCATGGACGCCCCGGACGGGACGCCGGTCGTGCTGCTGCACCACCGCGCCGAGACCGAGCACGGGATCGCGGTCGTCGCCGACGACGAGGGCGGGGCCCGGGAGGTCGTCGGCCACCTGCTCGGGCACGGCCACGCCACGGTGCACTGCTTCGGCGGCACCTACGCGCTCAGCCCGAGCGACCCGGTCACCGTGCGCACCGCCGGCTGGGCCGCCGCGCTCCGCGAGGCCGGGCTGACCACCGAGGGCCGACTGGCCCCGGCCCCGTTCGACCGGGTGCGGGCGCACCGGGAGGCGCTCGCGCTGCTGGCGCGCGCGGACCGGCCGTCGGCCGTCTTCTGCGCGACCGACGACCAGGCGATCGGCCTGCTGCGGGCCGCCGACGACCTCGGCATCCGGGTGCCGGAGGACCTCGCGGTGGCCGGTTTCGACGACATCGCGGAGGCCGTGATCGCCGGGCCGCCGCTGACCAGCGTGGCCACCGCGCAGGCGGAGATGGCGCGCGCCGCCGTCGACCTGGTGCTCGGCGAGCGCGCGGACGGGGAGCCGACGCCCGCCACCGGGGCCCGGATGTTCCCGGCCCGGATGGTGGTCCGCCGGTCCTGCGGCTGCACCGGAGGCTGAGGCCCCCGGGCGGCGAAGGCCGAGGCCGTCAGGCGCCGGCCGGCGGACCGGGCGGACCGGGCGGACCGGGCGGACCGGCCATGAGGTGCAGGTTCTCGTGGCCGTCGGGGGCCAGCACCCGGTCGTGGTTGAACGCGGCGATGCCCGCCCAGAACGCGCCCCGTTCGAACATCGACTTCTCGTAGCCCGCCACGGCCGCGTCGAGCGCCTCCGCGGTCGCCGCGGTCGCCGCGTCCCTGGGAGCCGGCGGAGCGAGGACGGGTGCCACCGCGAGGGCGAGTTCGGCGGCGTCCCACATGGCGAGGTTGACGCCCTGCCCGGCGAACGGGGACATCAGGTGCGCCGCGTCCCCGACCAGGGTGACACCCGGGCGGCGCGGCCAGGTCAGACCGACCGGGAGCTTCTCCAGTCGCTGGGTGCGCAGGGTGTCGTCGCAGGCGGCCAGGGCGGACCGGAACTCCGGCGCCCAGTCGGCGAAGTGCCGGGCGACGGTGGCCCGGGTGCCGGCCGGGTCGTCCTCGGAGAGACCCGCCGCCGTCAGCCAGTCCTCGGAGCTGCGGAAGAACGCGTAGACGCGGATCCGGCCGTCGCTGTTGCGCTGGAGCACCAGGCCCTTGTTGTCGTGGAACGCGAACAGACTGCCGTTGCCGACGGCCGCGGCGGCCCCGGGGGCGGTGCGGTCGGCGTCGGGGATGCCGAGTTCGACCAGGCTGACGCCGGTGTAGTGCGGTGCGACGGCGGTGAGCAGCGAGCGGACCCGCGAGTGCGCGCCCTCGGCACCGACCAGCAGGTCGCAGGTCTCGACGGCGCCGTTGTCGAAGTGGAGCCGGTGCCGGCCGTCGCCGAGCGGTTCCGCGTGGTCGAGCCGGTGGCCCCAGCGGACGGCGGCCGGGTCGAGCGAGTCCAGCAGGAGGCCGCGCAGGTCACCCCGGTCGATCTCGGGGCTCGCCGCCCCGTCGAACCCGTCGGCCCCGGTGGCCCCCTCACCCCCGGCGCCGGGGGTGAGGCCGGTGTCGAAGGTGTGGTGGGCGGTGCCGTGCTTGTCGACGACGCGGAAGTCCGCGCCCTCCGGCCGGGCCTTCGCCCGGAACTCCTCGGTCAGGCGCGCCTCCTGGACCGCGCGGCGGCCGGTGTCGCCGTGCAGGTCCAGGGTGCCGCCCTGGCCCCGGACGTGCCGGTCGGGCTCGCGCTCGTACACGGTGGCGGCGATGCCGTGGACCCGGAGGATCCGGGCGAGGGTGAGCCCGGCGGGGCCGGCGCCGATGACGGCGATCCTCGTGCCGGTGGGTGCGGGGGCACCGGTCGCCGCCGACGTGCCGGTCGCCGCCGACGTGCCGGTAGCCGCTGTCGTTCCGGTCGGTGCTGTCGTTCCGGTCATGCTGCGCAGTGCTCCTTCTGGGACGGGGGAGACCGCATGCGGCCGTGACGCCGTCCCAGTCTGGTCGGGCGGGCGGGCGGGCAGTAGACCGGAATCGGACGGCGCCGGGCCGCTCAGACCCCGGCGCGGGTGAGCCGCCGGAAGACGACCGCCACCACCAGCGCGGTGAGCAGCAACAGCAGCCCGGCCTCCACGAGCTGGACCGGTACGAGGTGCGAGACCGGGTGGTACTGGCCCCAGGAGGTCGGCGCGTCGGCACAGCCGTTGGACAGGTTGATGCACTCGTCGCTCGTCATCCGGGTGCCGTCCGCGAGCACCACACCGCGCTCCACCAGCCAGGAGTTGGCGGGCTGGACGAACCCGCCCATCCGGTTGTTGAACGGCTGCGTCTCCTCGATCATCGGCCAGAAGAACGGCCGCCACACTCCGACGACCCCGTGCGCCAGCGCCACCGCCGCGCCGCTCACCAGCACGGCGGCGACGGTCCGCCGCAGCAACTGCCCGACCAGCACGCCCAGTGCCAGCCCGAACAGCGACCAGGCGATCGGGGCCACGCCCAGCGCGGGGTAGGTGAAGCCCTGGAACGGGGGGTCGAAGGCCACCGGGCCGTGGATGATGTCCGTCCACCAGACCCAGCTGGTCAGCGCGGACAGCACGGCGGTCGCCAGCACGACGGTCACGGCCGGGACGGCGAGTCGGGTGGCCAGCCAGCGGCGCGGGGAGACGGACTGGGCCAGCACCATCCGGACGGTGCCGCGTTCGTACTCCTGGGCGAGCATCGGCCCGCCCAGGAACATGCCGATCAGGGCCGGGAGGAGCGTGACGGCCGGCTGCAGGACGTGGGTGAAGAGCTGGGTCAGTAGCCTGACCCGGCCGGTCTGCGCCCAGCAGACGTTCCGGTCCCACGACTGCGGGGTGAAGCATCCGGTCCGCTGCATGAGCCCGACCCGGTCCTGGAGGAGGACGTGCACGGCGATCAGGAACGACACGACGAGGACCAGCAGGACCGCCACCGTCCTGAGCGCGCCCCGGTTCTGGCGCAGCACCAGCCACAGCAGGCCCTTGGGTCGGCGTGCGGACCGCACCCGGGCGGGCCGTCCGTCCGCGCCCTCCACCGGTTCCGGAGCGGTCGGGCCGGCGGGACCGGCGGGACCGGACGGGGTCGCCGGGCCGGTCAGGGTGCTGGTGCTCATGCGGCGGCCTCGCGATCGGGGGCGGTGGGCTGCGGGGGCAGCGGGGTGCGGAGGTAGGTCAGGAGCAGTTCTTCCAGCGTCGGCCGGGTCAACTCCCAGGGCCCGTCGACCGGTTCGCCGGTGCGCAGCAGCGCGGTCACCTGACGGCCCCGGACCCGCCGGTCCACGACGATCCCGGCGGGGAGTTCCGTGCCCTCGGCGACGCCGGTGAGCAGCTGGTGGCCGTCGAGGATCTCCTCCAGGTCCCCGGCCAGCCGGATCCGGCCCGCCTGGACCACCAGCAGGTGGTCGATGACGCCGTCGAGTTCGGCCAGGATGTGCGAGGAGACCAGGATGGTGGTGCCGCGCTCGGCGGCCTCCGCCATCAGGACGCCCATCAGCTCGTGCCGGGCCAGCGGATCGAGGTCGGCCATCGGCTCGTCGAGCAGGAGCAGGTCGGCGCGCTTGCCGAGGGTGAGCGCGAGCGCCACCCGGGTGCGCTGGCCGCCGGAGAGCGAGCCGATGCGTGCGCGGGGCCGCAACTCCCCCAGGTCGACGACCCGCTGGGCCGCGTCCTCGTCCCAGCCCGGGTTGAGTTCGCGCCCGATGCGCAGGGTCTCCGCGACCGTGAAGGAGGGGTAGAGCGGCTTCTCCTGGGTGAGGTGGGCGACCCTGGCGCGCGACTCCGGGGTGCTCGACGCCTCGCCGAACACCCGTATCTCGCCCTCGGTGGGCCTGATGAGGCGGGCGGCCAGGGTGAGCAGGGTGCTCTTGCCGGCCCCGTTGGCGCCGACCACACCGCAGATCCGGCCGGCCGGGACGGCGAAATCGCAGTCGCGCAGCGCCCACTGGTCGCCCCGGTACCGCTTGCCGAGCCCCACGGCCTCGACGGCCGGCCGCCCGTCGGCCGCTGTCGCGTCCGGCGGCACGGCCGTCGCGGATGTCGTGCGTGTCGCGTGTGTCATGCGGCCCCCACCCTCCCTGTTCTACGCGGCCGGATCCGCCGGCCCGGTTGTCGTCTGCGGCGGCTCCGGGTCGCCGACCCCCGAGCCCCCGGCCGCCCCCGCCCTCCCGGTGACCCCGGTCTCGAAGCGCTGCTCCAGCACGGAGGACATCAGCGCGGCGATGTCCTCGCGGTCGAGTCCGGCGGCCCTGGCCTCGTCGACCCACCCCACCAGCCCGGCGCGCAGCGGCCCGTCGGCGGCCGCCTCCGGGCGGGCCAGCGAACGGCGGACGAAGGTGCCGAGGCCGGGCCGGGGCTCGACCAGGCCCTCGCGTTCGAGTTCGCGGTAGGCCTTCAGTACGGTGTTCGGGTTGATCGCGGTCTGCTCGACCACCTCCCGCGCGGTCGGCAGCTTGTCCCCGGGCTGCAGCACACCGAGCCGCAGGGCCTGCTTGGTCTGCTGCACGATCTGCTGGTAGGTGGAGACGCCGCTGCGCCGCTCGATGCGGTACTCGATCACACCCGCATCACCCTTTCACTAGTTTATTAGTGGAATCGTGGCGGACCGCGGCGTCACGGTCAAGTCGTACCCGGGGGGCGGGACGTCAGAACCGCCGGGACATCAGGGCCACCGGGACGTCAGGGCCGGGCGAGCAGGCGCAGGTCGCCGTCGTCCACGACCCGCCGATAGCCGAGTTGTTCGTAGCGGCCGAGCATCCGGACGGTGTCGGCGATCGCGCAGGGCGCCTGCACGCTGGGGTCGGCGAGGTCGACGACCACCCACTCCGGCCCGCCGTGCGGTCCGTCGACGAGCGCGGCCGGCTCGCGGCAGACCAGGGCGACCGTGGTCCGCCCGGCCAGTTGCGCGGCGAGGCGGTTGGAGGCGGCGACCGTGGCGCCGTCGGGTATCCGGGCGAGCATCGCCCGGGCCTGCGTCAGCCGGGGCGAGGTGCCCCAGGCCCCGGGGGCGACGAGTTCGTGCAGGGGGTAGACCGGGAGCGTCACGGCGGCGACCAGGCCGGCGACGACCAGCGCGCGGCGGGCCCGACGGAGCGCCGCCCGGTCCGACCCGAAGGAGCCGGAGGACTCGGCAGGCCCGGAGGACTCGGCGAGTCCGGAAGCCTCACCAGGCCCGGAGGACTCGGCGGGTCCCGACGACTCAGCGGGTCCGGCCGACGGCCGGGCGAAAGCTCCGGTCCGGCTCAGGCCGTCGACCAGAGCCGCCAGGAGCAACGGCATCAGCACCGCGCTGTAGTGGTAACTCACGCCCCAGTAGTGCGGGTTGTCGGCGATCAGCCGCCAGCCGAGGGTCGGCACGCAGAGCAGCGCCAGCGGCGACCGCAGCCCCAGGAACCCGGCCGTCGCGGCGGCCAGTCCGAGCAGCAGCCACTTCAGCGGCGGCCAGACCAGCCGGACCGCCGCCTCCCACGGCGCGCCCGCCGCCTCCTGCGCGCCCATCTGCCCCCAGTAGTCGAAGCCGCCGTCCGGGTTGAACGCGGGCAGCAGCACCAGCACGGTCAGCGCGGTCGCGGCGAGCCCGAGGACCGCCACCCCGAAGCCCAGCGCCCGGATCCCGCTCCCGACACCCGCGCAGAGGAAGACCAGCCCGCCGAACACGGCCACCGTGAGCCCGAGGTCCTCCTTGACCAGCACCAGCGGCAACGCCCAGAGCAGCGCCGCGACCGGCCGCCCCCGGCCGAGCGCGGTGGCCGCGAAGGCCAGCAGCGGCACCGCGAACGCGATCTCGTGGAAGTCGTCGGCCGCCGCTTCGACGATCCCCCAGGACACCCCGGTCAGGCAGCCGACGAGACCGGCGAGCCGCGGGCCGCCCACCTCGAAGGCCCAGCGACTGAGCGGCACGACGGCGAGCGCCATCAGCACCGCCTGCGCCAGCAGCAGCGTCACGGCGCTCGGGAACAGCCGGTAGAGCGGGGCGAGGGTGGCCAGCACCGGGTGGAAGTGGTCCCCGAGCAGGTGGTAGCCGGGGCCCTTGAGCAGGACCACCGGCGCCTCACCGTGTGCGTACGCGCGGACCGCCTGCTCGAAGATGCCCAGGTCGTAGGCCTGGGTCAGCATCCGCCGGTGCCGGTTGACGGCGACGCAGGCGTAGAGCACGGCGAACAACCCGGCCAGCCCCCAGGACAGCACCCGGGGCCGCCGGAAGGCGCGGAGCATCCACATCAGTAAACCACCCTTTCACTACTTAATTAGTGAAAGGGTGGTGGAACCCCGGAGCGGCCGTCAACCCCGGTCGTGCCCGACCGGGGGCTGTCCCACCTCCCGGCCGGGGGTTAACTCCCCCCTCGGGAAGGGGGTTTCTCGGGTTCTCCCGCCCCCGCCCCGGCGACCAGACTTCCCGTCATGAGCCCAGAGCCCACGACGCTTCCACCGCTCGCCCGACCCACCCCGGCCGCACCGGCCACCCCGGCCGACCAGGACCGGGACCGCAACCCGGGCCGGGGCCGGGACCGGGACCGGGACCCGGAGGGCAGCGACTTCGCCCAGCTGACCCGGCGGATCACCGAGGAGGGGCTGCTCGACCGGCGCCCCGGCTACTACACCGCGCGCATCGGCCTCACGCTCGCCGCGTTCGCCGGCGGCTGGTACGCCCTGTTCGCGCTGGGCGACACCTGGCTGCAGCTCGCCCTGGCCGCCGCGATGGCCGTCGTCTTCACCCAACTCGGCCTGATAGCGCACGATCTGGCGCACCGCCAGGTGTTCCGCGGACGGCGGGCCGGGGAGATCGGCGGGCGGATCGTCGCCAACCTGCTGATGGGCATGAGCTACGGCTGGTGGATGAGCAAGCACACCCGCCACCACGCCAATCCCAACCACGAAGGGCGGGACCCGGACGTCGCCCCCGACATCGTCGTCTGGTCCCAGCAGCAGGCCCGGCAGGCGCGCGGGGTCGCCCGGTTCATCGGCCGGCGACAGGCCTACCTCTTCGTCCCGCTGCTGCTCCTGGAAGGGCTCAACCTCAGCTGGAACAGCTTCCGCGCGCTCCGCGGCCCCGGCATGAAACGCCGCCACCTGGAGGGCACCCTGCTCGTCCTCCACTTCACGGCCTACGTCGGCGTCGTCCTCGTCGCCCTCCCCCCGGGCAAGGCGCTGGCCTTCCTCGCCGTCCACCAGGCCCTGCTCGGCGTCCACCTGGGCTGCGTCTTCGCGCCCAACCACAAGGGCATGCTGATGGTGACCCCGGAGATGCGGCTGGACTTCCTCCGCCGCCAGGTGCTGACCTCCCGCAACGTCCGCGGCAACCCCGTGCTCGACACGCTGATGGGCGGCCTCAACTACCAGATCGAGCACCACCTGTTCTCGAGCATGCCGACCCCGGCACTCCCCCGGGCCGCCCGGATCACCCGGCGGTTCTGCGCGGAGAAGGGCATCCCCTACTACGAGACCGGGCTGATCCGCTCCTACCGCGAGATCTTCGCCCACCTCCACCGCAGCGGCGAACCGCTGCGCGCGGACCACTGACCGACCGGGAAGGCACCGCCGGGGACGGGCGCCGACGGCGGTGGGAGCCGCGCCACCGGACGGGCGCCGGGGGGTCAGACGAGTTCGGCGGCCAGCAGATCCATCAGCAGGTTGTCGTGCCAGGTGCCGTCGGAGCCGCGCTCGTACTGGCGCATCACGCCCACCGGGCGGAAGCCGACCTTCTCGTAGCAGCGGATCGCCGCGGCGTTGTCCGCCGCCGGATCGATGATCAGCCGGTGGTAGTGGTGGTCGTCGACGAGGTGGCGGGCCAGGGTGCGGACGGCGTCGGTGCCGAGGCCGCGGCCGTGCCGGGCCGGGTCGAGGTAGATGTCCATACCGGCGTGGCGGTACTCGTCGTCGTTCTCGGCGTACCACTGGACGGCGCCGACGATCCGGCCCCCGGCCTCGATCACGAAGGTCTCGGTGCCGGGCTCGGCGAGGTCGGTGGTGACGGCTTCGGTGAGGTCGTCACCACCGCGCCAGCGGGCGAGGACCTCGGGGGTGCGGCGGATCTCGACCAGCGCCGGGACGTCCTCGACCGCGGCCGGGCGGAGCGTGACGTGTGCGCCGTGCAGAATCGTCCCCATACCGACGGATGCTTCCATGGAACGCCGCATTCGGCGAGTCGTTTTCCGCGTTGCGGACACCGCCTCCCACCAGCGATGATTCGCCGTCGTGAAACATGTGATGATCTTCGGCCTGTTCGTGGCGGGCTACCTCCTCTACCGGTACGGCCGGCACCGGAGCCATCTGCGGTGGGCCCGGGAGGGCTTCGACCCGGCGGCGTACGGCATGCCGCCGCGCGAGCGCCTCGACCCGACCAGGGCCGGCCCGCCGTCGCCGCTGGAGGAGCGCGAGCGCGCCCGGGCGATCGCCGAGGCGGCCTGGGCCGGGGACTGGCGCCCGGCGGCCGAGTACGTCGCCGAGCCCGGGGACCACTGGGACGAGCGCTGGTCCCGGACGGGCCTGCTGGCGGCGATAGCCGCCGACGGCGACGGCTGGCTGACCGCCTGGCGCGCCGCGCGGCCGGACGACTGCGACGCCGCCACCCTGGAGGCGAAGCTGCTGGTGCACCGCGCCTGGGAGGTCCGCGGCTCCGGCTACGGGCACGAGGTCGGAGCCGACGCGATCAACGGCTTCCGGGAACTGCTGCCGGCCGCGATCGCGGCGGCCCGCAAGGCCGCCCTGCTGGATCCGGCGAACCCGGGCCCGTGGGTGGTGATCGTGACGGCGGCGCGCGGGGCGCAGTTCACCCCGGAGCAGTTCCAGGAGGCCTGGGACGAGCTGCTGAAGCGCGCCTGGTACCACTACGACGGCCACTGGCAGGCCATGCAGTACTGGTGCGCCAAGTGGTTCGGCTCCAACGACACGATGATGGCCTTCGCCGAGGGGGCCATGGACGCGGCCCCGCCCGGGAGCCCGCTGGGCGGGATCTACCTGCACGCGCTCGCCGAGCTGGAGGAGCGCCGCAGCATCGCCGGCACGCTGGCGGCCGACCGGACCACGTGGCGGCTCACCAACCTCGCCGCCCAGCTGCGCCGGGTCCGTCCGGACGACGAGCGGCTGCCGCAGCTGCGGCACCTGCTGGCGCACTTCGCCGGCGAGGTGCAGGCGTACGACCTGGCCCTGGAGCAGTTCCGGGCGATCGGCCCGTGGTGCGGGGCCCCGCCGTGGACCAAGGAGGACGACCCGGCGGCGGCCTTCGACCTGGCCCGCGCACTCGCGGTGAAGCGGACCAAGGCCGCACCCCTGGCCCCCGAACTGCGCCCGACGAAGAGCTCCGGCATGCAGCACGGCGGGTAGGCCCCACGAGGGACCGGTCGGCGGGGTTCCGGTGGCGGGTCGGGGAAGTCGTCGGAAGAATTTCCCGGCCGGCTGTCGAAACGGGTGCCGCCCGTTCGACGCAGGGGTGAGCGGCGGGGAGAAGGCCCCGCCCGCACCGAAGAGGAGTGAGCCACCATGCCGCGCTTCATGAGTCTGATCCGCATCGACGAGCAGCAGGCCGAGCAGTTCGAGATGGACGCCGCCTTCGAGGAGCGGATGGGGGCGCTGTTCGCCGAGATCACCAAGGCCGGGGTGATGCTGGACACCGCCGGCCTGCTGCCCACCAAGGAGGGCACCCGGCTGCTCTGGGACGGCGGGAAGGTGAGCTGCACCGACGGGCCGTTCACCGAGACCAAGGAGGTCGTGGGCGGCTACGCGATCCTCCAGTGCAAGGACATGGCCGAGGCCGTCGAGTGGACCCGGCGCTTCCTGGAGACGCACCCGAAGGGCTGGACGGTCGGCGCCGAGCTGCGGCAGATCGACGAGGCCGCCACGCCGCCGGAGGCGTGACCGGCGGGGCGGCGGGTTTGCCCCGGTGGGCGGCGGCTGCTCTGATGGGTGATCGTGACGGAGCGCGCGGCGGGTGCGACGGAGACGACCAGGACGGTCGAGGCCGTCTTCCGGATCGAGTCCGCCCGGATCATCGCGGGGGTGACCCGCATCGTGCGCGACGTCGGCATCGCCGAGGAGCTGGCGCAGGACGCGCTGGTCGCCGCCCTGGAGCAGTGGCCCGGGTCGGGGGTCCCGGACCGCCCGGGCGCCTGGCTCATGGCCACCGCCAAGCACCGGGCGGTCGACCTGGTCCGCCGCCGGGAGACGTACGCGCGCAAGCTCGCCGAGGTCGGGCGGGCACTGGAGGACGTCCCGCCGCCGGAGCCGGCCGGGCCTGACGACATCGACGACGACCTGCTGCGGCTGATCTTCACCGTCTGCCACCCGGTGCTGTCCGCGGAGGCCCGGATCGCGCTGACCCTGCGCCTGCTCGGCGGGCTGACCACGGCGGAGATCGCCCGGGCCGTCCTCGCCCCGGAGCCGACGGTCGCCCAGCGGATCGTCCGGGCCAAGCGGACGCTGGCGCGGGCCGGGACACCGTTCGAGGTCCCGTACGGGGCGGAGCGGGCGGCCCGGCTCTCCTCCGTGCTGGAGGTCGTCTACCTGGTCTTCAACGAGGGTTACGCGGCCACCGCCGGGGACGACCTGCTGCGGCCGGCGCTCTGCGAGGAAGCGCTGCGCCTCGCCCGGGTGCTGGCCGCGCTGATGCCCGAGGAGCCCGAGGCGCACGGACTGGCGGCGCTGCTGGAGCTCCAGGCCTCCCGGACGGCCGCCCGCACCGGGCCGGACGGGGCGCCCGTGCTGCTCGCCGACCAGAACCGCGCCCGCTGGGACCGGCTGCTGATCCGGCGCGGACTCGCCGCCCTGGTGCGGGCGGGCACCGGGCCGTACGCGGTGCAGGCCGCGATCGCCGCCTGCCACGCGCGGGCCGCGCGCTACGAGGGCACCGACTGGACGACCATCGCCGCGCTCTACGGACGGCTGATGGCGCTGACCCCGTCCCCCGTGGTCGAGCTGAACCGGGCCGTGGCGCTGTCGATGGCCGAGGGCCCGGCGGTCGGGCTGGAGGTGGTGGACGCGCTGACCGCGGAGCCGGCGCTGCGCGGGTACCACCTGCTGCCCAGCGTCCGGGGCGATCTGCTGGCCCGGCTGGGGCGGGGCGCCGAGGCACGGGCGGAGTTCGAGCGGGCGGCCGGGCTGACCCGCAACGAGCGGGAGCGGGACCTGCTGCTGGCCCGCGCCGCGGCGGCGGCCCCCGGGGGTCCGGCGGCGGCCGAGGAGGGGTGAGGCCCCGCCCCGGCCGGGGGTGGGGCCTAGGGGTTCAGAGGGATTCAGACGGGATCAGAGGGCGTCGTCGAGGCGGAGCCGGGCGCTGACCTGGCCGAGACCGTCGGCGAGGACGGCGAGCTGCTCCCGGCTGAGGACGTCGATGAGCAGTTCGCGGACCAGCGCGACATGGCCGGGGGCGGCTTCGCGCAGCATCTCGCGCCCCTGGTCGGTGAGTTCGGCGAAGACTCCGCGCACGTCGCTCGGGCAGGAGCGGCGGCCGACCAGTCCCATCTTCTCCAGCTGGGTGACCTGGTAGGTCAGACCGCTCTTGGAGGTGACGAGCTTGTCCGCCAGTTCGGTCATGCGCAGCGAACCGGCCGGGGCGGCGGAGAGGTGGACGAGGATCTCGTACTGGGTGTGGGAGAGGCCGGAATCCTCCTTGAGCTGGCGTTCCAGGCGGCGGTTGAGCAGGTTGCTCGCGGTGACGAAGCTCCGCCAGGCGGCCATCTCCTCCTCGTCGAGCCACCGGGGCTCGTGCGGGGAGGCGGCGGAGGGGGGCGCCGAAGGTGCGGACGAGGTGGAGGGCATGGGGTGATCGTACTCCTATTGTTCAAATTCGAACGAAGGGTGTACCGTCGAACGCATGGAGAGTTCAAATTTGAACTACCTGTCCGGGTACCCGCCCGGGAGCACGCCCGAGGGCCAGAGGAGAAGAGCCGCCATGAGCACCGCCGCACCCGAGCGCATGCCCGCCCTCTACCTGTCGCACGGCGCGCCGCCGCTCGCCGACGACCCCGTCTGGCCCGGTGAGCTGGCCGCCTGGTCCGCCGACCTGCCGCGTCCCCGGGCGATCCTGATGGTCTCCGCGCACTGGGAGGAGGCCCCGCTCGCGCTCGGCGCCGTCACCACGCTGCCGCTCGTGTACGACTTCTGGGGCTTCCCCGAGCACTACTACCGCGTCCGGTACGCCGCCCCCGGCGCACCTGAGCTCGCCGAGCGCGTGCGGAAGCTGCTGCGCGCCCCCGGCACGCCCGTGCAGGACATCCCCGACCGCGGCCTCGACCACGGCGCGTACGTTCCGCTGGTGGAGATGTTCCCGGAGGCGGACGTCCCCGTCCTCCAGATCTCCCTGCCGACCCTCGACCCGCGGCGACTCCTGGAGATCGGCCGCCGGCTCGCCCCGCTGCGCGACGAGGGCGTGCTGATCGTCGGCAGCGGCTTCTTCACCCACAACCTTCGGGCGCTCAGCCGCGACGGCCGGATCACCTCGGTGATGGCCGAGTTCGACGACTGGGGCCGGCGCGCCCTGGACGCCCAGGACATCGACGCGCTGCTCGACTTCGAGGAGAAGGCCCCGGCCGGCCGGCTCGCCCATCCCCGAACCGAGCACTTCGCTCCGCTGTTCGTCACCCTCGGCGCGGCGGAGGGCGAACTGGGCAGCCAGCGCACGGTGATCGACGGGTTCTGGATGGGACTGGCGAAGCGCTCGATCCAGATCGGCTGACCGGCCGGAGCCGGGCGCGGGGGACGTGAGACGGTGACCCGATGACCGACCATCAGATGAACGGCGCCGACGTCCGGGCCGCGCTCGGTGCGGCGACGGCCGTCCTGGGCCCCGCCGCCGAAACGGGCGGCGCACGCTGGGCCGCGCCCGCCGGACCGCTGGAGTGGAGCTGCCGGGAGACCGCCGCCCACATCGCCCACGATCTGCTCGCCTACGCCGGACAGCTCGCCGCCCGGCCCACCGACCGCTACCTGCCGCTGGACCTCACCGTGCACCCGGAGGCCGGACCGACCGAGGTGCTCACGGTCGTCACGGCCGCCGCGCATCTGCTGGCCACCGCCCTGGACGCGGCGCCGCCCGGGCTGCGGGCCTGGCACCACGGGCCGTGCGACCCGACCGGTTTCGCGGCGATGGGCGTCACCGAGACCCTGGTGCACACCCACGACATCACCCTGGGGCTGGGCCTGACCTGGCGGCCCCCGGCGCCGCTCGCCGCGGCGGCGCTCGCCCGGCTGTTCCCCGACGCGCCCGCCGGGGACCCGGTGGACGTGCTGCTCTGGTGCACCGGCCGCGGGGAGCTGGACGGCCGCCCGCGCAGGACCTCGTGGAGCTGGCGGGCGGCCGTGGAGTAGCCGGGGGGCGGCTCGGGCGGGAGGCCGGAGGCCGGAGGCGCGGGAGACCGGAGACGGCTCAGGCGGTGGCGAGCCGCTCGGCGGCGCTGCGCACCACGCAGAACTCGTTGCCCTCGATGTCGGTGAGGGTCACCCAGCCCCCGCCGTCCGGCCTGCGGTGGTCCTCGAACGGCTTCGCGCCCAGGGCGAGGAGGCGCTCGACCTCCTCGTCCCGGGTGCCGTTCTCGGGCGTGACGTCCAGGTGGATGCGGTTCTTGACCGACTTGCCCTCCGGGACCCGGATGAACAGCAGCGGCACGCCTGCCGAGTTGACCTCGATCTCCTCGTCACCGGGCACGTCGCCCTCGCCCAGGGTGCCGCCCACCACCTCCGCCCAGAACATGGCCAGGGCGTAGGGGTCGGCGCAGTCGATCGTCACGTGTCGCACAAGAGAAGCCATGGGCCCACTGTGGCCCGGATCGCCCGCCCCGTCCAACCGGTTGCGGACGGCCGCCGGACGTCCCGGCGGCCGTTCCGGCGGCTTTTCCGGCGGCCGTTCCGGGAGGCCTACTTGAGGCCCTCCCAGCCCCAGCGCGGGGTGGGGCCCGGGTCCCCGAGGTCGGTACCGGCCGGGGAGGCCGAGACGTCCTTGGCGATCCGGGTCCCCCAGTCGAAGTACTCCAGGACACGGCGACGCAGCAGTTCACCCTCGGGGAGTTCCTTGTCCACCGCCTCGGCCATCAGCTCCATCCAACGGGTGCGCTGCTCCTCGGTGATGGCGAGACCGAGGTGGGAGCGGAGCAGCGACTGGTGGCCGCCGAGGTCGGTGGTGAAGCGGTCCGGGCCGCCGAAGATCTCGGCCAGCCAGACGGCGACGTGCTCGATGTGGGTGGGCGTGAAGTCGGCGAAGACCGGCGCGAGCAGCGGGTCGGCGAGCACGCCCTGGTAGAAGGTGTTGCTCAGTCTGCGGAGGGCGTCGAGGCCCCCGATCGCCTCGTAGAGGCCGTCGGAACGGTGGTCGGTCATCGGTGTCTCTCCCCGTGCGGATGTCCTTGCGGTCCTGCCGCCCTTCCTAGCAGCGGAACGGAGGCCGCGCCTCCTCTCGGGCGTCTGTTCGGCCCCTGTTCGCCGCCGGCTCAGCAAGAGGAGGGGTGGGCTCCGTCTCCGGGCCCGCCACGGGCCGCGGACGGGCGCGCGGGCCGGCGCTTGACCTTGTCACTGGCGGCAGGGTCGGAGGCTTGCGGACATGAACGGGACGAGCGTGAACGGGACGGGTGTGAACGGGACGGGCAAGGACGGGACGGGCGTGGACGGGACCGGGACGGACGAGGCCGCGGCGCGGCGGCTCCGGGTGGTGGTGGTCACCGGGGCGGGGACCGGGATCGGGCGGGCGACGGCCCGCGCCTTCGCCGAACAGGGCCCGCAGCTGCGGGTGGTGGCCGTCGGCCGGCGGGCTGACCCGCTGGCGGAGACGGCCCGGGAGGCACCGGGGCGGATCGTGCCGCTGGTCGCGGACATCACGGCGCCGGACGGGCCGGAGGCGGTCGTCCGGGCGGCGGTCGAGCGGTTCGGCCGGCTGGACGTCCTGGTCAACAACGCGGGCATCGCACCGCACGCGACGCTCGGCAGCTACACCGGCGAGGGCGTCGCCGCGCTGCTGGCCACCAATCTGACGGCGCCCGTCCTGCTGGCCCAGGCCGCGCTGCCCGCGCTCACCGACAGCCGGGGCGTGATCGTCAACGTCAGCACGGCCGTCGGCCAGCGCGGCTGGCCCAGCAACTCGGCGTACGCGGCGAGCAAGGCCGCCGTGGACTCGCTGACCCGTAGCTGGGCGGTGGAGCTGGCGCCGCGCGGTGTCCGGGTGGTGGCGGTGGCTCCCGGCGCGATCGCCACGCCGATCGCCGACCACGCCGGGATCGGCCCCGAGCAGCAGGCGGCCCTGCGCGCGTGGCAGATCGCCCACACCCCGCTCGGCCGGATCGGCGAGGCCGCCGAGGTGGCCTGGGCCGTCACGCAACTCGCCGCGCCGCAGGCCTCCTTCGTCACCGGAGTAGTCTTGCCGGTGGACGGGGGCGCCGTGGTCGGCTGAGCCCGACGGGGCGCCGCGACCGGCCGGGCCCCACGGGCAGTCGGCCGGGCGCCGCGGGGAGAACGGACGGGGGCCGCGCGGGTGCGGATCGGTGAACTGGCACGGGCGACGGGCACCACCGCCCGGGCCCTGCGGCACTACGAACAGGCCGGACTGATCGACTCCGGGCGGGCGGCCAACGGCTACCGGGTGTACGACGACGCGACGGTGACCCGAGTCCGCAACATCCGCTCGCTGCTGGAGGCCGGGTTCACCCTGGAGGACGTCCGGCCGTTCCTGGGGTGCCTGGACAGCGACGCGTTCGGGCCGCCGTCGGCCGGTGCGCTGCGGATCGCCCGGGACCGGCTGACGGTGCTGGAACGCCGGATCGCCGCCCAGAGCGCGACCCGGGACCGACTGGCCGCGGCGATCGCCGAGGCCGAGGCGATCGCCGCGCGGGCGTGACGACCGCCCCGGGCCGCGCCGCCGGGCCGTGGCCGCCCGCGCCCTTACGGGTGACACCCCCGATCGGGGGTGTGCAGCCGGCGGCGGGCGGAGGACAGTGGGCGCATGCAGATTCCACTCTCCGTGATGGACTTCCTCGACCGGGCCGAGCTGGTCTACGGCGACCGGGTCGGCATCGTCGACGAACCGGCGCAACCGGCGGCCTCCTGGGGCGATCTGACCTACCGCCGGGTCGCCGAGCTGGCCCGGGCCCAGGCGGCCGGGCTGGACCGGCTCGGGGTCGGGCCCGGCGAGCGGGTGGCGGTCGTCTCGCACAACTCGGCCCGGCTGCTCACCTCGATGTTCGGGGTGAGCGGCCACGGCCGGGTGCTGGTGCCGGTGAACTTCCGCCTCAAGGCCGAGGAGGTGTCGTACATCGTCGAGCAGAGCGGCGCCTCGGTGCTGCTGGTCGACCCGGAACTGGCCGAGCCGCTGGCCGGGGTGGTCGCCAAGCACAAGTTCGTGATCGGTGCGGACAGCGACGCGCTGCTGTACGACTTCGACCACGCGCCGCGCCGGTACGCGATCGACGAGAACGACACCGCCACGATCAACTACACCAGCGGAACCACCGCCCGCCCCAAGGGCGTTCAGCTCACCCACCGCAACGTCTGGCTGAACGCGACGCTGATGGCCCTGCACTTCGGGGCCGGCGACCGGGACGTCTACCTGCACACCCTGCCGATGTTCCACGCCAACGGCTGGGGCCTGCCGTTCTCGCTCACCGGGCTGGGCGCCCGGCACGTGGTGCTGCGCAAGGTGGACGGCGCGGAGATCCTGCGCCGGGTCGAACGGCACGGGGTGACCTTCCTGTGCGGCGCGCCCGCCGTGGTGCAGATGGTGCTGGACGCGGCGGCCGAGTGGGACGGTCCGGTCCCCGGCCGGGACCGGGTGCGGATGGTGGTGGCCGGCGCGCCGCCGCCGACCTCGGTGGTGCAGCGGATGGAGTCCGAACTCGGCTGGGAGTTCCTGCAGATCTACGGCCTGACCGAGACCTCGCCGGTGGTGACGGTGAACCGCACCCGCGCCGAGTGGGACGCCCTGCCGGCCGAACGGCGGGCCGAGAAGCTGGTGCAGGCCGGCGCCCCGGCCATCGGCAACCAGGTGCGGGTGGACGGCCAGGGCGAGGTGCTGGTCCGCTCCAACGTCGTCCTGGAGGGCTACTGGCAGCAGCCGGAGGCCACCGCCGAGGCGATCCGGGACGGCTGGTTCCACACCGGTGACGGCGGCACCCTGACCGACGGCTACCTGACCATCTCGGACCGGAAGAAGGACGTCATCATCAGCGGCGGGGAGAACGTCTCCTCGATCGAGGTGGAGGACTGCCTGTACGACCACCCGGCGGTGGCCGAGGCCGCGGTGATCGGCGTGCCGGACACCAAGTGGGGCGAGACGGTCAAGGCCCTGGTGGTGCTGAAGCCGGGCGCGCAGGCCGGCGAGGCGGACCTCATCGCGCACTGCAAGCAGCGGCTGGCCGGGTACAAGTCGCCCACCTCGGTGGAGTTCCGGGAGTCGCTGCCGCGGACGACCACCGGGAAGCTGCAGAAGTTCCGGCTCCGCGAGCCGTACTGGGCGGGCCGCGAGCGCGGCGTCAACTGACCTCAGGCCGGGGCTGGTTCAGTCGAGCAGGCCGGACTCCCGGGCGGTCACGGCGAGTTCGGTGCGGTTGCGGACGCCCAGCTTGTGCATGGCGCTCTTCAGGTAGCCCGTCACCGTGTTGCAGGTGAGGCCGAGCTGGGCGGCGATCTCCGGGTTGGTCCGGCCGGTCGCCGCCCAGCGGAGCACCTCGTGCTCCCGCCGGGTGAGCGGGACGACCGGGGCCGGCGGCCCCGTTCTTCGCGGGCCAGGGTCCTCGGCCGGGCTCCCGCACCAGGCCGCGGCCCCGGCCAGGGCGCGGGTGGCGGCCTCGGCGAGCCTGGTCACCGCGCCGATCCGGACGTCGCCGAACGGCACCACCGCGCGCAGCGACGCGTAGACCACCCCGTGCACCGTGCCGCCGTGCAGCAGTGGCACGGTGAGCATCGCGTAGAGGTCCTCGGCGGTGACGGCGGCGTCGTAGTGGTGCGAGATGGTGGTGGCGGCGCGGTAGTCGGGCACCCAGCTGGGCGCCCGTTCGGCCAGCGCCCGGCCGCCGAGGCCGGTACCGGCGGGTACGGCGAGGCCGTGCAGCAGGTCCGCCCGGGTGCCGGCCCAGTGCCGCAGCACCATGCCCTCGGCCCCCGGTCCGGCCACCGCCGGCTCGGGCACGCCGACCAGACCGACGTCGGCGCCGCAGTCGGCGACCACCCGGCGGGCGAGGTCGCCGAGCACGGCGTCCCGGACCAGCTCGGCGGCCCGGGCGGCGAGCTCGTCCGGGGCGGGCTCGTCCGGGGCGGGCTCGTCCGGGGCGGGCGCACCGCCCGTGGGCGGGCCCGGAGCGGTCGGGGCGGTCGTCACCGCGCGATTGTCACACGGGCTCCGGCCCGTGGGGAGGGGTCCGGAGCGCGGGTTCGGTGGAGTTCCCGGTCCGGGGCCGCCGGGCGGCGTAGGGTGCGGGCGCGAGGTTACCGGCGGGTCACCGAGGGTGGCGCGCCACCGCGTGTTCCAGGTTTCCGAGCTTGCGAGAGGGAGATCCATGACCGATCCGACCGTTCCCGGGACGTCGTCCGTGCTGACCGGACTGCTGGCCGACCTGAGGGCCGAGAGCGAGGTGCTGGACGGGCTGGTCGCCGGGCTGGAGCCGGACGGCTGGGCGGTGGACACGCCCGCGCAGGGCTGGACGGTGGCCCACCAGATCGCCCACCTGGCGTGGACGGACGACTGGTCGGAGCTGGCCGCGCGCGACCCCGAGGCCTTCGTCACGGAGTCCGGCCGGATCTTCGGCGAGCTGCTGGCGGCCGGCGCGGACCCGGTCGAGGAGGGCGCGGCGCACGGGGCCGCCGAGGAGCCCGCGGCGCTGCTGGCCCGTTGGCGGGCCGGGCGGGAGCGGCTCGCGACGGCCCTCGCGGCGGTCCCGGCCGATGCCCGGCTGCCCTGGATGGGCCCGCCGATGAAGGCCGCGTCGATGGCCACCGCGCGGCTGATGGAGACCTGGGCGCACGGGCAGGACGTCGCGGACGCGCTCGGCGCCGTCCGGGAGCCGACCGCGCGGCTGCGGCACGTCGCGCACCTGGGCGTCCGGACCATGGGATTCGCGTTCACGGTGCACGGCCGGCCCGCCCCGGAGTCGCCGGTGCGGGTCGAACTCGCCGCGCCGGACGGAGAGTTGTGGTCATGGGGACCGGCGGACGCGGCGAACCGGGTGAGCGGCCCGGCCCTGGACTTCTGTCTGCTGGTCACCCAGCGCCGGCACCGGGACGACCTCGCGCTGACCGCCGTCGGCGAGGTGGCGACGGACTGGCTGCCGATCGCCCAGGCCTTCGCGGGCCCGCCCGGGAAGGGACGGGACACCACCGGATCCTCGCTTTAGCCGATGATTCGTCAAATACGCTCGCTTCTCGGGCAAACCACACGTTCCGGCGATATACAGAGTTCGTCGACGAATGATGGAATCCGACCATGAAGCGAATGAACTCGATGCGTACCGCCCTGACCGGCGCCGCCGCGCTGCTCGCCGTCGGCGGCCTCCTCCTCGCCCCCGCCCAGGCCGCGTTCGCGCTGCCCGCAGGACCGGTCGGGGCGGCCGCGCCGGCGGAGGTCCGGGCGGGAGACCCGGCCGCGTACCGGGTGGTCGTCTTCGTCGAGGAGTACGGGCAGGCGGTGCTGGGCGAGAGCGGCGAGAGCCCGCGCGCCGTCCGCGCGCGCTACCTCGCCCCGCACCTCGACTTCCGGCTGGACGCCTGGGCGGCCGAGCACGATGCCGATCCGGTGTTCCGTGCCCAGAACGTCCCGACGGAGTGGTCCGTCCAGCAGGTGAAGGAGGAGTACGGCTTCGCCTCGGTCCGGTTCACCGAATTCTGGGGCGGGGGCGTCAGCCAGGAGGTCTGGTACACCGTGCGGCTGAGTGATCTGAAGATCGTCGAGCTGAACGACCAGCCCGCCTTCTGACCCGGGCGGCTCGGCCCGCTCGCGGGCCCCGTGAACCCCGGCGCGGCGCAGGCACCCCCACGACTGCGCCGCGCCGGTCAGCCGCGCTCGTCCGGCCGTGCGCGGTCGACGGTACTCGTCCGGCCGCGCGAGGTCGGCCGTGCGCGGCCACCCGCACGCGGTCACTTGCCGCCGTCGCGCAGGAGCAGCAGTCCGAGCCCCCGCTCCCGGGCGCCCGCCGTCCAGGCCGGGAGCAGTTCGCCGACCAGCCACTCGACGTCCTCGGCGGCGTCGTCGTCGCCGCCCGGGAGGAGTGCGGGCTCGTCGAGGATCCGGTCGATGTCGAAGCCGGCCAGTTCGGCGTGGACGCGGTCGAGTTCGGGGCCGCTCGCGAGGCAGGGGAACGGCCAGGGGTCGCGGTCCGGCGCCTCGGGCCCGGACCACGGGAACGGCCAGGGCCGTGCCCACAGCTCGGCGAGGGTCGTCAACCCCCAGGCGCCGAAGGCGTCCGCCAGCTCGTGCCAGCCCCGGCCCGGCAGGGTCGCCGCGCCGAGGGCGTCACCGGCACCGGGCAGGAGGAGTTCCAGCAGCCAGGTGTAGCCGGCGGGGCGGGCGGGGTCGAGACGGCCGGTGGCGATCTCCCGCAGGGCGGGCTCCACCTCGGCGGGTTCGGTGGTCCGCAGCAGCCGGTCGGCCGCCGCCAGGGGGGCGATGCGGTCGAGAGCGGTCCGGACGAAGGCCTCGTCACCGGAACCGACCGCGCGGAGCAGGGCGTCGCCGTCGACCGCGAACGCCGAGAAGTACTGTTCGGACATCGCGCCATTATGGCGAGCGGCCTCATCTCCCTCGACGGCGGGGCCAGTTGGGAGAGCAGCGATCGGGTCGGGCGGCCCGTGCTCAGGGGGACGACGGGGCGGCGTCCGGTGCCGGGCTCCAGGGGGCGACGCCGAGCTTGCCGGTGGTGCCGAGGTCGAGGTCGGCCGGGACGGTCAGCCGGGGGCGGCCGGGGAGCGGGGCGATGTCGAGGAAACGGCCGTTGTCGGGGGCTTTGTTGCTCGCGGCCACGGTGTTGCGCCAGACCAGCTGGAACTCGGCGTACTGCTGGGGCTGCAGGGTCAGCGGCCTGGGGGCGGCGTCGAAGTTCGCCAGGGTCGCGATGCCGGCCGAGCCGCGCTTGACGGTGACGGCGAGCGGGGCGCGTTCGGCGTCCAGGACGCGGACGGCGGGGTGGCCGTTGAGGCTGTAGGGGCGGGTGCCGCAGTTGGTCAGCCGGACCGGCATCACCCGCAGGCCCATCGCGGCACTGACCTCGCCGACGCTCAGCGCGACGCCCTCGGGGGAACAGGCGCTCGCCGGAGCCGGGGGCGGGGTGGTGGCGACGGCGGGCGGGGCGCCGTGAACGGCTGGGGCCGGACGGGCGTGACGGGGACGGACGGGGTCGGGAAGGGCGTGACCGGCGGGGGCGCGTCACCGATGGTGCGGGCCGGGCCGGGCGCTCCCCCGCCCGCTCCGGTCGCCGGTGTGCTGCCGCACCCGGTCACCGCCAGCACACCGGCCGCGAGCAGCAGGCCCGCCCGGGCCGGGGCCGGTATCCGGCGGAGCACGGCGCGGGTGGCGGTCGGCGGCGACGGCATCGGGTCCATGGGGACGATCATGGCACGAACCACCTGCCCACCGGCCCGGCCGGCCCGCTCGGCCGTCGGGCGCAGCGGGACCGGCCGGGACCGGCCGGGACCGGCAGGTGTGGCGGGCCGACAGGACCGGCGGGCCCCGGGGGAAACGGCAGGTGTGCGGGGCCGGGCGGGCGCGGCGGGGCCTTCACAGGCCGATCCGCAGCGGGGTGAGCCGGGTGGCGACCAGATTGGTGGCGCCCCGGTCCCGTTCGACGTGCCCGTGGACCAGCAGCCCGGCCCGGTCCAGGGCGGTGCGGCGCTGGGACTCCCAGACCGGCCGGCTGCAGATCACGTTGATCAGCCCGGTCTCGTCCTCCAGGCTGAGGAAGAGCACCCCGCCCGCCGTCGGCGGCCGCTGCCGGTGGGTGACCAGACCGCCGACCACCACCGCCGCTCCGTCCGCCACGTCCGGGAGCTGGGCCGCCGAGAGCGCGCCGCCGCGCTCCAGGTGGGCGCGCAGGTGCTGGAGCGGGTGGCTGGTCGCGGACGTCCCGGTGGCCCAGAGGTCGGCGATGGTCTCCTCGATCGGGGTCATCGCGGGCAGTTCCGGCGCCTCGGTACCGGGTGTGGTCCCCGGCAGGAGGTCCGCCGAGACGCCCGCGAACGCGCCCGCCGCCCAGAGCGCCTGGCGCCGACCGAGCCCGAAGCAGCCGAACGCGCCCGCCGCGGCCAGTGCCTCCAGGGCCGGGGCGGGCAGGCCGGTCCGGCGGGCGAAGTCCTCGAGGTCCGCGTACGGCCGCCCGGCCGCGATCGCCTCGGCCTGGGCGGTGCCGATGCCGCGCACGGTGTCCAGGCCGAGCCGGATCGCGGGCTGCGGCCGGCCCGCGGTGAGCGGCGGGGCGGGCGTCGGCCCCCGGTACGGCTCCAGGGTGGGTGCGGGGCCGCTGGCGTTGACGTCCACCCCGCGCACCCGGACGCCGTGCCGCCGGGCGTCCGAGATCAGGCTGAGCGGCGAGTAGAAGCCCATCGGCTGGTTGGCCAGCAGGGCGCAGGTGAAGGCCGCCGGGTAGTGGTACTTGAGCCAGGCGCTGGCGTACACCAGGTAGGCGAAGCTGATCGCGTGGCTCTCCGGGAAGCCGTAGTTGGAGAAGGCCTCGATCTTCAGGTAGACGTCCTCCGCCACCTCCTCCGGGATGCCGCGCTCGGCCATGCCTCCCAGCAGCCGGTCCCGCAGCCGGGCGACCCGTTCGTGGGAGCGCTTGGCGCCCATCGCCTGGCGCAGCCGGTCCGCCTCGGCGGGGGTGAACCCGGCGCAGTCGATGGCGAGTTGCATCATCTGCTCCTGGAACAGCGGCACACCGAGGGTCTTGCCGAGCGCGTTCTCCATCAGCGGGTGCGGGCAGCCGGCCGGCTCCACCCCGGCGCGGCGGCGCAGGTACGGGTGGACGGATCCGCCCTGGATCGGGCCGGGCCGGATCAGCGCGACCTCCACCACCAGGTCGTAGAAGTGGTCCGGCTTGAGGCGGGGCAGGGTGGCCATCTGGGCGCGCGACTCGACCTGGAAGACCCCGACCGTGTCGGCCCGCCGCAGCATCGCGTACACGCCGGCGTCGTCGTCCGGGATGGTCGCGAGGTCGTAGTGCTGTCCGTGGTGCCGGGCGACCAGGTCGCAGGTGTCGTGCAGCGCGGCGAGCATGCCGAGGCCGAGCAGGTCGATCTTGACCAGCCCGGCGCCGGCCACCGACTCCTTGTCCCACTGCAGTACGGACCGCCCCGGCATCCGGGCCCACTCGGTCGGGCAGATCTCGGCGATCGGCTCCCGGGTGAGCACCATGCCGCCCGAGTGGATGCCCAGGTGGCGCGGCAGGCCGTGGAGTTGTCCGGCGAGCGAGAGGACGTCGGCGGGGATGACGGCGTCCGCGCCGGGCGGCGAGCGGAAGTCCGCCTGCCGGCTGAAGGCGTCCACCTGCCCCTGCGGGTAGCCGAGCACCCGGGCGGCGTCGCGCAGCGCCAGCCGGGGCCGGTAGGTGATCACATTGGCGACCTGGGCGGCGTGCTCGCGCCCGTACCGGCGGTAGACGTACTGGATGACCTCCTCGCGGCGGCGGTTCTCGATGTCGAGGTCGATGTCCGGCGGCCCGTCGCGGGCGGTGGAGAGGAAGCGTTCGAAGAGCAGCTTGTAGTGCACCGGGTCGACGGCGGTGATGCCCAGCGCGAAGCAGACCGCCGAGTTGGCCGCCGAACCGCGCCCCTGGCACCAGATGTCCTCGCGGCGGCAGAAGTCGACGATGTCGTGGACGATCAGGAAGTAGCCGGCCAGGTCGAGGTCCTCGATGACGTCCAGCTCCCGGGCGAGCTGGCGGCGGGCCGGACCGTTCGCCGGCCCGAACCGGCCCGGGCCGCCCTCGGCGACCAGCCGGCGGAGGTGGCTGATCTCGGTGTGGCCGGGCGGGACGGGGTAGCCGGGCAGCTCCGGGTCCAGGGTCGCGAAGTCGAAGGCGCAGGCGCGGGCGAGCTCCACGGTCGCCTCGCGGACCCCGGGGAAGCGGGCCAGCCGGGCCGCCATCTCCCGGCCGGAGCGCAGATGGGCGGTGCCGGCGGCCTGCGTCCAGCCCGCCGCCTCGGCGAGGGTGCGGCGGTCGTGCAGGGCGGCCAGGCCCTGGGCCAGCCGGCCCTGGGCGGGACCGGCGTGGTGGGCGTTGGTGGAGGCGACGGTGGGCAGGCGCAGCCGGGCGGCGAGCGCGGCCAGGGCGTCGTTGCGCAGGTCGTCGCCGGGGAGCCACTGGTCGATCAGCTCGACATGGACGTTCTCGCGACCGAACGCCTCGGCGAGGGTGCGGAGTTGGTGCTCCGGGTCGGGGGCGGGGAGGAGCGTGGCGGCGGCGCTGCTGCCGCTGCCGGCGTCGGCGGGGAGCCGGGTGGCGGCGGCCAGGGCGGCGGGGACCCGGCCGAGCCGGCAGCCGGTGAGCACCGCCCAGTGGCCGCCGTGCGCGGCGGCCAGGTCCGCGAAGTCGTAGACCGGGTTCCCCTTGGCCCCGCCCGCGAGCTGGGCCGCGCCGATGACGGCGGAGAGCCGGCGGTAGCCCTCCGGATCACGGGCCAGCACGAGCAGGTGCTCGACACCATCACCCCGCTCCTGACGGAGCGTCAGTTCGGCGCCGAAGACGGTCGCCACGCCCGTGCCGCGGGCCGCCTCGGCGAACCGGACCACGCCGTAGAGGCCGTCGTGGTCGGTGAGCGCGAGCGCCTCGACGCCCAGCCGGACGGCCTCGGCGACCAGCGCCTCGGGGTCGCTGGCGCCGTCCAGGAAGCTGAAGGCGGAGTGGACGTGCAGCTCGGCCCAGGCGGGTCCGGCGGACTCCCCGGCGAGGTCGGCGGGGTCGGCGAGGTCGGCGGGGTCCGTGGGACCGGCGGGCTCCGCGGCCGGGCGCGGGTGCAGCGGCACGACGTCGCCGCCGGCGCTGCCGTTGTCGCCACTGCTGCCGTTGCCGTTGCCGCCGTTGCCGCCGTTGCCGTTGCCGCCGCCGGACATCCGTCGGTGCAGCTCGCTCCAGGGGACGGAGGAGTGGCTGGTGAATCCCATCGGGGTGACGCCTTCGGTCTCTCGTTCGTTTCCGGTCCCCCCGCTTGCCCCGGCCCGCCCGGGGCCGCCGGGCCGTCAGTCGTACCCGGCCTCCACGAACCAGGCACCCCCCT
Organism: Streptomyces sp. NRRL F-6131; assembly: GCA_000719695.1. Taxonomy (GTDB): domain Bacteria; phylum Actinomycetota; class Actinomycetes; order Streptomycetales; family Streptomycetaceae; genus Kitasatospora. The sequence goes on from JOHN01000007.1 coordinate 75,906, forward strand.
CCACCGTGAGCAGCAGCGCCCGCCCGTCCGCCACCGTCACCTGGAACCGGGCCCGACGGCGGGCCCGCTCCTGGTCCCACCAGTACTCGACCGCCGGCCAGGGGCCGGTCCAGCCGTCCACCACCAACTCCCGCCCGCGCACCGCCACGACCGCCGGCCGGGCCGACACCCCCGCCCGGCCGTCCACCGTCACCGGCCGCCCGGCCGCGTCCAGCACCGTCGCCGGCACCGGGACCCGGTGCACGACGCTCGGCCAGACGTCCCGCAGCCCGCCGACCCGACCCGGCCACGGCGCGTCGGCGGGCGCCGCCGGGTCGTACGGCTCGCCCCACGGCACCCGGACCGCCTGGTCGTCCGGCCCCCGCCCACCGGCCGGCTCGATCCGGCGCAGCCCGGCGTGCCCGAGCACCGCCTGCACCCTGGCCACCGCGCGCTCCACCCGGTCGTCCGCCACCGCCTGCCCCCAGAGGGCGAGTTGGCGGCCCTGGTCGGGGGTGAGGTCGTCGGGGACGAGACGCAGCGCGGTGAACCCGCCCGGCTCGGGGCCCTCGGCACCGTGGCCCTCGGCACCGTGGTTCCCGGCGCCGCGGCCCCCGCCGCCGTCCCCGCCCTCACCGGACCGGTCGAACGTGCCGGTGCTCTGCCAGGCCTGGAGCTGCCAGCGGACCCGTTCGGCGAGGGCCGTCGCCGACAGCCGGCCCTCGTGCCGCCAGAGCCGCGCGACCGTCCGGCCGTCGGCGCACACCACCTCGACGGCCACCCGCTGGCAGGTCAGCCCCGCCCCGGCGAGCCGCTGGTGCAGCCGCTCGGCCAGGGTCCGGGCGACGAAGACCAGCGGTTCGGCGAGCGGCTCCGGCGGGTCGAAGCGCTGCTCGACGGAGAGGTCCGGCCCCTCGGCGCGCGGCACCAGCGGGCGCGGCTGGAGACCGCGGGCCAGCCGGTGCGCCGTCGTACCGGTCGGGCCGAAGCGGTCGGCCACCGACTCGACGGGCAGGGCGGCGAACGCCCCGACCGTGGGCAGGCCCAGCCGGTCCAGCAGTTCGGCCAGCCCGGCGTCGCCGAGCACGGTCACCGGGTAGGGCGCGAGGAACTCCGCCGTCCGCCCGGCGGGGACCAGCACCCCGGCGCGGGCGGCGAGCACGGCGGCGAACAGGCCGTCGGCCACCCCGACCCGGCCGAGGGGGGACCCGGTCACGGGCCGGGCGGGCACGGGCGGGGCGGGCACGGGGTCGGAGTCGGGGGCGGAGGGGGAGACGGGAGCGGAGGCGGGGTCCTCGGTCGCGGCGCCCGGTGGTGCGGGAGCCGGCGGTGCGGGAGCCGGCGGGTAGACGGGAGGGCGGGCGAAACCGCCCCGGGCGCCGTCCCGGGCGGCCGGCGCGGCGGCGAACAGCTCGTCCGCCCCGGCGGTCCGCCGCCGCGGCGCGGCCCGCCCGGCGTCCGCCGGGTGCGCGGGAACGTCCGCCGAACCGGGCGCGCGGCGCAGCGGGACGACCTCGGCCAGGCCGGCCCCGGCCGCTTCCCCACCGCCCGCGCGGACCCCGGTCCGCTCGGCGTCCGCCGGATGCTCCTGCGGACCGGCCACCGCCGTGACGGCGGCCGACACGGTCTCCGCGACGGCCGCCGTCTCCAGGGCCGCTGACTCCAGGGCCGCCGACACCACCGCCGTCGACACCGTCAGGGCAGCCGCGACCGCCCCCTGGACCTTCGCCGCCAGGGCCTCCTCCCCGCCGAAGTAGCGGGCCGGCCCCTTCACCGGGATCGCGCACAGCCCCGGGCGCAGCACCTCCACCCGGGGGGTGAACGCCTCCACCGCCGCGGCCACCGGTTCGAACCGCCGGGCCTCCGCCTCCGGGTCCCGGTCGCGCAGTTCGAGCGCCGGGCAGAGCCGCTGGGCCAGCTTGAGCCGCTGTCCCTGCCGCACCCCGGCCGCCCGGGCCGCCGCCGAACAGGCCAGCACCCGGCCGCCCTCGACCACCGCCACCGGGACGTCCCGGTCCTCCCCCGGACGTTCGACGGCCACCACCGGCCAGTCCGGACACCACACCACCAGCACCCGGGGGGTGACCGCGCCACCCGCCCCGCTGGACCCGGCAACCTCTCCACCGGTCATCCCGCACCACTCATCTCACACCGCCGCCATGCGGTCCAGAGCCACTCCGGCCCCAGGCACCGCGTCCTCCCCCACCCCGTCCGCCGTCCCGGCACCGACCGCCTCCTCCACGGTCCGCACCGCGCCGTGCGCGTCCGGCAGCCAGAGCCGGGCCGTCCGCCCGCGCACCGCCGAACCGCGCCCCTCGGCCACCACCTCCACCTGCCGTCCGGTGAGCTGTCCGTGCCCGTCCCCCAGCCCGAACCAGCGCCCGGACCGCACGCCCAGCCGCAGCCCGGCCCCCGGCCACGGCCCGGCCACCAGCAGCACGCAGCCGCTGCGCCGCAGCACGGCGGCCAGGCGGGCGGCCAGGTTCGGAGGGACCGGGCCGTCCGGGCGCAGCATGATCAGTTCGACGGCGCCGGCCAGCACCGACACCACCTCGGCCCAGTGCGGTCCGGGATCGTCGGCCACCAGCAGCCGCCGCAGGTCCAGCCCGTACCCGGCGGCCGCGGCCAGCCCGAGGTCGGGCAGCCCGACCGCCGCCGCCCACCCGCCGTCGGTCTCCCGCACCCCGGCGGCCAGCGCCAGCAGCAGCCCGGCGTCCCCGCCGGCCACCGACACCGCGGCCCCCCGCCGCAGCCCGCCCTCCGGCAGCACCCCGCGCAGGGCGGGGACCACCGGCAGCAGCGCCCGCCCGGGAGCAGCCGCCGACGCCACCGGTCGGAGCGCGGGCTTCCGCTCGACGGTGGATTCGAAAACAGATTCGAAAACGGGCACACCCCCAGGATCGAACATTCGTTCGCAAAGATTCAAGTCCGATTCCCCCACCCCACCCGTCACCCTCCGTGGCCCCCGCCCCGGCGGAGGGGGGTGGGCGAGCACAGTCGGGGGCGAGCTGCGGGGACGGGATCTCGGCCGCGGGCGCGGCGAAAGGGGGTGGGGGCAGCGCGACACCCGCCCCGGCGGAGGGCGTGGGCGGGTGCGACCGGAGGGCGAACCGCGGGGACCGGGGAGCCCGGCCGCGGGCGCGGCGAAAGGGGCGGGGGCAGCACGACAACCGCCCCGACGGAGGGCGTGGGCGGGTGCGACCGGAGGGCGAACCGCGGGGACCGGGGAGCCCGGCCGCAGGCGCGGCGAAAGGGGGGCGGGGGCAGCACGACAACCGCCCCGACGGAGGCGTGGGCGGGTGCGACCGGAGGGCGAACCGCGGGGACGGGAGCCCGGCCGCAGGTGCGGCGGAGAGGGGGCCGGGCCCGGGGCCGGGCGAGCCCCCGAGGAGGTGCGGCTCGCGGTTGACTTGGAGCGCACTCCAACACCTAGCGTCCGGGACAGCAGATTCCGAGCTCAGGAGGCAGCAGCATGACCGACATCCCCACCCGACACCTGGGCAGCCTGACGGTCTCCGCACAGGGCCTGGGGTGCATGGGCATGAGCCACGGCTACGGCGCCACGGACGACGCGCAGTCGATCGCGACGCTGCACCGCGCCCTCGACCTCGGGGTGACCCTGCTGGACACCGCCGACTTCTACGGCGCCGGGCACAACGAGGAGTTGATCGGCCGGGCCGTCGCCGGGCGCCGCGACGAGGTGGTGCTGGCCACGAAGTTCGGCTTCGCCAACCGCCTGGGCGAGCCCACCCTGATCCGCGGCGACGCCGCCTACGTGCGGCAGGCGTGCGAGGCCTCGTTGCGCCGGCTCGGGGTCGACCACATCGACCTCTACTACCAGCACCGGGTCGATCCGCAGGTGCCGATCGAGGAGACCGTCGGCGCCATGGCCGAGCTGGTGAAGGCCGGGAAGGTCCGCCACCTCGGGCTGTCCGAGGCGGGCGCGGCCACCGTCCGGCGGGCGCACGCGGTGCATCCGGTCGCCGCGCTGCAGAGCGAGTGGTCGCTGTGGACCCGCGACCTGGAGGCGGAGATCGCACCGCTCTGCCGCGAACTCGGCATCGGCCTGGTCCCGTTCTCCCCGCTCGGGCGCGGCTTCCTGACCGGCCGGTACAGCTCGGTCGAGGGGCTGGCCGAGACGGACGTGCGGCGCAGCCAGCCGCGCTTCGCCGACGGCAACCTGGAACGCAACCTGGCGATCGTCGCCGCACTGGAGGAGCTGGCCGCGACGAAGGGGGTCACCGTCGGCCAGCTCGCCCTGGCCTGGGTGCAGCACCGGGGCGACGACGTGGTGCCGATCCCCGGCACCCGGCGGCAGCGCTACCTGGAGGAGAACCTCGCGGCCCTGGCGGTCGAGCTGTCCCCCGCCGACCTCGCCGCCGTCGAGGCCGCCGCGCCGCCGGAGCAGATCGCGGGCACCCGTTACGACGCGACCAGCCTCACCTTCGTCGGCAACTGACCCCGCCGACCGGCCGACGGCCGGCGTCACCGCCCCCGAGGGTCAGCGGGCGGCCCTGAAGTGGGCCAGGGTCTCGGCGAGTTGGGAGTGCTGGGGCCGGGGCAGCTCGTCGAGGGCGAACCAGCCGAGGGCGTCGAACTTGTGGGGCTCGCCGATGACGACCTGCGCGGGGTCCACCTGGACGGCGAACAGCACCGCGACCCAGTGCGAGACCGGGCTGCCGCGCAGGATGTTGCGCACCCCCAGGGTCTCGACGGCCAGGGCCTCGGCGCCGTACTCCTCCAGGACCTCGCGCCGCACGGCCGACTCGAAGGACTCGCCGTGCTCCAGCGCCCCCGCTCCGGTGTCCCAGGTGCCCGGCTCGTCCCGGGCGCCGGTGCTGCGCCGGGCCAGCAGGATGCGGTCGTTGCCGTCGTGGCAGACGAAGACGCAGGACACCGTCGGTGCGGTGAGCGCCCGTTCGGCGGGACGCCCGGTCGGGGTGGGGTTCATGCGACGGTTCCTCCGGTGTCGAGCGCGGTGGCGGGCAGGGGCGGTGACGCGGCGTCGGGCACGGCGTCGGACGCAACGTCGGACGCGACGTCGGGCACGGTCAGAAGTGGTCGAGGAGCTCGCGGAAGGCGCGCAGGTGCAGCACCGCCCCGTCGGCCGGGTCCAGCTCGCTGTGCTCGAGCACCCAGGTGTGGTCGTTGGGGATGAAGACGGCGTTCATGCCCGCGGCCCGTGCCGGCAGGATGTCCGACTTCGGCGAGTTGCCGATCATCCAGCTGTCGGCCGGGGTGAGGCCGTGCGCCGTCACGAAGCCGCGGTAGGTCGCGGCGTCCTTCTCCTCGACGATGTCGATCGCCCGGAAGTGGTGCGCCAGCCCGGAGCCGTCGATCTTGCGCCGCTGCTCCTCCAGGTTGCCCTTGGTCAGCATCAGCAGGGTGTGCCGGTCACCGAGGACGGCGAGGGTCTCCGCGACGTCCGCGATGAGTTCCACCCGGTAGTCGACCAGGACGGCGGCCAACTCCTCGATCTCGGCGAGCTCCTGACCGGTGGCGGGCCTGCCGTGCAGCTTCTCGACGCAGTCGCCGAGGCTGCGCAGCAGCATCCGGCTGCCGTACCCGTGGGTGACGGCGTTGGCCCGCTGGACGTCGTCGAGGGCGGCCCGCAGCTGGGTCCGGTCGAGCGTGGGGTGCCGGAGCCAGTCCAGGTAGTCGTGGATGACGCGTTCGAACAGCACGTTGTTCTCCCACAGCGTGTCGTCCGCGTCGAAGACGAGTACCTGCCCGTTGCGCTGCATCGAAACCCCCGAGATCACTTCGTCGACCGCTCGCGACCCTAACCGGAATCGCGCCGACCCGCCCCCGATTTTCGGGCTGGCCGGCGGTCGCCCCGGACGGGGCCGACGACCTGCCTGCGGGGCCGCGTTCGACAGCGACATATCGTTTTTCGATAACATCGAAAAACGATATGCGCTGGACGCTGGAAGGCGGGGGACCGATGAACGGAACGTCCTGGTGGACGCGGACGACGGAGCACGTGCTGGAGCTGGCCCTGGGGGTGGCGCTGCTGGTGGTGGGGCTCTTCCAGGTCGTCCTCCCGACCGCGGGGCTGATCGGCTCGTGGTGGCCGGAGGGCTCCCGCGAGGTACGGCTGGACGCGTCCGCACGGCTGCCCGGCGCCGACACCGTGACCGCCGGGGCCGTGACGCTCCGCGGCTCCGACCACGTCGAGCTGGTCCTCCACGACCCCGGCCTCGGAGAGCACCTGTACCTGGCGCTGCCCGGGATCGTGAACGGCATACTGGTCGTCGTGATCCTCACGGTGCTCCTCCGGATGGCCGGCACCTTCCGGGACGGCGACTTCTTCGTGCCGCAGAACACCCGGCGCCTCACCGCCGTCGCCCTCGCCCTCGTGCTGATGGGCGCCCTCGTCCCCCTGCTGGAGATGACGACGACGAACCTCCTGGCCCGCGGGCTGCCGATGGCGGACGCGATCGAACCGGCCGGGAGCTACGACGTCCGGCCCGTGTTCCTGGCGCTCCTCGTCGGCGCCGGGGCCGGGGCCTTCCGGGCCGGCACCCGCCTGCGCGACGACACCGAAGGGCTGGTCTGATGCCACCGGAGGAACCGCACCGGATCACCTGCCACCTGGACCGCCTGCTGGAGGACCGCGGCATGACGCTGGCCGAACTGGCCGAACGCGTCGGCGTGACCGTCGCCAACCTCTCCGTCCTGAAGAACGACCGGGCCAAGGCCATCCGCTTCAGCACGCTCAGCGCCGTCTGCCGCGAGCTGCGGTGCCAGCCCGGGGACCTGCTCACGTTCTCCTGGTGACCGCCCGACCGCTCGACCGCCCGACCGCCCGATCTCTTGATCACCCGATCGCCTTGACCGCGACCGTCACCGGGGCCCGCGACGGCTCCGACCTGGTGACGGGTCGCCGGAGGGAGCCGCATAGGGTGGCGACCGTCCGTCCACGGAGCTGATGACGGATCGTCGGGTCACCCGGAGGGGGGCCTTTCGGTACCCGCGCCAAGCCGGTGTTTATTCCCGGCTGGCAGGGTCGGTCGACGCGACCGAGGCCCGACCCGGGCCCCCTGGCGGCGGACGCGACGACGGATCGAAGTCAAGGAGAATCATGCGTGGCACCACGCTCGGTGACCGCTACCGGCTGGACGAGTGGCTCGGCGGCGGTTCGATGGGCGACGTCTGGCTCGCCCGGGACCAGGTACTCGACCGCCGGGTGGCCGTCAAGATCCTGAAGCCCGCGCTGCTGGACGAGCCCGGCTTCGCGGAGCGGTTCCACGACGAGGCCCGGGTGATGGCCCGGCTGCGGCACCCGGGCATCGTCGGCGTGTACGACTTCGGCCCCGGCCGGACGGTCGGCGACGTCCCGTCCTGGGGCGCGCCGCCGCCGCTCGCCGCCCGCCCGGTCGCCTACCTGGTCATGGAACTGATCGTCGGTGAGCCGCTGAGCACCGTGATGGAACGGCGGGGTCCGCTGACCGTGCCGGAGACCCTCGGCCTGGCGCTGGAGGTGCTGGCCGCGCTGGAGGCGGCGCACGAGGCCGGCATCGTCCACCGGGACATCAAGCCGGCGAACCTGATGGTCCGGGACGGCCATGTGGTCATCACCGACTTCGGCATCGCCCGCCCCGGCTGCGACGCCCGGCTCACCGTCCCCGGGATGGTCCTCGGCACCGCCGCCTACCAGGCGCCGGAGCAGGCCTCCACCGGCACGGTCACCTCCTCGGCGGACCTCTACGCGCTCGGGGTCGTCCTCTACGAGTGCCTGACCGGGCGGCTGCCGTTCGAGGGCGAGAGCGCCCTGGAGCTGATCCTCAAGCACCTGACCGACCCGGTGCCCCCGCTGCCGGCGGACGTCCCGGTCCCGGTCCGGGCCCTGGTCGAGCGGGCCATGGCGAAGGATCCGGCCCTGCGCTGGCCGGGTGCCGCCGCGATGGCCGCGGCCGTCCGGGCGGCCCTCGCCGGGGAACCGGTCGAGGGGCCGCCGCTGGGCACGCCGGGCGGCGCGGCGACGCCGGGCGGGACGGCGGCCGGGCTGGTGGCCGGCGGGCGGGCGGCCGGCGCGGCGGTCCGCTCGACCGGGGCGATGGCGGCCCTCCGGTCGACCGGGACGGCGACGCTCGGCCCGGTGGTGACCGGCCCCGCCGGACCGCTCGGGAGCGGGGCGCGCCTGCTCGGCACCGGGGCCGGCCCGCTCGGGAGCGGGGCGCACCCCCTCGGGAGCGGGGCGTACCCGTTGTTCGGCACCGGGGTCGGCCCGCTCGGCAGCGGGGCGCACCCGTTCGGCACGGCGGCGCGCGAGGGGCTCGCGCCCGCCGCCCCGCCGCGGCGCGCGGCCCGGTGGCGGGCGGCGCTCTTCGGCACCCGCCGGCGGACCCTGCTCGTGGCGACCGCGGCCGTGCTCTGCTGCGCCGCCACCGCCACCGGGGCCGTGATGATGCACCGGACCACCGCCACGGCCGGGACGGTCGCCGCGGAGTCCGCGGCCGCCTCCGCCCCGTCGGGCGTACCGCTGTCGGCCGCGGTCGCCCCGGCGCCGGACGCGGGCACGCCGTCGCCCTCCCCCTCCGCCCCGGCTCCCTCCACCACCCTCCTCCCCGGGGCGCCGGGCGCACCGCTCCCCGATCCGGGGAGCGGCGGTGTCGGCGGCGTCGGCGGCGTCGGCGGCCCGGCGGCCGGGACGGCGGGCGGCCCCGTCGGCCGGGACGGCGCGTCGAACGTCCCCGGGAACCCGGGTGCTCCCGCCGCGGGCAGCGCGGCGGGAGCGGGCGCGGGCGCGCCGGTCGACCCCGCCGGTTCCGCGGCCCCGGGCGGTCCTGGCGCGCCGGGCTCCCCGGCCGGCAACCAGCCCGAGCGGCCGTCGACCGCCAACCCCGTCTACACGGCCGCCCCGCCGCCGACCGACCCGGTCTACACGGCCAATCCGCGACGGACCGTGCCCCCGGCGTACTCGACCTCCACGCTGCCGCCCGCCCCGGTGTACACGCCCCCACCGGCATACACGCCCCCGCCGAACTACACCGCTTCCCCGCCGCCGAAGCCGCCCGTCACCTTCCCGACGGATCCGCCGATCAAGCCCCCGACCCAGCAGCCCGGCCCGCTGCCGGCGCGCGCCCGGATGTCCATCGCCGGGTCCGTGCTCTCCAGCCAGTCGTCCCTCGACCGGGACGGCAACCCGGTGGTGACGGCCCCGGACGACGGCGGCCCCGGCGGTGTGTGGCAGTTGACCAAGCGCGCCGAGGGCGGGTACTTCCTCTTCAACGGCGCCACCCAGTACTCCAAGGCGCTGGACCTGGAGGAGACCCGCTCGCAGACCCGGCTCTGGCACGCGCCGCCCCCGGGGGCGAACCAGATCTGGTCGTTCACCCCGGTGGCCGGCGGCTATCTGCTGGCTCTCCAGGGGGACTGGACGCGCTGCCTGTCCGCCGCCGGTCCCAACGTGCCCGCCACGGTCCGTCCCTGTGAGTCCTCGGCCGACCAGGTCTGGACGGTCTCCGCGGCCTGACCGTCCAGGGCCTGACCGTCTGCGGCCTGACCGTCCAGGCCCTGACCGTCCGCGGCCCGAGCCGCCCGGGGTGCCGTCCCCGGGCGGCTCGTCAGGACGTGGTCCCCGGAGGCGGCTCCCGGTCCGGCGGCTCAGGCCGGGAGCCAGGAGGGCCAGGGCCGTCGGGGCGGTCCGGCCGGGTGGCGGTGACCGAGCAGCGGCACCAGGCGCTCGGCCTCGGGCGAACCGATCGGGGCCAGGATGTCGTGCGCCTCGGCCCAGCAGGCCCGGGCCCGGACCAGGTCACCGGCCGGGCGCGCGACGTCGACCGGCCCCGGGCCGGCCACCGGTCCCGGGGGCCCGGTGGGCTCCGCGACATCGGCCACCGGCCCCGCGGTGTCCGGGCGGTGGCCCGCCAGGGCGTCGCCGAGCGCGGCCAGGGCCAGGCCGCGGCCCCGCTGGTCGCCGTCCAGGGTCAGCGCCTCGACCGCGCGTTCCGCCGCCTCGACCGCCTCCGGGCCGCGCCCCACCGCGCGCAGCGACTCGACGAGCCGCAGCAGGATCCGGCCGGTGCGCCGATGGTCGTCCGGGTCGGCCAGGGCGAGGGCGGCCCGCCGGTGGGCGACCGCCTCGTCGTGCTGGCCGCGGTCGTGGGCGATCGATCCGAGCGCGTCCCTCGCCCGGGCCTCCAGGGCGTGGTCGGCCAGTTCGTGGCTGACCACCAGCGACTGGTCGATCACCCGGTTCGCCGCACCGTACCGCCCCTGCCGGGCGAACGCCTCGGCCAGGTCGAGGAGTTCGGCGGCCAGCGCCCGCCGGTCGCCGGCCCGCTCGCGGACCGCGACCGCCGCAGAGAAGCCGGCCACCGCCTCCTCCGGGCGGCCCAGTTGGACGAAACAGGCGGCCAGCGAGCCGTGCGCGAGGGCGAGCAGCGACTGCGGCAGCCCGTGCGCGGTGCACAGATCACGGGCCCGGAGCAGTTCGGAGAGCGCCGAGGAGGCGGAACCGACCTCGGTCAGCAGCCGGCCGAGCACCAGGCGGGCCCGGGCCTCGGCGGTGCGGTCGCCCTGCTCCAGGGCGGCGTGCAGCAGGGCGTTGGCGGCGTGGCCGAGCGGCCGGGTGGCACGGCCGGATTCCGCCGACAGGCAGACGCCCAGGAGGAGTTCGGCGAGGCGGTCGAGGGCGGGCGCCGCCCCCGGCGTCGGGCGCGGCAGCTTCGCGCACTGGCTCACCAGCGCGCCGACGGCCACGTAGTCCCCGCCGGCCGGAGCCGTCCGGCCGGCCGGGACCGTACGACCACCCGCCGGGGCGGCCGGGGAGCCCGGCGCGGCCGTCACCCGCGCGTGATGGTGGTCCACCAGCCGGGTCAGCACACCGGCCCGCTCCGCCTGCTCGGCCCGCTCCGTCTGCTCGGCCCGTTCCGCCTGCGGCGCTGCGTCACCGGCGCTCTCCACGGCGCCGTCGCCGGGGCCGAGCCGCTGGGCGAAGGCCCGCAGCAGATCGTGGTAGCGGTAGCGGTCCGGGTGCGCCGAGGCCTCCAGCATCGAGCAGTCCACCAGGGACTCGGCGAGCTCCTCGGCGACCGGTTCCGGCCGGTCCAGCACCGCGGCCACCTCCGCGGGAGACAGCTCCGGCACCTCGGGAACGGCCAACAGCCGGAAGGCGCGGGCCTGTTCGGCGTCCAGCTGGTCGAAGCCGAACCGGAACGAGGACTCGACCGCGAGGTCCCCGCTGCGCAGCGCGTCCAACCGGTAGCGGTCGCCGCCCAGTTGCTCCACCAGCCGGGCGATGGTCCAGGCCGGCCGGCAGGCCAGCCGGGCCGCCAGGATCCGCACCGCCAGCGGCAACTGTCCGCAGAGCCGGACGAGTTCGCCGGCCGCCCCGGGCTCGGCAGCGACCCGCTCCGGGCCGACCATCCGGGTCAGCAGGGTGACGGCGTCCTCGGCGGGCAGCACCGGCAGTTCGGTGAAGCGGGCGTTGGGCAGTGCCCCGATCCTGGTCCGGCCGGTGACCAGGACGGCGCAGCCCGGGCTGCCCGGCAGCAGCGGCCGGACCTGCTCGGCGTCGCGCGCGTTGTCGAGCAGCACGAGGACCCGCCGCCCGGAGAGCAACGACCGGTAGCGGGCGGCGCGTTCGGCCAGGCCCGCCGGGATCGCCTCCCCGACGACGCCGAAGGAGCGCAGGAAGACCGCCAGCGCCTCCTCGGGCCGGGTCGGGCGGCCGTCGGTGCCGTGCAGGTCGAGGTGGAGCCGGCCGTCCGGGAACTCCCCGGCGAGGCCGTGCGCGACCTGCACGGCGAGCGCGGTCTTGCCGACGCCGCCCATGCCCGCGACGGCCACCACCGGCACGCAGCCCGGCTCCCGCAGAGCGGCCCGCAGTGCTTCGACCTCCGCCGAGCGTCCGGTGAAGTCGGCCACGGCCGAGGGGAGTTGGTCGGGAACGAGCAGGATCGGCGGCTCCGCCGCGACCGCCGGGACACCCGCGCCGGCCGGCGGGGAGGCCGGCGCGACCGCCCGACCGGCGGCCACCGCGAGCGTCCCGTCGGCCGCGAGGATCCGACCGTGCAGCTCGCGCAGGCCCGGGCCGGGCGCGACCCCCAGCTCGGTGTGCAGCCGGCGGTCCGTCGCGCGGTACGCCTCCAGCGCGTCCGCCTGCCGTCCGGAGCGGTACAGGGCGAGCATCAGCAGCTCCGAGAGGCGCTCGCGCAGCGGGTGCTCCTCGACCAGGGCCGTCAGCTCGGCCACCGACTCGGCCCACCGGCCGCCGTCGACCTCGGCCTCCAGCCGCGCCTCCAGGACGGCGAGCCGGCGCTCCTCCCACTCCCGGCGCTGGCGCTGCACATAGGGCCCGGGCACCCCGGACATCGACTCGCCCCGCCACAGCGCCAGCGCCGCCCGCAGGGCGGTGGCCGCCTCCAGGTGCCGCCCGTCGGCGCGCAGCATCCGGGCGCGGGCCACCAGCGTCTCGCAGCGGACGGTGTCGAGGCCGTCGCGGTCGGTCACCAGCAGGTACCCGCCGCCGAGCGAGGTCAGCACGTCCGGCCCGAGGACCCGGCGCAGCCGGTGCACGTACGTCCGGATGACGCCGTGGGCGCTGGCCGGCGGTTCGTCGCCCCACAGGTCGTCGATCAGCTGGCCGCCCGACACCTGCCGGCCCGCCCGGAACAGCAGGGAGAGCAGCATGCCCTGCTGCTGCGGCGAACCGAGCGGCAGCTCCACCCCGTCCCGCAGCCCGCGCACCGGCCCGAGCACCTCGAACCGCAGCCCGCCGGACCGCCCGTCCTGGTCCACCTACCGACTCCCCCCACACCGACACGACTCCCCCGTCCGCATGATAACCATCGGCATTCCCCCTGCTCAGCTCCGCGGAACGGTCCGGCCGCCCCGACGGCGACGATGCTTGACCTCGAGTGAACTCCAAGTCGTACGGTCGATCGCACGGCACACCGCCGACGGGACCAGGGAACGGAGACCCCCATGAGCACCGACCGCACCGACCACACCGACCACACCGACCACACCGACCGCAGCGGCACCCCCGCGCCCGGCAGCCCGACCGGCAGCCCGACCGGCACCGGGACCCGGAAGGAGCGGTTCGACCGGGGGATGGCCGTCCTCTCCGCCGTCGACGGCGAGGCCGGGCACCGGGTGGTCGACGCGCTCGCCGACGTCCACCCCGAACTCGCCCACCAGATCGTGGCCTGGGGGTTCGGCGAGATCTACAGCCGGCCCGGGCTGCCGCCGCGCGACCGGCAGCTGGTGACCCTGGGGATGCTCACCGCGCTCGGCGGCTGCGAGCCCCAGCTGGAGGTGCACGTCAACGCCGCGCTCAACGTGGGCCTCACCCCCACCGAGATCACCGAGGCCCTGCTGCACTCCGCCGCCTACTGCGGTTTCCCCAAGGCCATCAACGCCACCTTCGTCGCCAAGAAGGTCTTCGGCGAGCGCGGCCTGCTGCCCGTCGGCACGCCCTGACGCCCGCCGGACCCCCGCCGCCGCAGGGCCACCGGAAAAGCCGGTGAACGGGGCGGACGGGGGCGGCAGACTGGCCGCCATGACCGAGACGACGAGCAAGGCCGGGGACGACCCGTTCAAGAAGGACCTGCGGACCTACCTGCAGGACGCCCGGGACGCCCTCCTGTGGAAGCTCGAAGGGCTGTCCGAGTACGACGTCCGCCGGCCGCTGACACCGACCGGGACCAACCTGCTGGGGCTGGTCAAGCACACGACCGCGGCGGAGGCCCTCTACTTCGGGGAGACCTTCGGGCGGCCGTTCGAGGTGCCCCGACCGTGGATCACCGGGGACGCCGAGCCGAACTCGGACTTCTGGGCCACCCCGGAGGAGAGCCGGGAGGAGATCGTCGGGCGGTACCGCGCGGCCTGCGCGCACGCCGACGCGACGATCGCGGCCCTGCCGCTGGACGCCGTCGGCCGGGTGCCGTGGGGCGACCGCAGCACGGTGACGCTGCACCACGGCCTCGTCCACATGACCGCCGAGACCCAGCGGCACGCCGGCCACGCCGACATCGTGCGGGAGCTCGTCGACGGCGCGACCGGGCAGCGCCGGGACGGCGCGAACACCGCCCCGGGCGACGAGGCCTGGTGGGCCGCCCACCGGGCCCGGGTCGAGCGGGCCGCCCGCACGGCGGCCGGGGCGTAACGGCGGTCCCGCCGGGCCCGCCCCACGGGGTGGCGGCGGCCCGGCGGGACCGCGCTCAGACCTCGACGGGCGGCTCCGACATCACCCGGCGCACCTCGACCGGCATGTCCAGCGACCGGCCCCGCGGACCGGGCGCGGCGGAGACCCGGGCCGCGATCTCGACCGCGCGCCGCTCGTCGGCGCAGTCCACGATCCACCAGCCGGCCACCCACTCCTTGCTCTCCGCGAACGGCCCGTCGCTGACCAGCGGCGTGCCACCGCCCTGCGCGCGGACGATCCGGGCGGTGTCCGGCACGTCCAGGCCCTGGGCGTCGACCAGCTCGCCGGTGCCGGCCAGCTCGGCGTTCAGGTCCTTCATGTACCGCACATGGGTCCGGACGTCCTCCAGCGGCCACTCCTCGACCTTCGGGAAGTCGACGTCCTTGGTGCTGAACTGCATCAGCAGCATGTACTTCATCGGTGCGCTCCTCGTTCGTTCGTGACCTCGCCTGCACAGGACGGTCGGAGCCCGCCGGGCGTTCTCGACATCGTCCGCGGGAGATCGGGAGAAATTCTCGCCGCGTCCGGACGGGCCGGCGCGGAACCGGGCCTTGTTGACCCGTCCCTGACCAGGCGCCTAGGGTCGGGGCCCGTGCAGCGATACGACTGGCTGAAGAAGATTCAGCGCATGGACCCGGAGACCGAGTTCACCGAGATCTACCGGATCAGCAGCTGGTACGAGTTCCCGTGGGACTACACCCAGTCGCTCAGCTTCGCGCTCTACCGCACCTACGCGGTGCCCAGCATCGGCCGGCTGCTCGCGGAGACCGGCGAGTTCACCCGCCGCACGCAGAAGCGCTACGACGACACGGTGCTGATCCTGGAGGCGGTGGTCGAGCACGGCTTCGACTCCTCGCAGGGGCGCGAGGCGATCCGCCGGATGAACCAGATGCACCGCCGGTACGACATCTCCGACGACGACTACCGCTACGTGCTGTCCACGTTCGTGGTGACGCCCAAGCGCTGGATGGACGACTACGGCTGGCGGCGCCTCTCCCCGCACGAGATCCGGGCGAGCGTCAACTACTACCGCGAGCTCGGCCGGCACATGGGCCTGACCGACCTCCCGGAGACGTACGAGGAGTTCGAGCGGCTGCTCGACGACTACGAGCGCGCGCACTTCGCCTTCGACGAGGGCGGCCGGGCGGTCTCCGACTCCACCCTCGGCCTGATGGCCTCCTGGTACCCGGCCCCGCTGCGGCCCTCGATGCGGCTCTCCTCGCTCTGCCTGCTCGACGACCCGCTGCGCGAGGCCTTCGGCTACCCGGCCCCGTCGGCGCCCCTGCGGCGCGCCGTCCGGGCGGGCATGCGGCTGCGCGGCCGCTTCGTCCGCCTGCTCCCCCCGCGCCGCCGCCCGCACCCGGCCCGCGACGGGTGGCAGGTGCGCAGCTACCCCGGCTACCCGTACGGCTACCGGATCAGCGAACTGGGCACCTTCAAGCACACCTCCCCCTCCGGCGGCTGCCCCTTCCCGCACGCGTCGACGGGCGGCCGGGCGGACTGAGCGCCGCCCGGCCGGCGGCCGGCCGGAGACCGCCCCGGCCGGTCAGGTTCCGGTGAGGTGGCGGAGGAGGGGGCCCGGGTCGGTGGTGCCGCAGGCGGTGCGGACGGCGTCGTCGTGGGCGGCGGCGAGGGCGTCGAGGCGGGCGAGGCGGGTGTGGCCGCGGCGGGAGAGGTGGGCGGTGATGCGGCGGCGGTCGTGCTCGTCCTGGCGGCGGTAGACCCAGCCGGCCTCGGTGAGGGCGTCGACGAGCCGGCTGAGGCTGGCCTGCGGGATGAGCAGCGCCTGGGCGAGGTCGCCCATCGAGCGGCCGGCGTCGTCGGTGAGGGCGCGCATGACCCGCCACTGGTCGAGGGTGCAGCCCTCGGCCTCCAGCCGGGCGGTGAGGTCGCGGGCGAGCCGGCGCTGGGCGACGGTGAGGAGTTCGATCAGCAGCGGCGCGTCGACGGCCGTGGGAGTGGCTGGTGCTGTCATGGCCGTTCCTCTTCCCCTCGCCGGTCCCGCCGGTCCGACCGGTTCGGCCGGTTCGGCCCCGCTTGGCCGGATCGGCTGCCATGACGATACTCGCAAGCGATGAGCGCCGACGTGAAGCTGCTGGAGCCGCTCGACGCGCTGCACCTCCCCCGCGGGGCGCCGGCGCTGCGGGTGGGCCTGGTCGTGCCGCAGTCCGGGCCGCTCGGCCTGACCGGGCCGTCGGCACTGGACGGCGCGCTGCTGGCCGCGCACGAGGTGAACGTCGGCGGGGGTGTGCGCGGGCGGCCGCTGGAGCTGGTGCTGGTGGACGGCGGCGGCGCGCCGGGGGCGGTGGCCCGGGAGGTGGCGCTGCTGCTGGACGCCCGGGCGGTGGACGCGGTGGCCGGCTGCCACTCCAGCGATGTGCACCGCGCCGTGGAGGCGGTGACCAGCGGGCGGGTCGGGTACGTGTTCACGCCGCCGCACGAGGGCGGGACGCGGCTGCCGGGCGTCGTCTGCACCGGGGCGAACCCGGCCCGCCAGCTGGCCGGGGTGGTCGAGCGGCTCACCGGGCAGCACCGGTTGCGCCGGTGGGCGCTGGTCGGCAACGACTACATCTGGCCGCGCGCGGTGCACCGGGCGGCCGGGGCGGCGGTGGCCCGGTCCGGGGCGCGGGTGGTGCTGGAGCGGCACCTGCCGTTCGGGACGGCCGAGCGGGCCCTGGAACCGCTGCTGGACGCGCTGCGGTCGCTGCGGGCGGACGCGCTGCTGCTGAGCCTGATCGGCGCCGACCTGGTGCGGTTCAACCGGGCGCTGCGCCGCAGCGGGCTGGACCGCCGGCTGGTGCGGCTGTCCGGCGCGCTGGAGGAGAACAGCCTGCTCGCGTACGGCGGGGACACCACCGGCACGCTGTACGCCGCGATGCCGTCGTTCGCGAGCCTCGCGGAGGAGCGGCGGGTGCGGCTGGCGGAGCGGCACCGGGCGGTGTTCGGGCCGTACGCGCCGGTGCTGGACGCGTACGCGGTGGGCCTGTACGACGGGCTGCACCTGGCGGCGGCGCTGGCGGCGCGCGGGGAGCTGGTGGCGGACGCCGGGCTGGCGCCGGCCGCGGCGCGCCTGCTGCGGGGGGAGGGCGCGGCGGTGCGGCGGGCCTGGGCACGGGCGCCGCTGGGGCCGCCCCGGGAGGGGGTGCACCTGGCGCGGGTGGAGGGCCTGGGGTTCACGGTCCTGCGCTGAGCGGCGGCGGAGTCGGCGAAGTCCCCCGGCGTCCTCCCGCTCTCCTGCTCTCCCGCTCCCCCACTCTCCCGCTTCCCTGCTCTCCCGCCGAAACCCTTCCATTTGGAAATAACTGGCTCTAGTGTCTCCCACCACCACCCCGGGTCGTCACGGAAGCGAGCCCCCCATGTCCGAAGCACCCGCCTCCCCCGACAGCATCGAGAGCTACGGCTACAGACAGGAGCTCCGCCGCTCCCTGCGCTTCACCGACCTGCTGGTCTACGGCCTGGTCTTCATGGTGCCGATCGCCCCGTTCGGCATCTTCGGCAGCGTCTTCCAGGGCTCGGGCGGCATGGTCGCCCTGGCGTACGTGCTCGGGATGGTGGCGATGATGTTCACCGCCCTGTCCTACGCGCAGATGTCGCGGGCCTTCCCGATGGCCGGCTCGGTGTACACCTACGCCGGACGCGGCATCGCGGCCCCGGTCGGCTTCCTGGCCGGCTGGATGATCCTGCTGGACTACGTCCTCGTCCCCGGCCTGCTGTACCTGATCGCCGGCGTGGCGATGAACTCCCTGGTCCCGGCCGTTCCGGTCTGGCTGTGGCTGGTCGGCTTCGTCCTGCTGAACACCGCCGTCAACTACCTGGGCGTCGAGATGACCTCCAAGGTCAACACGTACATGCTGGTGGGCGAGTTGGTGGTGCTGCTGGTCTTCGTCGGCTTCGGGCTGGCGGCACTGGCGTCCGGTCGCGGCCGGGGCTTCGACCTCACTCCGGTCTACAACTCCCAGACGTTCTCCTGGAGCCTGGTGTTCGGCGCGGTCTCGGTGGCGGTGCTGAGCTTCCTCGGCTTCGACGGCATCTCCACCCTGGCCGAGGAGAACCGGGACTCCGCGAAGGCCATCGGCCGGTCGATGATCGCCGCGTTGCTGCTCGCCGGTTCGCTGTTCGTCGCGCAGACCTGGATCGCCTCCCTGCTCGTCCCGGACCCGGCCGCGCTGATCGCCGACGGCGATCCGAACGGCACCGCGTTCTACGACGCCGCGCGGGTCGCCGCCGGCGGCTGGCTCGCCACCGTGACGGCCGCCGCCACCGCCGTGGCCTGGGGCTTCGCCAACTCCCTGGTCGCCCAGGCGGCCACCTCGCGACTGCTGTACGCGATGGCCCGCGACCGGCAGCTGCCCGCCTTCCTCGCCAAGGTCCACCCGCGCCACCGCGTCCCGGTGAACGCCACCCTGCTGACGGCGGGCGTCTCGCTCGTCCTCGGCCTCTGGACGGCCTCGCGCGAGGACGGCATCACCCTGCTGTCCACCCTGGTGAACTTCGGCGCGCTGACCACCTTCCTGGTCCTGCACGTGTCCGTGGTGGTGCACTACCTGGTCCGGCGCCGCAGCCGCGACTGGTGGCGCCATCTGCTCGCCCCGGCCGCCGGGTTCGCCGCTCTGGCCTACGTGGTCGTGAACGCGGACATCGCCGCCCAGCGGCTCGGCTTCGTCTGGCTGGCGATCGGCGGGCTGGTGCTGGCCGGGCTGACGCTCGCCGGCCGCCGGCCGAGCCTGGCGGCGGTCACCGACCGGCCCCCGGCCACCCCCGACACCGTCCCCCTCGGCAAGGAGAACCCGTGAACCCGCCCGACGTCGTCAAGCTCTCCCCCACCCCCGACGAGTACGCCTACACCTTCGGCGGACGCACCCCGCTGGCGACCGTCCGGCCCGGCACGGTCGTCGAGCTGACCACCGAGGACTGCTTCGGCGGACGCGTCCGCGGCATCGGCGACCTGCCGAGCGCGGTCTGCGAGTTCCCCTACCTGAACCCGGTCACCGGGCCGATCGCGGTGGCCGGCGCCGAGCCCGGCGACACCCTGGCGGTGCACTTCGTGGAGATCACCCCGGCCCGCGACTGGGGGATCTCCAGCACCTTCCCGCACTTCGGCGCGCTCACCGCCACCCCCACCACGGCGATGCTGCACGCCCCGCTGGAGGAGCGGGTCTGGGTGTACGAACTGGACGTGGCGGCCGGGACCTGCCGGTTCCGGGCCCGCGTCGGCGACTTCACCGTCGAGCTGCCGCTCGACCCGATGCACGGCACGGTCGGGGTCGCTCCGGCCGGCGGCGAGACGTTGATGTCGATCACCCCGGGCGCGCACGGCGGCAATCTGGACACCCCCGAGATGCGGGCCGGCACCACCGCCTACTTCGGCGTCAACGTCCCCGGCGCGCTGCTCGCCGTGGGCGACGGCCACGCCCGCCAGGGCGAGGGCGAGGCGTGCGGCACGGCGGTCGAGACGGCGATGCGCACCACGGTCGTGGTCGACCTGATCAAGGGCGGCGGGCCCGCCTGGCCCCGTCTGGAGAGCGACCGCCATCTGATCTCCACCGGTTCGGCCCGGCCGCTGGAGGACGCCTTCCGGATCAGCCAGCACGACCTCGTCCGCTGGACCGGGGACCTGCTCGGCCTGGACACCCTGGACGCCTACCAGCTGGTCAGCCAGGCCGGGCTGGCCCCGGCGGCCAACGTGTGCGACACCAACTACACGATGGCCGCCAAGCTGCCCAAGTCCGTCCTGGGCGGCGCCCGCGCGTACGACGGGCTGCACGACCGGCTGCGGGAGACCGCGGCCGCCTACCTCCGGCACCGCTAGGGCCTGCGGGTCTACGAACCCACCACGACAGTGTTCTGATTGGCCGTCAGCAGCCAGCGGCCGTCCTCCTTGGCCATCACGTACAGCGGGCTGCCCTCTTCACCGACCTGCTCGCCGGCGGCGTCGAGGTAGCGCTGGCGGACCTTGACGGCGGCGACGTCGGGGCGGATGAAGAAGACGTGCACCACCTCGTAGGTGGCGGTGTTGCCGCTCGTGGAGAAGCTGCCGGGGAGGACCGCCCGGGTGAACTCGGCGATCGCGTCACGGCCCAGGAGGAGCTTGCCGTGCCCGGTGGTCCAGATCGCGTCCTCGCGGAAGAGGGCAATGAACTCCTCGGGGAGTTCGTTGAGCTGGGAGTGCTGGACGGTGGCGACCACCTGCTGGATGGCGGCGATCTCGGCCTCGACGGAACCGGCGTTCATGAGTGCGTTGGTCATGGAAAGAATCATGGAACTTGAAGTTCGCTTGAGGTCAAGAACTTTCCGGGGCGGGAACGGCCGGACCGGACCGGTTCGCGCCCGCCCCCTTGTCGGGGCCGCGCTGGGGGAGCACCATCTCCGCATGCCCATGTCATCGAAATGCCCGACCTCGCCACCGGCACCCGAACGGTTGATCTAGGCTGGTGAGGTGCTCATACTCGTTCGCCGTCGCCACGTGGACCTGCTCCGCGTGACCAGCATGTCCTGTCGACGCTCCAGCTGAACCTCGCACCCCACCCTCAGCGCGGCCCCCACCGGCCGCGACCCCCCTCCCGGCCCCGGGCACACCCGCCGCACCAGGCGCGTCCCCGGCGTTCCCGGTCACCACCGGAGCCGGCCGGGACGAGACCCAGCGGATGTCACCCATGACGCAGCAGCACCCCACCACCACCCCCTCGGCCACCGACGCCGTCACCGACGCCACCGGCGCGACCGCCCCGGACGTCGTCGACGCCCTCCCGGTGATCGACCTCTCGCTCGCCCACGGCAGCCCGGCGGACCGCACCCGGCTGCACGACGAGCTCCGGGCCGCCGCCACCGGCGTCGGCTTCTTCCAGCTCGTCGGCCACGGGGTCACCCCGGCCGAGACGACCGCCCTCACCGAGGCCATGCGGGCCTTCTTCGCCCTCTCCGAAGCCGACCGCCTCGCCGTCGCCAACCTCAACTCGCCGCACTACCGCGGCTACACCCGCACCGGCGACGAGCGCACCGGCGGCAGCCAGGACTGGCGCGACCAGCTCGACATCGGCGCCGAACTGCCCCCGCACGTCCCCGGCCCGGGCGAGCCCGCCTACTGGTGGCTGGAGGGCCCCAACCAGTGGCCGACGGCCCTGCCCGAGCTGCGCAGCGCCGCCCTCACCTGGATCGACCGGCTCGGCTCCGTCGCCCGTACGCTGCTGCACGAACTCCTCACCGCCATCGGCGCGCGCCCGGACTTCTACGACTACGCCTTCGCCGGCCACCCGCACCTGCGGCTCAAGCTGGTCCGCTACCCGGGCACCGCCCCCGACGGCGCCGGGCAGGGCGTCGGCGCGCACAAGGACTACGGCTTCATCACGCTGCTCCTCCAGGACACCGTGGGCGGCCTCCAGGTGCAGCGCCCGGACGGCTCCTTCCTGGACGTCCCGCCGATGGCGGGCGCCTTCGTGGTCAACCTCGGCGAGCTGCTGGAGGTCGCCACCGACGGCTACCTGAAGGCCACCAGCCACCGGGTGGTCAGCCCGCCCGGCGCCCGGGAGCGCTACTCCGTCCCGTTCTTCTACAACCCGCGCCTCGACGCCCACATCGAGCCGCTGGACTTCCCGCTCGCCCACCACGCCCCCGGCGCCACCCAGGACCCGGCCAACCCGCTCTACGCCGACTTCGGCTTCAACGAGTGGAAGGGCTACACCCGGGCCCACCCCGAGGTCACCCGCCGCCACCACCCCGACCTCGTCGCCTGAGGCCGGCCGGCTCCGCACCGCCCAGAGCCCCCGGGCCCGCACTCCCCCGCCGGGGTGCGGGCCCGGGGGTGTGTGCGGGCGTGTGCTGCCGGGTGCGGGGCCGCACGGCCGTTCGCGCGGGCGTGGACCGGGTGGGACAGTGCTGTCACACTGGTGGTGTCACAGTGCTGGTGCGACGGACGGGAGGCGGGGGTGGAGGTGCGGCTGACGGTCGACGAGCTGGCGGCGCGGGCGGGGGTGACCGTGCGGACGGTGCGGTTCTACGGGACGAAGGGACTGCTGCCGCCGCCCGTGCTGGGGGCCCGGCGGGTCGGCTGGTACGGGGCCGAGCACCTGGACCGGCTGGGGCTGATCGAGGAGCTGCAGCGACAGGGGCTGACGCTCGCGGCGATCGAGCGGTACCTGGCCCGGCTGCCCCGGGACTCCACCCCGCTGGACCTGGCGATCCACCGGGCGCTGGTGGCGTCCTGGACGCCGGAGGCGCCGGAGGAGGCGACCCGGGGGCAGCTGGAGCGGCGGGCCGGGCGGCGGCTGTCGGAGGAGCAGCTGGACCGGCTGGCCGCGATGGGGGCGCTGGAGCGGACGGCGGACCCGGAGGTGTTCCGGGTGGATCCGGGGCTGCTGCCGCTGGGCGTGCGGATCCTGGACGTGCCGATCCCGCTGGAGACGCTGCTGGCGGCGCGCGCCGTGGTGGTGGAGCACAGCCGGGCCACGGCGCGGGAGTTGCAGCGGCTGTTCCGGGAGACGGTGTGGCGGCCGTTCCGGGAGAGCGAGCCGGCGCCGGACGACGTGGAGCGGATGAAGGCGCTCACCGACCACATCCAGCCGATGGTGGCGCAGGCGCTGGTGACGGCGTTCCAGAAGTCGTTGCGGGAGGAGCTGGGCGAGGCGGCGGGCGAGGAGCCGGGCGAGGCGGCGGGCGAGGAGCCGGGCGAGGCGGCGGGCGAGGAGCCGGGCGAGGCGGCGGAGGGGGACTCCGCCGCCTCGCCCGACCGGTGACCCCGGGGCTCAGTCGGTGAAGGTGCGCCCCTCGGCGGCGATCCGCTCCAGCAGGGCGGGCGGCGCGAACCGCTCCCCGTACGCGGCGGCGAGTTCGCGGGCGCGCGCCACGAAGCCGGCCGGGCCGCCCGGGTAGCCGTTGACGTACTGGAGGACGCCACCGGTCCAGGCGGGGAAGCCGATGCCGAGGACGGAGCCGACGTTGGCGTCCGCGACCGAGGTGAGCACGCCCTCCTCCAGGCAGCGGACCGAGTCCAGCGCCTCGCTGAACAGCATCCGCTCCTTGAGGTCCTCGAACGGGATGTCCACGTCCTCGCGGGTGAAGTGCTCGCGCAGGCCCGGCCAGAGCCGGCCCCGGGTGCCGTTCTCGTCGTAGTCGTAGAAGCCGGCGCCGCCGCTGCGGCCGGGGCGGCCGAACTCGTCGACCATCCGGTCCACCACCGCGTCCGCCGGGTGGGCGGTCCACTCGCCGCCGGCCGCCTCGACGGCGCGCCGGTACTCGTTGCGGATCTTGCGCGGCAGGGTGAGGGTCAGCTCGTCGAGCAGCGAGAGCACCTTGGCCGGGTAGCCCGCCTGGGCGGCGGCCTGCTCGACGCTGGCCGGCGCGACGCCCTCGCCGATCATGGCGACGCCCTCGTTGATGAACTGGCCGATCACCCGCGAGGTGAAGAAGCCGCGCGAGTCGTTGACCACGATCGGGGTCTTGGCGATCTGCCGGACCAGGTCGAAGGCGCGGGCCAGCGCCTCGTCCCCGGTCTGCGGGCCGCGGATGATCTCCACCAGCTGCATCTTGTCGACCGGCGAGAAGAAGTGCAGGCCGATGAAGTCGGTGGTGCGCTGCACGCCCTCGGCCAGCAGGCCGATCGGCAGGGTGGAGGTGTTGGAGCAGAGCAGCGCGTCGGGCGCCACGACGCCCTCGACCTCCTGGAACACCTTGTGCTTGAGCTCGGGGTTCTCGAAGACCGCCTCGATCACCGCGTCGCAGCCGGCCAGGTCGGCGGCGTCGGCGGTGGGGGTGATCCGGGCGAGCAGTTCGTCGCGCTGCGCCTCGGTGCTCCGGCCGCGGGCCACCGCCTTCGCCAGCAGGCCCTCGGAGTAGGCCTTCCCGCGTTCGGCGGCCTCGACGGTGACGTCCTTGAGCCACACCTCGATACCGGCCTTGGCGCAGGCGTAGGCGATGCCGGCGCCCATCATGCCGGCGCCGAGCACGGCGACCTTGCGGACCGTCCGCTTCTCCACCGAAGCGGGGCGCCCCGCGCCGGAGTTGACCGCCTGGAGGTCGAAGAAGAGGGCCTGGATCATGTTCGTGCTGGTCTGCCCGCAGGCCAGCTCGGTGAAGTAGCGGGCCTCGATCTCCATCGCCGTGTCGACGTCGACCTGGGCGCTCTCGACCGCGGCGGCGAGCACGTTGCGCGGCGCCGGGTAGGGGGCGCCGGCCAGCTGCTTGCGCAGGTTCGCGGGGAAGGCCGGGAGGTTGGCGGCGAACGCCGGGGTGCTGGGGGTGCCGCCGGGGATCCTGTACCCCTTGACGTCCCAGGGCTGGACGGGTGCCGGGTTGGCGTCGATCCAGGCCCGGGCCCGGGCGGTCAGCTCCTCCGGGGTGTCGACCAGCTCGTGGACCAGGCCGTGCTGGAGGGCCTGCGCCGGGCGGTACTGGCGGCCCTGCAGCAGCACCTTGAGCAGCGCGTCGGTGATGCCGAACAGCCGGACGGTGCGGACCACCCCGCCGCCGCCGGGAAGCAGGCCGAGGGTCACCTCGGGCAGGCCGATCCGGCTCGCGGGGGTGTCCAGCGCGATCCGGTGGTGGCAGGCGAGCGCCAGCTCCAGCCCGCCGCCGAGCGCGCTGCCGTTGACCGCGGCGACCACCGGCTTGCCGAGCGTCTCCAGGGTGCGCAGGGCGCGCTTGATCCGCATCGACTTCTCGAAGACGGCCGGGGCGTCCTCGGGGCGGGCGGCGGAGAGCATCTTCAGGTCGCCGCCGGCGAAGAAGGTCTTCTTGGCGGAGGTGACGACCACGCCGCGCAGCGCGTCGCCGAGGCCGGCCAGCCGGGCGACGACCGCCTCGAAGTCGGCGGTGAAGGCCTCGTTCATGGTGTTGACGGACTGGGTGGGGTCGTCGAGGACGAGGGTGACCACGCCGTCCTGGTCCTGCTCCCAGCGGATGGTGGTGGTGTCGCCGGTGTCGGTCATGGGGTTCGGGTCTCCTGAAGGGGCCGGAAAGGGAGGAGGTCTCGGGGCGCGGGTCAGATGCGCTCGACGACGGTGGCGATACCCATGCCGCCGCCCACGCAGAGGGTGGCCAGGCCGTAGCGGAGGTCGCGCCGCTCCAGTTCGTCGATCAGGGTGCCGATGAGCATCGCGCCGGTGGCGCCCAGCGGGTGGCCGAGGGCGATCGCGCCGCCGTTGACGTTCACCTGCTCCGCGGAGAAGCCCATCTCGCGGATGAAGCGCAGGGCGACGGCGGCGAACGCCTCGTTGATCTCGACCAGGTCGATGTCGGCGGCGGTCAGCCCGGCCTTGGCGAGCGCCTTGCGGGTGGCGGGGGCCGGACCGGTGAGCATGATGGTCGGCTCGGAGCCGGAGACGGCCGCGGAGACGATCCGGGCGCGCGGCCGCAGCCCGTAGCGCTCGCCGACCTCGCGGCTGCCGATGGCGACCAGTGCGGCGCCGTCCACGATGCCGGAGGAGTTGCCGGCGTGGTGGACGTGGTCGATGGCCTCCACCCAGTGGTACTTCTGCAGGGCGACGGCGTCGAAGCCGCCGGCCTCGCCGATCCCGGCGAAGGAGGGCTTGAGGCCGGACAGCGTCTCGACGGTGGTGCCGGGGCGGATGAACTCGTCGCGGTCCAGCACCACCAGGCCGTTGCGGTCGCGGACCGGCACGACCGAGCGGTCGAACAGGCCGTCGGCCTGGGCCTTCGCGGCGCGGGCCTGGGACTCCGCGGCGAACGCGTCGACGTCGGTGCGGGAGAAGCCCTCGATGGTGGCGATGAGGTCGGCGCCGATGCCCTGGGGCACGAAGTTGGTCTCGTACGCCGTCATCGGGTCGGCGAACCAGGCGCCGCCGTCGGAGGCCATCTTCACCCGCGACATCGACTCGACGCCGCCGGCCAGGACGAGGTCCTCCCAGCCGGAGCGGACCTTGGCGGCGGCCATGTTGACGGCCTCCAGGCCGGAGGCGCAGAAGCGGTTCTCCTGGACGCCGGCCACCGTGTCGGGCAGGCCGGCGGCGACGGCGGCGATCCGGGCGATGTCGGAACCCTGGTCGCCGACCGGGCTGACCACGCCGAGCACGATGTCGTCGATCGCCGCCGGGTCGAGGTCGGGGAAGCGGCGGCGGATCTCGTGGATCAGTCCGACGACGAGGTCGATCGGCTTGGTGCCGTGCAGCGAGCCGGAGGCCTTGCCCCGGCCGCGCGGGGTGCGGATCGCGTCGTAGACGTACGCTTCGGTGGTCACGGTGGGCAGCCTTTCGGGGCGGGGAGCTCGGGGTGCTGGGTTACTGGGGCGCTGGGGTACTGGGGTGCTGAGGCGCTGGGGTGCCGCGGCGCCGAGGTGTCGGCGCGCCGCGGTCGGAGTCCGGGACCGGGTCAGCCGAGGATCGACCGGCCGACGATCTCCTTCATGATCTCGGTGGTGCCGCCGTAGATGGTCTGGATGCGACCGTCGGTGAACGCCCGGGCGACCGGGTACTCGCTCATGTAACCGTAGCCGCCGTGGAGTTGGAGGCACCGGTCGGCGGTGCGCTTCTGCAGCTCGGTGGCCCACCACTTGGCCATCGAGGCGTCCGCCGGAGTGAGCGCGTAGCGGTTGTGCTCGGTGATGCAGCGGTCCACGAAGGTCCGGGTGACCGCGCACTCGGTGGCCAGTTCGGCGATCTCGAAGCGGACGTGCTGGAGCTTGGCCAGCGGCCGGCCGAACGCCTCGCGCTGCTTGACGTACTCGGTGGTGATCTCGACCAGGTACTCGGCCCCGGCGATCGCGGCGGCGGCGATGGTGAGCCGCTCCTGGGCGAGGTTGCGCATCAGGTACAGGAAGCCCTGGTCGAGTTCGCCCAGCAGGTTCTCCTTGGGAACGCGGACGTCCTGGAAGAACAACTCGGCGGTGTCCTGGGCCTTCTGGCCGATCTTGTCGAGGTTGCGGCCGCGCTCGAAGCCGGGCATGCCGCGCTCCACCACCAGCAGGCTGAGTCCGTGGGCGCCGCCCTCGGGGGTGGTGCGGGCGACCACGATCACCAGGTCCGCGAGGATCCCGTTGGAGATGAAGGTCTTGGCGCCGTTGAGGAGGAAGTGGTCGCCCCGGTCGACGGCCCGGGTGCGGATGCCCTGGAGGTCGGAACCGGTGCCGGGCTCGGTCATCGCGATGGCCGTGATCAGTTCGCCGGAGCAGAAGCCGGGCAGCCAGCGGCGGCGCTGCTCCTCGGTGGCGAGCGAGGTGAGGTACGGGCCGATGATGTCGTTGTGCAGCCCGATCGCCAGTCCGGAGGCACCGGCCCGGGCGAACTCCTCGGCCAGCACGGCGGCGTAGCGGAAGTCGGTGGTGCCTCCGCCGCCGTGCTCCGCTGGCACGGCGAGGCCGAGCAGCCCCTGCCGGCCGGCGGCCAGCCAGGCTTCGCGGTCCACGATGCCGGCCTTCTCCCAGCGGTCGTAGTGCGGCAGCACCTCCTTGGCGAGGAAGGCCCGGACGGTGGTCCGGAAGTCCTCGTGCTCGTCGGTGAAGAGGTCGCGTTGCACGGCAGACTCCTTGGGAGGGCGGCGGGTTCAGGCGGTCGGCGGGGCGTCGGGGCCGGCCGGTGCGACGGCGAGTGAAGGCACGCCCCAGTCAAGGGCGACCTCGGCCGTGTCGGCGCCCGGCCGGGCCGGCGGGCGGCGCAGCGCGCCGGGGGTGGCGGAGAACCGCGGGGCGGGGGCGGGCTGGGTGACCCCGTCCACCTCGACATAGGTCCCCCGGCTCGCCAGGTGCTCGTGGGCATGGGCCTGACGCATCGTCAGAACCGGCTCCACGCAGGCGTCGGAGCCCGCGAAGACGGCCTCCCAGGCGGCCCGGGGGCGGGTGGCGAAGCGCGCGGCGATCCGGGCCCGCAGCTCGGGCCAGCGCCCGGTCTCCCACTGGCCCGGCGCGTCCGGGCCCAGCTCCAGCAGTCGGACGAACTCGGCGTAGAACTGCGGTTCCAGTGCGCCCACCGCGAGGTGGCCGCCGTCGGCGGCTTGGTAGACGGCGTAGAACGGCGCGCCGCCGTCGAGCAGGTTGACGCCGCGACGGTCCTGCCACCGGCCGCCGGCGAGCAGGCCCTGGAGGACGGCGGTGAGGTGGGCGGCGCCGTCGACGACGGCGGCGTCGACGACCTGGCCGGAGCCGGTGGCGCGGGCGTGGTGGAGGGCGGCGAGCAGGCCGACGACCAGGTAGAGCGAGCCGCCGGCGTAGTCGCCGAGCAGGTTGGCGGGGAGGGCGGGCGGCCCGTCGGCGTCCGTCGTGGCGCCCCCTGCCGCGACCGGGTCGGCCACCGCGCCGGGCCAGGGGGTGACCGGGTCGGCCGTAGGGGCGACGAGGCCGAGGACGCCGGCCACCGCCGTGTACCCGATGTCGTGCCCGGCCCTGGCGGCCAGCGGCCCGTGCTGCCCCCAGCCGGTCATCCGCCCGTACACCAGCGCGGGATTGCGGGCCAGGCATGCCTCCGGCCCGACGCCGAGGCGCTCGGCGACACCGGGCCGGCAGCCCTCGATCAGCAGGTCGGCGCGGGCGACCAGGTCGAGCACCCGGTCCGGACCCCCGGGGGCCTTGAGGTCGACGACCACCGAGCGCTTGTTGCGGTTGGCGACGTCGTACGCCGGCTCGATGCCGAGCGGCGAGGGCTCGGGGCGGTCCACCCGGACCACGTCGGCGCCGAGGTCGCCGAGCAGCATCGCGGCGAACGGGCCCGGCCCGATCCCGGCGAGCTCGACCACCCGGACCCCGGCCAGTGGCCCGCCGGGCCCGCCCGCGCCACCGCGGCCCCTACCGCTGTCACCCACGGGCGCCACTGCCCCTCCGAGGATCGAGGAAGTCTGACAGTAAAGCTGTCACACTCGTGATGATAGGCAAGCGACTCGCCGGTAACAAGACCCTCGGCCCTCCTCCCCCGGGACCGTCACCCCCGGGACGGATCCCCCCGGCGGGGGAGGCGGATCCGGTTCCCGGAGGACGTGCCGACCGCCCGGCGCACGGGAGCGTGGAGCCATGACACCGACGCCCCCGCTCCGCACCCCGACCACGGAACCGGTCCCGACGCCCGCCGCGACACCGACCCGGAGGCCCGACGCGGCACCCGCAGCCGCTCCGGTGGGCCGGACCCGGACCGCGGCGGCCTGGGTGGCCGCCCTGGCCACCGTGCCCTACCTCGGCCTCAAGCTGCTCTGGCTCACCGGGCACCCGGTCGGCGCCGGCGACGGCGACGCCATGGACGACCTGTGGCTCGTCAACCTGCTCACCTTCGGCATGGACGCCGTCGCCGTCCTGCTGGCGCTCGCGTTCGTCCGCCCCTGGGGCCGGCGGGCCCCGGCCGGGTGGGTGGCCTTCCCGATGTGGGTCGCGACCGGACTGCTCGGGACCATCCTGGTCGCCATGCCGCTCCTCCTGCTGTCCAACGTGGTGCTCGGCCCGGACCACCCTCCGGCCGGCGCCGACGAGGGACCGAGCGGCTGGGTGTTCCCGGTGGTGTACGGCGGGTTCGCCGTCCAGGGGCTGGCGCTGATCACCGGGTTCCTGCTGTACGCCCGGGAGCGCTGGGCCGGGCTGCTGCGCCACGACCGGATCGGCGACCTGCCGCACACGCCCACCCTGACCACCCAGCGGGCCTTCGCGTGCGTCGCCGCGCCGCTCGCCGTCGGGATCGCGGCGGCACGGCTGTACTGGGCCTTCGGCGGCGAGAACGGGCTGCCGCTGGAGTGGCAGGAGTACCGCGGCCGGGGCGTCGCGGTGATGGACACGGTGACGGCCCTGATGGCGGTGGCCGCGGCGGCGGCCCTGCTGGTGCTGGTGTTCCGCGGCCGTCCGGGGTGGCGGCTGCGCGGGCCGCTGGCGGTGGTGTGGACGGCGGCCGGGTCGCTGTTCGGCTGGGGGTCCTGGCAGTTGGTGGCGAACGGGACGTTCACCGCGGCGCCCGACCCGCGGCGGGCGGTGCCGGGACTGCTGACGCTGGTGGAGTCCGCCCAGGTGGTGACCGGACTGCTGGTCCTGGCCGTGGGCGCGATCGCCCTCGCTGAGCGCGCGGCCGCGCGCGCCGTCCCGGACACCGCCTGGGACGTGGTGGCCCTCCGGACCGGACCTGCCGCTGACGTAGAGTCTGCGAAGTGATCACGGGGGCGGGGGCCGGTCGGAACATGAGCACGGGCGCGGACGTCGGCACGGGCGCGGACGCGGGCGCCGGCACGGGCAGCCGCCCGGACGGCGCGGTCCGGCGCGCGGTGGGCGCCCTGGTCGGGCGGCGGGCCCGGCTGCGGTGGGTGCACCTGGTGCTCGGCGGAGCCCTGCTGATGCCGTACTGGATGCTCTCCGCGGTCGTGCTGGGCTCGCTCGACCCCCGCAAGGGGCCCCTGCTGCAGGTCCTGCTCTACCTCGCCGCGCTCGCCACCTCGCTCCCGATGGCCGCCGTCACCGCACTGGTGCCGACCGTCCGCGCACTGGAGGGCGCGGTGGCCCTGGCGCTCTGCGCGCCCGAGCGGGCGGCGGAGGTGGTCACCGGACCGGCCCGGTCCTGGGCGGCCCGGTGGCGGACGGCCGGGTGGTTCGTGCTGCACCTGCTGTTCGGCGGGATCGTCAGCGGGATGACCCTGGCCGGCGCGCCGTTCGCCGCGGTGCTGATCCTCCGGCCGACCGGCTTCGAGGAACTGGTGCGGTTCTGGGAGGACCACGGCCTGCCCGGCTGGCTGCCCGGCCCCGTGCTCGGCGTCGCACTGCTCGCGCTGATCGTCGGCAGCAGCGCCGGACTCGGCGGCCTGCTGGCCCGCTGGGCGCCGGCCCTGCTCGGTCCGACACCGGACGAACGGGTGGCCGCCGCCGAACGCCGCGCCACCGTGCTCGCCCAGCGCAACCGGCTGGCCCGCGAACTGCACGACTCCGTCGGCCACGCGCTGAGCGCCGTCGGCATCCAGGCCTCGGCCGCCGCCCGGGTGCTGCGCACCGACCCGGAGTTCGCGGCGGAGGCGCTGGCCGCCATCGAGGAGACCGCGCGGGGCGCCGTCGCCGAACTGGACGCGGTGCTGGGCCTGCTCCGCGAGGAGGACGGCACCGAGAACGGCCCCGCCGGCCCGACCCTCGCCGGGCTGGACGACCTGCTGCGGCAACTCGCCCGGACCGGACTGACGGTGGACGCCGCACTGGCGCCCGGACTGGACCGGCTGCCGGCCGCGTTCTCCCGCGAGGCGTACCGGATCGTCCAGGAGGGCCTCACCAATGTGCTGCGGCACGCCGGGCCGACGCCCGCGCGGCTGCGGGTCGCTCCGGCCGGGGGACGGCTGGAGATCGAACTGACCAACCCGCTCGGCCGGCTCCGACCCAGCCGCCCCGGCGGCGGGCGCGGGCTGCGCGGGATCGGCGAACGCGTGGCGGTGCTGCGCGGCGGCTGCGAGGCCGGGCCGGCGGACGACGGAACGACGTGGCGGCTGGCCGTCTGGCTGCCGGTGGGAGGAGAGCAACGGTGATCGGACCAGGGGCCGCGGACGCGGCAGGGGTGACCGGGTCGGAAGTGCGGGCGCCGGAGGGCGGTGGCCCGGTCCGGGTGGTGATCGCCGACGACGAGCGGCTGGTGCGGACGGGCCTGCGGGTGGTCATCGACGCCGAACCGGACCTCTCCGTGGTCGGCGAGGCCGCCGACGGCGCCGAGGTGGTGCCGCTGGTGCGCGAACTGCGGCCCGACGTCGTGCTGATGGACGTCCGGATGCCGGGGATCGACGGCATCCGGGCCACCGAGCAGCTGATGGCCGGGATGGCCGAGCCGCCCCGGATCCTGGTGGTCACCACCTTCGAGTACGACGACCACGTGTACGACGCGCTGCGGGCCGGGGCCGCCGGGTTCCTGCTGAAGCGGGCGCGGGCGGAGGAGATGGTGCAGGCCGTGCGGCTGATCGCGCGCGGCGACTCCCTGCTCTTCCCGGCAGCCGTCCGTGAGCTGGCCCTGCGGTACGGGGCGACGTCCGCGCGGGACTCCCGGACGGGCGCCGGCCGGGGCCAGGAGCGGGAGAGGGGTCAGGAGCGGGTCCGGGACCGCACGCCGATCGGACGGCTGACCGAGCGTGAGGGCCAGGTGCTGCGGCTGATGGCGGCGGGGCTCAGCAACGGCGAGATCGCCGCGAAGCTCGTGCTCAGCCAGGAGACGATCAAGACGCACGTGGGCAGCGTGCTCGCCAAGCTGGGTGCGCGGGACCGCACCCAGGCGGTCATCGCGGCGTACGAGTCGGGGTTCGTCCTCCCGGGCTGAGCCCGGGAGGGGCTCAGGAGGGGGCGCCGGGAGGAGGCGCCGGAAGGGGGCACTGGCAGGGGGCACTGGCAGGGGGGCGCTGGCAGGGGGACGCCGGGAGCGGCGGCCGACCAGGTGTCGGCACGGCGTCGGAGGGGCATCGACCGGGGGTCCGGCGGGTGGACGGAACGTTTCTTCCGTGCGCGGCTGATCCACAGGTAGAGTGCGATCTTCCCCTTCGACGTCCGATACCTCCCGTATCGCCTGAAAAGAACTGGTGGCCGCATGTCAGTCCGGACCAGCCCGGCGCTCTGGTGGCGCGCCGGCATCGTGCTCTCGGCGGGCCTCGGCCTGAGCCTCCAGACCTCGCCGCTGGTGTACTTCACCATCCAGAGCAACGTGATCGTGCTGGGCTACTTCGCCGGCGCCGTCTACTGGATGCTCAAGCGCGGCACCACGGACGCCCCCGCGCCCCGGCTGCGCGGCGCCGCCACCCTGTACATCCTGATCACCGGGCTGGTCTCGCACATCCTGCTGCAGCACGGCGCCAACCCGCTGCCCGGACTGTTCGACGGGCCGGACAAGCTCCAGCACTGGTCGTCGTTCTTCGTGCACTACGTCACCCCGGTACTGGTGATCGTCGACTGGCTGGTGCTCCGGCCGCGCAACGCCGCCGCCTGGCGGGACATCCCGCTCTGGCTGACCTTCCCGCTGGGCTACGCGGCGCTGGTGCTGGTCCGCAACGCGCTGTTCTCCAACTACCCGCTGCCGTACCCGTACTTCTTCTTCGACCCGACCACCGAGGGGTACGGCTACGTCTGGGGTCAGATCGCCCTGCTGACCGTCGAGTTCGCCGTCCTGGGCGCCGTCGTGGTCGGTCTGGACCGCCTGGGCACCCTGGTCCGCGCCCGGCTCACCCGCAGTGCCGAGGCCCCCGCCGAGGCCTGAGGCCCACGCCTCGGGCCCCCGGGGCCCGGGGCTCCCCAGTCGTCGCGCACGCCGAGGTCCTCGGGCGAGGCCGGCTCCTGGACGTCGAGCAGCCGGCGCAGATCGACGTGCAGCAGCAGCATCGCGGCACCCTTCCCCCGGGACACCCGGACCCGCCGGGTCGGCGGCCTCGCCCCGGTGCACCGCTCAGGCGGCCGGCGCGTCCTCCGGGAACGCCCGGTCGAACTCCTCGCGGTGCGCGTTCCAGAACGCCACCGCGTGCGAGACGAACACCCTGCGCTGCTGCTCCCGCACACTCAGATCGTGCACGTACGCCTTGACACTCTTGCCGTCGGCGGCAGCCGCCTCGCGGATGGCGGCGAGTTCGTGCTCCGTGTACTCGATGGTGAGTGCTGGCATGGCGCCGATGGTACTGGAGCGCACCGGAGTTGGACACCGCGTCGACGACAACCCCGAGTCCGCCCCCGGGTCCCTCCGCCGGAGGTCGGAACCGCGCCCCGTCCGGTCTCCGCCGGTGGTCCGACACGAGTCCCGCCCCGCAGGTTGGCGCCTCCGGGGGCGGGGATCCGTACCGTCGGTCCACGGGCGGCCCCGGCCGACCCGACCCGCTTCACCGCGCCGCAACCCGGCCTCGTCCGCCCGGCCACCGGCACGACCCGCTTCACCGGACCGGTCCCCTGCTCACCGCCGGCTCGACGGTGAGCGCGGGCGAGACCTTCACCCGGGCGATGGCGGAGCGCCGGCCGGCACCGGTCCGGATCGGCGAGAACACCCAGGGCGTCTTCTCCGACATCCTGTTCGAGCCCTTCTCCGCCGATCTCCTGGCGCTGCTGCCGAACGAGAAAGTTCCTCACCCGCGACGGCAGCACCTTCGACGGCCCGGGCATCCCGCCGGACGTCCGCACCCCGGTCTTCACCGCCGAGGAGCCGGCCGCCCGACAGGACTCCGCCCTGACCGAGGCCCGCCGGATCCTGGGCGCCGGCACCGGTCACCCCTGACCGCCGCCTCGGTGCCCCGACCGTGGAGGCGCCCCGACCACGCAGGCGCCCCGGTCACATCGGCTCCACCGCCTTCAGCTCGCCGTCCAGCTCCAGCCAGCGGGTGATCCCGAGGCCGCGCAGGAACGGGAGGTCGTGGCTGGCCACGATCAGCGCGCCCCGGTAGGCGGCGAGCGCCTGGGTGAGCTGGCGGACGCTCGCCAGGTCGAGGTTGTTGGTCGGCTCGTCGAGCAGCAGCAGCTGCGGAGGCGGGTCGGCCAGCAGCAGCGCGGCCAGGGCGGCCCGGAACCGCTCGCCGCCGGAGAGCGTGCCGGCCGGCTGGTCGGCCCGCCCGCCGCGGAACAGGAACCGGGCCAGCCTGGCCCGGATCGCGTTGTCCCCGGCGTTCGGCGCGAACAGCTTGACGTTGCCCGCGACGGTCAGCTCGTCGTCGAGCAGGTCCAGCCGCTGCGGGAGGTGACGCAGTGACACCGGGGCGGTGATCACCCCGGAGAGCGGGGCGAGTTCCCCGGCGACGGTGCGCAGCAGGGTGGTCTTGCCCGCGCCGTTGCGGCCGACCAGGGCGATCCGCTCGGGCCCGCGCAGGTCGAGCTCGGCGGTGACGCCGTGGGGCAGCCGCACCTGCTCCAGGGTGAGCACGGTGCGCCCGGCCGGAACGGCGGTGCGGGGCAGGTCGATCCGGATCTCGGCGTCGTCCCGGACGGCCTCCTCGGCGGCGGTCAGCTTTCGCTTGGCCTCCTCCAGTCGCTCGGTGTGCATCCCCTGGAGGCGTCCGGCCGTCTCCTGGCCCTGGCGTTTGAGCTTGCCGGCGAAGATGTGCGGATCGTTGCGGGTGACCGAGCGCTTCCTGCCGTAGCTGGCGCTGCGCTCCAGCCTGCTCCGGGCGTCGACCAGGTCCCGCTTCTGGCGCTGGACATCGGCCTCGGCGTGGCGCAGCAGCCGCTCGGCGGTCTCCTGCTGGGCGGCGACGGTGCGCTCGTACTCCGCGAAGTTCCCCCCGTACCAGGTGACCTGGCCGTCCCGCAGTTCGGCGATCTGGTCGACGTGCTGGAGCAGCTCGCGGTCGTGGCTGACGATCACCATCACCCCGCCCCACCCGGCCACCGTCTCGTAGAGCCGCTCACGGGCGGCCCGGTCGAGGTTGTTGGTCGGCTCGTCGAGCAGCAGGACGTCGGGGCGGCGCATCAGCAGGGCGGCCAGCCGCAGCAGAACGGCCTCCCCGCCGGAGAGTTCGCCGGTGGTGCGGTCGAGACCGAGCCGCTGCAGGCCGAGCCGGTCGAGCAGGGCGCGGGCCCGCTCCTCGACGTCCCAGTCGTCGCCGACCGCGTCGAAGTGCCGCTGGTCGGTGGAGCCGGTCTCGATGGCGTGCAGGGCCTCGCGGGCGGTCCGGACGCCGAGCGCCTCGTCGACCCGCAGGCCGGTGTCCAGGGTGAGCCCCTGCGGCAGGTAGCCGATGTCGCCGGCCACCTTGACGGCGCCCCCGGTGGGGGTGAGTTCGCCCGCGAGCAGGCGCAGCAGGGTGGACTTGCCCGCGCCGTTGAGCCCGATCAGCCCGGTGCGGCCGGGGCCGACGGCGAGGTGGAAGCCGTCGAGGACGGGCCGGCCGTCGGGCCAGTCGAAGGAGAGGTCGGTGCAGAGGAGCGAGGTGGTGGGTTGTGCCATGGAGGCCTCCCGAGGGTCTGCCGGACGCGGCCGGTCACCGGACGTGGTCGTGGGACGACACGGCGAGACACCGCGAGTGCGGGCGGGACCGGGACGGGAGGGCCGGGACGGGGCTCGGGTCGTCAGAGCGACGGGGGACGCCGGGCCGGCTCACCACTGAGGTCGGGCACTCGCACACTCACGGACCGCGCGGGCAGCGACGAGGCTGCGGCAGAGCAGCGACGGGGCTGCGGCGCGGCGGGGGCGGTGTCTCGGGACCTCAGTAGAGCAACGGCCTTCTCCTGTTCGGGCGGGGTGGCGAGGATCACGCTACGGAGCGCCCCGGTGGCGTGCAACCGGTTTTTTCGGTGCCGATCGCGTGCCGATCCGGTGACAGCCCGGCCCCGGAACGGCCGCCGGGACGGGAGTCGTCCGCCCCGCATGGCAGACTCCTCCCCTGCCACTCCCGTCACACCCGCGGCCCGTCCGCCGCACGGCCCGTGGCGGGCACTCACATCCGTGGCGTGCATTCACAGGGGGAACAGAACATCATGTCATCGACATCCCGGGCGACGCGTGCCGTGCTGGGCGCCTCCGTCGTCGCGCTGACCATGGTCGTCGCGACCGCGTGCGGCCCGGAGAACAGCGACCCGGCCGCCGCCCCGACCGGTGCGACGACCGCCACCGCCACCGCGGGCTCCACGGACAAGCCGGGCGGTCTGCCGCCGATCAAGCTGCCGACGGCCGACGAGCTGAAGAAGTGGAGCTTCGACGACTGGGACAAGTGGGCCCAGCAGAACGTCATCACCCCGGCGGTGAAGGGCTTCTGGGACCTGCAGAAGATCCTGAAGGCCAAGCCCTACAAGCCTGGCCCGGGCGGTCAGCCCACCGCGCAGCCGACGGCGGCGGCCCCGACCGCGCAACCGACGGGCGCCGCGCCCGCGCAGCCCACCGCCCAGCCGACGGCGGCCCAGCCGGGCGGCGGCAGCGGCGGCACCGGTGGCGGCCAGAACGACCCGCAGCCGAAGCTGGTCGAGATGAAGCCCGTCCCGCACCCGTTCGCCAAGCCGGCCCACGTGAACGGCAAGCTGTTCTTCCAGGACGGCAAGCAGGACTACGTCTGCTCCGGCACCGTCGTCTCCGACCCCGCCAACCCCGGCAGGAGCAACCTGGTCTGGACGGCCAGCCACTGCCTGCACGGCGGCAAGGGCGGCAAGTACCACACCAACATCACCTTCGCCCCGGCCTTCAACAGCAGCGGCGCGGTCAGCGGCGGCAAGCAGGGCTCGCTCACCGACGCCGAGCCGTACGGCGAGTGGGGCGCGGTCGCGGGCATGATCTCGCCGCAGTGGGCGGGCGAGGCCGACCCGGAGAACGGCGGCCCGTGGAGCCAGTACGACTTCGGCATCCTCAAGGTCGCCAACCCGGACGGCAGCGGCAAGTCGCTGGAGGAGGTCGTCGGCGGCTCCGTCCCGGTCTGGTTCAACGCCCCGCGTGACCAGATCGCCTCGATCAGCACCTACGGCTACCCGGCCGGCAAGCCGTTCGACGGCATGGAGCTGGAGCACTGCGAGGCCGGCAAGCCGGCCCGCCGCTCGATGGACCCGGCCCGCCCGACCATGCTGATGACCGGCTGCAACGGCACCGGCGGCGACAGCGGCGGCGGCTGGTTCACCACCAAGGACGGCAAGCAGGTCCTGGTGTCGGACACCTCCATCGGCGGGTTCGACAACACCTGGGAGGCCGGCCCGTACCTGGACGACGTGGCCCAGCACGCGCTGGAGTACTTCTCCAAGAAGAGCAAGTGACGCCGGTCACCGGCCGGGTGACCCCGGTCACCCGCTGA
This sequence comes from Streptomyces sp. NRRL F-6131, assembly GCA_000719695.1. GTDB lineage: Bacteria > Actinomycetota > Actinomycetes > Streptomycetales > Streptomycetaceae > Kitasatospora. Next base: position 113,635 of record JOHN01000007.1, read on the forward strand.
ACCCTGACGTCCCCGCCGGGGGCGGTGGCACCCCGCGTGCCGCCGCCCCCGGCGGCGTCTCCGGCGCGGCCCGTACGGCGTCTCCGGGCGGCGGATCCCCCCGCTCCCGCCGGACCGCTCCCCGGCCCGCTCCCCGCCCTGCTCCCCGGCCCGCCTAGAATCGACCGCATCATGAGCGCCACACTCGTCGTCAAGGACCTCGCCGCCGGCCACGGCGAGCGCACCCTCTTCTCCGGCCTGGACCTGGTCGTCGCCCCCGGTGACGTGATCGGCCTGGTCGGCGTCAACGGGGCCGGCAAGTCGACCCTGCTGCGCCTGCTGGCCGGTCTGGACACCCCGGAGGGCGGTTCGCTGCGGCTCAGCCCGGCCACCGCCAACGTCGGCCACCTCCCCCAGGAGCCGGAGCGCCGCCCGGACGAGTCGGTCCGCGACTTCCTCGCCCGCCGCACCGGCGTGGCCGCCGCCCAGGCCGCGCTGGACGAGGCCACCCAGGGCCTGGTGGACGGCGCGCCGGGCGCCGACGACGCCTACGCGACGAACCTGGACCGCTGGCTGGAGCTCGGCGGCGCCGACCTGGAGGAGCGGGCCGAGGAGGTCGCCGACTCGCTCGGCCTCAAGGTCTCCCTGGACCTGCCGATGACGGCGCTCTCCGGCGGCCAGGCGGCCCGGGCCGGTCTGGCCTCGCTGCTGCTCTCCCGCTACGACGTCTTCCTGCTCGACGAGCCCACCAACGACCTCGACCTGGACGGCCTGGAGCGACTGGAGGCCTTCGTCAAGGGCCTGCGCGCGGGCACCGTGGTGATCAGCCACGACCGCGAGTTCCTGGCCCGCACGGTGACCAAGGTGCTGGAGCTGGACCTCCACCAGCAGCAGGTCAACCTGTACGGCGGCGGCTACGACGCGTACCTGGAGGAGCGCGCCACGGCCCGCCGGCACGCCCGCGAGGACTACGAGGAGTACGCCGACACCAAGGCCGGTCTGGAGGCCCGGGCCCGGATGCAGCGCGGCTGGATGGAGCACGGCGTGCGCAACGCCCGCCGCAAGTCCAGCGACAACGACAAGATCGGCCGCTCGATGCGCGCCGAGTCCACCGAGAAGCAGGCCTCCAAGGCCCGGCAGACCCAGCGGATGATCGAACGGCTGGACGTCGTCGAGGAGCCGCGCAAGGAGTGGGAACTGCGGATGGAGATCGCCGCCGCGCCGCGCTCCGGCTCGGTGGTCGCCACCCTGCGCGGGGCCACCGCCCGGCGCGGCGGCTTCGTGCTCGGCCCGGTGGACCTGCAGATCGACTGGGCGGACCGGGTCGCCATCACCGGCGCCAACGGCGCGGGCAAGTCCACGCTGCTGGCCGCCCTGCTGGGCCGGCTCGAACTCGACTCCGGGAGCGCGGTGCTGGGCTCCGGCGTGGTGGTCGGCGAGGTGGACCAGGCGCGCGGGCTGTTCCTCGGCGGGGAGCCGCTGCTGGAGGCGTTCGCCGCCGCCGTCCCGGAGCTGGCGCCGGACGAGGTGCGCACCCTGCTGGCCAAGTTCGGCCTGAAGGCGGTGCACGTGCTGCGCCCGGCGGACACCCTCTCCCCCGGCGAGCGGACCAGGGCGGCGCTCGCCCTGCTCCAGGCGCGCGGGGTGAACCTGCTGGTGCTGGACGAGCCCACCAACCACCTGGACCTGCCGGCCATCGAGCAGCTGGAGTCGGCGCTGGGCTCGTACACCGGCACGTTGCTGCTGGTCACGCACGACCGGCGGATGCTGGACACGGTGGCGGTGAACCGGCGGATCGAGGTCGGCGGCGGGCAGGTCCGCGAGCTGTAGACCGGCGACGGAACCCGGGCGGGCCGGGGAGGAGGTCCAGACCTCTTCCCCGGCCCGCCGTCATGTGCTGTGCTGTCGCCCATGGTTGACAGCACAGCGCTCGACAGCGCGGTGGCAGGCGCGTCCTACCCGACCGTCCCGCTCACCCCCATGACCGTGCCCGCCCACGAGGCGGAGGCACGCAGCAGGTCCTTCCACGACGTGATGGCCCGGCGCCGGACCGTCCGCGACTACTCGACCCGGCCGCTCCCGGACGGCGTCCTCGAATGGGCGGTCCGCACCGCCAACACCGCGCCGAGCGGTGCGCACGTCCAGCCCTGGCGGTTCGTGGTGATCACCGACCCGGAGCGCAAACGGCGACTGCGGGAGGCCGCCGAGGCCGAGGAGCGCGAGTTCTACGCGCACCGGGCCTCCGAGGAGTGGCTGGCCGCGCTGGCGCCGATCGGCACCGACTGGCAGAAGCCGTTCCTGGAGGACGCGCCGGCCGTGATCGTGGTCTTCGAGGTGCACAAGGGCCCGCACTCGCCGCGCCCCTACTACACCAAGGAGTCGGTGGGCATCGCGGTCGGCCTGCTGCTGGCCACCCTGCACCAGGCGGGCCTGGCCACGCTCACCCACACCCCGAGCCCGATGAAGTTCCTCAACGAGGTGTGCGAGCGGCCGCAGGAGGAACGCGCCGCGTACGTCATCCCGGTGGGCTACCCCGCCGAGGGGGCGCGCGTGCCGGACCTGCAGCGCAAGGAGCTCGACGAGGTGCTGGTGCGCCTCTGACGCGCCCCCGGACCGTCCGGGCGCGCGGCGACGGCCGGTGGTGACAGGTACAGGACGTCGAGATAATCGCTGTCATGAGTCACGTCATGCCACCCACGTGCGGGGACGTGCCCGTCCCCGACCACGCACCGGGACCGACCACCGTCGCCTCCGGCCGGCCGCCCGAACTGCTGCGGCCGGCCGGAGCCCCGGGGATCACCCTGCGGCGCCGCTCCGCCGCCCAGGCGCTCGCGCTCAACGCCGCCGTCCGGGCCAACCTGGACCATCTGCGCCCCTGGCTGGAGTGGGCCGCCGAAGCCCCCAGCGTCGCCCGCACCGCCGAGCTGACCGAGGCCGGTGCGGCCGCCTGGGACGCCGGCACCGACTTCATCTACCTGGTCGGCCTGGACGCCGAACCCGGCCGGGTGATCGGCTCGTTCGGCCTGCACCGCCGGATCGGCCCGGGCGCGCTGGAGATCGGCTACTGGGTCGGCGCCGAGCACGTCGGCCGCGGCATCGCCACCAGCGCCGCCCGGGCCGTCGCCGGGGCCGCGCTCGCGCTGCCCGGCATCCACCGGGTCGAGATCCACTGCGACCCGGCGAACACCGCCAGCGCCGCGGTCGCCCGGCGGCTCGGCTTCCGGCTCGACCGGGAGGTCGACGCGCCGGTGCGGGCGCCGGGCGAGACCGGGCGCAAGCAGATCTGGGTCCGGGAGCGCCGGCCGCCCGGCCCGTGAGGAGTGGCCCGGCCGACCGCGGGGCGGCCGTCGCCCCAGCGGTCGCTCAGTAGCGGTCGCCCGACGGCGCCGGCAGCGCGTCGAGTTCGGCGAGGTCCGCCGGCGACAGCACCAGATCGGCCGCCCCCGCGTTCTCCACCAGGTACTTGGGCGTCTTGGTGCCCGGGATCGGCAGCACGTACCGCCCCTGCGCCACCACCCAGGCGAGCGCCACCTGCGCGGGCGTCGCGCCGACCCGGACCGCGACCTCCTTCACCCGCTCCACCAGCGCCAGGTTCGCCTTCAGCGCGTCCTGCTGGAAGCGCGGCAGCTGACGGCGGAAGTCGTCGGCCGGCAGCTCGTCGAAGGAGGCGATGCCGCCGGTCAGGAAGCCGCGGCCGAGCGGCGAGAACGGCAGGAACGCGATCCCGTGCTCCTCGGTGTACGGCAGCACCTCGGCGAGCGAGTCCCTGGTCCAGAGCGACAGTTCGTTCTGCACCGACGCCACCGGGTGGACGGCCCGGGCGCGCTCGATCTCCTCGACGCCCACCTCGGACAGCCCGATCCGGCGCGCCTTCCCGGCCGTCACCGCCTCGGCGAGCGCACCCCAGGACTCCTCGATCGGCACCTCCGGGTCGACCCGGTGCAGCTGGTACAGGTCGACGTGGTCGGTGCCGAGCCGGTGCAGGCTCTCGTCGATCGCCCGGCGGATGTGCTCGGGGCGGCCGTTGCGCAGCACCCGCTCCTCACCGGTGCCCGGCACCAGGCCCACCTTGGTGGCGAGCACCGCGCGCTCCCGGTACGGGCCGGCCAGGGCGGCGCCGACGACCTCCTCGTTGCTGTACGGGCCGTAGATGTCCGAGGTGTCGATCAGCGTGACCCCGAGGTCGAGCGCCTGCCGGATCACCCGGACCGAGGTCTCGTCGTCCCGGTTGTGGACGTCGTAGGCCCAGGTCATCCCCATGCAGCCGAGGCCGACGACCCCGACCTCGGGCCCGTCGCTGCCGAGCGTGGCGTTGCGCATGACGTACTCCTCCCTGGTGCCGGCGCCCCGCGGCGCCGACGTGCGTCGGATCAACGGGCATCAGCCTGCCCCTTGGAGTGCGCTCTAGGTCAAGCCGTCGGGCCCGCCGCCGGCCTCGGCGGCCTCCGCGGCCTCCGCGGTCTCGGCGGCCACTACGGCCCTCGGCGATCTCGACGGCCGGGCAACCTTAATGCCCGCGTAAGGCCTGCCGTGAACGGGCTTTGATGCTCCGGAGGTCCTTGACGTGCGCAGGTGGTCTAGTCCAGGTTGATGCTCAGCACCGCGCACCTCCCCCACCGGACCACCCCTCCGCCGCCGCCCGCCCCACGCCTCCTCCCCCCGCGCGAGGCGGGCGGCGGACCCCGCTCCGAGAGGCACCCCCATGCCACGCGCGCCCCACGACACCCCCGCCCGGCACCGCCGCCCGGCCGTCCGCACCAAGCTGATCGGCCTCGCCGCCGCCGTCACCCTGGCCGGCGGCGGACTCGCCGCCCTCGCCGGGAACGCCGGTGCCGCCGACGGCAACCTGCTCGCCGACCCCGGCTTCGAGAGCGGCTCGCTCGGCCCGTGGAGCTGTTCCGGCGGGACCGGAAGCGTGGTCGACTCGGGCGCGCACGGCGGCTCGTACGCGCTGCGCGGCGCGGTCGGCAGCGCCGACACGGCGCAGTGCGCCCAGAGCGTCGCGGTGAAGCCCAACACCACCTACAGCCTCAGCGCCTGGGTGCAGGGCCAGTACGTCTACCTCGGCGCGACCGGCAGCGGGGTCGTCGACCCGGGCGTCTGGACGCCCGGCGGCGCCGGCTGGCAGCAGCTGACCGCCGGCTTCACCACCGGCCCGGCCACCACCAGCGTCAACGTGTACCTGCACGGCTGGTACGGCCAGGGCGCCTACCTCGCCGACGACGTCACCCTCTCCGGCCCCGGCGGCACCCCGACCACCCCGCCGCCCACCAGCACGCCGCCCACCACCGCGCCTCCGACGACCGCGCCGCCCACCACCCCGCCGCCGACCACCGCGCCGCCCACCACGCCCGCGCCGAACGTCGCCCTCCCGGTGGCCCCGTACATCGACATGGGCGCCTGGCCCACCCCCTCGCTGCCCGCGATGGCCAAGGCCGGCAACCTCAAGGCCTTCACCATGGGCTTCGTCACCGGCGTCGGCTGCAAGGCCAGCTGGTTCAACGCCTACGACCCGCGCACCGGCTGGGCCAAGGACCAGATCGACGCCCTCCGCGCGGCCGGCGGTGACGTCAAGCTCTCCTTCGGCGGCGCCGGCGGCACCGAACTCGCCGCCGCGTGCGGCAGCGTCGACGCGCTGTTCGCCGAGTACGACGCCGTCGTGAAGGCCTACGGCCTGCGCTACGTCGACTTCGACGTCGAGGGCGCGGCCATCGCCGACACCGCCGCCAACGAGCGCCGCTCCGCCGCCCTCGCCAAGCTGCAGAAGGCCCACCCCGGACTGAAGGTCTCCTTCACCCTGCCCGTCCTGCCCGAGGGCCTGACCTCCGAGGGCGTCGCCATCGTCCGCTCGGCCCGCGACGCGGGGGTGGACGTCGACCTCGTCAACATCATGGCGATGGACTACTACCGCTCCGGCGCCGACTACGGCGACGCCGCCGTGCAGGCCGCGCAGGCGCTGTTCGGCCAGCTCAAGGCCCTGTACCCGGCCAAGGGCGAGGCCCAGCTGTGGTCGGCCGTCGGGGTCACCCCGATGATCGGCGAGAACGACGACCACCAGATCTACGACCAGGCCGACGCCCAGCAGCTGGTCGCCTTCGCCCGCCGGCACCACCTCGGCGAGCTGGCCTTCTGGGACGCCACCCGGGACGCCAACGCCTGCACCGGCGGCCTCTACAAGTGCACCAACATCCCGCAGCAGCCGTACGAGTTCGCCAAGATCTTCGCCCAGTACACCGGCTGAGCCACCCCCTCCTCGCCCGCGCCGGCGGCCCCGCTCCCGGGGCCGCCGGCGCGCTGTTATTCGAGCGCGCGTTCGCGGGCCGTCCACTACAGTCCCCCCAACGCCGAAGGCGCCCGGGAACGGCCCCGGCGCAGGTGACCAGGCGTGAACAAGGCAGGGACACGCGCGCGAACAGGCACGCGAACCGGCGCACGAGGGGGCGTACATGGCGGTCCGGGACGACACGGGTACCACGGCCGGGGACCTCACCCCCGAAGAGCTGGCCGCGTTCAGCCGCACCCTCGGCCGCCTGCGCGCACTGCCCACCGGCCACCGCACCCGCCTGCACGCGGAGCGGCAGCTCAGCTCCTTCTACCGCGAGAGCCGCAAACAGCGCCGCCAGGAGGAGCGCGCCGCCGTCCTCGCCGCCGACACCGCGCTGCTCACCGCCACCGCCACCGGCGCCCGCGACCGGCGCGAGGACGCCCCGCTCACCACCCCGACGGCACCGACCGCCCCCCTCGGCGTGCTCCGCGGCGGCCGCCGCTGCTACGTCTGCAAGCAGCCGTACCGCGAGGTGGACGCCTTCTACCACATGCTCTGCCGCCCCTGCGCGGCCGACAACACCGCCCGCCGCTCCCTCTCCACCGACCTGCGCGGCCGCCGCGCGCTGCTCACCGGCGGCCGGGTGAAGATCGGCTTCCAGCTGGCCCTGATGATGCTCCGGGACGGCGCCGAACTGCTCGTCACCAGCCGCTTCCCGCACGACACCGTGCGCCGCTTCCGGGCCGCCGAGGGCAGCTCCGACTGGTGGGAGCGCCTCACCGTCATCGGCATCGACCTGCGCGACCCGCGCCAGGTCCTCGGACTCACCGAGCGACTGCGCCGTGACGGGCGACCGTTGGACATCCTGGTCAACAACGCCGCACAGACCCTGCGCCGCCCGCCCGAGTCCTACGCGCTGCTCGCCGCCGGCGAGCGGTCCGCCCTGCCGACCGCCGACGCCGCCACCGTGACCCACGCGCCCGGCTTCCGGCCGATGCCCGCCCTGGCCCCCGCCTGGCCGACCACCGGACTCGCCGCCCCCGCGCCGCCGTCACCCCTCGCCCCGCCGACGACCGGGGCCGACGAGGCCGGCCTGCTGCCCGACCTCGCGGAGGCCAACTCCTGGTCCGCGCAGCTGGGTTCGCTCGACCCGGCCGAAGTGCTGGAGGTCCAGCTGGTCAACGCGCTCGCCCCGGCACTGCTCTGCGACCGGCTGCTCCCCCTGCTGCTCGCCTCCCCGCACCCGCGTCGCTACATCGTCAACGTGACGGCGGTCGAGGGCCGGTTCACCGCCCGCAACAAGACCGCCGGCCACCCGCACACCAACATGGCCAAGGCCGCACTCAACATGCTCACCCGCACCAGCGCCGAGCAACTCGCCACCCGGGGCGTCCACATGTGCGCCGTCGACACCGGCTGGATCACCGACGAGAACCCGGCCCCCAAGAAGACCCACCTCGCCGCCTCCGGCTTCCGCACCCCCCTCGACATCATCGACGGCGCCGCCCGCGTCTACGACCCCGTCGTCCGCGGCGAGGCCGGCGCACCCGTCTCCGGCGTCTTCCTCAAGGACTACCGCGAGGCCACCTGGTGAGATCGTGAGGATGACGCCGCTCGATCACGCCGAGCGGAGCCGAGACCTCCGGTGGTCCGGGAAGCGATCGGCGTCCGGATCAAGAAAGTCGATCAAGTCCATGAGGGCGACCTGAAGGTGCACGATCCTGGGGTGCGGTCCTGTCCGGGCGGCCAGTTCGCGGACGCCGTCCGCCAACGGTGCGAACCACGCCGCGAAGTCGACGTCCACATCGAGGCGGTGGCAGAACTCCGCATACCCCAGACACTCGTCGCGGCCTTCGCCGATCACCAGCTCCCCGAGGGCCCTCTGATTGCTTCGGAACACGCGGAAGCAGGCGTCGTCGTAGCTGTCGCTGTTGAGCACATTGCCGATGAGTGTCAGGTGCCGCACGACGGTCCGGGAGTTCTCGCGGCTACCGAGATCCAAGAACTGGACCTTTCGACGCAGCAGCTCCACCTGGCCGAGGTAGTCGGCCAGGACATGCAGGGTGCTCCTGAGAGCGTAGGCGCGATCGAGATCCTGACCCTGTTCGTCATAGCGGTGCAGGAACCTCCTGTCGACGATGTTGAACAGTCGTGATTGGAGGTCGAAGGCGGCCCACAGCAGCGGATCACGCCGCTGGCTCATCAGATCCTGTTGCTCGGCCAGCCTCGCCTGGTCCGCATCGCGCCGCGCCAGCTGCGCTGTCAGCAGCGTCTGATTCCGACTGAACCGGGAGCTGACCAAGACGCTGGAGAGGGCAACGACTCCGGAGACTGCGGCCACCAGCAGCTCAGTGCTCATTGCGCAGCCTCACCCCTGGTACTCCTCCCCGGTCCCCGCCCGCTTGCGCGGCACCACCGCGATGCCCGCGTCCAGGTCGACGCCGCGACCGGGCGGGGCGGTCGCGTGGTCGTCGTCCCGCAGGACGAGTCGGGCCTGGCGCTGCTCGATCTGGACGCGCTTGCCCGCGTGGAAGAGGGCGTGCAGCTCCTCGAACGCCGTCAGGCCGAGCCCGGTGGAAGAACCCGATCCGGCCTCCGGTCCGCCGTGGCGGCGGTTGCCGACCACCGCCGCCAGGACGACCAGCCCGGCCACCAGGGCCGCCGCCGCCATGACCACTGCCATCACGACCGTCATGCCCGTTCGAACGACCGGGCCACGCACGATGGTTCCGATGCCCACCGCGCAGGAAGTCGGACGGATCGACTTCCTGCGCGGGGTCGGAGGCCTACTGCCCGGCCGCCACCGGCTCCTCGTCCGCGACCTCCAGGCCGTAGGCGACGACCGCCTGGCGCAGGCCGCCCGGGTAGCCGGCGAGGGCGGGGGTGAAGTCCCAGTTCCCGGCGGCGTCGAGGTCGAAGCGGCCGAGGCGCATCGCGATGTTGGTCTCCGCCCCGTCCGCGAGGTGGACGACGGCCGCGTCCTGGTCGGCGCCGGCTTCGAGGATCAGCGCCGGGCCGGCGAACCCGGCCATGGTGGCCCCGGGGTGGTTCTCGGTGTCGGCGGCGGCGATGACGACGAGCCGGTCGGCCTCGGCGGGCAGGGCGTCGAAGTCGACCATCAGACAGGCGTTGGCGTCCTCGTAGCCGGTCACCAGCCGGACCGAACCGTCCGGCGTGGAGGCGTTGTTGTAGAAGACCAGGTGGTCGTCGGAGAGTGCGCGGTTGCCCTGGCAGACGAGGGCGGCGATGTCGTACTCCTCCTCCCCGGTCCAGTGCAGCAGGAGACGGGCGGGCTCGGCTGCCACCTCGATCGCGGGCTGCTCGTCGCCCGCCCCGTCCTGGGCGCTCGCGTAGGCGGGCGCGAACATCTCGTGGAAGCCGTGGTGCTTGAGCAGGCCGACCAGCTCGGAGCCGTTGATCAGGGTGATCGGCTTGCCGGAGACGAACTGGTGCGAGCTGGGGCCGAACTTGCTGGTGGTGACGAGCACGGCCTTGGTGGCCGCCCGGTCGTGCTGGAGCGTCCCGTAGAGGTCCCGCACGACCGAGGGCGTCACGGTGTCCCGGTAGCGCTTGACCTGCACGATCACGTTCCCGCCGCGGAACGGGTCGCTGTCGATGCCGCGGACGTCCACCCCGCCGTCCTTGGAGCGGGCGGTCAGCTCGACCTTCATGCCCATCGACTCCATGAGCCGGGCTATCAGCTGCTCGAACTCGATCGGGTCCATCGACAGCAACAGCTGGAGCTCACGGACCCGCCGCGCCATCCGGCCGCGGTTCGCGTTGGTGTCGTCACGGAGGTGCCGGAACAGCATCCGCTGCGCGCGGCGCTCGGCGGTGTCGGGGTTGCTGAGGCGGTGGAGCTTGCGGCTCCGGGACATAGGTACTCCCTCGAACGCACGGGACTGACGTTTCGTCAGGTGCGTGTCAGAAATGGCGACTTCAGGACGGCTTGGGCGTGTCCCCCGCTGGGTAAGTGAGTAGGTTACCGCCGTATGCGGATCCTGTCGTTCGGTTCGGACCGGGCAATCCGCCAGATCATCCCCGCCCGCGGACGGCCCGCCGCCGCACCGGCCGCACGAGCACCGGGGGGCGCGCCGTCGGCGCCGGCGCACTACCGCCCGGGCTGCGCGCCGCCCGGGGTGGACGGGCGGCGCCACTACGCTCTCCCGGTATGGCGACGAACAGCGGTGAGCTTCTCGTGGTGACCACGACGCACGACGAGGAGGCGAAGGCCCGCGCCCTGGCGGCGGACGTGGTGCGGGCGCGGCTCGCGGCGTGCGCGCAGGTGTGCCGGATCCGGTCCGTGTACTGGTGGGACGGTGAGGTCCAGGACGCGGCGGAGTGGCGGATCGACTTCAAGACCCGCGCCGAACTGGTGGACGGGCTGGTGGAGTTCATCGGCGCGCGGCACGAGTACGACACCCCGGAGGTCGTCGCCGTCCCGGTGGTGGCGGGGAGCGCCGCCTACCTGGACTGGGTGCGGGCGGAGACCGCGGAGCGGTGAGGGCGCAGGACGTCGGCGGGACCGACCTCCTGCGGGCGGGCCGTCGTCGCCCGTGCCGTTCCTCGCTCCCCCGTCAGAACCAGTGCAGGCAGTGCGGGGGCTGCGGCGTGCGGAACAGGTCGTCGGCGAGCAGCGCCGCGCCCGCGTGGTGGGCCCGGACGCGGCCGGCGCGAACCAAGGTGCTCGGGGTGGTGCCGCCGAGGTAGATCGAGCCCAGGTCGCTGACGTCCAGGCTCAGGTCCGGCTCGCGGTCCGTCTCCACGCACTCCGCCTTCCCGTCCCGGACGGTCAGCAGGTAGCGGCCCCGCTCCCCGAGGAACGCGTCGTCGACGTCGAGCACCAGCTCCCCGTCCGCGAACCACCCCCGGGCGGCCAGCGCCCGCGGTACGTCCAGCAGCCGCACCCAGAGCCAGTCCTCCTCGGCGCCCGTCTCGGCCCCCCGGACGTCCTCCAGCTGCCAGCGCAGCGGGCGCCAGGCCGGGACGTGCTTGAACACGATCTGCCCGACGAGGTCGTGGCCGAGCACGGTCCGGGCCAGCGCCGTGAACACCGCGTCGTCGAGGGCGATGACCTCGTCCACCGTCAGGATGCTGGTCTTGTTCACGCGGTCGAAGTCGCCGAGCGCGTAGCTGGCGTACCCGTCCGGGCTGCCGTCGGCATCGCGGTGCAGGACGACGTAGCGCGGGGTCGGGGCGATCGGCGGCTGTCCGGCCCGCAGGGCCCACCAGCGGTGCGGGCGGGAGAGCGCGCCGGGCTGGGCGCGCCGGTAGCGGTCGTAGACCTCTTCCAGGATCTCCTGGCAGTCGTCGCTCCGCAGCAGTTCGACGGAGCCGGTGTCCTCGCCGGCCGCCCTCAGGTCCGCGAAGCCGGCCCGGCTGCGCTGCACCGTCAGCCTGTTGGTCCAGGTCGCCGGCCCGTAGCCGAACCTGCGGTAGATCACGGCCTCCGAGGCGAGCAGCACCGAGAGGAACTCGCCGCGCTGCCGGACGTCCGCGAGCTGCTGCCGCATCATCGCGGTGAGCGCGCCCCGGCGCCGGTGCGAGGGCGCGACGCCGACGGCGGTGACGCCGGAGACCGGGACGATGTCGCCGCCGGGCAGGGTGAGTTCGAAGGAGTACGCGGCGGCGGTGCCGACCGGCCGGCCCTCGGGCGTGACCGCGAACAGTCCGCGGTCCATCTCGAACGCCGACCACCAGGCCCCGCCGCCGTCCTCGGTGGTGTCCCCGGGGAACAGCCCGAACGCCGAGTGCATCGTGGCGACGAACGTCTTCCGGTCCTGCTCGGTCGTGGCGCGAATCTCCATCGGTACTGCGGCCTCCCGGGTCCGTCCGCACCACCTCCCGTGGCGCCCCGCCACAGTCCAGCCGCACCCCGTGCGCAGGTCAAGCGAATTAGCGCCGCCCCGCACCGCTCGCGCCCGAGGGAGCCGAGAGGGCCCGGGACCTAGTTCTCCGGCTCCCAGGCGCGGAGCAGGTCGAGCAGCCCCGCGTCCCCGTCGACGCGCAGGGATGCGGCCGGGATGCGGTCGTACAGGTAGACGACCAACTCACCGGCCGTGCCGTGGACGGAGACGCCGGCCGCGTCCGCGTCCTCGCCGGTCGCGGCCGTGGGCGCGGGGATGCGGGTGGTGCGGGCGCCGTCGCCGTCGACCGTGAGGCGCCAGGAGCAGCCCTCGGTGGCGTGGAAGTCGAAGGTGGCGGGCTTGTGCGGCCAGGCGCTGAGCGTCGCCACACAGGTGAACAGGAACTCCTCGACGCCCTCGAGGGCGACCTCGACCGGCAGCGGCTGCGGGGCGCCGGCGGCGAGCTGGGCGTCGTAGGTGTGCACCGCGCTCTCCTGGGCCCGGTGCCGGGCGACTCCGCCGGAGCTGCGCGGCGTCTGCAGGGCACTCCACCACGCCCAGCAGCCGGCGTCCGGGCCCGTCTCGCGCAGGGTGCTCAGCAAGAGTTCCGTCGAGTCGGCCAGCCAGGCCAGCAGGGCCTCCCGCTCCCGCGGCACCTCCAGAGCGGCGCGCGCGGCGACGGCCTCGGCCGGCGGACCGTCGGCGGGCCCCGCGCCGACGATGGCGGCCCAGAAGCGGTCTCCCCCACCCAGGTGCTTCACCAGATCGAACAGCGTCCACTCGGGGCAGGTCGGCACCTGCGCGTCAAGACTGGGCGCGGCGGCGACCGCGGAACGGAAGGCGGCCGACCGCTCATCGATCATTCGCAGCAGGTCGGGGAACTCAAGATTCTTTTGCACGCCGGATGTCTATCACCGCACCCCGGTGACCGAACAGCGGTTTTCACCCGGCCCGCACAGCCGCGTCGTGCACCGGTCGTCGTGGAGATCGAGCGGCACCCGGCCACCGCCCGTGCCCGCCACCGGACGAAGGTCACGCCACCCGCCGGGGGGCCGGTTCCGCACCCTCCGGTTCCGCACCGCCTTCGGCGCACCGCCGCCGCCCCGCCCGCCCCTCACGCGTGGCGCAGGGCCGGGCGGGCCAGGAGGCCGAGCAGGGCGCCCAGGGCGAGAACCAGCAGGCCGGCGAGGACGTCCTGGGCGTCGCAGGTGTGGCCGAGGGCGGGGACGGCGTACTGCACGGCCTCCAGGGTGACGGGGAGCGCGGCGGCGCCGAGGAGGAGGGCGGCGGCGCGGCGGCGGGAGCCGGTGAGGCCGGCGGCCAGGCCGATCGGCGCGAAGAGCAGCGGCCCGAGCCACCGGGCCGCTGGGCGCGGGCCGAGAACGCCGAGGGCGCAGTGGCGGACGGCGCCGGGCCAGGAGACGTCCTGCCAGAACGGGCGGGGGTGCGCGGGCAGCAGCGTCAGCGTCACCACCCCGCCGAGGGCGAGCAGCAGCACGAAGCCGACCGCCCAGTGGGTGCGCAGCAGCCGCCCGACCGGGCGGTTCAGCAGTGCGGCGGGCACCAGGGAGGCGAGCAGTCCGGGCCAGAACATCGGCAGCCCGTGCAACACGGTTTTGATCACTCCCGCACGGACGCCGTGGGTGCCCTCGCGGTTCTGCCGGCGAAACGGTTCGCTCACCGTCGACCCTTGGCCTGACTGGCCGTCAGCAGCGTTCGGCGGGCCCGGTGCACGCAGTTCGCCGAGCCGGCCCGGTTCGTTCGTGGTCGGCGCGGACGCGGGCGCGGCGGCCGGTCGCCGCGCCCCCGGCCGCCGTTCAGGCCACGCGCTCGACGCCCGGCTTCCTGTCGGCGCCCTCGCCGCCGCCCGCCATGGCGTCGCGGACGCCACGCGAGAGGCGCTCGGCGATGACCGCGACGAAGGCGCGCGGGCGGCGCGGGGTGAGGTGGGCGCTGAGCCGGTTGGCCAGGCCCGGGACGACGTAGGAGCGGTCGGCGTCGAGGGCCCGGAGCGCCTCGCGGACGACCGGCCCGACGGTGGCGAAGCTGCCCGTGACGGCGGCCTTGCGGGTGCCGATGACGTTGAAGAACTCGGTCTCCACCGGCCCGGGGCAGAACGCGAGGACGCGGATGCCGCGCCGCCGGTACTCCTGGCGGAGGGCGAGGCTGAAGTTGAGCACGAAGGTCTTCGAGGCGCCGTACACGGCGAGGTACGGGGTCGGCTGGAAGCCCGCCGTGGAGGCCACGTTGAGCACCGCGCCGCCGCCGCGGGCGAGCATGCCGGGCAGCAGCTCGTGGGTGAGGTCGACGAGGGCGACGACGTTGACCATCAGCTGGTCGTGGTCGCGCTGCCCGTCGATCGTCTCGAAGGGGCCACAGGTGCCGAAGCCGGCGTTGTTGACCAGGAGGTCGACGGCCAGGCCCCGGTCGGCGAGTTCGGCGCCGACCCGACGGGCGGCGTCGGGCTCGGAGAGGTCCTGGACGAGGACGTGGGCGGTGATGCCGTAGGCCTCGCGCAGCCGCTTGGCGAGGTCGTGCAGGCGGTCGGCGGAGCGGGCGACCAGGACGAGGTCGTGGCCGCGCGCGGCCAGCTGGACGGCGAACTCGGCGCCGAGGCCGGAGGACGCGCCGGTGATCAGAGCGGTGGTGGCAGTGCGCACGGTAGTGCTCCTTGTCTCGCGATCTGTGACACTAGAGTATCGGATAAACAGGTATCTGCAACATCAATGTTTCAGTTAGTGGACGAGCCGATCCCCCGCTGTACCGTTCCCCGGTACCGCCGAGCTGGAGGCAGACAGATGAACCGCACGCCCGGGCGCCCGCTGCGCGCCGACGCCGAACGCAGCGTCCGCGCGATCCTCGCGGCGGCCGAACGCGTCCTCGCCGAGAACCCGGGCGCGACCATGGAGCAGATCGCCGAAGCCGCCGGCGTCACCCGCACCACCGTGCACCGCCGCTTCGCCAACCGGCAGGCGCTGGTCGACGCGCTGGCCGCCGAGGCCGCCGCCAAGCTCGCCGAGGCCATCGAGGATGGGCGCCCGGAGACCGCCCCGCCGCTGGTCGCCCTGCACCGGGCGACGGCCAACGTGCTGCGGGTGAAGGCGGCCTGGGGCTTCGCCCTCGGGCCGGCGGCCGCCGGGAGCGAGCAGGCCGCCCGGATCCACGAGGAGGTGGCCCGCCGCTGCGTCGAACTGCTCGGCCGGATCCAGGAGCAGGGGGTGATCGCCGCGGACGCGGACCTGGAGTGGGTGCGGCGGGTCTACTACGCCCTCATCGGCGAAGTCCTGCACGCCGAACCGGCCACCGGCTGCGACCCGACCGCCGCGCCGTCCGCCGCCCTCGACCCGGACGCGCTGGCCGCCCGGATCGTCGACACCGTGCTCCACGGCGTCGGCCCGCGCGGCACGGGCTGACCAGCGGCACACCGCGCCCCACCGGGCCGGGCCCCGTCCCGGAGCCCCCAACTCCCCCATATCGCATGACAATCGTCTATCTCGCTCGATCGAGGGAAAGATCGCCGATGCCCCCATATTCGCGGCCGGACGGGGGAACATCAGCACGTCCGCGCCCGAACGATCTCGGTCGGGCGGCAGAACCCGGCCCCTGGATCAGCCCGTGACTACCTCCGCCCCCGTGTGGGACTGCCCCTTCAACCACACCGACGGCCTGGAGTTCGACCCCCTCCTCAAGCGCCTGCTCACCGAGGAGCCGATCGCCAGAATCCGCCTGCCGCACGGCGAGGGCGAGGCCTGGCTGGCCACCCGTTACGAGGACGTCCGCGTGGTCACCACCGACCGGCGGTTCAGCCGTGCCGCCGGCATCGGCCGCGACCTGCCCCGGATGACGCCCGCCCCGATCGCCCAGGTCGAGTCGATCAACCTCATGGACCCGCCGGCCCACAACCGGCTGCGCCGCCTCGTCGCCCAGGGCTTCACCAACCGCCAGGTCGAGCGGATGCGCGCGCACACCCAGCGCGTCGTCGACGGCTACCTCGACGAGATGGTCGAGCACGGCGCCCCCGCGGACCTCGTCTCCCACCTCTCCGCCCGGCTGCCGCTCACCACCATCTGCGAGCTGCTCGACATCCCCGCCGAGGACCGCACCGAACTCCGCGGCCACGCCGTCGCGATGATGTCGATGGGCCCGAGCAGCGGCGCCGGCCAGGTCAACGCCAAGGCCGCGCTGCGCGCCTACTTCGCCGAACTCACCGCCGCCCGGCGCCGCTCGCCCGGCGAGGACCTCATCAGCGCGCTCGCCACCGCCCGGGACGGCGCCGAGCTGCTGGACGACGACGAGCTGACCGTGATGGCCATGGTCCTGCTGGTGACCGGCCACGACACCAGCACCTACCAGCTGTCCAACATCACCTACACCCTGCTCACCCACCCCGAGCAGCTCGCCAAGCTGCGCGCCCAGCCCGACATGCTGCCGCGGGCCCTGGAGGAGCTGCTCCGCTTCATCCCGTTCCGCCAGGGCGTGGGCATCGCCCGGGTCGCCACCGAGGACGTCGAGCTCGGCGGTGTGCTGATCAAGGCCGGCGAGCCGGTGCACGTCTCCTACCTGGCGGCCAACCGCGACCCCGCGGTGTACGAGCGGCCCGACGAGCTCGACCTCGACCGCGGCGCCCCCACCCACATGACCTTCGGCTACGGCACCCACCACTGCCTCGGCTCCCACCTGGCCCGGATGGAGCTCCAGGTGGCCATCGGCACCCTGCTCAGCCGGTTCCCCGGGCTGCGGCTCGCCGTGCCGTCCGGCGGGCTGGACTGGCAGACCGGCTCGATCTGGCGCTACCCGCGGACCCTGCCCGTCGCCTGGTGACGTCAGCCCGGTGACGTCCGCCCGGTGAAATCCACCCGGTGACGCCCGCCCCGCGACGACCACCCCGCGACGACCGCCCGGTGACCTCCCGCCGTACCCGGCCGCGACCGTCGGCCACTTGCCCATCGGAGACCTCCCCCCATGGCCACACTCTGCCGACCCGCCGTCGCCGTCCCCGAGCACGTCATCACGCTCGACGAGACCCTCGACCTGGCCCGCACCCTGCACGCCGACCACCCGCAGCTCGGGCTGGCGCTGCGGCTGATCGAGAACACCGGGGTGCGCACCAGGCACCTGGTCCAGCCCATCGAGGAGACCCTGCGGCACCCCGGCTTCACGGTGCGCAACGCCGTCTACGAGCGGGAGGCCAAACGCCGCGTCCCCGAGGTGGTCGAGCGCGCCCTCGGCCACGCCGACCTCACCGCCCGGGACGTCGACCTCATCCTCTACGTGTCCTGCACCGGCTTCATGATGCCCTCGCTGACCGCGTGGCTGATCAACACCATGGGCTTCCGCTCCGACACCCGCCAGCTGCCGATCGCCCAGCTCGGCTGCGCGGCCGGCGGCGCCGCCGTCAACCGGGCGCACGACTTCTGCCGCGCCTACCCCGGCGCCAACGTGCTCATCGTCGCCTGCGAGTTCTGCTCGCTCTGCTACCAGCCGACCGACCTCGGCGTCGGCTCGCTGCTCTCCAACGGACTGTTCGGCGACGCGATCGCCGCCGTCGTGCTGCGCGGCCGCGGCGGCACCGGCGTCCACCTGGAGCGGAACGGCTCGCACCTCGTACCGGACACCGAGCACTGGATCTCCTACGGG
The DNA here is from genome assembly GCA_000719695.1 of Streptomyces sp. NRRL F-6131. Taxonomy (GTDB): domain Bacteria; phylum Actinomycetota; class Actinomycetes; order Streptomycetales; family Streptomycetaceae; genus Kitasatospora. The sequence goes on from JOHN01000007.1 coordinate 131,362, forward strand.
GTCGAGGACACCGGCTTCCACTTCCAGCTCGACAAGCGCGTCCCCGGCACGATGGAGATGCTCGCGCCCGCCCTGCGCGCCCTGGCCACCGACCACGCCTGGGACGTCTCGGGCCTCGGCTTCTACATCGTGCACGCGGGCGGCCCGCGGATCCTCGACGACCTCTGCCACTTCCTCAACCTGGAGCCGGCCGCGTTCCGGTTCTCCCGCGCCACCCTCACCGAACGCGGCAACATCGCCAGCGCGGTGGTCTTCGACGCGCTGGCCCGGATGTTCGAGGAGGGCGGGGTCGAGGACGGCACCCCGGGCCTGATCGCGGGCTTCGGGCCCGGCATCACCGCGGAGATCTCGCTCGGCAGTTGGGTGCGGCAGCCGCTGGAGGCGGCTCTCCCGCGCCGGCCCCGGGCGATCGACGCGGCGGAGCTGACGCTGGCTCACCAGACGACGCCCCTGCTGCGTCCGGCCGGGACTACGATCACCGAATGACCGATACCACCGATGCCACTCGTGCCGCGGCCGCCGCGGCCGCCGGCCGTGCGGCCGGCGCGGACGGAGCGCCGCTGATCCCCAGACCGCCGCAGCCCGGCGACACCGACCGGGCCGACCGGGCCACCGGGGCCGACGGGGCCGGTGACGTCGAGCGGGCCGACGAGCTGGCCGCGCTCTTCCCCGCCCTGCACGCCCCGCAGTACTGGACCTGGGGCCGCTACGACGCGCAGTTCTCGACCGTCCTGCCCCCGGACGAGCTGGTCACCAACATCCACCTGGTGGGCTTCACCGACGGCGGCCGGGTGGTGCTCTGCCGCGACGACCGCGACCACTGGTTCCTGCCCGGCGGCACCCGCGAGCACAACGAGTCCGTGGACTCCTGCCTGGTCCGCGAGCTGCGCGAGGAGGCCGGCGCCCGGCTGCTCGGCGCCCCGGTCTGGCTGGGCGCGCACCGCTGCGTGACCGACGACCCGGTCCCCTACCGCCCGTGGCAGCCGCACCCCGAGAAGGCCTGGCTCTGGGGCTGGGCCGAGGTGGCGGTGGACTCCGTGCCGACCAATCCGGACGACGGCGAGCAGGTCGTCGAGGTGCGGGCCGTGGAGCCGGCCGAGGCCCAGCGGCTGCTGCTGCACGGCCACGACGCCTGGTGGGGGGAGCTGATCGGCCTGGCCGTGGAACTGCGGTCACGGCCGCACTGAGCCCGCGCTCCGCGGCCGTGGCGAGGCCCGCGTTCCCCGGCCGCGCCCCCGACCACCCGGCCTCCGGGAAGATCACCGGAATGGCGCAGCAGCGCAGCGCGGTGCCCGATGTGCGGTGATATGACTCGAAGGGACTCGGGTCCCTCTCGGGCCCGCACCGACGGGAGCCGTCATGGACAACTACCCGCTGCTCAACATCTTCTGGACGATGCTGGAGCTGTTCCTCTGGATCCTCTGGTTCTTCCTGCTGTTCAAGATCATCACGGACATCTTCCGCAGCCACGACATGAACGGCTGGGCCAAGGCCGGCTGGATGGTGCTGGTGATCCTGCTGCCGCTGATCGGCGTGCTGGTGTACGTGATCGTGCGCGGCAAGAGCATGGGGGAACGCGATCTCGCCCAGGCCCAGAAGGCCGACGAGGCCTTCAAGGCCTACATCCGGGACGCGGCGGGCTCCGCGCCCGGGGAAAGCGGCGCCGCGGCCGGGGGCACCGGCCGCAGCCACGTCGACGACCTGGCGAAGCTGGCCGCGCTCAAGGCCGACGGATCCATCTCCGAGGAGGAGTACCAGAAGGCCAAGGACAAGCTGCTGGTCTGACGCGACCCGCCGCCGGGTCACCGACGACGGCCGCACGAACGGCGGCCGCACGACCGACGGCGGCCGGTGGACCCGCGTCCACCGGCCGCCGCCCGTGCCTCAGCGCCGCCCGGAGCGGCGGTCGTCCCCCTTGCCGCCGCCGGCCAGACCGGCCCGGCGCAGCGCGTCCGCCATGGCACTGTTGCCCAGCGGCGCCGACCCGCCGGAACCGCCCCGGTCCCGGCGCTCCTGACCCTGGCCGCCCCGGCCGCCCTGGCCGCCGCCCTGACCGCCCTGACCGCCCTGGCCGCCGCGCCGCTCCTGGCGCGGTGGACGGGCCTGCCGGTCGCCACCGCGACCGCCCTCGCCGCGACCGCCCTCGCCGCCGCGGCCGACCTCGTCGTCCAGTCGCAGGGTGAGCCCGATGCGCTTGCGCGGCACGTCCACCGTGGTGACCCGGACGGTGACGATGTCACCGGGCTTGACCACCTCGCGCGGGTCCTTGACGAAGTTCTTCGACAGCGCCGACACGTGCACCAGGCCGTCCTGGTGGACGCCCACGTCGACGAAGGCGCCGAACGCGGCCACGTTGGTCACCACGCCCTCCAGCACCATGCCGACCTCCAGGTCGCCGATCTTGTCGACGCCCTCCTTGAAGGTGGCGGTGCGGAACGCCGGACGCGGGTCGCGGCCCGGCTTGTCCAGCTCGCCCAGGATGTCGGTGACGGTCGGGACGCCGAAGGTGTCGTCGGCGAAGTCGCCCGGCCGCAGGGCGCGCAGCCGGCCGCTGTTGCCGATCAGCTCGCGCAGCTCCCCGCCGGTCGCGGCGAGGATCCGGCGCACCACCGGGTACGCCTCCGGGTGCACGCTGGAGGCGTCCAGCGGGTCGTCGCCGTCCGGGATCCGCAGGAAGCCCGCGCACTGCTCGAAGGCCTTCGGGCCGAGCCGGGCGACCTTCTTGAGCTCCTTGCGGCTGCGGAACGGGCCGTTGGCGTCCCGGTGCGCGACGATGTTGTCCGCGAGGGTGCCGGTGATGCCGGAGACCCGGGTCAGCAGCGGTGCGGAGGCCGTGTTGACGTCCACGCCGACCGCGTTGACGCAGTCCTCGACGACGGCGTCCAGCGAGCGGGAGAGCTTCACCTCGCTCAGGTCGTGCTGGTACTGGCCGACGCCGATCGACTTGGGGTCGATCTTGACCAGCTCGGCCAGCGGGTCCTGGAGGCGGCGGGCGATCGAGACGGCGCCGCGGATCGACACGTCGAGCTCCGGCAGCTCCTGGGAGGCGAACGCGGAGGCGGAGTAGACCGAGGCGCCGGCCTCGCTGACCATCGCCTTGGTGAGCCCCAGCTCCGGGTGGCGCTTGACGAGGTCCTCGGCGAGCTTGTCGGTCTCCCGCGAGGCGGTGCCGTTGCCGATGGCGACCAGGTCGACGCCGTGCTTCTTCGCCAGCGCGGCCAGGGTGGCCAGCGCGGCGTCCCACTTGTTGGCGGGCTGGTGCGGGTAGATCGTGTCGTGCGCGAGCACCTTGCCGGTGGCGTCCACCACGGCGACCTTCACCCCGGTGCGGAAACCCGGGTCCAGGCCCATGGTGGCGCGGGTGCCCGCCGGGGCGGCCAGCAGCAGGTCGCGCAGGTTCGCGGCGAACACCCGGACCGCCTCGTCCTCGGCCTCGGCGCGCAGCCGGCCGCGCAGGTCGATGCCGAGCCGGACCAGGATGCGGGTGCGCCAGGCCCAGCGCACGGTGTCGCCGAGCCACTTGTCGGCCGGGCGGCCGCGGTCGGCGATGCCGAACCGGGCCGCGATGCGCTGCTCGTAGTCGCTCGCGCCGGGCAGGTCGCCGGTCTCCTCGCCGTCGTACGGGGACAGGTCGAGGTCCAGCACCTCCTCCTTCTCGCCGCGCAGCATCGCCAGGATCCGGTGCGAGGGGAGCTTGGTGTAGGGCTCGGCGAAGTCGAAGTAGTCGGCGAACTTGGCGCCGTCCTGCTCCTTGCCCTCGCGGACGGTGGCGACCAGCCGGCCGCGGGTCCACATCCGCTCGCGCAGCGAGCCGACCAGGTCGGCGTCCTCGCCGAACCGCTCGACCAGGATCGCCCGGGCGCCCTCCAGTGCGGCGTTCCCGTCCTCGACCGCCTCGTTGAGGTACTGCGCGGCCAGCGCCGCCGGGTCCTGCGTCGGGTCGGCGAGCAGGGTGTCCGCCAGCGGCTCCAGCCCGGCCTCGCGGGCGATCTGGGCCTTGGTGCGCCGCTTCGGCTTGAACGGCAGGTAGATGTCCTCCAGCCGCGCCTTGGAGTCGGCGGCCAGGATCTGCGCCCGCAGCGCGTCGTCGAGCTTGCCCTGCGCCTCGACGGACTCCAGGACGGCCGTGCGGCGCTCCTCCAGCTCCCGCAGGTAGCGCAGCCGCTCCTCCAGGGTGCGCAGCTGCGCGTCGTCCAGCGAGCCGGTGGCCTCCTTGCGGTAGCGGGCCACGAACGGCACCGTGGCACCGCCGTCCAGCAGCTCGACCGCCGCCTTCACCTGGCCCTCGCGGACGCCCAGTTCCTCGGCGATCTTCCGCCCGATCGCCTGCTGGGCCTGCTGGGCCGCCTGTTCGACTGGCGTGGTCACGAAGCCGGTCACCTTCTTCAGAGTTGCTGTCCGTACCCCCGCATTCTGGCAGCTGCCCGTGACACCCCCGCCCGCGCCCGGGCCCCCGGGCGTGGCGCACCCCCGGCCCGGAGCGCCCGCGCGCCCGGCCCACCGGGACCGCCCGGGGAGGTGTGACGCGCGGCACCGGGAGCCGCCCGGCGGGTGGCCCGTCCGGCCGGGGACGGCGGCTCCCAGCAGCGCCCTCGCGATCCCGAGCGCCCCCCGCGAAACCCAACGCCCCCGTGAAATCCTCGCGTTCTCACCCTGGTGTTCGAAATCCGCCTGATCGCGGGGCCCGTCCCGGCGTACAGTGCCGGGCATGTGCGCAGCCGCCCGGACGCCCGACCGCATGCACGACGACGACCTCCTGCACGACCGCCTGCACGACGAAGAACCCGTCATCGACACCGGCTTGGTGAGGCGGCTGATCGCCGCCCAGTTCCCGCAGTGGAAGGGCCTGCCGCTGGCCCCGGTCGGCATCGCCGCCACGGACAACGCGATGTTCCGGCTCGGCACCGACCTCGCCGTGCGGCTGCCCCGCGCCGCCTGGGCCGCCGGGAACACCGCGCGCGAACAGTCCTGGCTCCCCCGGCTCGCCCCGCACCTGCCGGTGCCCGTACCGGTGCCGGTCGCCCACGGCCGGGCGACCCTCGGCTACCCCTGGGACTGGTCGGTGCTGCGCTGGCTGAAGGGCGTCAACCCCACCCCCGGGGCGCTCGCCGACCCCGGGCAACTCGCCCGCGACCTGGCCGGGTTCCTCCTCGCCCTGCGCGCCGTCGAACCGGCCCCGGACGCCCCGCCGGCCTCCCGCGGCGGCACGCTGGCCGGCCGTGACGCCGCCACCCGCGCGGCCGTCGACCGGCTGCGCGGCGTGATCGACACCGGCACGGCCACCGCTCTCTGGGACAAGGCGCTGCGGCTGCCCGAGCCCACCGGGCCGGCCGCCTGGGTGCACGGCGACCTCACCGCCGGCAACCTCCTGGTCACCGGGCAACGGCTCGGCGCCGTGCTGGACTTCGGCCTGCTGGGCGTCGGCGACCCGACCGTCGACCTGATCGCCGCCTGGAACCTGCTCCCGGCGGCGGCCCGCCCGGCCTTCCGCACCGCCCTGTCGGTGGACGACGCCACCTGGGAACGCGGCCGCGCCTGGGCGCTCTCCATCGCCCTCGTCCAACTGCCCTACTACCGCACCACCAACCCCCCGCTCGCCGCCAACGCCCGGCACGTCGTCCGGGAGGTCCTGACGGACCGCAGCGTCTGACCCCCGCCGACCCCGGGCCGCACCCCGTGGCCGCCGACGCCTACACGAAGCGCGTCGGCTCCGCCGCGCCCGGCGGCAGCGGGGTGCGGGCCGCCTCCGCCCGCCAGGCGCCGGCCAGTTCGGCCGGGAAGCGGCGCCCGCTGCGGGTCAGCACCAGACCGGGGGTGAGCTGGACCTCGTCGCCCGGGTGGAACGGCCGGTCGGTCTCCGCCGGCAGGCCCTCCCACGGCCCCAGGTGTCCGCGCCGCCCGGCCACCCGGATCCGGCTGCCGTAGGTGCTGGTGTCCCGCACCACCACCGCGCCGCCGCGCACCGAGACCACCAGGTGCCGGCGGCTGACCCGGGCCGCGCGCTCGGCGGGGAGCAGCCCGAGCAGCGCGATGCCGTCCGCCGTGCCCGGCGCGCGGCCGACCGCGGTGCGGGCCCCCTCGTCGAGCGTGTACCGGGCCACGCACTCCCCGTCCAGGACCACCTTCACCTGGGCGGCGCCGGGCCGGGCCCCGTCGTCGAGCAGCGGCATGCCGTGCACCTCGCAGGTGGGCACGCCCCGGCGCATCCGCGGCAGCATCACCCGCCCGCCGCGGTGCACGCTGTACAGGCCGCACCGGGACTCGGGGCAGCGCCAGGCCCGCCCGACCACCTCGACGAGCGGCTTGCTGGCGGCGGTCAGCAGCCCCTGCTTCTTGAGGGCCGACAGCTCCATCTTCTTGGAGATCTCCGCACCGGTCCGGTGCCCCATGTCCAGCGGCACCACCCGGACCGCGCCCCGCCCGGCGGCCTCCGGCCGCAGGAACTGCCAGGTGTTCCCCTGGATCCACGGGTGCTCGATCCGGTGGTCGTCGTAGTAGTCGCCGGTCACCACCTGGATGCCGGTCATGCCGGCGATCTCCAGCACCCGCTCGTCGGCGTCCGGCACCTCCTCGACCAGCCCCTCGGCGACCCAGCGCGCCAGCGTCCGCACCTCGGCCGGCTCGGTGAACTCCCGCCGCCCGCCCAGCAGACTGCGGTCCGCGACGCAGTACACGGCCACGTCCCGGTCCCCGGTCAGCCGCACCAGCGCCTCCACCACCAGCCCCAGCCGGTGCAGCGACCGTGGCGCCGGACCGCCGAAGTCCGTGCGCCGGACGATGTTGGAGAGCTCGACCAGGTAGTCCGCCCGGTCCGCCGAGACCGCCAGGTTCCGGTCGATGCCCCGCCCGACGGCACGGCCGGCCGGGCGTTCGGGACTGTGCTCCATCGGACCTCCGCGCGGTCGCCGGGCACGGACCGCCCGAACGACTCCCCGGACGCCCCGTCACATCACCCCCATCATCGCCGATCCCGCCCCGGACCGGGGCCGGTCACCCCATCGACGACCCGGTCGACCGGGACGCCCGGGCGGACGTGCGTGCGGTCTCCGCGTCGCTCACCGACCGTGCCGCGGACGCGTGATGCTACGTCAGTGGTCCACGGTCACCACGATCTTGCCGATCTGGGTGCCGGCCTCCAGGTACCGGTGGGCGGCGGCGATCTCGTCGAAGGGGAAGACGCGGTCCACCGCCGGCTGGAAGGCGCCGGTGCGCAGGCCGGAGGCGACGAAGGCCTCGGCGCGGCGCAGGCCGTCGGGGTCGGTGGTGATCTCGTGCAGGACGTAGCTGCGCATGGACTTGCCGCGCATCACCGACATCGGCGGGAAGGGGGTGTCCTCGCCGCTCAGGGCGCCGTAGAGGAGCAGGGTGCCGCCCTGGGCGAGGGCGCGGGCGAGGTCGACGACGCCGGGGCCGGCGACGGCGTCGAAGGCGAGGTCCGCCCCGCGGCCGCCGGTCAGTTCCAGGACGCGGTCGGCGAGGTCCTCCTCCTCGGTGACGACGACCTCGGCGGCGCCGGCCTTCAGCAGGGCCTCGCGCTTGGCCGCGGTGCGGGTGGTGGCGATCGGGACGGCGCCGACCCGGTCGGCGATCCGGAGCGCCGCCAGGCCGACGCTGCTGGAGGCGGCGGTGATCACCACGGTGTCGCCGGCCCGCAGGCCGCCGGTCTCCACCAGGGCGCCGTACGCGGTGACGTAGGGCATCCAGACGGCCGCCCCGCCGATCGCGTCGAGGCCCTCGGGGCGGTGCAGCACCGCGTTCGCCGGGACGACGGCCCGCTCCGCGTAGACGGCGTAGTCGTTCATCGAGAAGGCCGGCACCACGCTGATCGGGTCCCCGACGGCGAACCCCGTCACGGCCGGACCGACCGCCTCGACGACGCCCGCGGCCTCGCTGCCGAGCCGGCCGGGGAACTCCCGGACCTCCTCGATGTACTGGCCGCTGCGGTAGAGCACCTCGGCCCGGTTGAGGCCGATCGCGTCGACCCGGACGAGGAGTTCACCGGGGCCGGGGCCGGCGATCGGCGCCTCCTCCACCCGCAGCACCTCGGGTCCGCCCAGCTCGTGGAACAGTACGGTCCTGACCATGGTTCAACTTCCCTTCGCCACACGTGATCGACGCGTTGTCGCGCTCCCCAGCCAAGCCCAAAGTACGGCGGGTGTCAAACTTCGACAGTGGTCGTACTTCGACGAGTGTCGTACCATGGTGGCGACAGCACAGGAGGTCGACCACCGATGGCACGAGCGGCGCAGCGCACCGGTTCCACCACCGCCCGGGACCGCGTCCCCCCGCACCCCGACCCGCGGACGATCACGCTCCAGCAGGTGCTGGAGGCACTCGTCGACCCGGTGCGGCGGCAGATCGTCCGCGCCCTGCACGCGGCCGGCGAGGACCTCCCCTGCGGGGCCGTCGAGCTGCCGGTCAGCAAGTCGACGGCCACCCACCACTTCCACGTCCTGCGCGAGGCCGGGTTGATCCGGCAGCACTACGTGGGCACCTCGCGGATGAACGCGCTGCGGCGCGAGGAGTTCGACGCGTGCTTCCCGGGCTTGCTGGAGGCGCTGGTCGCGGCGCCCGAACAGCGCTGAGCCCGCGCCGCCGGCCCGCCCGAACGCGGGCCGCACCCCGACCGCACCCGCCCCGGAGCCGGCCCGAACCCCTTCAGTAGGGTGCGAACATGACACGCCATATCGCTTTCGAGGGCCCGCACAACTTCCGTGACCTGGGCGGCTACCCGACCGCCGACGGACGGACCGTCCGGTGGGGGCGGCTCTACCGCTCGGCCTCGCTCGGGGTGCTCGCCTCGCCCGCCGACCTGGAACGGTTCCGGGCGCTGGACATCGGCACGGTGATCGACCTGCGCTACCCGTGGGAGATCGCCCGCAAGGGCCGGGCGCCGGAGCTGGACGGCGTGGCGTACCACAACCTCTCGATCGAGCACCGCCCCTACGACCAGGCCGAGATCGATCCGGACGTCGACCCGTGGCGCTACCTGGCGGACCGTTTCGCCGAGGTGGCCGAGGACGGGGTCGCGGAGATCCGTGCCGTCCTCGAACTCATCGCCGACGCCGACCGCCCGGTGGTCTTCCACTGCGCCTCCGGCAAGGACCGCACCGGACTGATCGCCGCCCTGGTGCTGAGCCTGCTCGGGGTCGGCGAGGACGAGGTGGCCGCCGACTTCGCGCTCACCGAACTGGTCACCGCCCGGCTGGTGGCCGACTGGCACGCCGCCAACCCGGGGCGCACGCTCCGCTGGCCGGGCTTCGGCCGCGCGCCGGAGGAGGTCATCCGGCTCACCCTCGCGGACCTGACCGCCGCGCACGGCTCGGTCCACGCCTACGTCACCGGCGCCGTCGGCGTCGACGAGGCGCTGATCGGCCGACTGCGCGCCGGGCTGCTCTCGGCCTGACCCGCCGGCGTCGGCACCCGGCCCGGGGCCCGACGGGGGCGACCAGCACGGGACGGCGGCACCGGCCGGTCGACGGACCGGCCACCGCCGCCCGCCTCAGCGGCGGCGCGGCCGGCCCGACCGGCCGCCCCCGCCGCCCCGCGGCCGTCCGCCGGAGCGGGTGCCGCCCTGCGGCTCGCGGGCGGCGCGACCGGCGGCGGCCGCGGGTGCCGCCCCCGCCGCCCCCGCCGTCTCCGGCCAGTGGGCCGGACGCTCCAGGCCGGCCGGCAGGCGGGTGGTGGCGTCGCCGCGGGCCGCGTGGAGCTGGGCCTGGGTGAGGAAGAGCGCCTCGGTCAGATCGGCACCGGCCAGGTTCGCGTCCCGCAGGTCCGCGCCGACCAGGTCGGCGAGCCGCAGGTCCGCCCCGGACAGGTCGGCCGCGACCAGCAGCGCGCCGCGCAGGTTGGCGCCCCGCAGGTCCGCCCCGCGCAGCCGGGCGCCGAAGAGGTCCGCGCCCCGGTGGTCGCGTCGGCGGGGGACGGCGGCCCGGACCAGCTCGCCGGCCCGGAGCAGCAGCTCGGCCACCGCCTGCCGGTGGGCGGGGACGTCGACCGCCAGGATCTCCTCCGGTGTGCCGCCGGCCAGTCGCTCGGTCTCCTCCAGGGCCCGGCGGAGCTCCCCGTGCAGGGAGCGGGCCGGGGCGAAGGTGAGCGCCTCGGCGAGGTACCGGAGCAACTCGTGCAGCTGCCGCACCACCGGGAACACCTCGAACATCGTCCCGGCGGTCTCCGGCGCCTCCCGCCAGCTGCGCCCGCCGAAGGTCACCTGGGAGACGTGCTGGCCGGCCCCGAAGCAGTCGTACACCGTGCAGCCCGGGAAGCCGCTGTCGCGCAGCCGCTCGTGGATCCCGCAGGTGAAGTCGGTCTGCAGGTTGCGGCAGGGCGTTCCGGCGGCCTTGTCGACGGCGAAGTCCCCGCCGGCGGCGAACGGCAGCGCCGCGCAGCACAGCCCGAAGCAGCTCCCGCAGTCGGAGACGAGGTTGAGGCTCGGGACGCTCACGATGGTGTTGTTCCTCCGGGACGACGGGGTGGTGCCCTGTAGAGGGTACCGACCGCTTCGAACGGTCGTCGGTTAGTGTGGTCGGCCGAACCCGAACGGCAGCACCACGGCGCGACCGGCACCACGGCACCACGGCACCAGCGGAGGAACCAAGGCATGTCCCGGCACGACGTCTCGCCGTACCCGGACACCGAGGGGACCACCGGGCCCGAAACGGCCACCCCGGCCCCGGCCCCCGTCACGGCCCCCGTCACGGCCCCGGCCGAACGCGCCCTCCGGCTCCCGCCCCGGGCCCGCACCGTCGGGCTCACCCTGCTCTGCTTCGTGGTCTGCCTCGCGATCGGCGCCCAGCAGTGGACCACCGCCCAGCTCGGCGGCTTCGACCTCGGGATCTTCGACCAGGGCGTGCGCGGCTACGCGCACCTGGGGCTGCCGATCTCCTCGCTGAAGAGCTTCCACCACGAGTTCCCGCCCGGGTTCTCGCTCCTCGGGGACCACTTCTCCCCGGTGATCGCGCTGATGGCGCCGCTCTACTGGCTCTGGGACGACCCGCGCTCCCTGCTCCTCGGCCAGGCGCTCTGCTTCGCCGCCGGTGTACCGCTGATCCGCCGGATCGCCGGCCGCTGCTTCGCCGACGCCGACCCCCGCACCGCCCGCCGCGCCGCCGATCTGGCCGCGCTCGCGTACGGGCTGGGGTGGCCGCTGCTGGTGGCCTCGCGCGGCGGATTCCACGAGGTGGCGTTCGCGGTGCCGCTCACCCTGCTGATGCTGGAGCGCGGGATGGCCCGGCAGTACTGGGCGTCGGCGCTGGCCGGGCTGCTGCTGTGCTGCACCAAGGAGGACATGGGCCTGGCGGTCGGCGCCTACGGCCTGGTGCTGCTGCTGCGGGCCCGGCGGGACCAGGACCCCGCCCGCCGCCGGCCGGCCGTGCGCTGGGGCGTGGGGCTGCTGATCGGCGGCCCGCTCGCCTCGGCGGTCGCCATCGCCGCGCTGGTGCCGGCGATGGGCGGGGTGCCCGGCTACTACTGGAACTACCAGGCGCTCGGCGCGGACGGCGGCTCGGCGGCCTCCAACGTCCTGGCCGACCCGACCCTGCTGGTGTCGGCCTTCTTCGACGCCCCGCTGAAGCCGCTGCTGCTGCTCTGGATCTTCGGCACCCTGTTCGCCCTGCCGCTGCGCTCCGCGACCGTGCTGCTCGCCGTCCCGCTGCTCGCCGAACGGGTGCTGTCCAGCAACCCGAACCACTGGTCGGTCGCCCGCCACTACGACGCGTTCCTGTGGCCGATCCTGCTGGTCGCGGCGCTGGAGGTGCTGGGCCGCTGCCACGGCCGCGCGCTCACCCGGCGGCTCGGCGTGGCGGCCGCGGCCGTCACCGTCGCGGCCGCCGTCCCACTGGGCCTGGCGAACCTGTTCGTGCCGGCCCACTGGCAACCCAAGGCGAGCGAGGCGGCGCTGCTGCGCGGCGCGGCGCTCGTCCCGGACGGCGCCTCCGTGGAGGCCGACAACCAGGCGGCGCCGCGACTGACCGCCCGGGCGGACGTGGTGCTGGTGGACGAGAAGCCGCGCGGGCGCGCGTACGTGCTGATCCGCGCGGACAAGCGGTCCTTCCCGTTCCGGACCGACCGGGAGCAGGCCGCCAGGATCGAGCTGCTGCTGGCGCACGGGTACCGGACGGTCTGGTCGGAGGACGGCGTGCACCTGCTGCACCGGGAGGGCACCGAGCCGGTCCCGGGCGAGCAGGTGCCGGGCCCGGACGCCACCCCGTACCAGGACGAGGTGCCGTCGGACGTGGGCCACAACCTCTTCCGCGGCTGACGACCGGCCTGGCCCGCCCGCACCGACCGGCGGCCGACCGGTCTCGCGCTCAGCCCTCGTACGGCGCCAGCTCGGCGCGCTTGGGCGGGCGGCCGTCGCCGGAGGAGCGGCCGGTGAGCCGGCGGCCGATCCACGGGCCGAGGTGGGTGCGGGCCCAGCGGGCGTCAGCGGCCAGCTTCTCGGAGCGGGTCGGCGGGGCGACGGTCGGCAGCGGCGCGCGCCAGTCGGAGCCGACGGGACGGCCGAGCGACTCCAGGACGGCCTCGGCGACCCGGCGGTGGCCCTCGGGCGAGAGGTGCAGCCGGTCCTCCGCCCAGAGCCGGCGGTCGTCGAAGCAGGGTGCGGAGAAGAGGTCGACCACGGCGATGCCCGGGTCCTGGGCGAGCTCGTGGACGAAGGCCTTCATCCGCAGGATGGCGGGGAGCAGCCGGGCCGAGCCGGCCATCCGCCGGGTGGGGTCGGTGCTGGTGAACAGCACCACGGTCGCACCGCCGGCCCGCAGCCGGGTGGCGGCGGCGCCGAGCAGCTCCTCGACCCGGGCGATGTCGCAGCGCGGCCGCAGCACGTCGTTGAGCCCGCCGGCCAGGGTGACCAGCTCGGCGCCCATGGCGGTGGCGCGGTCGACCTGTTCGTCGTGGATCTGACCGATGAGCTTGCCGCGGACGGCGAGGTTGGCGTACTGGAAGCCGTCGGCCGGACGTTCGGCGGCGAGCCGGGCGGCGAGGCGGTCGGCCCAGCCGCGGTACTGGCCGTCGGGCAGCAGGTCGTCGCACATGCCCTCGGTGAAGGAGTCCCCGACGGCGACGTAACTGCGGAAGGCGGTGGGCGTGTTCTCCGTGTTCTCCATGGCTCGACGATCGTACGCGCGCCCCGGAGGCGGCCGACGCCGGCCCGGTCCACCGCCCCCGGCCGCCCCGCATCAACGGCCGCGGCAAGCGGACGCCGATCCCCCGTTGATCGGAGGGGTGCAGAGTGGAGCACGTCGGGAGGAACGGCCGGGGGGGAACACCGGGCCGTACGCGCTCCGGCACCCAGCACCGGGGGAGCTGGGCGTCGCAGCCGCTCCCCACCGCCGGTCGCGGGCGCGGCACCCCCCACGCGGGAGCCCCCGCGACCGGCCGCTCGACCGGGACCGGCCGGACCTCAGCCGGACCGCCGGCCGGACCTCAGCCGACCAGAACCTCGTCCGCCGCGTCCGTGGCGTCCACGACCTCCGCCGCGTCCGCCGGGCCGGTGACCCAGTGCGTCCGCACCGCGTCGGTCGGCCGCTGCTCCCCCAGCGCGTCCAGCCCCCAGCTGCCGAGCGCCTCGACGACCGGTCGCAGCGCGGCCCCACGCCCCGTCAGCTCGTAGACCGTGGCGTTGGCCGGCCGTTCGAGCCGGCGCCGCTCGACGACGCCCTCGCTCTCCAACTGCTTGAGCCGCGCGGCGAGGATGTCGGTGGAGACGCCGGGGAGATCGGCGTGCAGGTCGGTGTAGCGGCGCGGGCCGGCCAGGAGTTCACGGACGATCAGGAGGCTCCAGCGCTCCCCCACCGCGTCCAGGGCGCGGGCGACGGCGCAGTACTGGTCGTAGCTTCGGCGTGACATGTGGATCAGCATAGCCAAAAGGTTGGACTTTCCAAGTGCGTACTTGGTAGAACAAAGCAACCAGGATCGACGTGGGGTGACGGTCGGGAGGCCACCGATGGAGTTTCGGCAGTCCAGCAAGCTGAATGACGTGTGTTACGAGATCCGCGGCCCGGTCGTCGACCAGGCCAACGCGCTGGAGGAGGCCGGGCACAGCGTGCTCCGGCTGAACACCGGCAACCCGGCCACGTTCGGCTTCGAGGCGCCGGAGGAGATCCTCCAGGACATCATCCGCAACCTCCCGCGCGCCCACGGCTACAGCGACTCGCGCGGCATCCTGCCGGCCCGCCGCGCGGTCGTGCAGTACTACCAGCAGCGCGGCGTCGACGGCGTCACCGTCAACGACGTCTACCTCGGCAACGGCGTCTCGGAGCTGATCCAGATGGCCGTCACCGCACTGGTGGACGACGGCGACGAGGTGCTCGTCCCGATGCCCGACTACCCGCTCTGGACGGCGGTGGTCCGGCTGGCCGGCGGCAAGGCGGTGCACTACGTCTGCGACGAGGGGGCGGACTGGTTCCCCGACCTCGACGACATCGCCGCCAAGATCACCGCCCGCACCAAGGCGATCGTGGTCATCAACCCCAACAACCCCACCGGCGCCGTCTACCCGAAGGAACTCCTGGAGGGCATCCTCGACCTCGCCCGCCGCCACCAGCTGATGGTGCTGGCCGACGAGATCTACGACAAGATCCTCTACGACGACGTCGAGCACCACTGCCTGGCCGCCCTGGCCGACGACGTGCTCACCCTCACCTTCAACGGCCTCTCCAAGTCCTACCGGGTGGCCGGCTTCCGCAGCGGCTGGCTGGTCGTCTCCGGCCCCAAGCAGCACGCGAGCGACTACCTGGAGGGCCTCACCATGCTCTCCGGCATGCGGCTCTGCCCGAACGTACCCGCCCAGTACGCCGTCCAGGCCGCGCTCGGCGGCCACCAGTCGATCAACGACCTGGTCCTGCCGGGCGGCCGGCTCGCCGAACAGCGCGACGTCGCGCACCGGGCGCTGAACGAGATCCCCGGCGTCAGCTGCGTCAAGCCCAAGGGCGCGCTGTACGCCTTCGCCAGGCTCGACCCGGCCGTCCACCGGATCGTCGACGACGAGCGCTTCGTCCTGGACCTGCTGCTCCGCGAGAAGATCCACGTCGTCCAGGGCACCGGCTTCAACTGGCCCCGCCCCGACCACTTCCGCTTCGTCACCCTCCCCCGCGCCGACGACCTGGAGACGGCCATCAACCGCATCGGCCGCTTCCTCGCCACCTACCGCCAGGTCTGACACCGGATCCCCCGCCGCCGAAGGCCCCGCGACCCACCGCGGGGCCTTCGGCGGCTTCGTGACGGGGATTCCATTTTCAATTCGGGCATAAAGCATCAAACCATGTCATTTCTGCTTGCCAATATCCCGGCGGGGCCGTTAATGTGGATGACGTGGATAGATTTGCCACATCATCAACGGAGGCGCGAAAATGAGTATGACCAACGTCGACGTCGACGACGCGATCCTCGCCGAGGCCATGCGCCTCATGGGCACCAGTACCAAGAAGGACACGATCAACGGGGCCCTCGCCGACTACGTCAACCGACTGAAGCGGATCGAGGCCCTGGAGAGGCTGACCGCCCGGGCGGCCCGAGGAGAGTTCGACCCGACGGAACGGATCCATCAGGCCCGGAAGACGGGCGGGGAGGAATGACACATGAGCGACATGGGCTACCTGATCGACACCTCGGGATTCGTCCATCTGATGCGCGACCCGGCAGCGCTCGACCGGTGGCGGGGGCCCCTGGAGTCCGGCCTCGTCCGGATCGCCAAGGTGACCAAGGCGGAGATCCTCTACTCGGCCACCGGCCCGGCGCACCGTGACGACCTGGAGGAGGAACTCAACGACCTCTTCGGGCCGGCACTCGGCATCCCCAAGGGGGGTGAGGACTGGGCCCTCAACGCCCAGTACAAGCTCACTCAGAAGGGCCGGCACCGCTCGGCCGGCGCGGTGGACCTGTTGCTGTGCTCGGTCGCGGCCCACCACAACTACCCGGTGCTGCACGTGGACAACGACTTCGTCACCGTCTCCCGGATCCTCACCGAACTCAGGGAGCGGGACGTCCGCGGGTCCTGACCCCGGGGCGGACACGAAGCCCCCTGCCGACTGCTCGGACCCGCCGAGCGGTGGGCAGGGGGCTTCACTCGTGTCCGGCCCGCGACGCCGGACCGCTGGCCCGGGGCTACCAGCCCCAGCCGCCGCCCTCGCCGTCGTCGTCACGGTCGCCGTCCCAGCCCTCGCCGACCGTGCGCAGGACCGTGTAGTGGTCGACCCGGGTGCCGTCCTCCGCCAGGGCGGTGACCGTCATCTCGGACTTCATGCCCAGGTGTGCGGGCTTCACGTCCACCCTGATGAAGGAGTAGCCGGTGTAGCGCACCCGCGACCACTCCACCTTCTCGGTCACCTTGCCGCCGCCCTCGGCGAAGTAGAAGGTGTCCACCGAGTCGAGGCGCTGCTCGTGGCCCTCGTAGGTGTCCGGGGCGTCGAAGCGGTACAGGCTGCGGCCGGCCGCGCCCGCCGTCACGTAGACCACGCCGTCGGTGGCCGGTTCGACGGTGGCGCCGCTCGGGACCGCCTTGGACACCTTGTTGCCGAGGATCGCGTCGGTGCGCTCGTAGACGTGGTTGTGACCGTTGATCACCAGGTCGACCCGGTACTTCTCGAACAGCGGCACCCACGCCTCGCGCACCCCGCCCTCGGAGGCGTGCTGGTGGGTGGTGGAGAAGGCGCAGTGGTGGAAGAAGACCACCACGAAGTCGACGGTCTCGTCGCCCCGCAGGTCCTTGAGGGTGCGCTCCAGCCAGCGGGTCTGCCGGCCCGCCGAGACGCCCAGGTTGGCGGGGATCTCGTAGGAGACGTCGTTGGCGTCCAGGGATACGACGCCGACGTTCTTGTAGCGGAAGGAGTAGACGCCGGGGACGCTGCGGCGGTCCGGGCCGTTGTCCGGCAGGTAGAAGCGGGCGTTCTCGCCGCCGTAGCCGTTCGGCGAGTACCAGGCCTCCATGTCGTGGTTGCCGTAGGAGACCATCCACGGCACCGTCGAGGCGACCGTCTCGGTCTGCACCAGGAAGGCGTCCCAGGTGGTGGCGGAGTACACCGACTTGTCGGCGTCCTGGCCGGAGCCCGCCGGGTCGGCGTAACAGATGTCGCCGGCGTGCAGGTGGAAGGCCGGGTCCTGGGCCAGGATGACGTGGTCGTTGCCCTTGGCGTGGTCGCTGACCCCCTGGTCGCCGAAGGCGGTGAAGGTGAACGGCTCGTACACCTGGCCCCAGCGGTGCTCGCGCGAGGGCGCGGTGCGGAAGGTGCCGAGGGTGGAGATCGCCTGCTGCGAGGCCGGGTCGAAGCCCTGGTGACCGACGCCGTAGTAGTAGGTGGTGTCGGGGTGCAGGTCCTCCAGCGCCACGTGCAGGTAGTACTGGTCCACCGGCCGGCTGCCGGGGGTGAGCGCCGGGGTGTGCAGGGTGCGCACCTCCGCCTCGATCCGGTGGCCGAGGTCCCACGGGTTCCTGCCGAAGCGCAGGAACGGCCGCTTCACCGGCACCGGCACCTGCCACGAGACCCGGAACTGGGTGTCCGGCTCGGGGCCGAAGGAGAGGTGACGCCCGATCGGGGCCACCAGCGAGCCGTCGACGCCCGCGGCGGCGCCGCCGGCCAGCAGCTGCGGCGTGGCGGGGGCGGCCGAGGCGGTGCCGCTGCCCAGGACACCGCCCACGGCCAGCGCGCCCACCGAGACGGCACCGGCGCGCAGCATCCGGCGGCGGGAGAAGCGGGCCCGCAGGTACTCGTGCTGCTCGGCCGTGCTCATGCGGTCGGCGAGCTTCACCGGCACGCCCATGTTCGGAGTTTCCATGGCGGGACTCTCCCAGTCAGGTGTTGACCGGACGCGGACGGCCGGTGAACGCACCCGGGCGTACCGGTCGGTCGAGCGCCAATGTTCGACCATGTCCCGGCAAAGCCGTGCGCGGGCGAAACGCTGCGCGCGGGGACCGTCCGGAGCAGGCGCACCGCTCCGGACGGTCCGGTTCACCGGTTCACCGGTCGACCGGCCGAGCAGCCGTTTCACCCGGTCGGGGGAACGGTCGTCACCAGCAGTCGTCGTCCTGCTTGTTGGTGAGCGCGACGGTGACGCAGTCGTCGGCGTTCACCCGGTACGGCCCGCTGACCGGGTCCGGCGGGAGCTGGTAGCCGCTGGGTGCGGCGGTCTCCCGCAGGTAGTACTGACCGGTCGCCAGGTGGGTGAAGTCGCAGCCGCCGTCGGTCGCGGTGGTGCAGTCACCCGCCCGGGTGTCCGGGGTGGCGCCGGTGGTCTGGAGACCGGGGACGCCGTTGGTCTCCCGCCAGAGCTGGAACACCGCGCCGCCGAGCGGCTTGCCCGACCAGGCGTCCTTCTTGGTCAGGTGGATCGAGCCGGTGGCCGGCGGCTTGGGCGACGGGCAGTCCCGGGCGGTGACCTGGACACCGGCCTGCGCGTTGGCCGGGGTCAGCACCAGCGGACCGAGGACCGGCTCGGCCGGCAGGTCGTAGCCGGTCGGTGCGGCGGTCTCCCGCCAGTAGTACGAGCCCGCCTCGACGGTCCGGCGGCAGAGGCCGTCGGCGCCGGTGGTGCAGGCGGTCCCCACCTGGGTGTCGGGCGTGGCACCCGTGGTCTGGAGACCGGGCACGCCGTTGGTCTCCCGCCACAGCTCGAACACCCCGCCGGCCAGCGGCGCGGCCGTCTCGGCGTCGGTCTTCAGCACCCGCACCTCACCCGTCACCGGGGGCTGCGGCGCGTCCGCGGCGGTCACCTGCACACCGGCCGACGCGTTCCCCTCCGTCAGCACCAGCGGACCGAACACCGGATTCGCCGGAAGCACATAACCGGTCGGCGCGGCCGTCTCCCGCCAGTAGTACGTCCCCACCCCCACCGTCCGACGGCACAGACCGTCCGCCCCCGTCGTGCACGACGACCCCGACTGCGTGTCCGGACTGACCCCCGTGGTCTGCAGACCCGGAACACCGTTGGTCTCCTCCCACAGCTCGAACACCCCACCCGCAAGCGCCGCCCCCGTCACCGAATCCGTCTTCAGCACCCGCACCTCACCCGTCACCGGTGTGGTGCCGCAGGCGGGCAGGTCGCCGTTGAACGGGTAGGAGTGGAACTCCTGGCCGCCGCCGCCGGTGGCCAGGCTGGTGTGGGTGAGCGAGCCGGTGGTGAAGAAGCGGCCGTTGACGCCGGCCAGGGTGACCGTGGTCTGCGAGGTCGGTTCGCCGATCAGGAAGCTGCCCTGGAACTGGCCGGTGCCGCCCAGGGTGACCGTGGTGGCGTCGGGGAAGTTCCACAGCAGGCGGTCGCGGTAGGAGTTCAGCGGGTCGTCGGTGTCGTTGATGCCGCCGCTGTAGGTGTTGAGGGCGCGGGTGGCGCCCGTCACGTTGACCAGGACGGTGGCGTTCGCCGGGATGTTGGCGAAGACGATGCCCTGCTGACCGCCGGTCGGCCCGGTGAGGTCGAAGTCGACGTTGAAGACCTGGAGCGTCGAACTGCCGTCACCCGTGAACAGGGTCTGCCCGCCCTGGTTCACGGCCGTGCCGGTGGCGGTGCGGGGCGTGCCGCCGACCCGGGCGTAGCAGTCCGAGGCGGTGCCGAGCTGGCCGCGCAGCGCGCTGTACGGCTGGACGGCGTTGGCGTCGGTGACGAGGGTGCCGGTCACCGTGCCGCTGACGGCCCCGGCGTGCCGGACGACCCCGCCCTCGGCCACCAGGCTCTGACCGCTCGCGACGGTGACGCCGGCGCCGGTGGTGAGGAAGTCGGCGCCGTCGGGCGGGGGGACCCGGGAGCCGACGCCGGCGATGCCGACGTTGTAGATCGAGCTGACGCCGGACTCCTTGGCCTGGTCGAAGGCGTTGAGGACGACGACGCGTCCCTCGGCCTCGGCGGCGCGGCCGCGGACCAGGAAGTCACCGCCGACGAAGACGTTGATCCCGTTGTCCCGGCCGGTGAACGGCTGGTTGTTGATCGAGCTGGGGTACGTGGCGGGGCAGCTGCCGGGCACGCAGGGCCCCAGCCCGCCGGGCAGGGGCGCGGCGGCGGCGGGCGACGCGCCCGTGCCGAGGGCGAGGACGGGGACGAGGGCCGAGACCAGGGTGCACGGCACTGCCAGCGCGCCGGCCCTTCGGCGGACGCGGGTGAGCAGTCGGTTGAGGGAAGCCATGCTCGTAGCGTCCGACAGTCTGTGCGAACGCGGTCACCGCTGAGCCGCCCGTCTACGCTGATGCGGTGAGCGGGCGCACCCACGCGGACCAACCGTCACCGCCCGGACCGGGCCCGCGGTCGGCCCGGCGGCCCGTCGACCGGGTGGGTCAGGACGCCTCGTCCCAGGGGGAGGCCGCCCGGTTGCCGGTGCCGTCGCAGGTGCGGCAGATCTCGTCGCGGTAGGCGTGCTTGGCGCCGGTCGCGTCGACCCGGTAGCGGACGTACACACCGGTGCCGTCGCAGAGGAAGCAGTTGCCGCCGCCCCCGCCGACCTCGGTGGTGCCGGTGCCCTGGCAGGTCCGGCAGCTGAGGCCGGCGGTGCGGCCGGTGCCCGCGCAGATGCGGCAGACCGTGGTCATCGTCTTCCTCCCGTCGGAGACCCGGGACGGTCTCTCGGAGCCCCGGGTCATGCTAGGCCAGCCGCCCCCCGTGCGGGTCCGGGTCGGCAGGGTCAGCCCGGAAGGCCCTCGCCGACGCGGCGGGAGACCGAGATCTGCTGGAGGTCGAGCATCCCCGGCGGGTCGGCGAGACCGGGGCCGCCGGAGTGCACCCACTCGGCGATCTCCTCGATCATGTCGTCGGCCAGCACCCAGCCCAGCCAGACCGGCCGGCCGCCCGCCGCGCGGCCCTCGCTGGAGGGGCCGACCACCACGACGTTGGAGTGCGCGCAGGTGTCCAGGCACTTCACCGCGCGGACGCGGCCCGCGTCGCCGACCGCCGTGCGCAGCCGCTCGTACTGGCCGGCGTGGTCGACGCCCGGGTGCTTCTCCTGGGTGCCGCAGCAGCAGCCCCGGCAGACGGTGACGGTCACCGGGGACGCCGGACCGCGTCCGCCCTGCTTGCCCGCCCCGCCCTGCTTGCCGACCCGGTCGCGCTCGCGACGGCTCATGGTCTCCGGTCCTCCTCGTCCGCCGGGGCCCGCCGCCACGCCCGTGCGCGCGGCGGCCGCAGGCCCTTGCGGCCGACGATCACGGTGGAGCCCTCCTGCCCGGTGACGCCGGGCGGCAGGGGCAGCGTACCCGGCGGGTCGCGGACGGCCGGGACGGTGGTGCGCGCCCGCCCGGGAGGCGGCCCCCGCCCTCGGCGAACCGCACGCCGACGGAGCCGAGTTGAAGCCGACAGGCGCTACCCCGTGGCCTGCGCCGCCGCGCGGCCGGCGGTGCGGCCGGAGAAGAGGCAGCCGCCGAGGAAGGTCCCCTCCAGGGAGCGGTAGCCGTGGACACCGCCGCCGCCGAAGCCGGCGGCCTCGCCCGCGGCGTAGAGCCCGTCGAGGACGGTGCCGTCCGGCCGCAGCACCCGGCCGGCGAGGTCGGTGTGCAGGCCGCCGAGCGAGGTGCGGGTGAGGATGCTCAGCCGGACGGCGATCAGCGGGGCGGCGTCCGGGTCGAGGAGGCGGTGCGGGGCGGCGGTGCGGATCAGCCGGTCGCCGAGGTAGCGGCGGGCGCCGCGGACGGCGGTCAGCTGGAGGTCCTCGCCGAAGGGGTCGGCGAGTCGGCCGTCCCGGGCCTCGACGACGCGCCGCAGCTCGTCGGCGTCGATCAGCGGCTCGCGCGTCTTGGCGTTCATCGCCCGCGCGAGGTCCCGGAGGTTGCCCGCCACGACGAAGTCGGGCCCGTGGGCGAGGTGGGTCCGTACCGGGCCGGGTGCGCCGGGCAGGACGCGGGCGAGGACGCCGAGCAGGGAGCGCCCGGTGAGGTCGGGGTTCTGCTCGGAGCCGGAGAGGGTGAACTCCTTCTCGACGATCTTCCGGTTGAGCACGAACCAGCTGTGGTCGTGACCGGTGGTCCGGAGGTGCTCCAGGGTGCCGAGGGTGTCGAATCCGGGGAACAGCGGGGCGGGCAGTCGGCGGCCGCGGGCGTCGAGCCGGAGCGAGGAGGGTCCGGGCAGGATCCGGAGGCCGTGCCGGGCCCAGACCGGCTCCCGGTCGGCGATGCCCTCGGCGCAGTGCCACATCCGGTCGCCGTTGATCAGCCCGGCCCCGGCGTCGGCGGCGATGCCGAGCATCAGGCCGTCGACGTGGGCGGGAACGCCGGAGAGCATCCGCCCGGGCGGGGTGCCGAGCCGGGCGGGCCAGGCCTCGCGGACCAGGTCGTGGTTGCCGCCGATGCCGCCGGAGGTGACGACCACGGCCCGGGCGCGCAGCTCGAACCGCCCGGCCACCTCCCGGGAACCGGCCTCGCCGCGCGCCGCACCGCTCGGGGCGAGCACCTCGCCGCTGACGGTGTCGACGGCGCCGGCGTTCGCCGCCAGGCCGGTGACCCGGTGCCGGAAGCGCGGCTCGACCAGCCCGCGGGCGGCGGCGGCGCGGACCCGGCGGACGAAGGGCTCGAGCAGGCCCGGGCCGGTGCCCCAGGTGATGTGGAGGCGGGGGACGGAGTTGCCGGGGCCGTCGGCGAACGGTCCGCCGCGCTCGGCCCAGCCGACGACGGGGAAGAACCGCACGCCCATCGCCCGCAGCCAGGCCCGCTGCTCCCCCGCCGCGAAGTCGACGTAGGCCTCGGCCCAGCGGCGCGGCCAGGCGTCCTCGGGGCGGTCGAAGCCGGCGGTGTCGAGCCAGTCCCGGAGGGCGAGGGCGGGCGAGTCGCGGATCCGCAGGCGGCGCTGCTCGGGCGAGTCGACCAGGAACAGCCCGCCGGAGGACCAGTGCGCCTGGCCGCCGAGCGTGGCCGCGGGCTCCTGGTCGAGCAGGATCACCTTCCGTCCGGCGTCGGCGAGTTCGGCGGTCGCGGCGAGGCCCGCGAGTCCGGCTCCGATGACGATGACGTCGGCGTCCAGGGCCATGCGGGCAGCTCCTCCACCAGGGACCGGCGGTGCGGGGTGGCCCGATCCTGCGGCCTGCACCACGGGCCGTCAACCGTCCCGCCGCTCCGGGAGGCCGGGTCCGTTCGGCGGCCCGAACGGACCGCCGAACGGACCGCCGAACGGACCGCCGAACGGTCGCCCGAATTCCGCTCCACCCCGTTTCGGAAATACTTCCGACAGACCTTCGATACGCATCGGAGCGAAATTCGAAATTCCCACCGGAGCGCCTGACGAAACCTCTGACGAATTTTCGGAAATGTGTGCGCACAGCATGGACGACGGCGAAACCTGCCAGTAACTTACCTGTGAGTAGTAGCTGTGGCCCGGCTCGCACGACCCCCACCCACCCGTTTCTCTCCCCCAGGAGGAACCGTGCTCCGCCGTGCCCGGAATTCCCTGCTGCTCGCTTCCGCCGCGCTGGGCGCCGCGCTCGCGATGACCGCCACCAGCGCGCAGGCCGCAACTCCCGCCCCCCACCGCTTCGTGGCACTCGGCGACTCCTACGCGGCCGGCGCCGGCGTACCGCACCAGTCGGCCGGTCTCTGCCTACGCTCCGACCGGAACTACGGCCACCTGGTCGCCGCCGCCCTCGGCGCCGGCACCTACCGCGACGTCACCTGCGCCGCCGCCAAGGTCAAGTCGATCACCCAGGCCCAGTACGACGCCTTCATCCGCGTCAACGACCCGCAGATCGACGCGGTGACCGCGGACACCGACCTCATCACCCTGGGGATCGGCGGCAACGACCTCGGCGACAGCGACCTCGGGATCGCCGACGTGATCGCCACCTGCATCGCGGGCGCCGTGGTCAACCCGCTCGGCACCCCGTGCACGGACGTCTACCACCACGGCTACTGGGACTGGTCCAGCTGGTCCTGGCAGTACGGCAACGACGACCTGGCCGACCGGGTCGACGAGACCGGCCCGCGGCTCGCGGACACCCTGCGGCGGCTGCGCGCCAAGGCCCCCGACGCCCGGATCCTGCTGGTCGGTTACCCCTCGGTGCTGCCCGCCGACGGCGCGTCCTGCGTGCTGCGCCAGCCGATCGCCCCGCGCGACATCCCCTACCTGCACGGTGTGCTGGGCCGGCTGAACTCCATGCTGAAGTCGACGGCCGAGGCCAACGGCGCCACCTACGTGGACACCGCCACGCCGACCCGCGGGCACGACGTCTGCTCGAACGACCGCTGGATCGAGGGCGCGCTGCCCGGCGCCCCGGCCGTCCCCTTCCACCCGAACGCCACCGGCGAGCGGGTGATGGCCGACGCCGTCCTCAGGACCCTGCGGCCGTAGGCGCGGGCCTCAGGGCGGGTCCGACGCCCCGGGAACCCCGAGGGGGCGGTGACCAGACCCCGGTCACCGCCCCCTCGGTCGTGCACGCACCCGGCCGCGCACGCACTCGGCCGTACGCTCACTCGGCCGTGCGCTCACTCGGCCGTACGCTCACTCGGCCGTACGCTCACGCCCTCGTGCGCTCAGCGCCCTCACGGCTTGATGCGGACCACCTGCGGGTCGTGGTCGCTCGCCTGCTGGGCGAACTCGGCGTTGATGTGCACCACGTCGTACTTGGCCCAGCCGACCTCCGGGCTGACCAGGATGTGGTCCAGCACCTGCGAGTTGCCCTGGTAGACGTACGAGTACTGCTCCTTCTCCGGCAGCTCGTTCACCAGGTCCCGCAGCACGCCGTCCTTGGTGAGCGCGGCCAGCGCGGGCGAGAACTGGTAGTCGTTGAAGTCGCCGACCGAGACCACCTTGGCCTCCTTGTCCGCGGCCAGCAGCTTGGCGACGAAGGCCTGCTCCACGGTGGCCTGGGCGATCCGCTGCACCTCGGAGGAGCGGCCGGGGGCCTGGAAGCGGCTGTCGATGCCCTGGTCGCCGCCCTTGCTGTTGAAGTGGTTGGCGATGACGAAGACCTTCTTGCCGCGGAAGGAGAACTGGCCGATCAGCGGCTTGCGGCTGTTCGTCCACGCCGCGTCGGCGGGGGCGATCCGGCCGGGCGAGGCGGTCAGCGAGGCCGCGGAGCCGGTGCCGGCCACGTCCACCGCGGTGGTGGCGGTGCCGCCGGGGATGTCGGTGAAGGAGACCCGCTGCGGGTTGAAGAGGAAGACCTGGCGGATGTTGCCGCCGGGCTCGCCGCCGTCCTTGCCGTCCTCCGGGTCGACCGAACGCCAGTCGTACGCCGGGCCGCCGGCCGCCTTGATCGCGGCGACGAACTTGGCGACGGTCTGACTCGCGTCCACCGTGCCGTCGCTCTTGGCGCCGTTGTTGTCCTGGATCTCCTCCAGGGCGACGATGTCGGGCGAGCGCAGGTGGGTGACGACACCGGCGGCCAGCTCGGCGAACTTGCCGTCCGGGTTGGTGGCGGCCAGGTTCTCCACGTTGTAGGTGGCGACGGTGAGCTCGCGCTCGCCGGCCGGCGCGGTGACCTCGCGCTCCAGGTGGTTGTCCTGGAGCGCACCGAGGGTGCCGGCGACCAGGGTGTAACCGCCGAACTGGTTGTAGTCCAGCGGGCCGTTGGTGGTGCCGGTCAGCACGTCGCCCACGTTGGCGACCGGGAAGGGCCGCTGGGAGACCGGGGCCTGCTGCTGCACCATCAGTCGGCCGACGTTCGGCTCGGCGTAGGACTCGTAGAGCACGCCGCCGCGCTTGCTCTTCTGGTCCTGCTTGTCGGCGGCGACCCAGAGCTCGTTGTACTTGTCGGTGGCCTGGACGACCCGTACGTCGCGGACCTCGACCAGCATGCCCTCCAGCGACTCGTAGAAGTCGAGGGTGTACTTCTCCGGGTCCAGGGTGACGCCGTTGATCGTGCCGTCGGCGCCGGCCGCCGGGGTGTAGGTGCCGGGGATGTTGCGGGTGTCGACGACCACCGCGGCCGGCAGCGGGTTGCCGGAGGAGACCACGGTGACGGCCGGGTTGGTCAGCTGGGTGAGCGACTGCGAGCCGCCGTTGTAGTTCGGGTAGTACTCCGTCACCTTGCCGGTGACCAGCACCGCGTCGCCGACCTTGACGGTCGGGTTGGCGGAGCCGGTGTAGACGAAGACGCCCTCGCTGGTGGCCGGGTCGGCGTCCGGGTTCGGGTCCTGGATCCAGAAGCCCTTGGAGCCGTACGCGCGCACGCCGGTGACGATGCCGGGCACACCGGCGACGGTCTTGCCGGTGCGGTCCGACAGGCGGGTGCGGCCCTGGATGTCGTGGATCCGAACGGTGCCCGGCTCGGTCGGGCCGGTCGGGGTGGAGCCCTCGGCGACCTCGCCCTTGCTGTTGGTCGGGCTCGGGGCGCCGGCCGCGAGGTCGGCCGCGTTGTCGTCGGTGTCCGGCAGGCCGGCCTTGCGGGCCACCGAAGCGGTGTTGGAGGCGCCGGCCACCGAGGCGGAGCCCTCGTGGACCACGGCGGTGCCGAAGCCGACGAGGTCGCGCACCCGCGGGTCGGCGGCGCAGTCGGCGGCGGTCTTGCAGGTCAGCGGGTCGACGCCGCGGACCAGCGCGACGGTGCCGCCGGTGCCGGAGAGCGCCAGCGCGCCGACCGCGTCCGGGGTGGGCAGCTCGACGGTGCCCGCCGCTCCGGCCCCCTCGGCGACCAGGTAGCGCCCGCCGGGGGCGATCGAACCGGTCAGCGGGGTGACGCCCCACTGGGAGGTGGGACCGGGCGCGGCGGATATGTACTGGACGCTCCAGCCGTCCAGGCCGAAGGCCGCGCCGCCCTTGTTGGCCAGCTCGACGAAGTCGTTCTTCAGGGTGGCGCCCGAGTTGCCGCCGCCGCCGTAGACCTCGGCGATCAGCGCGTCGGCGGACGGCGCGGCCACGGCGGCCGGCAGCGGGGCCAGCACCAGGGAGGCGGCCAGACCGGCCGGGAGGATCGCCGCGCGCAGCAGGGCGCGACGCGAGCGAGGATGGGGAGCGATGGGCGTGGTCACCGGAAGGGGACTCCTAGCTCTGCTGGGTGGGGGTGGGTCAGCCGGGCGCGGCCGGCGCAGCGCGCGCTGCCCCGCTACCCGCGTAGAAAACCGCGCGGAAGCCAGGAACGGCCCCCCGCAGCGCCCAAAGATACGCGCGTAGAAAATGACCGGACAAGAGCCTGGAGGTGAACTTCTCCAGGACGGCGACGAAGTGTTACCCCGAGACTGTGACGCCCGCTACAGCCAGCCGCGCTGGGCCGCCTTGAGGCCCGCCTCGAAGCGGCTCGCCGCCTCCAGACGCTCCATCAGCGCCGCCATCTGCCGGCGCACCGTCCGCACCGAGACGCCCAGCCGCTTGGCCGCCGCGTCGTCGGTCAGCCCGGTGGACAGCAGGCGCAGCAGTTCGCGCTCGCCGGGGCTCAGGCCGGTGCCGGCGTCCTCGGCGCGCGGGTCGCCGCCGAGCGGGACGGCGGTCTCCCAGGTCTGCTCGAACAGCGCGACCAGCGAGGCGACGATGCCCGGCTCCTCGGTGCACAGGGCGCCGGCCCGGGTGTTCTCCGGGTCGATCGGGACGACGGCGGTGGTGCGGTCGAAGACCAGCATCCGCGGCGGCAGCACCGGGGCGGTGCGCACCCGGCCGCCCAGGCCGGTCATCCACTGGGTGTAGGCGAAGGTCTCCGGGTCGTTGCGGACGCTGTCCTGGTAGATGGTGCGCAGGCTGACGCCGCGTCTCAGCGCGTCCTCGTCGAGCGGGCGGGAGGCCGCCAGGCTGGCGGCGGACTGCGCGCCGCCGGGCATCACGCCCAGGCACTCGGTGGCCAGCCGGGCGGTCAGCGTCTCCAGCTTGGCCTGGATGGCGTCGAGTCCGACCAGCCGCTCGCCGCCGTCCACCAGGGTGGCCGAGCGCAGCGTGGCGTACTCCGCGACGGCGCGCGCCACGGCGGCCTTGGAGACCGCCAACTCCTGCTGCCGACGGGCGAGTTCCTCCTCCTGCCGGCGCAGCAGCAACTCCAGGCCGCGCTCCGGGCTGACCGGCCAGAGCGCACCGGGGCGCTCCCGGGAGGCCCGCAGCAGGGTCAGGTCGGCGAGGCGGTCGAGTGCGGCCCGGACGACGGTTTCGGGGAGGTGGATCCGTTCACAGAGTTCCGCCACTCCGCCCTCCGGATCCGCGAGCATCTCGCGGTACACGGCTTCCGCAGTGGCGTCCAGGCCCAGCAGTTCCAGCACGTCAACGACCCCTGATCGTCACGACATCGCGTCTCGCGATTGATTTCCGTCCGGTCCGCCGGACCCCGATCCTTCCTCCGGCGCTCCCGCCGCCACAAGACGCGATCCGGTCAGCCGAGCAGAACCGGACCATCCGGTCTGTTCCGCGGAGGGTTCCGCCCGGACCGCGCCACCCCCGGTTGCCGCCGAAGGGTTGCAGCAAGCTGCCTGGCCGGATGCTGCCCGCCGAACTCCCTCCCGCGGCGGACCCGGCACCGGAAGGATGCAACTGCGCGCAACACACCGACACACGCCCTGAACCACCGTGCTCAGAACAGGAACCGCCGTGCCGAAGCCCGTCCGGCTGCTTGCCGCCGCCGCCCTCGCACTCTCCCTCGCCACCGCCGCCGCCCCCGCCTTCACCGCCGCGCAGGCCGTCCCGGCCGCTCCGGCCGCCGTCACCCTCGCCGTGAGCGCCCCCGTCGACGGGCCGGGCATCGGCTGGGACGGCCCCGGGATCGGCTGGGACGGGCCCGGCATCGGCTGGGACGCCCCGGGCGCCCGGATCATCGGCTGGGACACCACCCAGACCGACGGGCCGGGCATCGGCTGGGACTGACCGTTCGGTGTTCGCCATCCACCTGAACCTCCTGGACGTCTCGACCGCGCCGACGGGCGAGGCCGGACCCGCCGACGTCCAGGGCGCTCTGTGGGCGCGCGCGGTTCCGGGCGACGGCCTGGAACACGTGCGCGCCTGCGCCTTCCCGGAGGGCGTCGGCCTGGTGCTGTACGTCCGCGCGCCCGACCGGGAGACGGCCGAGCGGCAGGCGTACGCCCTGCTCGACCGGACGCTGGCGGAGGGTCCCGTGCGCCGCTTCGCGGTGGCGGCTCCACCGTAGGCCGCGAGGCCCTCCGCCGCACCCTTCTCTGATCTTCCGTCCGCTTTTCGGACGGTTGCCTCCTCTCGCAAATTTGGCCGATTCATGCCCATGGTCATGACCGGTCTTCACTGACATGCCCATGCCATCGGCATGCCTCCGCGCAGGTCCGCTCTCCCCGGGCCCGTCGCGTGCTCCGCCGTGCGCAGACGCGCGTCGCCGTCGAACCCGCCTCATCACAGATCGTCGAGGAGCTCAATGTCACAGCCGACCGGCACACCACCCCGGCACCGCGCCGGGGACACCGTGCCAGCCGCCCCCGCGCCACGCCGCCGCAACGGCGTGCTGCGCAACACCGCGGTCGCACTCGCCGTGGTGCTCGCCGCCGAGGCCGCCGCCGTCATCATGACGACCGGTCAGGCCGTCG
Organism: Streptomyces sp. NRRL F-6131; assembly: GCA_000719695.1. GTDB lineage: Bacteria > Actinomycetota > Actinomycetes > Streptomycetales > Streptomycetaceae > Kitasatospora. Next base: position 160,722 of record JOHN01000007.1, read on the forward strand.
CGGTCACCCCGGAGGCCCCCGCCCCCAAGCCCGCCAAGGCGCTCGGCCCGGCCGAGGCCAAGGACATCGCCACCGCCCACCTCAAGGCCCGGCTGGAGAACCGTCGGATCGAGGTGACCGACGAGCGCGGCGAGTCCACCACCACCTGGATCAACCCGGACGGCACCACCACCCTGGACCTCGCCACCGGCCCGGTCCGCTTCAAGGACAAGGACGGCCGGCTCCAGCCGATCGACGTGAACCTGGCCCGGCAGGCCGACGGTTCGGTCAAGGCCAAGGGCCACCCGCTCGGCCTCTCGCTGGCCGGCGCCACCCCGCCCGCCGCCGCCTCCACGTTCAAGGCGGCCGGTGCCCCGGCCGGCGACCGGCAGGCCCCGGCCGTCCCCCTGGTCTCACTGGACAACGGCAACGGCACCAGCATGTCGCTGTCCTGGCGCGGCACCCTGCCGGCCCCCGTCCTCGACGGCACCAGGGCCCGGTACGAGAACGCGCTCACCGCGACCGACCTGATCATCGAGTCCACCCGGACCGGCTTCGAGCAGTTCCTGGAACTCAAGAACCGCAGCGCGGTCGGCGCCAACGGCACCGTCACCATGACCCTGGACGCGGCCGGCCTGAAGGCCCGCCACAACGCGGACAACTCGGTCTCCTTCCTCGACCCGAACACCGGCGAGGAGAAGGGCCAGCTGCCCGCCCCGGTGATGTGGGACGCGCAGGTCGACGAGCGCAGCGGCGACCACACCCACACCGCCCCGGTCGGCCTCACGGTCACCCAGAACGGCAACGCCGTCGACCTCACGCTCACCCCGGACGCGGCGTTCCTCAACGACCCGAAGACGGCGTACCCGGTCACCATCGACCCGGCCGTCAACATCGGCGTCGGCTTCGACACCTTCGTCCAGCAGGGCTACGCCACCGACGTCTCCTCGCAGACCGAGCTGAAGCTGGGCAACAACGGCTCCGGCCAGATCGCCCGCTCCTTCCTGCAGTTCCCGATGGCCAAGATCAGCGGGAAGCAGATCACCAGCGGCAAGCTCAACCTCTGGAACTTCCACAGCTGGTCCTGCACCGCCAAGGGCTGGGACGTCTGGGACACCGGCAGCGCCACCACCAGCACCCGCTGGACCGCGCAGCCCGGCTGGAACCGCAAGTGGGCCACCTCCACGTCGACCAAGGGCTACTCCAGCTCCTGCAACGACGGCTGGGTCAACCAGGACATCACCTCGCTGGTGCAGGCCTGGGCCGGCAACGGCAACGCCAACAACACCCTGGGCATCCGGGCCACCGACGAGAGCGACCCGTACGGCTGGAAGAAGTTCAACTCCGGCAACGCGTCCGCCAACACGCCGTACCTGTCGGTGACCTACAACACCCCGCCGGCCGTCTCCACCCTGCTCGCCCCGGCCAACGGCGCGCTGACCGGCGACGCCACCCCGACGCTGTCCGCCAAGGCGACCGACCCCGACGGCGGCAACGTCCTGCTGGACTTCGAGGTCTGGGCGTCCAACGGCACCGCCGCGCTGCAGTCCGGCCACACCGCCTACGCGGCCTCCGGCTCCACCTTCGCCTGGACCCCGGGCACCGCGCTGCCGGCCGGCAGCTACAAGTGGCGCTCCCGCTCCTGGGACGGCACCGCCAACAGCGCCTGGTCCGCGTTCCGCACCTTCACCGTGGACACCACCGCGCCCGGCGCCACCACGATCGCCTCCGGCGACTTCCCGGCCGGCCAGTGGGCCGGCGCCCCGGACGCCAACGGCGACTACAGCGGCAACTTCACCTTCACCCCGCCGACCGGCGACGTGAAGGACGTCCAGTACAAGCTGGACGGCGGCGCCTGGGTCACCGCGGCCACCACCGGCACGCCGGTGACCGCCAAGCTCACCTTCAAGGCGGGCGCCCACACCGTCACCGCGCACAGCCGGGACGCCGCGGGCAACGTCTCCGCCGACCGGACGTACACCTTCTACGCCGGCAAGGGCTCCGCCCTGGTCGCCCCCGGCGCGGGCGAGCGCCCGGCCCGCCGCACCTCGCTGCAGGCCGAGGGCAACAGCACCTACACCGGGGTGCGCTACCAGTACCGCCGCGGTGAGACGGACGCCTGGAAGGACGTCCCGGTCGCCAACGTCACCACCACCGGCGGCCAGCCGGTCACCGCCTGGCCGTTCGCCGCCCCCGGCGGCAAGCCGGCCGCGCTGAACTGGAACATCACCGACACCCTGGCCGAGAACGGCCCGGTGGACGTCCGCGCGGTCTTCACCGACGGCACCGCCACCGTCGCCACCGAGCCGAACACCATCACGGTGGACCGCAACGCCGGCACCGCCCCGGAGACCAAGGTCGGCCCGGGCGAGGTGAACACCCTCACCGGTGACCTCAGCCTGTCCGCCACCGACGCGGAGGCCTTCGGCCTGCACGCCGAGCGCTCCTTCTCCTCCCGCCGGCCCACCAACGGCTCGGCCCAGGAGGGCCAGGCGGCGATCTTCGGCCCGCAGTGGAGCTCCGGCACCACCGCCGAGATCACCGACGCCGACTACTCCTACGTCCGCCAGACCTCGGCGACCTCCCTCTCGGTGGTCTCCGCGGACGGCTCCGAGGTCGGCTTCACCGCCACCGGCGCGGGCGGCTGGAAGCCCGAGCCCGGCGCCGAGAACCTCACCCTGACCGGCGGCTTCACCGCGGCCTTCACCCTGAAGGACACCGAGGGCACCACGGTCACCTTCGCCAAGGTCGACCCGGCCGCCACCACCTGGCAGGCCTCCGGCTCCTCGCTGCCCAGCGACAACTCCACCACCTCGGTGGTCTCGGAGAAGGTCGTCGCCGGCGGCAAGACCCTGGCCCGCCCGAAGTACGTGGTCGCGCCCACCTCGGCGACCGCCTCCACCAACTGCGCCGCCGTGCCGTCCACGGCCGGCTGCCGGGTGCTGGAGTACGTCTACGCCGACGCCACCACCGCCACCGCGTCCGCCCTCGGCGACGTGACCGGCCAGGTGAAGCAGATCCGCCTCTGGTCCACCGACCCGGGCGCCTCCGCCGCCACCCCCGTCGTCGTCTCGCAGTACGCGTACGACGACCAGGGCCGGCTGCGCGAGGTCTGGGACCCGCGGGTCAGCCCGGCGCTGAAGACCGCGTACGGCTACGACACGACCGGCCGGGTCACCGTGGTGACCGAGCCCGGTGAGCTGCCGTGGACCCTGGAGTACGGCAAGGCCGGCAACGCCGCCACCGCCGGCGAGGGCATGCTGCTCGCCGCCTCCCGCCCCACCCTCAAGCAGGGCAGCAAGGACGTCACCGACGGCACCGCGACCACCTCGGTGGTCTACGACGTCCCGCTGAGCGGCGCCAACGCGCCGTACCCGCTGGCGCCCTCCGACGTCGCGGCCTGGGGCCAGACCGACGCCCCGACCGACGCCACCGCCGTGCTGCCGCCCGACGCCGTTCCGTCGACCCACGACGGCAAGGCGCTCGGCACCGCCGCGTACAACCGCGCCTCGGTGACCTACACCAACGCCTCCGGCCGCGAGGTCAACACCGCCACCCCCGGCGGCGGCATCACCACCACCGAGTACAACGCCTTCGGCAGCCAGGTGCGGGCCCTCTCCGCAGAGAACCGCATCCTCGCCCTGGCCACCACCGGTGACGGCCTGAACAAGCTGCGCGCCCTCGGCATCGCCGGCCGCTCCACGGCCGACCGCGCCCAGGTGCTCTCCTCGACCTCGGTCTACTCGGCCGACGGCAAGCGGCTGGTCGAGCAGTACGACCCGCTGCAGCTGGTCACCCTGGAGCACGACCTGGCCGCCTCCGGCACCTCCCCGGCGCTCACCGCCGGCGCCGAGGTCCCGGCCCGCGCCCACACCGTGAGCACCTACGACGAGGGCCGCCCGGCGACCGCCGCGGTCAGCGACAAGGCCACCTCGGTGACGGTCGGCGCCCGGATCGACGGCTACGCCGCCGACGCCGACACCCGCAGGACCGCCACCGGCTACGACTGGGCCCAGGGCCTGCCCACCCAGTCGGTCCAGGACCCGGCCGGCCTGAAGATCACCACCGCCACCGGCTACGACGCCGCCGGCCGGGTGACCTCGCAGAGCCGCCCGAACTCCAACGGCTCCGACGCGGCCACCACGGTGACCTCGTACTACGGTCCGAACGGCACCGGCGCCTGCGCCGGCCACCCGGAGTGGGCCGACCTGGTCTGCTCGATCGCCCCGGCCGCGCAGATCACGGGCGGCGGGAGCAACCCCGTCCAGCTGCCGACCAAGACCTTCCAGTACGACCGCTGGGGCAACGTCTCGGTGCTCACCGAGACCGCCAACGGCGTCACCCGCACCACCACCCGCAGCTACGACGGCGCCGGCCGTCCGCTGAAGGTCTCGGTCACCGGCGGCACCGGCACCGCCGTCGCCGACACCGTGCTCGGCTACGACCCGGCCACCGGTGAGCTCGCCACCATCAACAACGGCAAGGCCACCATCACCCAGGGCTACGACAGGCTCGGCCGCCAGGTCTCCTACGACGACGGCGCCGGCAACGTCACCACCACCGAGTACGACAAGCTCGACCGGGTGGTGAAGAAGTCCGACTCGGTGCCGTCCAGCGTCACCTACGGCTACGACACCGCCAAGGACCCGCGCGGCCTGCCCACCACGCTGACCGACTCGGTCGCGGGCACCTTCACCGCCTCCTACGACGTCGAGGGCCGGCTGGTCACCCAGACCATGCCCGGCGGCAACACCCTGACCAACAGCTACGACAGCCGGGGCAGCCAGACCGGCAAGACCTACACCAACCAGGCGGGCACCGTCCTGCTGGCCGACAACGCCGACTACACCGTGCACGGCCAGCAGGCCGGCCGCACCCAGTCGGACGGCAACAGCACCACCAGCAGCTACACCTACGACGCCACCGGCCGCCTCACCAAGGCCGCCGACAGCACCGGCCTGGCCTGCGCGACCCGGACGTACGCGTTCGACCCGAGCAGCAACCGGACCAACCGCACCGGCGTCACCGACGACTGCGACCCGGCCACCCAGGACGCCGTCACCAAGGCCGAGAACCACGGCTACGACACCGCCGACCGCCTCACCGACGCCGGCTACGCGTACGACGCCTACGGCCGCACCACCGCCCTGCCGAAGGGCACCCAGCTCGGCTACTACGCCAACGACCTGGTGCGCACCGAGACCCTCGGCGACACCCGCAAGACCTGGGACCTGGACGCCTCCGGCCGCCTCGCGGTGAGCACCACGGAGACCAAGGGCACCGACGGCACCTGGGCCGTCACCGCCCAGGACACCAAGCACTTCGAAGCGGGCACCGACAGCCCGTCCTGGTCCAAGGACGCGGCCGGCAAGCTCACCCGCAACGTCCTGGACCTGACCGGCCAGCTCACGGCCGCCACCGGCACCGACGGCGGCGCGATCCTGCTGCTGACCAACCTGCACGGCGACGTCTCGGTCCAGATGTCCCCCGACGGCACCCAGGACCTCGCCGTCTACCACTACGACGAGTACGGCAACGTCGTCGACGCCACCGGCTCGACCGAGTACGGCTGGCTCGGCGGGGCGCAGCGCGAGGGCGACAGCCTCTCCGGCCTCACCCTGATGGGCGTCCGCCTGTACGACCCGACCACCGGCCGGTTCCTGCAGACCGACCCGGTGCTGGAGGGATCGCCGAACGCCTACGGCTACCCGGTCGACCCGATCACCATGGACGACCTGACGGGCATGTCCTGGCGGAAGAAGTGGGTCGCCTACTTCAGCCGCGCCGAGGGCAACACCATCGGCACCCTGCTCTACGTCTCCGGCAAGATCAGCCAGGGCATCTCGAAGATCCTGCGGAAGCTCCCGCACTGGGCCGCCCGGGCCGCCGGCTACGTCCTGTGGGCGCTGGCCTACCTGATGAAGAAGGTCGGCAAGCAGTTCATCAAGGCCGCCAACAAGCGCGGCAGCCACGGGGTGCGGTTCACCTTCGGGATCTGGCGCTCCAGCCACTGGTGGGTGCCGGACCGCCCGATCTACCGGGTGGACCCGCGGTACTGAGCCGCGGCTGACGCCCCACCGGGGCGCCACTGACGCTCCACCGGGGCGCCACTGACGCTCCACGACGCTCCACCGATGCAGGACAGGTAAGGCCGGGCCCGGGGGTTCCTCCCCCGGGCCCGGCCGCTTTCGTACGCGCCCTACCGGCTACTCGGCCTTCTCGGCGGCCGCGGCGGTGAGCCCGGCGGACCACTTCTCCTCGACGTTGCCGAACTTCCAGTAGGCGATCGCCGCCGCCCAGGTCAGCAGGAAGAGCCCGACGATGGCGTAGCCGACGAAGTTGAGGTCCAGCTCGCCGATCCAGGCGACCGGGCCGCTGGTGACGTCCAGCTTCTCGCCGAGCAGCCCGATCAGCTCGATCGAGCCGATGACCAGGGCGACCAGCACCGAGAGGCCGGTCACGGTCAGGTTGTAGTAGATCTTCCGGACGGGCTTGGAGAAGGCCCACTCGTAGGCGAAGTTCATGAACGAGCCGTCGATGGTGTCCAGCAGGCTCATCCCCGCCGCGAACAGGATCGGCAGCACCAGCAGCGCGTACCAGGGCAGCTGGAACGCCGCCGCGCCGCCGGCCAGCACCAGCAGCGACACCTCGGTGGCGGTGTCGAAGCCCAGGCCGAACAGCAGGCCGACCGGGTACATGTGCCAGGGCTTGGTGACGGCCCTGGTCACCCGGCCGAGGATGCGGTTCATCAGACCGCGCTTCTCCAGCTGCGCCTCCAGCTCGGCCTCGTCGTACTCGCCCTCGCGCATTCGGCGGAAGACCTTGAGGATGCCGTTGAACGCGCCCAGGTTGATCAGGCCGAGCGCGAGCAGGAAGGTGCCGGAGACGGTGACGCCGATCAGGCCGGTCGTCTCGTGCAGGGTGGAGCCGTCCTCCTCGACCTGGCCGGCCAGCGAGCGGATGCCGAGGGCGAGCAGGGCGCAGAGGCCGAAGACGATGGACGAGTGCCCCAGCGAGAACCAGAAGCCGACCGAGAGCGGCCGCTTGCCCTGGCCCATCAGCTTGCGGGTGGTGTTGTCGATGGCGGCGATGTGGTCGGCGTCGAAGGCGTGCCGCATGCCGAGCGTGTACGCGGTGAGTCCCATGCCGGCGCCGAAGGCCTGGCCGCCGACGTCGTAGTGCTCGGGGGCGACGAGCGCGAGCAGGGTGAACCAGCCGATCACGTGCAGCGCCAGGATGAAGCCGCCCATGCCTGCCAGGCGGATCCACTCCTCACGGGTGAGCCGGTCGCGCCAGCGGGGGCCGGTCATCGGGGGTCCTTTCGTGGAGCCGTCGGGACTCCGGGGCGCCGGAGCTGGGCCATCTTTCCTTCTCGTCGTAATTAGTTGCAAGTCATGCGCAATTACGACCTGGTCACCAGATGGCGGACGAACATCGCCCGGACCGGGCGGAGCGGTGGAGGTCGTCGCCGGGGCCACCACCGGAGATGGTCATGAACCGTACAAGCAGTGGTAACCCGAGATGCCTGGCGGATGTCGTTCTACGCGCGGATACTCGGCCTTACCGCACCCCAACCCCCTCTGGAGGGACGGCACATGACGCTCCGTCGAAGCGCTGTCGCACTGGCCGCGTCCACCCTGCTCGCCACCGGCCCGATCGCGCTCACCACCCCCACCACGGCCTCCGCCGCGACCACGGCGCTCCCCCACCGCGTCCTGTTCGACAACAGCAAGGGCGAGACCGCCGGCAACGCCGACTGGATCATCTCCACCGCCCAGCCCGACCCGCGCGTCCAGAACGCCGACCCCACCACCGAGAAGAGCTGGACCGGCGCGCTCTCCGCCTGGGGCGTCGCCCTGCAGAAGACCGGCCAGTACAGCCTCAGGACCCTCCCGGCCAGCTCCACCATCAGCTACGGCACCGGCGCCGCGCTCGACCTGGCCAACTTCGACACCTTCGTGATCCCGGAGCCGAACATCCGGTTCTCCGCGGCGGAGAAGTCCGCGATCATGCGCTACGTGCAGAACGGCGGCGGGCTCTTCCTGATCTCCGACCACGACCGGAGCGACCGCAACAACGACGGCTGGGACTCCCCGGCGATCATCAACGACCTGTTCACCGACAACGGCGTGAACGACGACGACCCGTTCGGCTTCTCGGTGGACGTCAAGAACATCTCCACCGACAACCCGCGCGCCGTCGACGACGCCGCCGACCCGGTGCTGCACGGCCCCTTCGGCACCGTGACCGGCTCGATCCTGCGCTCCGGCACCACCTTCACCCTCAAGCCGGCCGACAACCCCAAGGTCAAGGGCATCGTCCACCGCACCGGCACCTCCGGGAACACCGGCGCCTTCTTCGTCACCAGCGGCTACGGCACGGGCCGGATCGCCGCCTGGGGCGACAGCTCCCCCGCCGACGACGGCACCGGGCAGCCGGGCAACAACCTGTTCAACGGCTGGAACGACCCGGCCGGCACCAACGCCGCCCTCGCCCTCAACGCCACCGCCTGGCTGAGCAAGGCCTGAGCCCCGCCCCCTGCCCTCACCCACCGCCTGCCCTCACCCACCGCGCGCCCGGCCCACCCGCCGGGCGCGCGCCCGCTTCCTCCCCTACTGTCGGAATGATCCGCACCGACCGGGACCCGATGGGAGCGGCCATGCCCTCGTACCCCTACCGCACCACCCGCGAGGACCTGCGCGTCCCCCTCCCCGACGGCACCGAGCTCCACGCCCGCCTCTGGCGCCCGGAGACCGACGAACCCGTCCCCGTCGTCCTGGAGTACTCCACCGGCCGACTCACCGACTGGACCGCCACCGAGGACGCCCGCCGCCACCCCTGGTTCGCCGGCCACGGCCACGCCGCCCTCCGGGTCGACGCCCGCGGCCACGGCAACTCCGGCGGCCTCCCGCCCACCGCCTCCTCGGAGGACCTCACCGCCGACGGCGCCGAACTCGCCCGGTGGCTCGCCGACCGTCCCTGGTGCAACGGACGGATCGGCCTGCTCGGCACCGGCGCGGCGGGCGCCCTCGCCCTGCGGATCGCCGCCCACGCCCCCGACGCCGTGCACGCCGTCGTCACCGCCTGCCCCGACGGCCCGCACCGCCTCGGCGGCGCCGTCCTCGCCGCCGACGGCCACACCCGCGCCACCGCCCACCTCGCCGACGCCGCCCGTCCACCGGACCCGCAGTACGTCGGCGACGACTGGCGGGCCCTGTGGCTGGCCCGGCTCGACGCCCTGGAACCGCCGCTCGCCGACTGGCTCGCCGCCCCACCGGCGCCCGCACCGGTCGCCGCCGTCCCCACCCTCGCCGCCGCCGGCTGGGGCGACCCCTCCGCCGCCACCGTCCTCGCCCTCGCCGGGCGGTCCACCGACGACACCCCCGTCCGCGCCGTCCTCGGCCCCTGGCCGCACGGACTCCCCGACGAGCTCCTCCCCGAGGCGCTGCGCTGGTACGACCACTGGCTGCGCGACATCGACGCCGGCGCCCTCGCCACCCCCGTCCTGCGCAGCTGGCTCGCCACCCGCTGGGCCGCCGACGACCCCTGGCCCTCCCCCACCGTCCACCGGCTCCCCTACGGCCTCGACGGCCCGCTGCGCACCGCCGGCACCGCCTCCGAGGACCGCTGGGTGCACGTCCGCTCCCCCCAGCACACCGGCCTCAACGCCGGCGCCTACGTCCCGCTCGGCCGCCCCGCCGACCAGCCGCCCGACCAGCGCGAGGAGGACGGCCGCTCGGTCTGCTTCGACTCCCGGCCGCTGCCCGAGGCCCTGGAACTCCACGGCTCCCCCGCCCTGACCCTGCGCCCCCACCCGGACCGCGGCCCCGCACTGATCGCCGCCCGGCTCTGCGCCGTCGCCCCCGACGGCACCTCGACCCTGCTCACCCGCGGCGTCCACGCCCTCCCGGCGCCCCCCGAGGCCTCCCGCGCCCCCGTCGACCTCACCGTGGCGCTGGCCCCCGTCGGGGTCACCGTCCCGGCCGGCCACCGCCTGCGGCTCGCCCTCTCCTCCGCCTACTGGCCCTGGCTGTGGCCCGACGCCGACCCCACCGGCTTCGCCGTCGACCCCTCCCGCTCCACCCTGTTCCTCCCCGTCCGCCTCCCCGCCGCCGACGCCCCCGCCGGCCCCGACGCCCCGTCCTTCCACTCCCCCTGTCTCTTATACACATCTCCGAGCC
>JOHN01000008.1 GCA_000719695.1 Streptomyces sp. NRRL F-6131
ACCCCGCACCCTCCCCACCCCGCACCCTCCCCGCCCGGGGGCCGACGCCCCCGGGCGGTACCTCCCTTTCCTCCCGCGCACCCGCCCAACTCCCGGAGCCCGCCTTGGACATCGGCCTCGTCCTGCAGACCGACCCGCCCGCCCGACTGCTCATCGACCGCATGATCCGCGCCGAGCGGGCCGGCTTCAGCCACGGCTGGACCTTCGACTCCTGCGTCCTGTGGCAGGAGCCCTTCGTCATCTACAGCCGGATCCTCGCCGAGACCAGCACGCTCACCGTCGGCCCGATGGTCACCAACCCCTCCACCCGCACCTGGGAGGTCACCGCCTCCCTCTTCGCCACACTCAACGACATGTACGGCAACCGCACCGTCTGCGGCATCGGCCGCGGCGACTCCGCCATGCGGGTGGCCGGCCGCGCACCCGCCACCCTCGAGCGGCTCTCCCACGCCATGCACGCCGTCAAGGAGTTGGCCGAGGGGCGGTCCGTCGAGGTCGACGGCACCGAGATGCACCTGCCCTGGGTCGGCGAGGGCGCGAGCCTGCCGATCTGGATGGGCGCCTACGGGCCCAAGGCCCTCGCCCTGACGGGACGTCAGGCCGACGGCTTCATTCTCCAACTCGCCGACCCCTTCCTCACCGAGTACATGGTCAAGGCCGTCCGCCGGGCCGCCGCCGAGGCCGGCCGCGACCCCGACGCGCTCACCGTCTGCGTCGCCGCACCCGCCTACGTCACCGCCGACGACTCCCCGGCCGCCCTCGCCCACGCCCGCGAACAGTGCCGCTGGTTCGGCGGCATGGTCGGCAACCACGTCGCCGACCTGGTCCGGCACTACGGCGAGCACTCCGACCTCGTCCCCGAAGCCCTCACCACCTACATCAAGGACCGCCAGGGCTACGACTACAGCCACCACGGCCGCGCCGGGAACCCCGACACCGCCTTCGTCCCCGACGAGATCGTCGACCGCTTCTGCGTCATCGGGCCCGTCGAGACCCACCTCGCCCGCCTCGAACAGCTCCGGTCGCTCGGCGTCGACCAGTTCGCGATCTACGCCATGCACGACGCCGTCGAGAGCACCATCGACGCCTACGGCACCGACATCGTGCCCCGGCTGCGCGTCGCCGACCGCTGACGCGGGTGTTCACGGCGGGCCGGCCCTGCCACCGGCCGGCCGCCGCGCCCGGGCTGTGGGCGGGTGGCTCAGCGCGCTCCGAAGCGCCGGCGTTTGGACGCCTTGCTCCACCCGCTCGCGGACCCGTCCCCGGCCGGCGACCCGCGCCCCGCCGCCGGACCGCCCGCCGTCGGACCGCCCGCCGTCGTCGTCCCGTTCCGGGGTGCCGGGACCGGGCGGTCCGACGGCCGGTGGATCAACGTGAGCCCCTCGTGGTCCACCGGGCGCCACCGGTGCTCGTGCGTCGCGAACGCGAACCCCTGCTCGGTGTCCGCGCTGTACGTGAGGACGGCCCGCCCCCGGCCCCGGAACGTCCGCACCTCCTCCCACAGCACCTCCCGGATCCGCGCCGAAGGGTTCCCGACGAAGACCCCCGGCGAGATCTCGATGAGCCACCTGGTCAGCAGCCCCCGCAACCCGGCCGGGCAGTCCGCGAGCACCAGCGTGATCAACGGTCCACCTCACCGGCGTAGTTGCGCCCGCCCGCCACCGTGCCGCCCCCGTCCGTCTGCAACCGGACGAGGTCCGCGTCCTCGTCGGTGTCCGGCCCCACTCGCACCCCGACGTGCTCCCCGGCGCCCGCCCCGTACCCGGCCGCGTACCCGGCCGTGTCCGACTGCCGGTACGGCGCCAGCAGACCCTGGATGTCCGCGACCACCCGGTCCAGCAGCCCACCCGCGCGGATCCGCTCGCGCAGCGCCCGCCTGGTCCGCCCCGCCACGTCCTCCGGCCCCTCCGCCGCCGCGTCGAACGCCGCCGGGATCCCGAACTCCACCTTGTAGAGGTCGGCCACGTCCAGCACGAACGACCGCTCGTGGCCCGAGTGCACGAACCCGAGCGCTGGCGAGCACCCCAGTGCGACGACCACCGAGTGCGCGACCCCGTACAGGCACTGCGCGGCCGCCGTCACGGCCTGGTTCGGCGCGTCACCCGCGGCGAAGTCGCCCTGGTCGTAGGTGCGTCGCACCCAGCGCACCCCCGTGCGGGCCGCCTCCGCGCGGTACACGTCCTTGACCCGCTGCCCCTCGCCGCCGAGCAGCTCCCGCCTGGTCATCGCCGCCGGATCCGCGTCCGGGAACCGCAACCGGTACATCTCCCGCGCCACGTCCAGCCGGTGGCGCCGGTTCGCCCACGCGGTGGCCTGCGCCTCCACCAGCCCGGCCGACCGGGTCAGCGCGCGGCCGCCCGCGTAGTACCGGACGCCGTGCTCGCCCACCCAGGCCACGCCCGCGCCGGACTCGCCGAGCACGCTCATCGCCTGGTGGGTCACCCGGGTGCCCGGCCCGAGCAGCAGCACCCCGATCGTCGCGGACGGGATGTACCGGACGCCGAACTCGTCGGTCGCGGTGATCGCGTTGTCCTCGCGGTGGATCGCGCAGCGCTCCAGGTACAGGAAGGAGACCCGGTCGCCGACCCGGGTGAGCTCGCGAGGGGAGGAGACCGGTCGGCGCGCCGGCGTGGCGGACGGCCTGTCCGCCCTCCCCGCCATGTCCGTTGTGCCCGTCATTTCGCCATGCCCGTCACGTCCGCGCCGGCGAGAGCGTCATCAGCCCGCACCCGTACGCCTTCGCCTTGCCCAGCCCCGCGGTGAGGGTGCGGCGCAGCGCGTCCGGGTCGGTCACCCGCAGCCGGCCGTCGTAGGTCGCGGTGACCAGGGTGACCTTGTGGCGGCCGGCCCGCTCCCGGTCGTTCTTGCCGAACGACACCCCCCGCTGCCGGTGGACGACCAGCTCGTGGTCGTCCCCCTCCGGCAGCAGCCGGCGCTCCGGCGCCTTCTCCACGACGGTGAAGCCCGCCCGCGCCTGCTGCTTCAGCAACCAGTCCGCCTGGTGGCGCTGGGTGACGTGCGCCGTCCGCTTGGTCGGCTCGTCCGAGGTGCGGCGGATGCTGTGCACCGGGTTGGCGGTCAGCCGGAACGTCCACGTCGAACCGGTGGCCAGGCCGTCGAGGAAGGCGCCGTAGTCGAAGGTCTGCCAGCCTCCGGTGGTCGGCCAGCCGGCCTCCTCGACCAGGTGGGTGAGGTCCGGGCGGTGCGGGCTCACCAGGTAGAGGAGCACCTCGGACCGGGAGTTGTGGTCGATCCGCCAGAGCACGCGGGGCGCCATGTCACCCGCCGTCGGAGAGCCGGACGGCGGTGACGGCGGTGACGTCGGTGACGGCGGTGGTGGCGGCGGCTCGGCGAACGAGGCCATCACGGCGCCGTGCAGCAGCTGCGGCGAGGAGAGCAGCCGCCGGGCCCCGGCGCGGGCGGTGTTGACGCGAAAGCGGGTGAGGAACATGTCAGACCGGGTTCCAGAGGATTCGGAGGGCTCGGTGGATGGGACGACGTGGAGCGCTCAGAGGGCCAGGAGGCGCAGATGGGCCGTCGGATCGTGATCCGGTACGAGCGTCGGCACGGTGACGACGAAGGACGTCACCCCGCGCAGCGCGTACCGGCGGTGCCGGGGGTCGAAGCTCAGCGGCAGGTCGCGCGACAGGTCCGCCCGCGGCTGCTCCGCCGGTTCGGCGTCGGCCCGGACGGGCAGCGCCACGGACGACCCGTGGTGCCGCGCCCGGTACCAGCGCGCCGCCTGCCACGGTTCCCGCTCCAGGGCCGCCCGCAGCCCCACGTCCCGCCGGACGCCCAGGTCGACCGGTCCGCTCGGCGGGCACGAGCGGCGGCCCAGGTACGGCAGGTGGACCGGCGCGTGCAACGCCGCCGCCAGCCCGTCCACCGTCCCGTCCGGACCCTCCACCGCCGCCACGAACACCGCGTCCGCGAGGTAAAAGCGCTCGGACAACGGCATCGCCTTCTCCGTGTCGCCGTGGTGGGCCGTCTGGAGGTCGCGGATCCGGGTGCCGGGCTGGTCGGTCCGGACCGCGAACCGCAGCGCGGCCAGGTCCGCCAGGTCCTCGCCCCGGCCCCGCCCCAGGGCGCCCGCGAGCATCCCCAGCACCCCGCTCTTGGTCGGCGCCGGCTCGGTGGTCCGCCGGGCGAACCGCGCGGAGGCCCCCCAGGACTGGAGCGGCCCGGCCAGCCGCAGCAGCAGCACGCTCACCCGGCCGACCCCGCCGCCACTCCTGCGACGGGCCGCCGCGCCGCCGCCAGCCGGTCGGCGACCGCCGCGCCGACCGCCGTGACCAGCTCGCCGATCCCGACCTCGGCGCCGAGCCCGGCCAGGGCGGAGGTCCGCTCACCGACCCGGAGCACCCAACTGTCCCCGGTGGCAGCGTCGAACGCCTTCTCCACCTGCGGCACGTACGCCGCCAACTGCGCGCAGGCACCCGCCACATGGCCGCCGGTGAGCCCGTCGCCGCCCGCCTGCACCGCCTCCTCGAACGCCCCGACGAAGCTGATCGGCCGGGCCGACCGGAGCTTGACGATCACCGCGTCCGGGAGCGTCTGATTGGCGAAGGTGTTCATCTTCCCGGTGGGGATCGACAGCACGAACGCCTCGACGAACGCCTCCACCGCCCGCCGGACCGGGTCCGTCCCGGGCTCGTCCGCGCGCAGCCCGTCCCCGAGGTTCTCCCGCAGCCGGTCCACGTCCACCGCCGCGTAGCGGTACAGCGTCGCGGAGTTGAAATCGACCGTGCCGATCATGCCGGCACCGGGCTCGTCCTCGGCCTTCTGGTCGTCGACGGCCGTGTAGTAGTCCGACTCGATCTCCACCGCGTGCACACTGATCGCGTGGGCGACCTGCGCGGCCGCGTCCACATTGATGTCCGACGCGTCCGCGACCATCCGGCCGAACAGCGCGATGTCCACCGAGTGCCGGGTGTTGGCCGCCTCACGGGCCCGCGCCCGGTTCTCCTTGTCCTTGAAGAACTCCTTCAGCCCGCCGGACTCCTTCAGCCCCTCGGCGGCCAGCGCCGCGAGGGCGTCCAACTGGCGGCTGCTGAGGAACATCAGGTACGCCGACTCGGGCGCGGGATCGTCGGCCTCGGCCCTCGCCTTCCGCTTCGGCGGCTCCACCTTCGCCCCCGTCGCGGCGGTGATCGTGTCGGCCGCCGCCCGCCACGCCTCCGGCTCCTCGAGCTCCACCCCCAGCGCCGTGATCCGCGCCGCCAGCAACTCCGCCACCTTCTTGGTGCGCACCCCCAGCTCCGCCGGGTCCAACAGCCCGCCGAACGCCCTGCGGGTCGCCCGCTTCCACGCCTGACTGGACACCCGCGCCCGCCGAACCCCGCCGTACACCGCGGACTTGGGCGAGCCCGTGTCGTCCCGGTTGAGGTTGCTCGGCGGCACGGTCTGCAGGATGTGGACGTCCAGGATGGTGCGGCTGCTCACGATTGGTCCTTGTCGGTCTCGGAGAGGTCGGAGAAGTCGGAGTCGGGGGAGTCAGCACCGATTGCGGTGTCGGCGACGACGACGGCACCGGCGGCGGGCGTTCCGGCGGTCCTCTTCGGGCGTCGGTAGGCGTGGAAACTGCGGCCCCAGGCGCGGTTCACCTCGCCGCGGCGCGTGGGAAGTTGCCAGAGGTAGAGTTGATCGGCGAGCAGGCCGTAGTCGAGCGGGACGGCCTCCCGGCGCAGCAACATGACGATCTCTCGCAGCCGCTGGGCCAGGATGTCGAAGGTCGGTGCCGAGCCTGCGCGGACGAACCGCTTCCGCAGCGGTTCGTCGATCTCGTCGGCCGGCATCAACTGCCTCACGGCACCGCCAAGTTGCGGGCCACTCGAGCGATGCATCCCGACATCGCGGTGCGACTGCTGGTGCAGTGACCAGAGGGTGACTGCCATGTGCATCGCATTCTCGGCGAGGGCGTCCGAAGGTCCGGTCCGGCCGTGCGGATACAACCGCTCCAAGCCGGTGAGTCCCCACAGTTCGGGCAACGCGTCGATCGGTCGGCCCGCACCGCGCCGGATCTGTGCGACCCGCGCGACGGAACCGGACTCGTCCGCGCGGTAACCGCGTTGCAGCTGGCTCACATGGTCGCGCGTTGCCGCGCCCACCCGGCCGACTTCGGCTCGCCGGGGAGACGGGACGGGATCGGTGGTCATTGGTCGTCGCTCTCCAGGGAGTCGTCGTTCATCTCGGCACCCCTCGGTGTCGCAGGGGGGAGGGCTTTGGCCAGTGCGAAGGTGAACCGTTGGTAGGCCAGGGCGTCATTGAGCCAGATCCGGCCGCCGCCACGACCCGGTACCACCCGGCCCTCTCTGGCTGCCTGCGGGGCGGTGTCCACCAGCTCGGCGCCCAGGGCGACGAGGATGTTCCGGGCCTGCTGCTGCCATTCCACCAGCGCCTGCTCGGGGTCGGCGCTCAGGCCCAAGTCCTTCAGCCAGAGCCGGAAGGGGCCGTCCAGTTCGGCATAGCCGCGTTCGGCCGCCGACGCCCTGGGCCCGTCCGCCTCCGCGCCCGCGGCCTCTGCGAGGTCGGCCCCCAGCTGGACCAGCGCCTGCACGCCGTTGTCCGAGGACTCGACCGCGCTCACGGCCTTCTGGCCGTAACGTGGGTCGTTCTCGTGCAGGAGGACGACCGCCAGGGTGATGCCGTCGTCCACCACCTCGTCGATCACCGATTGCTGAGTGCCGTAGACCGCACCGACCGTCCGCGCGCGGATCAGCTGTCGGCTCTCCAGGATCCGTTCGTTGGCCAGCCGGGCCACCCACTCCAGCACCAAAGGGCTCTGGAACTCGGCCGGTTCACCGACCTTCCCGGCTGTCCTCCCGACCCGCGACTCCAACAGCGCGGGCAGACCCCGCCACGCCGAGCGCGCCGGATCGTGCTGACGCGGAAGGTACACCGGGACTCGGCCCAGCTTCTTCTCCTGGGGCCGGCTGCGCCGCCAGCCGGTCAGCGGTTCGGCGGACCGCTGGTCGCGCGCCGCCAGCGGATCCCCGTACGAGAGCACCACCCCGGTCACCGCGCTCCCGTCGTGGTGCAGCCGGATCCGCCGCGACTGCCAGGTGTACAGGTCCCGGGGCCCGGAGGGACGAAGCGAGGGGTCCGCCACCTCCGGATCCTGTTCCGGGCCATACGGGCCGCGCCGCCAGGCCGGCCGGTCCTCGTCCTGGAAGCGGACCCCGTCGGTGTCCGCGGCGACAAGGTTGAGCAGCAGGGTCGCGCGCAGGTTGTCGCCCTCGGCGAGGAGGCCACCGAGTCCGCCGGACCACCCCGTCCCCAGCGGATACACCTTCCCGCTCCTGCCCCGGCTGTCGCCTGCCGCCGCCGACTTGATGCCCGAGGTGTCGAAGGCGTGCGCGTGCACCAGCCAGCGTGCCGCCTCGGCGAACGGAAGCCGGTCGACGGACGGCATCCGCATGGAGAAGAACGGGTCACCGTTCGGCACATCGGCCACCAACCGGTTCAGCGAGGCTACTTCCTCCTTCTCCGTCCGCAGATCCGCGACCTGGAAGAACGGGGTCGCCGGGTGCAGCAGATCGAACCGCTCGCGATGCCGGTCGAGGTAGGGCCCGACGGGGGAGAAGGAGTTCGGGTCGTCCCAGAGGTCCTCCCAGTCCTCCAGCTCCGCCGGTCCCTCGACGGCGTCGTGCAGGACGGCCAGCAGCAGCCGCATCAGAGCGAACTCCTGCGTGGGCACGTCCCCGACCAGTCGGCGCAGGCCGGCCGCCCCGGCGAAGACCTCGCGCAACGACAGCTCGGCGGTCGTCCCGTCCAGCCGCTGCACCGGTAGCCAGGGGCGGGACACGAGGTCGAAGGAGGGCACGCTCCGAGCCGACCTCACCTCACGGGAGCCGGCCGGGCGGACCGTCAGACCGTCGGTCGTGCGGTACTCGAGCTCGAAGCCCGCCAGCTCGGCCCGGCCTTCCTCGTCCAACAGGAGCACCAACTCGCCGTCGAGCTGGGGGCACTCCTTGACTTGCCAGGCGGGAACGTACAGCTGCTCCAACTCCTTGATCGCCCTGTCGATCACCCAAGGCTTGGAAAAGTGGTGCGGGAGCCGCAAGCTACTGGCTGCCAAGGCCTGAGCGGCGTTCCAGGTGGGCACCGTCTCGGTCGGCAGCGGCAGGCCGCCGCGGCCCCCGTCAAGCCAGGGGAGAGTGGTGAGGCTGCCGTCGGCACGCCGCATCCCCACCATCACCTCGAGGCTCTCGTCCCCGTCGCGCACCTGCGCCCGGCCGGGCCGCTGGTCGTCGACGTCGCCGACCCCGGCGTCCAGCCAGCCCACCAGCGACCGCCCCGGTCGCCGAACCGCGTCCAGCCGGTACACCTCGGCGCGGCCGGTCTGCGCGCCGTCCGCGAACCGCTGCTCCTCGGCCGCCTCGGTCATCGCGCTCGCCCACAGGGACGGGCCGAGCGGTTCGTTGCTGTAGGCGCGCTGGACGAGCCCGTTGATGTCGTCCGGAAGCGTGAGCGGCACCCCCTCCGCGAGCTGCGACCACAGTGCCGCGCACGAGCGCAGCAGGTGGTGCCTCCCGTAGACGGAGGTCGACCCCTTCACGGGGAGGGGCTGGGGCTCTGCGGCCCAATGCACACCGGTGACCAGACACCGGGCCGTCCGCAGCTTCGCCGGACGGTCGCACTGCTCCTCGCCGCGCCGGTGGCGGTGCAGGCGTCCCATGCGCTGGAGCAGGAGGTCCACCGGGCACAGATCGGTGACCAGGAGGTCGAAGTCGATGTCGAGCGACTGCTCGGCCACCTGGCTGGCGACGACGATGTGCGGCCCGCGCGGTCGGTCGCCGCCGGGACCGAAGCGGGCCAGCAGGTCGGCGTCCTTCCGGGCCCGGTCGAGGTCGACGAAGCGGGCGTGCGCGACGGTCACGGCCTCGTCCCCGAACCGCGCCCGCAGACGGTCGGCGGCCTCCAGGACGCGGTCGACGGTGTTGCGGACGACCAGGGCGCATCCGCCGTCGACGAGTTCGTCCGCCAGTCGGTCGGCGAGCACGGCGAGGTCGTCGTCGAGCTGCTCCAGACGGACGCTGGTCCGCCGGGCGGCATCGGCGGCGGGCCGTCGTGTCAGCGGTGGATGTCCCGGGGCGACGGCGGTGAGCAACGGATAGCCGGTTTGCTCCTCCTTGCCCTTCTCCTCATCCTCGTGTGTCGTGTCCGAGGCTCCGCAGTACGCCGCGACCAGGGCACTCCGGGTGACGGCCGGCAACGTGGCCGACAGCAGCACCACCGGGACCCGGTACGCGCCGAGCCAGGAGAGCACCCGCTCGAGGTAGGTGTTCATGTAGGCGTCGTTGGCGTGGACCTCGTCGATCACGACGACCTTGCCGGCGAGCGCGAGGTGGCGCAGGGCGAGGTGCCGGTTCTTGAGACCGGCGAACAGCACCTGGTCGATCGTGCCGACGGCGAAGGACGCGAGCATGCCCTTCTTCCGCCCGCGCAGCCATTGATGCGCGATCAGGCCGGAGCTCTTCCGGCGTGACCGGTGCCCGGACCCCTGCGGCCCGTCCGGGTCCACCGCGGCGATCCGGTGCCGGTCGGCGGCCATCATGCCCGTGTACTCGTCGTTGAGCGAGGCCTTCGCGTGCGCGAGGAACATCGTCCGCTCGTCGTCCGGCATGTGGCGCAACCATGCGGTGAGGCGCGGGAACATCGCATTCGCGGTCGCGCGGGTCGGCAGCGCGACATAGCACCCGCCGGCGCCGGTGCGAGCGGCGAAGATCTCGGTGACAGCCAACGCGGCCTCCGTCTTGCCTTCACCCATCGGCGCCTCGATCACCAGCAGGCCGGGTTCGGGCACCTCGCGCGCCAGCCGTACGGCGGCCTCCTGGACGGGCCGGGGCACCGCGCCGGGCGGCAGGTCGAACCGTGCGCGCAGCAACGCTGTTGTGCCCAGAGGCGACTCCGCGGCCTCCCAGGCGGGCGGCAGCCGCAACCCGTCCCACGCCGAACCGATGCGCTCCTTCTCCGTCCGGGAGCGATCCTCGGGGAAGTAGGGGAAGAGGTCCGGGTTGCTGGCGATCCAGTCGGCCATGATGACGATGCCGGTCAGGAGCACCTGCACGGGCTGGGGCAGCTTGACCCCCTTCACGGCTTCAAGCACGGTGGCCGCCCCGTACACCTCCGTGCACGCGTCGAGCAGCTCGAACTGCGTCCTGCGCCAGAGGTCCTCACTGCCTCCAGGAGTACGGAGCAGGTCTTCACGCAGTTCGAGGTCGTGCAGTTGACCGTGCCCCGGTGGAACACCGTGGTGCCCGCCCGCGACCACGGCCCACTGAGCGGCTGCGCGATGGGACCACGCGTGCCGCTCCACGAGCCATTCCTGGAGCAGTAACTGACCGGCAAGTCCGTGCGGTGCCAGCCGCCGGTCGTCGCCGTATTGTGCCTGGTCGCGCATCGCCAGCCCGTTCTCGCGCATGACCTGCGCGAGATCCTCGGATTGACACGCGAATGCAGGGGTCGCCTTTCCGATGTCATGCGTGGCTGCCAGCCACATGGCGAGGGTCTGGGCGCCCCCTCGCTCTTGCCCCACTGCTTCGGTGATCAACTCCCGGACGTTCTTCGGAAGCCACTTCTCCCACAACAGCCCTGCGACCGCCGCACTGTCCGCCATGTGCCGCCAGAGCGGCAGCCACCCGTTGGTGGCCCGGTCGGACTTGGCCCAGACGGAACGAGCGGCGCCCGACAGCCGTACGAACGGGCCCAGGTCGGCAGGCGTTTCAGTCACGGGGTCATTCAACAGTGCTTACGGGTGGGTGCCGATCGAACGATCGAGAATGATTGAACCTGATCTTTAGTGAATTCCCATCGATAAGAATTGCTCGTGCGTCAAGGCGATGGACTTGATTGCCCTCACGCTGCAAGACTGGCAGCGGTTCGCAAGGCCGTCGGGGCGGGCGGTACGACCTGATCGTTGTCGCCCGGTCGCTATGAGCCGGAGGCCGTCCGCCGCTCGCTTGGTGCTGATCCTGGAGGCCGCGCGCGGTCGAACACGCCCGTCACGCGTGCCGGGGGCCGGCAGTCGCGGGAGAGTCCGGATGTGCCCGAGCGGGCCCTGGACGAAGGGGAGAGGGTGCCGCTGTACGCCGTTGCGCGGCGCGGGCTGCTGTTGTTGATTCCGTGGGTCTGTCGCCGACGCTCGAACTGGCGCCGCCGGCAGCCCCAGACGGTGCTGGAGGGGGCCCGGGTGCCGCGGCCCGGCCGGCCCGGCCCGCGCGCCGAGCCGGGCCGTTCGCAATGAGCATGTGCCAAGGGCCCGTCATCGTCGCATCGGGCACTGCCTCCATGCGGTCAAGGTCGGCTCCGGTGGCCCGGCAGCCAGGTGGTACAGGAGCGCGGCCGGCTGAGGGCGCCCCGGCATGTTCGGCGGGTCGGATCGCGTGGTTGGAGCCGGCGGCCTGGACCACACGATCTGACCTTGAGCGGATCCTGGTGCTCGGTCAGCGCGCTGGCCGCCGACTGGCGGCGGCAATGACCACCCCGGCGGTCAGGGTGACAACGGCGAGACGAACCCAGACGTCCGGTCGGGCGTTCGATCCCGTTCCTGCCGTCACGCATGCTGCGAGAAGGCCGAGCAGGCTCATTTCACCTTGGCGGCTGAGGGTGAACGGCATGGTCATACTTGCCATGAGATTGCTCCATTCGTGGAGTGGGGGCGCCAACGGCGAGGTCTCGGCCGTGGTTCCGCGCACCTGCAGGGCGCTTTCGGAACGTGACTGACCTGCTCCTCAGAGTAGGGGCAGGTTCTCCCATCATGGGGAATTGATTACGGGGTGTCGTTTGTGAGGTTTACCAAACACAGTTGCCACGATGCAGTTCGCCTGCCGGGCTGCCGGGTGGTTGGCCCTGGGTATGAGAACCCCGCATGGGCGGGGAGCAGGATGGGGCCGAGGTGAGCCACACACAGGGACCACCCCCGCGTTCGGGGGACCAGATCTCCTTGTAGCTAACGAGGTGATCGGGCGAGGGTTTCTCCAGTGGCCGGCGGCGCTTGCGGCGGGATGGCCATTCTCCGCTGCGCGGCGCGCGGTTCTCTGATCGTGTCGCCGGTCGTAGCGCCCCCGATTCGGTCAGGGCCGGGGCCAGTTTGTGGAGCGCGCCCCGCCCTGTGCGGTCACGCGCTGTAGATATCCGCAGCCCGGCAGGGGGCAGGTGACATCGGGGCCTTCCCCGCACGCGCGGGGAGCAGGGGCCGGCGGGCCCGTGAAGTGGTGACTCGGAGGGACCAACCCCGCACGCGCGGGGAGCAGTCCGAAGGTTCGGATGACCACCCGTACTGCAGAGGACCAACCCCGCACGCGCGGGGAGCAGCGATACCGTCGCGGCCAACCGCCCGAGGAACCTGGACCAACCCCGCACGCGCGGGGAGCAGTCCGGAACTACGCCAGTTTGGAGACAGCGGCAGTGGACCAACCCCGCACGCGCGGGGAGCAGGAACGGGGCCTCCGCCGGGAGTTGGAGGCGGAGGGACCAACCCCGCACGCGCGGGGAGCAGATTTGCCGTGACCCGAGCCGCGCCGCCGCCGTGGGACCAACCCCGCACGCGCGGGGAGCAGGTCACGTCGGTGGCCCTGGCCGCCACCAGCCTGCGACCAACCCCGCACGCGCGGGGAGCAGGTTCGCCCGCCCCGCCGTGCCCGCCGACCCAAGGGACCAACCCCGCACGCGCGGGGAGCAGGCCCGGCTGGCGGCCGGGAGCCGTTGGCGCGGGGGACCAACCCCGCACGCGCGGGGAGCAGCGCCAGCGCGCGCGGAGCAGGGCGGCGGTCAGGGGACCAACCCCGCACGCGCGGGGAGCAGTGGTGGCGGATCCGGTCCAGGGTGGCCTGGACGGGACCAACCCCGCACGCGCGGGGAGCAGTGCTGCGCCGGCTGACCACTCAGCCACGCGGAGGGACCAACCCCGCACGCGCGGGGAGCAGCGCGGCGGGTACGTGTGGCTCGGCCCGTGGCTGGGACCAACCCCGCACGCGCGGGGAGCAGGCGGGGCCGTGTGGTCGCGCAGCGGGGGACTGGGGACCAACCCCGCACGCGCGGGGAGCAGCGGACCCCGGAGGGGGACCTGATTGCGTTCGGGGGACCAACCCCGCACGCGCGGGGAGCAGCACCCCTGTCCTGCGCGTCGCCGGCATCGCCCTGGGACCAACCCCGCACGCGCGGGGAGCAGATTTCCTTCGGTGCAATACGGCTAAGCATGCTGGGACCAACCCCGCACGCGCGGGGAGCAGCCGGTCAGCCTTCAGGTGCCTGTGCGATCGGTCGGGACCAACCCCGCACGCGCGGGGAGCAGCCTCTTGGAGGGCAGCGATGAGGGTGCTGATGGGGACCAACCCCGCACGCGCGGGGAGCAGCTTGGTGCGCTCCGCCCAGCTCAACCCCGCCCTGGGACCAACCCCGCACGCGCGGGGAGCAGAGGTCACCGTGCACTGCCCTTCTGTCGCTGACCAGACCAACCCCGCACGCGCGGGGAGCAGAGGCCGGTCCGGTCCGGCGGGGGGCCGTTCCCTCGACCAACCCCGCACGCGCGGGGAGCAGAGGCCTCGGCCAGCCCGGGGCTCTGCTTGAGCAGGACCAACCCCGCACGCGCGGGGAGCAGAGGTTTTGCCCGCGCCCACGACGTGGGCGAGCAGGACCAACCCCGCACGCGCGGGGAGCAGAGTCGTGCTGTTCATCCGTTCGGTCCTTCGGGTAGACCAACCCCGCACGCGCGGGGAGCAGAGATCTTCCTGGAGGGCCTCGCGCTGGTGATGTCGACCAACCCCGCACGCGCGGGGAGCAGAGACCTCGTGCACCGGCGCGTCGGCGGACTTGACGACCAACCCCGCACGCGCGGGGAGCAGAGGATCTCCCGTACCACCCCGGCCTCGCCGCACCGACCAACCCCGCACGCGCGGGGAGCAGAGCTTGCTCCCGACCCCGCCGCCGGGCACCCGCCGACCAACCCCGCACGCGCGGGGAGCAGAGAGTCCGTGAGCTGGGGGTTTGCCACGGATATCAGGCGATGAGTGCAACTTCCTTAGTTTCGGGCATTTCCCGCATTTCGGCGATGTCATGGGTTGGTGCCAGGCTACCGGGCGTGAGGCTAGGCGTGCTTGCGAGGGCATTCCTGTTGATGGTTGCCAGGGCGGTAGATGTAGTGGTCAGGGGTATGAAGGGCTTGGCGCGCCGAGGTGCTCGTCCATGCGGGCGACGCGCAGCGACCGTGAGTGCCCATCGTTGTACCGCCTTGCTGAGTCGCTGGCGTGGCGACCTGGTGGCCGCGTGAGTCAAGGTGGGCAGGCAGCTTCATCGGGCTCATGGTGCGAGCGATTGATGCTGGGCCAACGCGTCGGCGATCAGCCTCGCAGTCCCGGCGATCAGCGGTTCGTCGGCCGGCGCACTCGGGTCGGATTTGGTCGAGAGCACCGCGACCGTGATCGAGCCTCCGCCGACAGGCCAGGCGATGCCGACGTCGTTGGTGGTGCCGTAGCCGCCGGTTCCGGTCTTCTCCGCGACGGTCCAGTCCGTCGGGAGTCCGGCGCGCAGGCGGTTGGCGCCGGTGGTGTTGCTCTGCAGCCACCCGGTCAGCCGCCGCCTGTCGGGCGCGTCGAGGGCCTTACCGATGGTGAGCCGAGCGTAGGTCTGCCCGATGGCGCGCGGACTCGACGTGTCGGTGTCCCGTCCAGGTTCTGCTGAGTTCAGGGCAGGTTCCCAGCGGTCGAGTCGCGTCACCCGGTCGCCGATGGAACGGCAGAAGCGGGTGACCGTCCCGGGCCCGCCCAGCTCGTGGAGGAGGAGGTTCGCGGCGGCGTTGTCGCTGTACCGGATGGCTGCCGCGCTCAACTCCTCGACCGTCATACCGGCTTCGAGGTTGGCCGGCAGGCCCGTGATCGGTGCGTAGCCCGACTCCGCGACGTCCGTTGCCGTGTAGTGCAGGCGCTTGGCGAGGAACGCGCCGTCCCGGTCGAGGTCCCTCAACACCGCGGCGACAGCGATCGTTTTGAACGTCGAGCAGATCGGGAACAGCTCGTCCGCCCGGTACGTCACCGTCCCATCGGTGGCGGTGTCGCACGCGAAGACCCCCAACCGTGCTCCGTGCGCGTGTTCAAGCGCGCGAAGCTTGTTGGTGAGTTCGCTCTCGCGAAGTCCCCGCGCGAAGGCTCGTCCTCCGTCGGGGAGGATCGTGGCCAGAGCGGCCGCCGCAAACCCGCCAAGAACCCGACGCCGACCGGGCCTTCCATCCATGATGTGTCCTCCTCGTGCTGCGACCACCAGTACCGAGTGCGGAACCGGCTCGTCTATCCCTCGTCGCGCTCCTGGTCGGCGGCTTCGTTGGCGTGGTCGATCTCGGCCATGTGCTCCTCGGCCCAGGTCCGCAGCCCTGCAAGCGCGGTTTCCAGGGACAACCCGAGTCCGGTGAGTCGGTAGAAGACCCGTGGCGGCACGGTCGGTTCGACGCGGCGCGACACCAGCCCGTCGCGGGCCAGGCTTCGCAACGTCACGGACAGCATCTTCTGCGAGACGCCGGGCATCCGGCGTCTCAACTCCGCGAAGCGCACCTCGTCCGGGGCGGCATCGGCGAGCGTCTTGACGGCCATGGAGGTCCACTTCGTGCCGATGCGGTCCAGCAACTGCCGCGTCGGGCACTGGGGATCGAACAGATCGCCGCGTA
This sequence comes from Streptomyces sp. NRRL F-6131, assembly GCA_000719695.1. GTDB lineage: Bacteria > Actinomycetota > Actinomycetes > Streptomycetales > Streptomycetaceae > Kitasatospora. Next base: position 15,656 of record JOHN01000008.1, read on the forward strand.
CCCCGCGACCGGAGGCCCGGGATCCTGGGGTGGTCACCCGTGGCTCACCACCTTCCCTGAAAGTGCCGTCTAGGAAGCGCTCGGTCAGTTACCTATCGTTCAGTGGTCACCCATGGTAACCAGCTGCAGGAGCCGCCATGCCCGTCACCACCGCACCCCGCCTGCACCGCGTCGCGACCAACGGAGTCCGACTGAACGTCGCCATCGCCGGGGACGGACCTGCGGTCCTCCTGCTGCACGGGTTTCCGCACACCTGGCAACTCTGGAGCGGCATCATGGGCCGACTGGCCGGGCAGTACCGGGTCATCGCCCCGGACCTGCGAGGCCTCGGTGCCAGTGAACACGCCGCCGAGGGCTACGACGCAGGCAACCTCGCCGCCGACGCCGAAGGGCTGCTCGACGCACTCGGCGAGCCCGCCGCAGCGGTCGTCGGCATCGACGCCGGAACCGCCCCCGCGGTCCTGCTCGCGCTGCGCCGGCCCGGGCGCGTCCGGCGCCTGGTCGTGATGGAGGCACTGCTCGGCCGCCTGCCCGGAGCGGAACACGTCGTCGCGGGCGGCCTCCCGTGGTGGTTCGGCTTCCACGCCGTACCCGGCCTCGCCGAGACCGTCGTGGTCGGCAACGAGGCCCTGTACATCGACTGGTTCCTCGACTCGGGGACGCTCGGGCGAGGAATTCCCGACGACATCCGTGAGGCCTTCGTCGACGCCTACACCGGGCGCGAAGCCCTGCGCTGCGCGTTCTCCCACTACCGGGCCCTGCCCACCAGCGCGCAGCAGATCCAGGACGCCGTCGCGACGGCTCGGCTGACCATGCCCACCATGGCCATCGGCTCCCACCCCGTCGGCACCGGGCTCGAACGCCAGCTCCGTCCCGTCGCCGATGACCTGGTCGGACACCACCTCCAGGACTGCGGCCACATCATCCCCCTCGACCGCCCCGACGCGTTGTTCGCGCTCCTTGCCCCCTTCCTGTCCGCCGACCTGCCTGAGTGACCGGAGCGGGGCCGACGGATCACGGTCGGCGGTTCGGGCGTTCCGCCCCAGCGGCGAGTCATCCAGGACCACGGATCAACCCCGCACGCGCGGAGAGCAGAGCTCCAGGTCCAGCCGCCGGATGTTGTTCGGGGGATCAACCCCGCACGCGCGGGGAGCAGCGCGGGTTCGCTTCTCGGCCCGGGCGACGTCGAGGATCAACCCCGCACGCGCGGGGAGCAGGACACCGTCCGCAGCGGGTCCGGCGGAGGAGGGGGATCAACCCCGCACGCGCGGGGAGCAGCTGGGTTGACGGTCTTACCGACGACCAGCGCGGGGATCAACCCCGCACGCGCGGGGAGCAGCGGCAAGGTCGAAGCGATCTTGACCATCAGGCAGGGATCAACCCCGCACGCGCGGGGAGCAGAAGCAGTCCCCAGCAGCGCTCTGACAGGCGTAGGGATCAACCCCGCACGCGCGGGGAGCAGACCACGCCTCAACTTCACGCCCGGCGCTTGGAGGGATCAACCCCGCACGCGCGGGGAGCAGCCGGGCCTGGACCACGTCGCCACCCGCTACGAGGGATCAACCCCGCACGCGCGGGGAGCAGCTGCTGTCGGCGGAGTTCGCGACGGACGGCTCGGGATCAACCCCGCACGCGCGGGGAGCAGGTGAGCTCGACCCGCAGGTCCGCGCAGGTGTCGGGATCAACCCCGCACGCGCGGGGAGCAGACGACGAAGACCTGCTTGAGCCATTCGTAGATGGGATCAACCCCGCACGCGCGGGGAGTAGGGGAGCTCGTCGGCGGCCAGGGTGCGGTCCTCGGGATCAACCCCGCACGCGCGGGGAGCAGGGTCGACCTCGGCGTGGTCCACGACAGCGCCAAGGGATCAACCCCGCACGCGCGGGGAGCAGCCGGGAGGAGCTGCGGGCGCGCGGCCTGGATCGGGATCAACCCCGCACGCGCGGGGAGCAGGTTCCAGTGGCAGGCGGCGACCTGGATCGGGTGGGATCAACCCCGCACGCGCGGGGAGCAGATTGGCGCGGTCGGTGGTCCATGCGCTCATGCGGGGATCAACCCCGCACGCGCGGGGAGCAGATGCGCAGGGTCACTGCGGTCATCTCGACGACGGGATCAACCCCGCACGCGCGGGGAGCAGACGGCGGCCCGAATTGCCGAGGGCGAGCGGGAGGGATCAACCCCGCACGCGCGGGGAGCAGGTCAACTCCGGTCCCCTGCCAGCGGGCTGACGGGGATTAACCCCGCACGCGCGGGGAGCAGTCGGCGTCGGGTCATCTCGTGGTCGCACTCGTCGGGATCAACCCCGCACGCGCGGGGAGCAGTTGAAGCCGATCTTCGAAGCCCTGTCGAACTTCGGGATCAACCCCGCACGCGCGGGGAGCAGAGGTGATCACCCGCTGAACGGCGCGCTTGGTGAGGATCAACCCCGCACGCGCGGGGAGCAGCAGCCGTCGCTGTCGAAGCTCAGGGTCTTCGGGGGATCAACCCCGCACGCGCGGGGAGCAGCCCGCCGCTACCCGGCAGCCGGCGCCCCGTACTGGGATCAACCCCGCACGCGCGGGGAGCAGAGGAAGCCGGTGGGGGAAAGAGTCCGGAGCCTGGGGATCAACCCCGCACGCGCGGGGAGCAGCCCGGCGAGACGGGCTGTCTGGAGCCCGTCGCGGGATCAACCCCGCACGCGCGGGGAGCAGTGATGGCCGACGCGGTGCTGCAGAAGGTCCGCGGGATCAACCCCGCACGCGCGGGGAGCAGGATCAGGTTCTGCCCGGTGGACACCGTCCAGTTGGGATCAACCCCGCACGCGCGGGGAGCAGGTACTGCCGGGCCAGCAGCGAGCCGGCCGCCGGGGATCAACCCCGCACGCGCGGGGAGCAGAGTTACTGACCTGCGGGTTTGTCACGGCCCTGTGGCGATGTGAGCAACTTTCGTTGAATCGGGCATATTACGCATTCTGGTGTGTCGGTCTGCTGGTGCCAGGTTACCGGGCTGCGTGGGCAGTGGCGGTGCGTGCGGTGGAGAAGGCTTGCTCGGGTGCGGTGGCTGGGACGGCGAAGGGACTCGTTCGTCGTCTGCGCCAACTGCGCCAGCGCCACACTCACTGGTCGCTGTGCAGTGGGCGGAACCCTGTCGTGCAGGGGTGCAGTTGCGGATGGTGGCGGGGCTATTGGGCCAGGCGGTCGATGGTGGTGAGGACGGCGGCCGGGCCGTCCTCGGTGGCGAGGGCGGTGGCGATGGTTCGGGCGTGGGTGCGGTGGTGGGGGTTGTCGAGGGTTTGGCGGATGGCGGTGGCGAGGCGGGGGGCGGTGAGGTGGGCGAGGGGGATCGGGCCGGGGGAGGTGCCGAGGTGGGTGAGGCGGGCGGCCCAGAAGGGGGCGTCGAGTTGGGCGGGGACGGGGACGGTGGGGGTGCCGGCGCGCAGGGTGGCGGCGGTGGTGCCGGCGCCGGCGTGGTGGACGGTGGCGGCCATGCGGGGGAAGAGCCAGTCGTGCGGGGTGTCGCCGATGGTGAGGACGTCGTCGTGGTTGCCGGGCGTGGTCAGGCCGCTCCAGCCGGACTGGACGACGGCGCGGACGCGGGCGGCCCGGACGGCGGCGAGGACGGTGGCGGTGAGCCGTTCGGGGTGGGGGACGACGAGGCTGCCGAAGCCGATGTAGACGGGTGGCGGTCCGGCGGTGAGGAAGTCGAGGAGGCGCTGCGGTGGGTTCCAGCCGGGGTCGGTTCGTGGCCACCAGTAGCCGGTGACGTCGTGGGTGGGGTGCCAGTCGGCGGGGCGCGGGACGACGCGCGGCGAGAACCCGTGCAGCACGGTCCGGTTGCGACGCCCGTGTGCCACGGACCGCTGGGGCAGTCCCAGTTGGCGGCGCAGGCCGCGGACGGCGGGGGCGAAGAGGCGGTCGACGGCGGCCTGGACGGCGTGTCCGGCGAGCAGGTTGCCCGGTCCGCCGAGGGAGCGGGTGCCGGTGACGGCCGGGGCGAACTCGCGGGTGGGGGAGAGGGGTTGGAGGTGCAGGGCGATGTTCGGGATGCCGGCGGCCTCGGCGGCGACCTGGCCGAGGTCGGCGGTGGTGCTGGTGGTGAGGAGGAGGTCGGTGTCGGCTCGCACCGCGTCTGCGATGCCCGTGCCGAGGGCGGGCATAAACGACCGTGCGAGGCGTACCAGGTGGAGGAGTCCGCGGGGTCCGGAGCCGGCGCGCAGGAGCTGTTGTCCCCGGGCGGAGGCGAGTTCGGCGCGTGGGTCGACGGGCAGGGGGCGGAACTCCAGCCCGGCGGCGCGGACCGGGTCGGCGAAGGAGCTGTGGGTGGCGAGGGCCACCTGATGGCCGGCCGTGTGGAGGCGGGCGCCGAGCCCGGTGAAGGGGGCGACGTCGCCCCGCGAGCCGGCGGTGGCGATCAGGATGCGCATGGCCGCAGTATTCCGGGGCAGTCGGGTTCCGAGAAGGGCGCCACGCGAGGGGGCCCGCCCCGGCCCGGAACCGGCCAGGCCCGGAACCGGCCAGGCGCGGAACCGTCCGGGCGCGGAACCGTCCGGCGGTGATGTGGCGTCCCTGCTGGCAGTACGGCGTGCACGGGGCCGCCGTACGGCTCGAAGGGCGGGAGGACGCATGAGCTTCGTTGCATGGATCGTGCTGGGCCTGGTGGCCGGGGCCCTGGCCAAGCTGCTGCTGCCGGGGCGGGACCCGGGCGGTCTGGTGGTGACGACCCTGATCGGTGTCGCCGGTTCCTTCGTCGGTGGATGGATCTCCGCGAAGTTCCTGGACCGGCCGGTGACGGCCCAGTTCTTCGACCTGGCGACGTGGGCGTCCGCGATCGGTGGCGCCCTGGTGCTGTTGATCCTGTACCGGCTCGTCTTCGGGAATTCCCGCAACTGACGGGGGCGGAACCGAGGGTCCGGACCGGCCGCGCGATCCCGCGGGGCCGGTCCGTTGTGTTCGGTGGTGTCGCGTGGGCGGACGGCGGACGGCGGACGGCGGGTGTCCGGTGGCCGGGTGGTCAGGTGGCCGGCGGCGGGGTGACCCAGGTGGGTAGGGGCTCGCGGGCGGTCAGCCAGTCGCCCGGCACGTCGGCCAGTCCGGTGCGGGCGGCGACCACGCCGCCGGCGATGGCGGTGGTGGTGTCCATGTCGCCCCCGCCCTCCAGGGTGTGCCAGAGGGCCTCGGGCAGCGAGTCCGGGTGGCCGGCGGCGGACCAGAGGGCGAACGGCACGGTGTCCGACGCGGAGATCCGGAGCCCGGAACCGAGGACGTGCGCCGCATGGCGGACGGAGGTGTGCGCGGGGAGCCGGGACGCGATCCGCAGGCCGGACCGCACCTCGCCGGCGGGCAGTCGGCCGGCGACCTCCTCGAGCAGCTCGGCCCGCGCGGGTGCGGCCCCTCCCCGGCTGCGCGTGGCGAGCGCGGCCGCCAGTGCGACGGCGACGGCCCCCGCGACCGCCTCCGGGTGGAAGTGTGTGGTGCGGGCCTGGAGTTCGGCCTGGTGCGCGACGGCGTCCAGGTCGTCGGCGAACCACGCGCCCAGCGGTGCCACCCGCATCGCCGCACCGTTCCCGTACGACCCCTGGCCCTCGAACTGACGTGACGTCACCTCGTGCCAGTCGGCGCCGCCGTGGATCTCCCGCAGCACGCGGTGCATCGACGGTCCGTACTTGCGACCGTAGTCGTCGGTGTACTCGGCGGCGAACTCTCGCGCCAGCGCGTCCTGGCGGACCTCGCCGTGGTCGCGCAGGTGACGGAGCAGGACGAGCGCCATGGCGGTGTCGTCCGTCCAGTGCCAGGGGGCGGGGCGGGGCAGCCGGGCCGCGAGTGCGGCGGGGGCCTCGTCGGCGGGCACGGAGAACCAGCGGTCGCCGAACGCGTCGCCGAGGGCGAGGCCCTGGAGACTGTCGAGGGCGGGGCCGGGGCCGTGGGCGCGCATGTCGTCCTCCGGACGGGACGTGGGGATCAACTGTCGCGCGTCAGTCTGACGAACGGGGGTGGGGTCGGCCAGCGGATTTCGCCCGCCGTCCGCCGCCCGCCTCGCCGCGGTGTCGGGACAGTGCGGGCGGCGGACGGGCGGCGGACGGTGGGCGGCGTGGGCGCGTGGCGGGGCGGGGCGGGGGTGGTCAGGCCTTGATGGCCAGGCCGCCGAGGATGAGCTTCCAGAGGGCCTCGAAGCGCTCGTCCGCGGTCGGGTCGGACCAGCTCGCCGCGTGGGCGGGGTCGTGGAAGTGGGCGGTCGCCTCGAACACCGCGCGGGCGGTCGAGTTGATGTGGGTGAGACGGAACTCCTTCGTCTCCATGCCGTCCTGGACCATCTGGGCGATCTGGTCGATCAGCGTCCCGATGTGGGCGTCGACGGTGTGGCTGTTCTCGCTGACCAGCGTCATGTAGGTCGCGAAGAGCTGCGGGTCGTCGAAGGCCTTCTTGCGCTTGGCGGCGAACAGGGTGGTCAGCCAGCGGTGCAGGCGCTCGGTGGCGGGGCCGGCCTCGGTGGCGATGAAGCGCAGCTCGTCGTGGGCCTGGGCGAGCCAGCGCTCGGTGACGGCCTCGCGCAGGGCCGCCTTGCTCGGGAAGAAGCGGTAGACGCTGCCGTGGCTGACACCGAGCGTGCGAGCGACGTCGACGACGGTGGCCTTCGCCGGGCCGAACCGCCTGAGGACGTCCTCCGTCGCGCTCAGGATCTGCTCGGAGGTGAGTGCGCTGTCCGTGGTCACGGGGAAGGTACGTCCTTACGGGTGAGGCGGCCGCCCGCCGGGGTGCGGCGGGCGGACGGCCGGCTGGCGGCTGGTTGTCGGTCGGTGGGTTGTCGGGCGGGCCGCCGGGTGACCGGCGGGTGGTACGGGTGCGGACGGCCCCGCCCGGAGCGGGTCTCCGGCGCGGCTGGGGCCGGCGCTCAGTGCTCGCTGTCGAGATGGGCCATCTGGGCGGCAGCGTACCGGTCGCCGGCCGCGGACCCGGCGGGGACCGCCGCCTCGATGGCCGCGAGGTCGGCCCCGGTGAGGGTCACGTCGAGCGCGCCGAGCGCCTCGGTGAGGCGCTCGCGGCGGCGGGCGCCGACCAGCGGGACGACGTCCTCGCCGCGCGAGGCCACCCAGGCGATAGCGATCTGCGCGACGGTGGCCTTGCGTTCGGCGGCGACCGCGCGCAGGGCCTCGACGAGCCGGAGGTTGTGGGTGAGGTTGTCGCCCTGGAACCGGGGGCTGTGGCCGCGGAAGTCGGTGCCGGACAGCTCGCGGTCGTTCTGCCAGTGGCCGCTGAGCAGGCCGCGCGAGAGCACGCCGTACGCGGTGACGCCGATGCCGAGCTCGCGGGCGGTGGGCAGGATCTCCGCCTCGACGGAGCGCGAGAGGAGCGAGTACTCGATCTGGAGGTCGCTGATCGGGTGGACGGCGGCGGCCCGGCGCAGGGTGTCCGCCCCGACCTCGGAGAGGCCGATGTGGCGGACGTAGCCGGCCTGCACCAGCTCGGCGATCGCGCCGACGGTCTCCTCGACCGGCACGCTCGGGTCCAGCCGGGCCGGGCGGTAGATGTCGATGTGGTCGGTGCGCAGGCGGCGCAGGGTGTAGGCGAGGGCGGTCTTGACGGCGGCCGGGCGGGCGTCGTAGCCGAGCCACTGGCCGTCCGGGCTGCGCTGGGCGCCGAACTTCACGCTGATCCGGACGTTCTCGCGGTCGCGGCCGCGCAGCGCCTCGTGGATCAGCAGCTCGTTGTGGCCCATGCCGTAGAAGTCGCCGGTGTCGAGCAGCGTGACGCCCGCGTCGAGGGCGGCGTGGATGGTCGCGACGCTCTCGGCCTCGTCGGCGGGGCCGTAGAGGTCCGACATGCCCATGCAGCCGAGCCCGAGGGTGGAGACGGTCGGACCGGTGGCGCCGAGTGCGCGCCGGGGGAGGTGGGGGAGGTGCGGGGTGGTGGACATGCTTCAACGATGACACGAGCGCTGACAGATTTCAAAATCTGTTATCTGTCATCTGAAATCTGTCAGCTGTCATTTGTCAGCCGCCTGGCGGGGACGATGGCCATTGCGCACGCACCGTCAGGCTCGAGTCACCCCTCGTGCTCGCCGCACGCCCCACTGCGGTCGCAGTACGGGGGCTCGGCACTCCGGCCGCAGCCGCACAACATCGCCCTCGGGGTCTCCCGGACGTCACCCGTCGCGTCCGTCACCCGCAGCTCGCCGCGGACGAGCAACCGCCCGTCGGAGGTCCGTCGCACGGTGGTCGGACGGTCCGGCGCCTCGGCCGCGCCGTCCGCCAGCCGGTAGGCCAGCGCCCCCGTCGGACACCGGCGCACCACCTCGGCGATCACCTCCGGGGCGGCAGCGCTCGGCAGGATCCACGGCCGCCGCGTCGTGTCGAACACCGCCGGCAAGCCGTGCACGCACTCCGCGGCATGTCGGCACACCCGGGCGTCGAAGGTCACCGTGATCCCGTCCGCCTGGTACGCCCGGGGGCCCGGGCCCCGCCCGCCCGATTCCGAGCCGTCGCCCGATTCCGCGCCGCCCGATCCGGCGCGCTCCGTCGTGTCCTCGACGTCCTCGCGGTCGGCGGCCATCAGTCGCTCACCCGGCTCCGGCTCTCGTAGGCCAGGTCGATGTACTCGGGGTGCCGGAGCATCCACCCTTTGATGAACGGGCACGTCGCCAGCACCGCCAGCCCCCGCGCCCGGGCGTCGTCCAGCGCCGCTCGCGCCAGCGCCCCGCCGACGCCCTGGCCCTCGTGGGCGGGCTCGACCACGGTGTGCGGGTACACCACCAACTCGCCGCTGCGCAGGTACTCCGCGAACCCGGCCAGGGTGCCGTCCACCCACGCCTCGAACCGGCCCGCGCCTTCGGCGTCACGGATCGTGACCGTCACGGCGGACTCCTCACTGCTCGACTTACTGCTCGACTCGCGGGTCGGGTCGCTGCTCGGCGACGACCGGTTCGCGGCTGCTCGACGCGCGAACCGCACCGAGCCCGGCCCGCCCGCTCCCATCATCGAGCGGCCGTCGCCACCCCGCCCGCCGGGCCGTCGGTGCCCGAACCGGGGCCGGCGTCGGTGCCCGGATCTCCGCCCGGAGCACCGCTCGCGTCGGCGCCCGTGACCGGGCCGCCCGGCCCGCCCGCCGTCACGTCCGGCGGGCGCCCGGCCGTCGTGGGCCGAGCTCCGTCCGGAGCACGCAGCAGGTGCGCCCGTGCCGGGGGAACGTTGCGCCACACCACCCGGCTCCCCAGCCCGAACTCCTCCTCGAACCCCCGCAGCAGCCGCACCACCGCCCGGTGTCGCGCACCCCGCCGCGGTCCGGACGTCAGAAACCGCGCCGCCGATGTCCCCAGGTATCCGAAGTACGTCAACTCACCGCCCGGCACCAGCAGCCGCAGATAGAGATCGAGGATGCGCCGCACCTCCGCCGGTTCGAAGTTGGTGAACGGCAGCCCCGACACGATCACGTCGTACCGCTCGGCGGGAGGCTCGGACCCGCCGCCGAGGGCGCCGGTCCGTCCGGTGCCGACCCGCCCGGCACCGGCGCGAGTCCCGCCGTGACGACCGGACGCGCGGCACTCCGGAAGGTCCTGTACCCGGCACGCCGACACGCGTAAGTCCACCTCGGGTCCTCGCCGTGCCAACTCCTCGTCCAAGCGAAGCCGTTGGGCGAACCGGGGATTGGGCTCCACCACGTGCAGCCGGTCTCCCGTCCGCAGTACCCGGACCAGCCGCCGTGTCACCGCGCCCGTCCCGGCCCCCACCTCCAGCACCGAGACGGGACGGGCCGGACGGCTCGTCGCCGGGACCACCAGTGCGTTCACCAAGCTCGCCCCGCTCGGTGCCACCGCGCCGGTCAGCCGGAACGTGCGCAGCGCCTCGGCGAGGAAGAACCACCCGTCGCCGCCGCCCGACCGGAGCCCGGCCGGAACGGACAGGGCACCCGGGGCGCCGGGGCAGGGAGCCGCGACAGCGGGAGCGGGAGCGGGAGCGGGAACAGGAACAGGAACGGGATCGAGGTCGGGGCCGAACTGATCTGTCGTCATGGCACTGACGGTAGAAACGGTCCGAACCCCGCGACACGGCCGATCGGCACCCCGCACCCCCGACGAAAGTCGAGGGTGCCGACGGCCGATCGTCAGGGGCCGACGGCCGTCAACCCGCCGTAGCATCAGGGCCCTGGACGGCAGCAGCGGGAGGAGGCCCGATGACCACAAAGCACCTGACACACCCGGAAGTTCCGCCATACTCAGCCCTGTCACGCATGGCACGCCTGCCGCGCATCCCGCGCCCTCCCCACCGGCGTGGCAGGGCGGAGCGGCCGGAGTCACCAGGCACTCCGCGCCGTCCGCCAACCGTGCCGCTCGGTTGGTACGCCCCCGGCAGGCACCGACTCACCGAGATGCTGCTCCTCCTGACCGTCCTCGCGCTCGCCGCCGAGGAGACCCTCGTCCAATGGCGCACTCACGACCTCCCGCTGCACCCGCTGCGCATGGCCGGCGCCGCCCTCGCCTCGCTCTCGCTGCTCCTCGCCCGCCGCCACCCGGTCGCCGCCGCCGTGCTGCCCGTCCTCGTCAGCGGACTGCTGAACCGCGCCTTCCCCGGCCTGTTCAGCGTCTACCACCTGGCCTCGACGGGCCGCTCCGGGCCGGCCCTCGCCGCCGCGGCCGTCCTCGCGGGGCTCAGTGCGGTCCGCGCCGAATCCCTCACCGACTGGGCCGGCACCACCGGGTCCCAGTTCCTGGTCGAGATCGCCGTCCTCTCCCTCGGACTGTGGCTGCACGGCCGGCGCATGCTGATCCGGACCCTCCACGCCAAGGTCGACGCGCTGCGCCGGGAGCGCGAGCTCCGAGCCGAGCAGGCCCGCTCCGCCGAACGGGCCCGGATCGCCCGCGAGATGCACGACGTCCTCGCCCACCGGATCAGCCTCCTCGTCCTGCACGCCGGGGTGCTCCGCGACCAAGCCCGGTCCGGCACGGTGACCGACGATCCCGAGCGCCTCGCCCACCGGCTCGAACTGCTCCGGACGACGGCCGCCCACTCGCTCGACGACCTGCGCGACGTCCTCGGCGCCCTCCGGGCCGACGCGACGGAGCCGGTCGTCCCACCCGAGGCGGCCGGCGAACCCGGGCCGACCGGCTCACCGCCGCCGGCCGATCTGTCCGAACCGGCCGTCCCACCCGGCTGTGCCGAGCCCCCGGACCGTCCCGAGCCACCGGGACTTGCCGGGGCGGTCGGTGGCGCGCCGCTCCCCGGACGCACCGCCAGCGTGACCGTCGCGGGCACGGCACCCGTCGCCGCGCCCGCCCTGCGCGACCTCGCCGAACTCGTCGCCGAGGCCGGCGGCGCGGGCCAGAACGTCGAACTCACCCTTGTCGGGGACCCGGAAGACGTTCCGACGACCCACCGCCTGGCCGTGCACCGGCTCGTCCAGGAGGCGTTGACCAACGCCCGCAAATACGCGCACTCCGCGCCGGTCACCGTCCGCGTCCGGTACGGCGCGCCCGCGACGACGGTCGAGGTGCACAACGGCGCGGGCCTCCCGGCTCCGTCCGGGGCATGCACCGGGGGCGGCTACGGGCTGGTCGGGCTCGGCGAACGCGTTGTCGCGCTCGGCGGTCACCTCGACGCAGGCCCCGACGGCCGGGGCGGGTTCCGTCTCACCGCCCGTCTGCCGGCGCCCCACCGACCACCGGTCCGGCCGCCGGCCCAGCCACCCGCGGCGTCCGCACTGCCCACGCCGCCCGTACCGCCCGCATCTGCCGTGCCACCGACCCACCGGCGCTCCGCCCCGGCGGCCGCCGGGGCGGGGACCGGTCCGACTCCAGCCGGCGGGGCGACATGATCCGCACCATGGTCGTCGACGACGACGCGCTGGTCCGACTCGGACTCGTCGACCTGCTCGCTCAGGACCCCGAGCTCACCGTGGTCGCCGAGGCCGCCGACGGCCTGGAGGCCGTGGAACTCGCCGCGCTGCACCGCGTCGACGTCGCCCTGATGGACATCCGGATGCCCCGGCTCGACGGCATCGCCGCGACCCGGCGGCTGCGCGCGCTGCCGGACGGCCCGCGCGTCATCGCGCTCACCACCTTCGACCTCGACGAGTACGTCTACCGGGCGCTCGCGGCCGGGGCCGACGGCTTCCTGCTCAAGGACACCCCGCCGGCGGAGATCGCCCGGGCCGTCCATGTGGTCGCCGGCGGGCAGGGCATGCTCCACCCGGCCGCCGCACGCCGGCTCATCGACCGCTACCACCGCACCGGTGCGCCGCGCGCGGTCGCCGCCCGGGCGCGACTCAATGGGCTCACACCGCGCGAGAGCGACGTGCTGCGCGAACTCGCACTCGGCCGTTCCAACGCCGAGATCGCGGCCGTCCTCGGAATGCGCGAGAGCACGGTCAAGGCCCATGTCAGTCGAATCCTCACCGGGCTTGGCGTCGGCAACCGCGTCCAGGCGGCGTTGCTCGCCCGGGACGCGGGCGTGATCGACGACTCGGTCTGACCGACCGTCGACGGTCGTGACCGCCACGCACACCCACGGTGGTGATCGCGGCCGTGCCCTCCCAGGCCCGCCGTCCCTACGGCCGGGCGGCGTTCTGTCCGTATGCCTGCGCCTTCGCACCAGAGCATGGTGATTTGCCCCGACCCGACTCCCTCGGATCAGCGCCGCGCGGTACTCGCGGCCGACCCGCCGTCACCCATCTGGCTTGGAAAAGGCGCGGCTTGGCGTCCTGCGCTGCCGAACCCCGGCCCCGGGTCCATGGTGGAGGTGGGCGCGATCCGGCGACCGCGCCCGCGCGCCGAGCCCGGCCCGCACGCTGTGCGCCGGCCGCCGTCCTGCGGCCCCGCACAGGGGCGGATCCCGGCCCCGGCACGCTGGGAGCAGGGCCACCTCGCAGGAAACCGAACGGTTCTTCTAGGCTCACATCTCGGCTTCCCTGCGGTGGTGCGTCGTTCTGCGCCCGCCGCAAAGGGAAGCCGCCGTCCACGGAGGCCCCGCGACGATCGGGGCCACCGGATCGAGCGAGGAGGACGCACATGCCACACACGCCGCCCAGCCGTTCCAGCGCACTTGGACCGGACGGACCGTCTCGGTGTCCCGCCGTTGCAGCCGGGCCGGTCCGCCCGGCCACCTGGTCGGGACAGCCCGGCCGCCCCGGTCGACCCGCGCGGCCGCTGTATATCGGCGGCGGTCGCGGAGGCAAGCGTTGAGCCCTCACGCCGTCCGCCCCTCCACCGTCACGGCGAACCCCACGACCGTCGGCGCGAACCCCACGGCCGCCGCCGCTCCCACCACGACCGGCACGGCCACCACCGCGGCCGCGACCACCCCGACGACCACCGCCCCGACGACCACCGCCCCTTCGCCCGGCAGCACTGCGCCCGCCAGCAGTGCGCCCGCTGGCACCGCGACCGCCACCACCACGGCCGTCACCTCCGAGCCGACCAGGACCCCAGGCGCCGCACCCGGCGCGGCCACCTCCGAGGCCTCCACCTCCGGCACGACCGGAACCGGCACCGCCCGTACCGCCCTCGCCCCGGCCACCCCCACGCCCGCCGCCGCACCACCCCTCGCAGCGGCCCCCCACACTCCGGCCGCCCCCGACAGCGAGGGCCAATCCGGCCCCACCGCCGCGCTCCCCGGTCTGCCCCAGGCCCTCACCACCCGCGCCCGAACCCTCGCCGGAGCCGTCCGGCGACGCTGCGCGGACCTGGCCCGGATCGAGTCCCCCAGCGGGGACGCACCGCGACTCGACGCCCTCGCCGAAGAGTTGGCATCCGGCTTCCGGGCCACCGGCGCGACCGTCCACCGCGAGCCCGGTCCGGCAGGCGACCACCTGGTTCTCCAGTGGGACGGCCGGGACGAGACCCTGCCGCACCTCCTCGTGGTCGGTCACCACGACACCGTCTGGCCCGCCGGCATCCTCACCGACTGGCCGGTCACCGAACGGGACGGGACCCTGAGCGGGCCCGGCGTGGTCGACATGAAGGGCGGACTCGCCATCCTGGAAGGCGCGTTCGCCCTGCTCGCCGACCTCGGCCAGCGCCCGCACCGCACCGTCCGCCTGGTCGTGGTCTCCGACGAGGAGGTCGGCAGCCCGGACGGCCGCCGCCTCGTCGAACGCCAACTTCGGGGAGCGGCGGCCGTCCTGGGCCTCGAACCGCCGCACCCGGACGGTCGGCTCAAGACCGCCCGCCGCGGCTCCACCCGGGTACGGCTCACCGTCACCGGGCGCGAGGCGCACGCCGGCAACGACGCCGCCGACGGGGTCTCGGCCGTGGACGAACTCGTCGACCAGCTGGTGGCCGTGCGCGGCCTGGTCAGCCTCCCCGGTACCGAGCTCAACGCGGGCCGGATCAGCGGCGGCAGTCGCGCCAACGTCATCGCCGGCCGGGCCGAGGCCGAGCTCGGCCTGCGTTTCGCCACCACCGAGGCGCAGCGCCGGACCCTGGACAGCCTCGCCCGGCTGACCGCGCTGCGGCCGGGCGCGCGGGTGCGGACCGAGGTGCTGTCCAGCCGTCCCGCCTGGCCCGAGCGCTCCGCGAACCCGCTGCTGCGCCACGTCCGTTCGCTCGCGGCGGTGCTCGGTCAGCAGCTGGACGGCGGTCCGGCGGGCGGCGCCGGGGACACCAACCTGCCGGGTTCGCGCGGGCTCCCCACGCTCGACGGCTTCGGTGCCGTCGGCGGGGGCGCGCACGCCCGGCACGAGCACATCCGGATCGACGAGCTGGCGCCGCGGATCGCCCTGCTGGCGGCGCTGCTCGCCGTCCCGCTCCCGCGGCTGCGCGACCGCTCGGAGGGGTGACGGCGCCAACGACGTCGTCCCTGCCCGCGGCCGGTGACTGACGGCTGACGAGAAACGGCCGACAGCTGACAAATGACAGCTGACAGATTCTGAAATCTGTCAGCTGTCATTTGTCAGCGCCGCTCCGCTCCCTCTTCGGTGTCTGCGAGCAGCGGGAAGAGTCGGGTGACCGCCGCCACCGGGCGCGTCCCCGCTTGGGGTGCGCGTCGCCGGTACGGGGTGAGCAGGGCGCGGACGGCGGCGCCCAGGTCGGCGAGTTCGTCGGCGGTGAGGTGCAGGATGTCGCTGGAGGTCTGGTCCCGCTGCCATTCGGTGGGTGCGGCGGACCGGTTGGCGAGCCAGTGCCGATAGCTGCCGTCTTCCAGCTCGCTCGCCAACTCGGGTGCCGGACCGCGCCCGACCGGGCCGGCCGGTTCCTCGGCGGTACCCGGCGGCATGAGGGATCCTTCCCAGCGCAGCCGCCACGGCCGCGACCGGCCGTCCCCGGTCGGCGCCTCCTCGATCAGCCCGTACCGGGCCAGCTGGCGCAGGTGGAAGGAGCACGTCCCGGAACTCTGGCGGAGCATCTGCGCGGCCTGGTTCGAGGTGATGCTGCCCCATTCGGCGATGAGGTCGAGCAACGCGGCGCGGACCGCGTGGTGCGGCAGCGGTCGGGCCGGGGCTCCGGTCGGGAGCGTGGCCGCTTCGGCGGGACTGTCGTGGCTGGTCACTTTGCAAAGAATCCACTTTGCAAAGCTATTTGGCAAGTGCCGAGCGCGCTGGCGCGAACCGTAATGCCCGCTCACCTGGGGATATGTGTCCCATTGCGACGCAACGCCACATCGAAGTTGCCCGCTTACACCACACTTTGCAAAGTCTGAACTTTGCAAAGTGTGGTGGGTAAGCGTAACGCCGGTCGCGCCGGTCATGGCGCGGCGAGGCCGAGAACACGGAGGGGAGAGGGATCGTGGCGCGACGCGCATCTGTGGAGCGGTCGGTGGGTCAGGTGATGCCGGTCGGAGGGCGGGTCCGGGGTCAGGTGCGGCTGCAGGGCGAGGTGGTGAGCGGGTACCCGGAGGTGCCGCCGGAGGCATTGCGGGGTGAGGTGCGGCGGATCACCGTCGTCGGGGACGAAGTCCTGCGCCGGCGCTGCCGGGACGTCGCGGAGCACGAGTTCGGCCGCCCCGAGCTGGCGCGGCTGATCGACGACATGTTCGCCACGATGTGGGTCGCCGAGGGCGCCGGACTCGCGGCCAACCAGATCGGCGTCGACCTCCAAGCCTTCGTCTGGGACTGCTTCGACGACGACGGCGTCCGCCACTTGGGCCACATCCTCAATCCGGTGCTCGACGAGCTGCCCGCCGGGGCGCGCCGTCTCGTCGAGGCCGAGGAGGGCTGTCTCTCGGTCCCCGGTCCGTACGCGGCCCTGGCCCGCCCGGACGCCGCGGTCGTCCACGGCCGGGACCTCGACGGCCGGCCACTGGTCGTGGAGGGCCGCGGCTACTTCGCGCGCTGCCTCCAGCACGAGGCCGACCATCTCGGCGGCGGCCTCTACATCGACCGTCTCGCCGCCCGGGGTCGGCGTGCGGCGCTGCGCCACATGGAGGAGCGCAAGGCGGAGGTGTTCGCCAAGCGGGCGGCTCGCACCGAAGAACTCGCCACCCTCCGGTGAATCGACCCCACTGAGCCCGCCCGCCTGACCGCCCCGCCTGACCGCCGCGCCGAACCCGGCCCACTGGACCCGCCCCGCCGACCACGCCGCCGAGCCCGCCCCGACCGGGTCCGCCGCGGTCGGCGGTGCTCCCTTGTCAGCCGGCCGTCCCACCGCGCACAATGGTACCGACCGAACGGTCAGTCGGTTGCCCCGGTGGGCGGCCGGGAGAGCCGCCGACCGCCCCTGGACGGGACGGGCGGGCAGACACCGAAAGGGGACCGTGGTGACAGCAGAGGTGGTCGAGAGGCCCGAGCGGTCGCCGGAGGACCAGTTCGAGGCCGTCGTCGCCGCGGAGCAGCGCATCGAGCCGCGCGACTGGATGCCCGACGCCTACCGGGCGACCCTCGTCCGCCAGATCGCCCAGCACGCCCACTCCGAGATCATCGGCATGCAGCCCGAGGGCAACTGGCTCACCCGCGCCCCGTCCCTGCGCCGCAAGGCGATCCTGCTCGCGAAGGCCCAGGACGAGGCCGGTCACGGCCTGTACCTCTACGCCGCCGCCGAGACCCTCGGGGTGGACCGCGCCGAGCTCACCGAGAAGCTGATCTCCGGCCGCCAGAAGTACTCCTCGATCTTCAACTACCCGACCCTCACGTTCGCCGACGTCGGCGTGATCGGCTGGCTGGTCGACGGCGCCGCGATCTGCAACCAGGTCCCGCTCTGCCGCTGCAGCTACGGCCCGTACGCGCGGGCCATGGTCCGGATCTGCAAGGAGGAGTCGTTCCACCAGCGCCAGGGCTACGAGCTGCTGATGACGCTGATGCGCGGCACCGAGGCCCAGCGCCGGATGGTCCAGGACGCGGTGGACCGCTGGTGGTGGCCGTCGCTGATGATGTTCGGCCCCTCGGACGACGCCTCGCCGAACACCGCCCGTTCGATGGCCTGGCGGATCAAGCGGCACACCAACGACGAGCTGCGGCAGCGGTTCGTCGACATGACCGTGCCGCAGGCCGAGCACCTCGGTGTCACCCTCCCCGACCCCGAGCTGAGCTGGAACGAGGACCGCGGCAGCTGGGACTTCGGCGAGCCGGACTGGTCGGAGCTGACCCGGGTCATCCAGGGGCAGGGCCCGTGCAACGCCCAGCGCATCGAGCGCCGCCGGGCCGCCCACGAGGAGGGCGCGTGGGTCCGCGAGGCGGCCACGGCGTACGCAGCGAAGCGCCGTGCGGAGGCCGGCGCCACGACCCCGGGCACGGTGCCGCACCCCGAACAGCACCCGACACCGCACGCGGAACAGCACCCGGCGCACCACGCGGCACAGCACGCGGAACAGGAGAACGGAAAGTGACCGAGTCCAAGGCCGGCTGGCCGCTCTACGAGGTGTTCGTGCGCCCCCGGCGCGGCCTGAACCACGTGCACGTCGGGTCGCTGCACGCGTCCGACGACCGGATGGCGCTGCTCGCCGCCCGCGACCTCTACACCCGCCGCAACGAGGGCGTCAGCCTCTGGGTGGTCCGCTCCGACGCGATCACCGCCTCGGCCCCGGACGAGCGCGACCCGTTCTTCGCGCCCAGCGGCGACAAGGTCTACCGCCACCCGACCTTCTACGACATCCCCGAGGATGTCCCGCACATCTGACCGGGAGCAGCCGAACCATGACCGACGACCACGTGTACCTGAGCCTCGCCGAGGCGTCCCCCGAGCCCGAGGGCGAGGGCCGCTGGGCGTACGGGACGGGCTTCGCCGACCCGCTGCTCGGGGTGGACACCGCCGTGCCGCCCGGGCTGGACGGCGCCGACCTCGCCGCCTACTGCCTGATGCTGGGCGACGACGCGCTCGTCCTCGCCCAGCGACTGATCGAGTGGTGCACCCGCGCACCGGAGCTGGAGGAGGAGGTCGCGCTCGCCAACCTCGGCCTCGACCTGCTCGGCCAGGCCCGCCAGTTGCTCACCCGGGCGGGGCAGGCGGACGGTTCCGGGCGCACCGAGGACGACCTGGCGTACTGGCGCGAGGAGCACGAGTTCCGCAACGTCCGCCTCGTCGAGGCGCCGAACGGGGACTTCGCGTACTCGATCGCCCGTCTGCTGCTCTTCTCCACCGTCCGCGGCGCGCTGTACGAGGCGTTGGCCGGGCACGCCGACCCGGTGCTGGCGGCGGTCGCGGGGCGCGGGGTGAAGGAGCTGGCGTACCACCGCGAGTACGCCACCGCGTGGACCCTGCGGCTCGGCGACGGCACGCCGTACTCGGCAGCGCGGATGCAGGCCGGGCTGGACGCGGTCTGGCCGCTGCTGGAGGAACTGTTCACGGCGCACCCGGTCGAGCTGCGGGTCGGAGTGGATCCGGCGACGCTGCGCGAGCCGGTGCTGCGCTCGCTGGCGGCGGTGCTCGCGGAGGCCGGGCTGACCGTGCCGGACGCGCCGGGGCTGGCGGCCGTGGGCGGCCGTGCCGGGCGGGACGGGGTGCACACCGAGGCGCTGGGTCTGCTGCTCGCGGAGCTGCAGGTGCTGGCCCGCGCGCATCCGGGCGCGACGTGGTGACGGCCGTGGCCGGGGCGCGCGAGCGGAGCCGGACGGACCGGGAGCCGGGGCCGGAGCAAGGGCCGGAGCGCGCCTCGGCGCACGGTCCGGAGCATGGCCCGGACCTGGAATCGGTCCGTGCTTCGGCTTGGGACGTGGCGGCGAGGGTGCCCGACCCGGAGCTGCCGATGCTGACCCTCGCCGACCTGGGCGTGCTCGCCGGCATCGAGGTCGCCGACCCGGACGACACCCGCGCCGTGGCGGTGACGGCCTGGATCACCCCGACGTACTCGGGGTGCCCCGCCGTCGCCGAGATGGCCGCCGACGTGGACCGGCGGCTGCGCGCGGCGGGCTTCGCGGACGTCCGGGTCCGGCTGCGGCTGGACCCGCCCTGGTCGACCGACCTGATCACCCCCGAGGGACGGCGCAAGCTCGCCGAGGCCGGCATCGCCCCGCCCCGCCCCGGGGCTGCGGGCGGGGGGACGGGGGGTACCGGCGGCGGCACCCCGCTGAGCCTCGGCCCGACCCGGCTCGCGACCGCCGCTGCCGCGTCCGTCCCCTGCCCGCTCTGCGGCGGCACCGACACCGAGGAGCTGTCCCGCTTCGGCTCCACCGCGTGCAAGGCGCTGTGGCGCTGCCGCGAGTGCCGCGAGCCTTTCGAACGCGTCAAGGAGATCTGAATGGCCGCCGTTCCGCCAGCCGTCCCACCGCTCGCGCCGTCCGCCGAGGCGTCCGCGGCCCCGCCTGCGGAGACGTTCACGCCGTCCGCGCCGTCCGCCGTCGACCCCGTCGTCCGGCCGGCCCGCCGTCCCACCTTCCACCCGCTGCGGATCGCCTCGGTGGAGCGGCTCTGCGACGACGCCGTCGCCGTGACGTTCGCGGTGCCGGACGGGCTCACCGAGGCGTTCGCGTTCCGGCCGGGCCAGACGCTGACGCTGCGCCGGGTGGTGGACGGGGTCGACGAGCGCCGCTCGTACTCGATCTGCGCCCCCGTCGGCGAACCGCCGCGGATCGCCGTGCGCGAGGTGCCGGGCGGACTGTTCTCCCGCTGGCTGGTGCGCGACGCCCGGCCGGGGGAGGAGGTGGAGGTGCTGACGCCGTCCGGGCTGTTCACCCCGGACCTCGGTGAGCCCGCCGACCACGTCCTGCTGGCGGCCGGGTCCGGCGTCACGCCGATGGTGTCGATCGCGGCCTCCGTGCTGGCCGCCGACCGCACCTCGACCGTGACCCTGCTCTACGGCAACCGGCGCAGCGACACCGTGATGTTCGCCGACGAACTGGCCGACCTCAAGGACCGCTACCTGGGCCGCTTCCAGCTGGTCCACGTGCTGTCGCGGGAGACCAGGGACGCCGAACTGCTCAGCGGCCGGCTGGACCCGGAGCGGGTCGAGGCACTGCTGGCGGCCCTGGTGGACGTGACGGCGGTCGGCCACTTCTGGCTCTGCGGGCCGTTCGGGATGGTCGCCGGGGCGAAGGAACTGCTCGCCGGACTGGGCGTGCCGGCGGAGCGGGTGCACCAGGAGCTGTTCCACGCAGAGGACGAACCGGTCGCCGAACGCGCCGACGACGTGCCGGGCGCGGCGGACGGGGCCGGGGACGCCGAACGCAGCGAGGTCACGGTCGTCCTGGACGGGCGGGGCAGCACGCTCACCCTGCCGCGCGACCGCTCCGTCCTGGACGGCGCGCAGCGGTCCCGCCCGGACCTGCCGTTCGCCTGCAAGGGCGGGGTGTGCGGGACCTGCCGCGCGCTGGTCACCGAGGGCGAGGTGACGATGCGGCGCAACTTCGCTCTGGAGGAGAAGGAGCTGGCGGCCGGCTACGTCCTCACCTGTCAGGCCCGTCCGGTGACGGACAGGGTGACGGTCGACTACGACCGCTGACCCCTCCGCGCGACCCGGGGCGCCCCGGGGACGCCCTCGGGGCGCGCCGCCCGCAACCGCCCCGACAGCCGAGGGCGACCGGGCTACTGGGCCGGTACCCCGGCCTCGGCGGGGGCCGGGGTACCGATCAGCGCCACGATCTCGTTGACCGCCGCCCGGCCCGCGCGGTTGGCGCCCACGGTGCTGGCGGACGGCCCGTAACCGACCAGGTGGACGCGCGGGTCGGCGGTGGCGCGGGTGCCGGTGAGCGCGATGCCGCCGCCGGGGGAGCGCAGGCCGAGCGGGCCGAGGTGGCCGACCTCGGGACGGAACCCGGTCGCCCACACGATCGCGTCGACGGCGAGCTCCTCGTCGCCCCAGGCGACCCCGTGCTCGGTGAGCCGGTCGAACATCGGGCGGCGGTGCAGTGCGCCGAGCTCCTCGGCCCTGCGGTAGGCCACCGACGGTCCGAGCCCGGTCACGCTGACCACGCTGCGCACCGGCAGCCCCTGGCGGACCCGTTCCTCGACCTTGGCGACCACGGCGCGCCCGTACTCGGGGGTGAACGGTCCGGCGTGGAAGACGGGCGGGGTGCGGGTGACCCAGACGGTCTCGCCGACCGCCGCGACCTCCGACAGCACCTGGATCGCCGAGGCGCCGCCGCCCACCACCAGGACGCGTTTGCCGGCGAACTCCGTCGGACCCCGGTAGGCGGCGTAGTGCAGCTGGCGCCCGGCGAACCGGCCCGGGTAGTGGGGCAGGAAGGGGCGGGTCCAGGTGCCGGTGGCGTTGATCAGGGCCCGGGTCGACCAGGTGCCGGAGTCGGTCTCGACCAGCAGCCGGGCGTCCGGCCGCGCCGACTCCGAGCGCACCGCCAGGACCTTCACCGGGCGCACCACGGGGAGGGCGTGCTTGGCCTCGTACGCCGCGAAGTACCCCGGGACGACCTCGCGCGCCGGGGCGTTCGGGTCGGGTTCGGGCAGTTCGAAGTCGGGCAGGTCGTGGAAACCGTGCACGGTGGCCATCCGCAGCGACGGGGAGCGGTGGGCCCAGGCGCCGCCGGGGGCGTCGTCGGCGTCGAGGACGACGAACCCGCCGCCGTCCGCAGGGGTCTCGTTGCTGCCGGGCGCCTCGTGCTCCGGAACCTCGCGGACCGCGACGTCGCGGCCCGGGAGCTCGCGGTAGGGCGCGAAGCCGCGACGGCGCAGGTGGTAGGCGGCGGACAGGCCCGCCTGGCCCGCGCCGACGACCACGACGTCGACCCGGCGGACCGCGCCGGATTTGGTTGCACCGTAAACAGTCACGCCGGTGAAACACCTGGCCGACGGGCGGTGTTCCCGGGGGCGCGAACTCCGAGAAGCGCCCCGGCCACCACCCGCCGCCCACCACCTGCCGCCTGCCGGGCCGGGATCAGGTGGTGGCCGGGGAGATCACCACCGCCGTGCCGTACGCGCACACCTCCGTGCCGACGTCCGCCGCCTCCGTGACGTCGAAGCGGAACATCAGCACCGCGTTCCCGCCGCGCGCCTTGGTCTGCTCGACCAGCCGCTCCATCGCCTCGTTCCGGCTCTCCACCAGCGTCTTGGTCAGACCGCGCAGCTCGCCGCCGACCAGCGACTTCAGCGAGGCGCCGATCTGGCTGCCGATGTGCCGGCTGCGCACGGTCAGCCCGAAGACCTCGCCGATCACGTGGTCGACCCGGTAGCCGGGGATGTCGTTGGTGGTGACCACCAGCACCTGGGCGTCCGGACGCTGTCCGCCGCCGTACTCGTCGATGTTTGCCATGACGCCCATCCTGCGGGCGCCCGGACGCCGTCGAACAGAGGCGCGCGGGGACGTGGCCCGGCGAAGACGGGGCGGTAACGGCGAGAACGCGTAGGGTAGCCGGAACAGACCGGTGATCGGACGGCCGAAAGGCCGTACCGTAGCCCCATGGGCGAGCGAAGCGATCATCCACAGGGGCCGGGCGCGGCGGAAGACTCCGGCGCGCAGGAGATCGAGGCGACGGTGGTGCTGGGCCTGCGGATCACGAACTGGCCGGCGCTGCGCGCCGCGGCCGTCGCGGCCGTCGAGGAACTGGACTTCGAGGGCATCGATCCGGCGGGGCAGCGGCGCGAGATGCTGCGCGAGGTGGCCGAGGACGCGAACGCGGCGCTCGGCGCGCTGCTGCACCCGGACCGGCTGGTGGCGGCGATCCCCGGGGTCGAGGCGGTCGGCGGCACGCTGGAGATCAGCGTCACCGAGGACTTCGCGCCGGACTTCGCCGAACTCTTCCCGTTGGACGGTGACGAGGAGGAGGGCGGCGCCGCGGCCGGCGACTGGACGCTCACCCCGCGCACCGCCTGTCTGCTGCACGCCCAGCTCCTCGGGCTGGCCGACGCCGCGTACGACGACCTCGACGAGCACGAGGACGAGCCGGTCGTCGACGGGGAGGAGGCGGACTGGACGGTCTTCGGTCGGCTGCCGCAGCGCACCTGGCGGCTGCACCGGGCGTGGCGGCGCGCCATGGCCCGGACCTTCGACGACCTCGCCGACGACCTCGCGCTCGGCGAGTGGCCGTTGCCGCGCTGCCTGGCGGAGGAGATCGCGCTGCGGATGGCCCTGGTCGACGCCCGGACCCTGCTCGGCGCTCAGCCGGAGTCGGTCGCCGACATGATGGGCGACCTCCCGGCCGACCTCTACGACTACGACTGGGACGGCTGCCACGACGAACTGTTCGGCGTCTACGGGCCGGACGACGGCGACCCGGAGCTGAACGCGGAGCAGCGCGCCGAACTGCTGCTCACGGCCACCCACCCGGAGGGCTGGTTCCTGACCTACGACGACGCGGAGGAACGGGACGCGCAGCGCGGCTACCGCCGCTGACCGCTGACCGCTGACCGCTGACCGACGGTTGCGCTCCGCGCCGCACCGGCCGCACCGCACCGGCCGCGTCGAGCCGGCCGCGTCGAGCCGGTACGGGGGAGACCGCCGTGATCGCCGCGCGGCGGGGGCTGGCATGCTGGTCGGGTGACTTCTCCGTTCGACGCCCCCGTGCCCGACCCGACGCCCGAGGACCGTGACGCCCGGCAGCAGTACGTGCTGCCGCTGGTCGTCCGGATGGAGCGCGCGACGCCGCCCGGGCGGACCGACGCGCTGGAGACCTCGGCCCGGGCGGTGCTGACCCTGCTGAACGACCGGAGGGTGGTCGAGGCGGAGGGCGAGTGGGCGGAGCGGGTCGAGGCCTGGGAGGACGCCCGGATCCGCAAGGTGGTCCGGCGGGCGCGCGGCGGCGAGTGGCGCCGGGCCGGGGAGCTGCCCGGGATCACGGTGACCGGTCGGGAGGCGGAGGTGCGGGTGTTCCCGCCGGTTCCGCTGGACGGCTGGCCCAAGGAGCTCGCCAAGCTCCAGGTGTCGGGCACCGACCTCGAGGAGGCCGGCCCGGTCGACGCGGCGGCGCCGGGTCTGCCGGTGCTCTGGCTGAACCCGGAGCTGGAGATGAGCGCGGGCAAGACGATGGCGCAGACCGGTCATGCCGCCCAGCTCGCCTGGTGGCGGCTGGACGACACCCGGCGCAAGGAGTGGGCGGAAAGCGGCTTCGCGCTCGCCGTCCGCACGGCGACGCCGGAGGCATGGTCGGAGCTGGTGGCGAGCGGGCTGCCGCTGGTGCAGGACGCGGGCTTCACGGAGATCGCCCCGGGGAGCTGCACCGTGGTGGCGGATCACCCCGCGCTGCGCGGTTGAGCGGAAGCGGCGCCCACGGCTGACAACTGACAGCTGACAGATTTCAGCTAACAGATTTCAGATGACAGATAACAGATTTTGAAATCTGTCAGCCGTCCGGCGTTGGTGTCACCTCGCCGCCGCCGGCGACGCCCGCCCGTCACCCTCGCTTCCGGATCGTGAGCCGTTCCGTGCGGCAGGCGAGCTCGGTCAGCCTCCGGGTCCAGCCGGTGCCGTTCCGGTCGAAGCGGATGCTGACCGCTTCGGGGGGAAGGGCGAGGGCGGCGAATCCGCTTTCCACCATGCGCAGCCGGGTGTGGTTGCCCGGTTCCGTGGTCAGGGTGAAGGTCACCAGTGTCGCGTTGCGCTCGACCGGCGCTTCGCCCACGATGTCCCGGGGTCGGCGGAAGGCGAAGAGGGAGGGCGGCTCCACCTGCTCGATGAGGGCCGGCGGCGTGCTCGGGGCGTCGTGGCCCAAGGGCAGGTGGCCGCCCGGGCGCAGATCGATCTCGGCGGCGGTGTACGCGCCGAACCAACTGCCCAGGAACTTCGGTTGGGTGAGCACCTCCCAGACCTGCTCGCGCGGTGCGGCGATGGTGATCTCCCGCTCGATGCCGTCGGCGACCATGTCGTGAACCTCCTCGATCCGTAGCCCGAGGGTCGCACGTCCTCACCTCCATGTGCAACTCGAAAGTTGCACATGGACGCTGGGGGGCATCGCCCATGACAGCCCGTCACATCTCCTGGCAGCGAAGGCGGTACAAGCCGCCGTACGCCGCCGCGCCCGCCCAGAGGGTCGTGATCAGCAGGCCGGTCCAGTGCCCGTAGGGGACGGCGGGGTCGGCCTGTGTGCGCATCGCGCCGAGACGCTCTTCCTCGGCGTGCAGACGGTGAAGACGCACGTCAGCAGCGTGCTGGCGAAGCTCGGCGCGCGGGACCGGACCCAGGCGGTCATCCTCGCGTACGAGTCGGGCTTCGTGGCGCCGACCGAGTAGCGACCCCTGGCGCCGGCCACCATTGACCCGTGGCGCCGGCCGCCAATGACCCTTGGCGTCGGCCAGCAGTGACCCGGCGGCGGGAACGCTGTCGGTCGCGGCTCAGGCCGGGTAGGCGTGGGTCTGGGTGGCCTTCACCGCGGCCCAGACCGTCGAGCCCGGTGCCAGGCGCAGTTCGGCGGCCGCCGCCGGGGTGAGGTCGGCGGCCATCGGGACGGCGCCCGTCAGATCGGCCCTGACCTGGTCGCCGTGGAGGTCCAGGCCGGCGACCGTCAGCTCCCAGACGTTGCGGGCGCTGCCCTGCGGCCGCGCGGGGTGCAGGGTCACCGCGGACGGGGGGAAGGCGACGAAGGCGGGCCCGGAGAGGTCCTCGTCGGTCGTCAGCTCGGCGCCGTCCGGCAGGGTCACCCGGTGGCCGTCCGCCGTGCCCCGGTACAGGTTCAGTCCGACCAGCCGGGCGATGTAGTCGGTGCGCGGCCGTCGCGCGATCTCCGCCGGGGCGCCGGACTGCACCTCGCGTCCGTCCTCGATCACCACCAGCCGGTCGGCCAGCACCATCGCGTCCAGCGGATCGTGCGTCACCAGCACCGCGACCGCCTCGAACTCGGCGAGGTGGCGCCGCAACTGGGCCCGGACGTCGAGCCGGGTGCGGGCGTCCAGGGCGGCCAGCGGCTCGTCCAGGAGCAGCAGCCGCGGCCGGACGGCCAGCGCCCGGGCCAGCGCCACCCGTTGGGCCTGGCCGCCGGAGAGCCGGCCCGGGCGGGCGCCGGCGTGCTCGGCCAGACCCATCCGCTCCAGCCAGCCGGCCGCCTCGGCGCGCGCCTCGCGCTTGGAGCGGCCCCGGCAGCGCGGGCCGAAGGCGACGTTGTCGAGGGCGCTCAGGTGCGGGAAGAGCAGGTAGTCCTGGAACACCACGCCGACCGGGCGTTCCTCGGCGGGGGTGTGCAGCCGCCGGGCCGGGTCCTCCAGGACGTCGCCGTCCAGCCGCAGGTGGCCGGCGCCGAGCGGGAGCAGGCCGGCCAGGGCGCGCAGGGCGGTGGACTTGCCGGCGCCGTTCGGGCCGAGCAGCGCGACCACCTCGCCGGGGGCGGCGGTGAGGGTCAGGTCCAGGGTGAAGGCGGCCCGGTCGACCCGCAGCCGGGCGTCCAGACCGGCACCGTCGGCGCCACCGCCACCGCCACCGGCGCCGGCGCCGGGACCACCCGGAACGTCAGGGGTACCGGGGACGCCGGAGGCGGGGCGGGAAGTCATCGGCGGGACACTCCGGGGACGGGGACGGGGACGAGGACGAGGACGAGGACGGGGACGAGGACGAGGACGGGAACGGGGACCGGGACGGCGACGGGGACCGGGCCGGGCCGGGTCGGCCAGGGCAAGCCGCGGAGCACGGGGCGGCGGCCGGTGTCACAGCCGGTGTCACGTCGGGCGGCGTCACGGCGTGGACATCCAGCGTTCGCGCAGGCCGGCCAGGACCGCGATCGACACCACCAGCAGCACCAGCGACAGCGCGATCGCCGCCTCCGGATCCGACTCCATCGCGAGGTAGACGGCGAGCGGCATGGTCTGCGTGCGGCCCGGGAAGTTGCCCGCGAAGGTGATCGTCGCGCCGAACTCGCCGAGCGCCCGCGCCCAGGCCAGCACGGCGCCCGCGCCGATCCCGGGGGCGATCAGCGGCAGCGTGACCCGGCGGAAGGTGGTCAGCCGGGAGGCGCCCAGCGTCGCGGCGGCCTCCTCGTAGCGGGGGTCGGCGGCGCGCAGCGCGCCCTCGACGCTGATCACCAGGAACGGCATCGCGACGAACGCCTCCGCGATCACCACACCGGTGGTGGTGAACGGCAGGGTGAGGCCGAAGGCGGAGTCCAGCCAGGAGCCGACGATGCCGCGCCGGCCGAGCACCAGCAGCAGCGCCACGCCGCCGACCACCGGCGGCAGGACGAGCGGCAGCGTGACCAGGGCCCGGATCAGCCGCCGGCCCGGCAGTTCGGTCCGGGCCAGCAGCCAGGCCAGCGGCACGCCGAGCACCAGCGACACGGCCGTGGCCGCCGTCGCGCAGACGAGCGAGAGCCGCAGAGCCTCCCACACCTGGGGGCTGGTGAGCTGGTCCGAGAGCGAACTCCACGGGGCCCGGACCAGCAGTCCGACCAGCGGGAGGACGAGGAACGCCAGGCCGAGCAGGGCGGGGAGCAGCAGGGCGACCGGGACCCGGTGCGCCCGCCGCCGACCGCGACGGCGGCGCGGCCGGTCGGCGGGCGCGGCTGTGCCCGCGCCGCCGCCGACACGGTCAGCGCCGCCGCCGGGGTCCGTGCGAGGGATCACGGCGCCTGGAAGCCCGCCGCGGTCAGCACCTGCTGCGCCTCGGGCGACTGGATGTAGGCGACGAACGCGGTGGCGCCGTCCTTGTTGGGCGCCTTGGCCAGGGCGGCGATCGGGTAGTCGTTCACGGCCTTGGCGGCCTCGGGGAAGTCCACGCCGTCGATCTTCGCAGCATCGGCCATCACATCGGTGCGGTACACCAGCGAGGCGTCGACCTCGCCCAGTTCGACCTTGGTGAGCGCGCCCTTGACGTCCTGCTCCAGGGTGACCGGGGTGAGGTTGACGCCGGCGGCCTTGAGCGCGGTCAGCGCGGCGGCGCCGCAGGGCACCTCCTTGGCGCAGAGCGCGACCTTCACCCCGGGCGCGGCCAGGTCGGCGAGGCCGGCGACGTGCTGGGGGTTGCCCTTGGGGACGGCGATGGTGAGGGTGTTGCGCACGAAGGTCTTCGGCTCGCCGGTGGCGCCGCCCGCGTCGGTGACGGTCTTCATGGTGGCGGGGCTGGCGGCGGCGAAGACGTCGGCCGGGGCACCGGAGTTGATGCTGGTGGCGAGTGCGGAGCTGCCGCCGAAGTTGAAGGTGACCTTGGCGCCGGGGTTGGCGGCCTCGAACTTCTTGCCGAGGTTCGTGAAGGTCTCCTTGAGCGAGGCGGCCGCGAAGACGGTGATCGACCCGGAGGCCTTCGGGGCGGCGGGCGCGCCGGTGCCGGTGCCGGTGCCGGTGCCCGCGCCGGCGGCGGGAGCGGAGGCGGAGGCGGTGCCGGTGCTCTTGCCGTCCGTGCCGCCGTCGCTGCCGCAGGCGGTGGCGCCGAGGGCGAGGACGAGGGTCGCTGCTGCGGCGGCGGTGAGTCTGCGGATGGTCATTCCTTGGCTTCCCCTCCTGGGCGCGCCGGAAGGGGCGCGGGACGATCGCCGCAGGTGCGGCCGTTACGCCGATCATAGTGCCGCATATGCGGGCCGATAATCGTCTGTCTCATCGCACAGGCAAGGGGTGCCACGAGGGGCGGCACGGCTGTCGGAAGACGCAAGCACCCGGCTCCCGGGCCGGAAAAGCCTTCGCGCCCGGACGGCCCGGGAGGGGAGAGTGGGCCCGTCCGCGCGCCGGCCGACCGGCCGAGCCAAGGGGAGCCGTGCTGCCCGCCGCCCTGATCGAGGAGCTGGGACTGACCGGGCGGCTCGCCGGGGGCCGGGCCGACCGGGTCAAGGCGGTCCGGCTGCGCGGCGAGCTGTCGCAGGGCATCGTCCGCCGGCCCGGTGCCCTGGCCGGGACCGACCTGGCGGCCGCCGCGGCGAGCGGGGAGGACTTCGCCGAGCTGCTGGGCATCACCAAATGGCGCCCGCCGATCCCCACGTCGATGACCGGCGAGGTGGTGGCCGCGCCGGACCTGCTGCCCTGGGTGGACATCGAGAACCTCAAGCGGTTCCCGGACGTGTTCGAGCCCGGGGAGCCCGTCGTGGTGATCGAGAAGCTGCACGGCAGTTGCTGCCTGGTCACCTACCACGCCGCCTCCGGCGAGGTGCAGGTGTCCTCCAAGGGCATCGGTGCGCAGGGCCTCGCACTGGCCAAGGACGGGCGCAACCTGTACTGGCGGGCGGTGCGCGCGCACGGCGTCCCGGAGGTCGCCGCGAGGCTGGCCGAACGGCTCGGCGCGCAGCGGGTCGGGATCTTCGGCGAGGTCTACGGCGCGGGCGTCCCGGACCTCACCTACGGCAGCTCCGGCCGCACCGAGCTGCGCGGCTACGCGGCGTTCGACGTCTCCGCCGTGGTCGACGGGCAGCTGCGCTGGCTGCCGGTGGCCGAACTGCGGGACGGCGAAATGCCGTTGGCGCCCGAGCTGTGGCGCGGACCGTTCGCCGCCGACACCGTGCTGGCGCTCGCCCAGGGCCGCGAGACGGTCTCCGGGCGGGAGCTGCACGTCCGCGAGGGCGTGGTGGTCCGGCCGGTGACCGAGCGCTACAGCCCGGTGGTGGGCGGTCGCGCGATCGCCAAGGCGGTCGGCGACGCCTACCTGACCCGCAAGGGCGGCACCGAGTACGAGTAGGCAGGCAGCAGGTAGCAGGCAGCAGGCGCCGGGGCGCGGGACGGCGCGGCGGGCGCCGGGCGGTGCGCGTCCGTACCAACCCGTGCGCCCCCTGCCGCGCCGACGGCACCTCAATTACGTTGGGGGGCGGAACGAGGGGCACGACCGACGAGTCGCGTGGTCGACGAGGAGGACGTCCGACGAGGCGCGCGCGACCGGCCAGGCGCACGACCGAGGAGGGGACATGTCGCTGACCGCCGCCACCACGCACACCACCGGCGCCGCCGCCACCATCACCCGGATACCCGGGCCGCCCGGACTCCCGCTGGTGGGTTCGCTGTTCGACCTGACCCGGCGTCCGCTGCGGACCTACCTCGACGCCCGCCGCGACTACGGCGACGTCGTCCGGTTCGTCGCGGGGCCGCCCGGGCTGCGCACCGAGTTCTACGCGGTGTTCTCGCCGGAGGGCGCCCACCAGGTGCTCGGCAGCGAGGCGGCCAACTTCCGCAAGGACAACAGCTTCTACGACGAGCTGCGGAGCAGCCTCGGCAACGGCCTGCTGACCAGCCAGGACGGCGACTACCAGCGCCAACGCCGGCTGATCCAGCCGCTGTTCACCCGGCGCCGGGTGGACGGCTACGCGGCCTCGGTCGGGCTGGAGTGCACGGCGCTCGCCGAGCGGTGGCGGGCGGCGCCCGGCGGGGTGGTGGACGTCGCGGAGGAGATGTCGCGGTTCGCGCTGCGCACGGTGGCCCGGATCCTGTTCGGGGCGGACGTGGAGGCGGCGGTGGAGGTGGTGCACCGCAGCTTCCCGGTGCTCGGCGAACTGGTCCTCGAACGCGGCTTCGCGCCGGTCCGGGTGCCCCGGGCCTGGCCGACGCCCGCCAACCGGCGGGGCGCCGACGCCCAGCGCGACCTCTACGCGGTGTGCGACCGGATCATCGCCGAGCGGGCGGCGCGGCGGGTCGCGGGTCCGGACCCCGCCGGCCCGGACGACCTGCTGGAACTGCTGACCCGGGCCCGGGGCGAGGACGGCGAACGGCTCGACCCGGCCGAACTGCGCGACCAGGTACTGATCTTCCTGCTCGCCGGGCACGAGACCACGGCGACCTCGCTGGCCTTCGCGCTCTTCCTGCTGGCCAAGCACCCGGAGCAGCGCCGCAGGGCGCGCGAGGAGGTGGACGCGGTGCTGGCCGGACGGGAACCGACGGCCGCCGATCTGGAGGCGCTGCCCTACCTCACCCGGGTGTTGAAGGAGGCGATGCGGCTCTACCCGGCGGCCTCGCAGATGGGGCGCCGGTCGGTGGCCGAGTCGGTGATCGACGGGTACGTCGTCCCGGCCGGCGCCCAGGTCATCCTCGCGCCGTGGGTCACCCACCGGCACCCGGACCACTGGGAGCAGCCGGACCGCTTCGACCCGGACCGCTTCCTGCCCGAGCGCGAGAAGGAGCGGCACCGCTACGCCTGGTACCCGTTCGGGGGCGGCCCGCGGGCCTGCATCGGGCAGCACTTCTCGATGCTGGAGTCGGTGCTGGCGCTGGGCGCGCTGCTGCGGGACTTCGACTTCGAGGCGGTGGACCGCGGCGTGCGGCTGGGGCAGGCCATCACGCTCCGGGTACTGAGCCCGATGCGGATCCGGCTGACGCCGCGCGCGTGACGGTCGGGGCACACGACCGGACCATTCGAACACACGGCCCCGGTGCGGCGGGCGGATTCCCGGTTCTTCGCCGATGCCGCGCCGGCCCGTCGGTAGCGTCCTGGGCACCCCGGGCCGGAAGCGCACGTACGGACGGCACAAGAAGCACCCCCGTTCCACCACCTCGGCCTCCGCACGGAGTCCGCCCGGCCCGGGGCGTTCCGCTGCCCCGGGCCGGGCGGGTGTTCAGGACACGGCGTCAGGACACGGCGTCAGGGCGCGGGGACCGGCCGGCCGGTCAGCCGCGGCTCTGGATGCGGATCCGGGTCCAGGAGGAGTTCGGACAGTTGCCCCACACCGCCCACGGCTCCGGCCGGGCGCCGATCCACAGGCCGGTGCTGGAGGTGCCGTTGGCGCAGTAGGTGATGGTGCGCAGCTCGCCGGAGTAGATCCGGCAGTTGCCCTCCCAGCGCCAGCCGTAGTCGGCGGTGATCGTGCACGTGTAGGAGGCCGTGATCGCGACGGGGGTCGTACCGGGGCGCACGGTGGTGTCGGTCGTGCTGGCGGTGACGGTCGGGTTGGCGGTGACGGTCGGGTTGGTGGTGGTGGTGGCGGCGGTGGCGGTGGTCGGGAGGGCGGTGGCGCCGAGCACGCCGAGGGTGGCGACGGCCACCGTGCCGAGCTTGACGAGGGTTCGGGCGATGCAACCGGTCATGGCGTTGTCTCCTCGCTCGTGAGGCGGACCGGCCGCGGGGGGAGGGGGCTTCCGCTCCCCGTACGACGTTGACGTGCGGTCGGTCGCGTAGTGCACACGAATGGATGCGGACAGTGGGACGACGAACTATGATGTGATGTGCGTCACAAGGCCGTGTGCCCGACGGGGCCGTCAACCGGGCCTTCGGGGTGCCGATTTCCGAGGGGGGCCGGGTGGGAATCACGGCGGGCTGTCGGGGCGGGCCGGATCCGCAACCCCGCTCCGGGGTCGAATCGGCGGACGTCGAATCGGCGGAATTCGACCGGGTGTTCACGGAATTGCTGCCCCGGCTCCAGCGTGCGGCCGTGCGACTGCTCGGAAGTCCGTTCGGCGCGGGGGACGTCGTCCATGAGACGTATCTGCGGATCGCCCGGCGGCCCGCCCGCTTCCTCGGCCATCCGCGGCCCTACGCCTACGCGTTCACCGCGATGGTGAACGTGGTGCGGGACGAGTGGCGCCGCGACCGCCGTCGGCTGCTCCCGTGCGACGCGCCGGAGGACGTCGAGGCGCTAGGCGGGGGCGCGGCGGCCCGCGGCTGGGGCGGCGGGCCCGCCGAACCGTCGGACGGCGGGGTGGCCGAGCTGCAGGCGCACTGGGAGGTGGTGCGGCTGCTGCGCTGCCTGACCGCGAAGCAGGCCCGGGCGGTGCTGCTGGTCGACCTCGACGGGTACACCCTGGAGGAGGCCGCGAACCTCCTTGGCGTCCACCGCTCCACCCTCGCCGTCACCCGCCGTCGCGCGCTGGAGCGGCTGCGGACCGTCCTCGAACGGGAGCGCGAGGCGGTCGCCGGGCCCGACGCACCGGTCTGACGGCAAGTCAGCTCAGCTCCGGTCTCGCCCCGTACGCTGAAAATCGTGATCACGTACGAGGAGCATCGGCTCCGCTCCCTGGCCGACGAGGGCCGTTGGATCGAACTGCTGGGCGCCTACCGGCAGGCCCGTGCCGCCGCCGTCGCGCTCGACCTGGCGGACGGCGGTGGGGCGGTCGCGGCCGCGCGGAGCCGGGCCGGTGCCGCCACCGCGCCGCTCGGCCACCTGATCGCGTACGCCGCGCCGCCCGAGGTGTCCGCGCGACTGTTCGATCCGGACGGTGGCCCCGGCACCGCCGCCGGCGTGACCGACCACGACGCCGGACCGCTCTGGGAGGTGCTGGCGACCCGGCACACCTGGCGGCGGCTCGCCCCGCTGCTCGGCCCGCCGGAGGTGCGGCGGCTGGTCGCGCAGACCCGGGTGCTGCTCGGCGAGGACCTCTCCTGGGGTGCCGAACCGGACCCGGAGGGAGTGCCGCTGCTGCTGGAACCGTGGGAGTCGGTCGGGCGGGGCGAGGGCGCGCCGGTCCGCGAGTACCTGCGCCACGGCGGTTCGCGCAGCGCCCTGCTGACGCTGCCGGCCAGTCGCGAGGGCCTGGCCCCGGTGGAGCTGCCCGAACCCGGTTCCCGGCTGCCCGGGCAGCGGGCCACCCGGGCGCTGGCCGAGCTGGCCGGCTGGGCGCGGACGGTCTGCGTCCGGGGCCCGGCGGTGGGGGCCGCCGCGCAGCTCGCGCCGGGGCCGCTGGTCACCGGCGGGTACCTGCCGTTCGCCCTGGCCTGGTCGGCGCTGGTGCAGGCGGGCGTCGCGGACCGCGCCCACGGCGCGGCGCACGGGCGGCTCGCGCTGTGGCGGGTGCTGGCGGCGATGACCGGGGTGGAGCGGCCGGAGTGGGCGGACCGGGCGGAGGTCGCCGCGCTGGTCGCCCGGATGCGTTGCTTCACCTGGGACGACCCGGCGGACCGGCTGCGGCACCTGCATCTCGCGCTGGAGGATCCGGCGACCGGCCTGAGCTGGGCGATCAGCGGGTCCGAGGAGGTCTGAGGAGGGCCGAGGGGAGCTGAGGGGAGCTGAGGGGGCTGGGCGCCGGGGTCCGGACATGAAGGACCCCTGGTCCGGCGCCGCTTCCGGGGGGTTGGGCGGGGCGCCGGGCCAGGGGAGTCGAGGGGGTGGTGCGGGACGGGGCAGCGGCTCAGACGGCGGCCGTGGTGCCGGTGGCCGCGCTGTCGGTGGCGGGGGCCGCCGGGACCGGCACCCGGTCCGGCGCCGCCGCTCCGGTGTCGGTCCCCGGGTCGGTCCCCGGGCCGGCCCCGGAGCCGGTCCCGGCCGCCGGGGCGCCGTGGGCGTCCGCGTCCAGCAGGGTCCGCTCGTCGAACGGCACCGCGCCCGCCAGCACCTGCCGGGCCCGCTCGCGGTCGAGCTCCCCGGTCCACTGCCCGATCAGCACCGTGGCGACGGCGTTCCCGGCGAAGTTGGTCATCGCCCGGGCCTCGGACATGAACCGGTCGATGCCGACGATCAGCCCGACGCCGTCCACCAGCGCCGGCTTGTGGGACTGGAGGCCGCCCGCGAGGGTCGCCAGCCCGGCGCCGGTGACGCCGGCCGCGCCCTTGCTGGCGATCACCATGAACACCAGCAGCGACAGCTGCTCGCCCACCGACATCGGCTTGTCCAGCGCCTCGGAGATGAAGATCGAGGCCATGGTGAGGTAGATCGCCGTGCCGTCCAGGTTGAAGCTGTAGCCGGTCGGGACGGTGATGCCGACCACCGGGCGGCTGACGCCCAGGTGCTCCATCTTGGCGATCAGCCGGGGCAGCGCGCTCTCCGAGGAGGAGGTGGAGAGGATCAGCAGGAACTCGCGGCCCAGGTAGCGCAGCAGGGTGAAGATGTTGACGCCCGCGACCAGGCGCAGCAGGGTGCCGAGCACCACGACCACGAACAGCGCGCAGGTCACGTAGAAGCCGATCATGATGACGGCGAGGCTCTTCAGCGCGGCCGTGCCGGTGGCGCCGACCACGGCGGCCATCGCCCCGAAGGCGCCGAGCGGGGCGACCCACATGATCATCGCCATCACCCGGAAGACCAGCCGCTGCACGTGCTCGATCCCGCGCAGCACGGGCGCGCCGGCCGTGCCCATCGCCTGCAGGGCGAAGCCCGCCAGCAGCGCGACCAGCAGGGTCTGCAGCACCTTGCCCTCGGTGAGGGCGGAGACCATGGTGGTCGGGATCATTCCGAGCAGGAAGTCGGCGGTGGACTGCGCGCCGCCGGCGGCGGCCTGGGCGTGGCCCGACTTGGCGAGCGCGGCGGTCAGGTGGAGGCCGCCGCCGGGCTCCAGCAGGTTGCCGACCAGCAGGCCGATCGCGAGGGCGACGGTCGACATGGCGAGGAAGTAGCCGAGCGCCAGCCCGCCGACCTTGCCGACCTTGGCGGCCTTGGTGACCGAGCCGATGCCGAGCACGATGGTGCAGAAGATGACCGGGCTGATCATCATCTTGATGAGGTTGACGAAGCCCGTGCCGATGGGCTTCAGCTCCACCGCGAAGTCCGGTGCGGCCAGGCCCACCACGACGCCCGCGACGACCGCCGCGATCACGGCGAGGTAGAGGACGTGGGTGCGGTCCTTCGGTCTGGTGCCCGTGCGCTCCGCTGCTCCGGTGATCGACATCTGTAGCTCCTTCGCCCTGCTGTGCCCGGCTGCACGCGTGCCCGTGGGGAGGCGTTCGAGGGGGGTGCGCGGGCCTGCGGTCCTGGGGGCCCGGGTGGTGGGCCGCTCCGACTATGGGGCCCGGGCGTGACGCGGGTCACGTTTGCGTTCATAGAGTTCACGTCGCCCGGACGGCGCACGTCGGTCGGCCCGGTGGGCACAGTACGCCCGGTCGGCCCGGTCGGCCCGGTCGGCCCGGTCGGCCCGGTCGGCCCGGTCGGCCCGGTCGGCCCGGTCGGCCCGGTCGGCCCGGTCGGCCCGGTGGGCCCGGTGGGCCCGGTCGGCACCGTACGCACGGTTCGCCCGGTCCGCACCGCCCGGGTGGTGGTGCACACTGACAGGCATGTCCGCCCGTACCCCCCTCCCGTCGCGCCGGCTGGTGCGCAGCCTGGCCGGGCAGCTCTTCGTCGTCCAGGTGGTCATCGTCGCCGCCGTGGTCGCGGGCGGGGCGGTGCTCGCGTACCTGTTCACCGCCGGCCGCGCCGAGGACGCGGCCCGCCGCCAGGTCACCGCCGTCGCCCGCGCCGTCGCCGACTCGCCGACCGTCCGCTCCGCCGCGGGCACGCCCGACCCCACGGCCGTCCTCCAGCCGTACGCCGAGCAGGTGCGGGTCGACACCGGCGTCTCCTTCGTCACCGTGATGGACACCGCGGGCGTCCGCTGGACGCACCCGCTGCCCGAACAGATCGGGCGGACCTTCCTCGGGCACATCGACTGGGCGCTCGCCGGGGAGACCCGCAGCGAGACCTACACCGGCACGCTCGGCCCGTCGGTGCGCGTGGTCACCCCCGTCCTGGACGAACGGCACCGGGTGGTCGCCCTGGTCAGCGCGGGCATCACCGTGCAGTCCATCTCCGCCCAGCTGCGCGGTCCGCTGCTCGCGCTCGTCGGGGTCGCCGGGGCGGCGCTGGTGCTCGGCGGAATCGGCACCTACCTCGCCAACTCCCGCCTGCGGCGGCACACCCACGGCATGGGTCCGGCCGAACTCAGCCACCTCTACGAGTACCACCAGGCCACCCTGCACGCCGTCCGCGAGGGACTGGTGCTGCTCGACCGTGACCACCGGGTGGTGCTCTGCAACGACGCGGCGCGTGAACTCCTGGGCCTGGACGGCCCGGTGGAGGGTCGGCCGGTCGGCGGCCTCGGGCTGCCGGAGGCGCTGCTGGCCGCCGTCTGCGGCGACGAGCCGGTCCGGGACGAGGTCCACCTGACCGCCGAGCGCGTGGTGGTGCTCAACACCTCCACCATCGGCACCGGTCTCGGCCGCGTCCTCACCCTCCGCGACCACACCGAACTCCAGGCACTGAGCGGTGAACTGGACTCGGTGCGCGGGTTCACCGAGGCGCTCGGCGCGCAGGCGCACGAGGCCGCCAACCGGCTGCACGCCGTCGTCTCGCTGATCGAACTCGGCCGCCACCGCGAGGCGGTGGAGTTCGCCACCGCCGAACTCGCCCTCGCCCAGCGGCTCACCGACCGGGTGGTGGCCGCCGTCGGCGAACCGGTACTGGCCGCGCTGCTCCTGGGCAAGGCCGCCCAGGCCGCCGAGCGGGGCGTCGAGTTGACGCTCACGCCGGACAGTTCGATCGACGACGGCGTCCTGCCGCGGTGGCTGAGCGCGCGCGACCTCATCACCGTCCTCGGCAACCTGATCGACAACGCCGTGGACGCCGCGATCGCCGGTGCGGCCGAGCACCCCGATCCCCCGGAGGTCACCGTCACCGCCCGGATCGACGGGGACCACCTGCTGCTGCGGGTCGCCGACACCGGGGCCGGCATCGACCCGGCCGCGGTGGACGACGTGTTCCGGCGCGGATGGAGCACCAAGCAGGCCGGCTCCGGGAGCGCCCAGGGGCCGGGGAGCGGAGGGGGGTCGGGGCACGAGGTGCGGAGGCACGGGCGCGGACTCGGTCTGGCCCTGGTCGCGCAGGCCGCCCGGCGCAACGGCGGCACCGTCGAGGTCGGCCGGGACCGCGGCGCGGTGCTCACCGTCCGTCTGCCCCTCGACCGCTCGCGGCCCGACGGTTCGCAGCCCGACGGCTCGCTTCTCGACAGTTCGCTTCTCGACGGTTCACTTCTCGATCGTTCCCCGGGTGACCGTCCGGCGGGCGACGGTGCGGCGGGCGACGGTGCGGGGCGGGGCGAGCGCGTGGCGGTGACCCCGTGAGCGCCGTACCCGACCACGCGGCGATCTCCGTCCTGGTCGTCGAGGACGACCCGGTGGCCGCCGCCGCCCACACCCTCTACGTGGAGCGCGAGCCGGGGTTCCGGGCCGTCGGCACCGTGCACGGCTGCGCGGAGGCGCTGCGCTTCCTGGAGCGGGCCCGCGCCGCCGGGCGGCCCGTCGACCTGCTGCTGCTCGACCTCTACCTGCCCGACGGACACGGCCTCCAACTCTGCGGAACCCTGCGCGCGGCCGGGCACACCACCGACGTCATCGCCGTCACCTCGGCCCGCGACCTCGCGATGGTCCGCCAGGCCGTCTCCGCCGGTGTCGTCCAGTACCTGCTGAAACCGTTCGCCGCCGCCGCGCTGCACGACCGCCTGGAGCGCTACGCCCGCTACCGGGACACCCTCGCGCGGACCGGGGCGGCCACCGGGCAGGACGAGGTCGACCAGGCGCTCGCGCTGCTGCGGATGCCCGAACGCACCGCCCTGCCCAAGGGGTTGAGCGCCCCGACGCTGGACACGGTGGCCGGTGTGCTGCGCGCGGCCCGCACCGGCCTGTCGGCGGCCGCGGCCGGTACGGCGGCGGGCGTCTCGCGGATCACGGCCCGCCGCTACCTGGAGCACCTCGTGGACACCGGCCTCGCCGTCCGGGAGCCCCAGTACGGCACGGTCGGCCGACCCGAACTCTGCTACCGCTGGACCGGCGGCGGGAGCGGCGGGAGCGGCGGGAGCGGGCGGGGGAACGGGAGCGGGCGCCGATCCGACTGAGCCCCGGGTCCGTCAGTCCTGCGCCCCGCCCTCGCCCTCGCCCTCGCTCTCGACCGCGGCTTCGTAGGCGAGCAGGGTGTCGACGAACAGCTTCCGCTGACCGTCGTCGGTGCGACCTGGAGTCGGGCTGCCAGCTCGCTTCACGGTCATCGGCCCGTCGAAGAGCTGGTGGGCGAGCAGTGAGAGGTGGCGCGGCGCCGGGGCGAAGGACTGCAGCGCCTCGGGCACGGGGATCTTCTTGACCCGGCCCACCATCCGGGGCTGATCAGCGCCCTGGCCGACGCGGTCGGCGCCGTCTACGGCCAGGGGTTCCGCCGTCTCGTCGGGGTCGACCTGAACGGACCTGATCGGGATCCCGCAGCACCGGCGCGGCATCGCCGGCGAGCCGGTCGGCCACGACGCACCGCTCGTCACGCTCAGCCTGCGCGAGGCCGCGTACCAGCTGCCCGACGGCCCGGACACCCCCGCCCGCTGGGTGGCCACGACCACCGACGCCCTGGCCGACGTGCTCGGCGAGACCGTCCGGGAGCGGGTCATCGTGACGATCGTCGGCGTCCCCGACGGCCGCACGGGATCGCTCCGGGGTGCGCCGCGGACGGTCGAGCGCGCCGCGGACGGTCGAGTGCGTCGCGGCGGGCGTGCTGCCGCCCCGACGGGTCGGCCGTCCGCGGCCGCGACGTCGGTCAGCGGGCGACGAACTGCGTGAGCAGGGCCTGGACCTCGTAGATGTCGACACCCTTGGTGAAGTTCTTGGATATCGGCAGCGCGGCGCCCGAGACCCAGATCTTCAGCTCGGCGTCCAGGTCGAACGTCCCCGCGGTCTCCACGGCGAAGTGTGTGATCGAGCGGTAGGGGATCGAGTGGTACTCGGTCTTCTTGCCGGTGATGCCCTGCTTGTCGATGAGGACCAGCCGGCGGTCGGTGAACAGGAAGGTGTCGCGGACCAGCTGGTAGGCGGCGTGGACCTGCTCGCCCTGGCCGAACAGTCGGGCGAACTCCTTCTGGGCCTCGCCGTTGTCCACCCGGTGGGCGTTGCCGAACAGTGCCATGCCGACTCCTTTCGCGGGCACCCGCTGCGGGTGCCTGGGGCCCCGAGTCTGGCACGTCGGCGATCATGGTCCCCGGCCGCCCCCGGGTCACCCCCCGGTCGCCCCAGATCGCTCCCGGTCGCCCGGGCCGCTCCCGGTCAGCTGTGGGCGGGGGCGGCCGGTGTGCGTTCGGCCAGGGCCAGGTACTGCTCGTCGGTGTCCGTACAGGAGACGAGGTGCCAGCCGGTGGCGGCGAGCAGGGGACGGAGGTTCTGTTCGGCGCGCAGGTCGTCCGGGGTGAGGGTGCGGCCGTGGCGGGCCGCGAGGGCGGCGCGGCCGATGGGGTAGAACAGCGCGAGCCGCGCGCCGGGGCGGGCGACCCGGGCGAACTCCCGCAGGGCCAGGGCCGGGTCCGGGAGGTGGGAGATCAGGCCGGCGGCCAGGACGGCGTCGAACGCGGCGTCGGCGAGCGGGAGTCGGGCACAGTCGGCGAGCAGCAGCACGGCGGTGCCGGGATGCCGGGAGCCGGCCTCCGCCAGCATCTCGGAGGTGAGGTCGGCGCCGAACACCTGGCCCGTCGGGCCGACCGCGGCCCGCAGCTGCGGCAGGGCGCGGCCGGTGCCGCAGCCGGCGTCGAGCACCGAGTCGCCGGGCCGCAGAGCGAGTTCGGCGATCGCGGCGGCGAAGCGCGGGCCGTCGTCGGGGAACTTGGCGTCCCAGCCGGCGGCACGGGCGGCGAAGAACTCCCGGGTGCGGGCCAGTTCGGCGGCGTGAGCGGCGTCAGTGGCGTCAGTGGTGTCAGCGGCCTGAGCGGCGGGGTCCGCGGGGTCGGGCGAGGTGCTCCGGGGCGTGGGTGACATGCGGTGAGGGTAGCGGGGGCGGTGGGTCGGTGCGGGTCGGTGGGGGCGGTGGGTCGGTGGCGGGTCGGGTGGGGCGGTGAGGGGGCGGCGGTCCGGGGATCCGGCCGTGACCTCCGGAGCGTTCGCTCGTTGAGGGGGTGGGCCGGTCGTCACTCGCGCGAGTGGTTCCGGTGGCCCCGGGGGGATCCGGCCAGGTCAGAGAAGTAAGGTTAGGCTCACCTAATTAATTCTTGGGAGTCCGCCTTGACGCTCGCCGCTGAGCCCGCCGCCGGTCCGACCGTCCCCGTCCCCGTTCCTGCGTGCGCCCCCGGGACCGGTTCCGCCACGGGCTCCGGGTCCTCGTCCGGTTCCGGTGCCGGTGCCGGTTCCGGCCCCGCGGTGTCGGCGCCCGGTGCCGGTCCGTCGGCGCCCGCCGTCCTGCGCCGCCAGCGCCTGCGCGAGTCCGCCGCCCGCACCTACGCGCGCTCGTTCCCGATCGTCCCCGTGCGCGCCAACGGCATGACCGTCGAGGGCGCCGACGGCCGCCGCTACCTCGACTGCCTCTCCGGCGCCGGCACCCTCGCGCTCGGCCACAACCACCCCGTGGTCCTGGCGGCGATCCGCCGCACGCTCGACAGCGGCGCCCCCCTCCACCTGCTCGACCTCGCGACCGCCGAGAAGGACGACTTCACCACCGCCCTGTTCGAGAGCCTGCCGCCCGCCTTCGCCGACGGCGCGCGCGTGCACTTCTGCGGACCCGCCGGGACCGACGCCGTCGAGGCCGCGCTCAAACTGATGCAGACCGCCACCGGCCGCTCCGGCGCCCTCTCCTTCACCGGCGCCTACCACGGGATGACCGCCGGCTCCCTCGCGCTCACCGGCAACGTCGCCGTCAAGGAGCCGCTGCCCGGCGGCGGCGAGGTCGTCCGGCTGCCCTACCCGTACGGCTACCGCTGCCCGTTCGGGGTCGGCGGGGACGCGGGCGCCGAACTGTCCGCCACCTACGTCGAGCGGCTGCTCGACGACCCCTCCGGCGGCGTCGTCCCGCCGGCCGCGATGGTCCTGGAGGTCGTCCAGGGCGAGGGCGGCGTCGTCCCCGCGCCCGACGACTGGCTGCGCGCCATGCGACGGATCACCGCCGAGCGCCGCATCCCGCTGATCGTCGACGAGGTGCAGACCGGCGTGGGCCGCACCGGTGCGATGTGGGCGGTCGAGCACAGCGGGATCGTGCCGGACGCGATGGTGCTCTCCAAGGCGATCGGCGGCAGTCTGCCGCTCGCCGTCGTGGTCTACCGGGAGGAGTACGACGGGTGGCGGCCCGGCGCCCACACCGGCACCTTCCGCGGCAACACGCTGGCCATGGCCGCCGGCGCCGCCACCCTGCGGTACGTCGCCGCCAACGGACTGGCCGAGCGCGCGGCGGTGGTCGGCGAACGGATCGTCGAACGGCTGCGCGCGCTGGCCGGGGAACTCCCCGCGATCGGCGAGGTGCGCGGGCGCGGGCTGATGATCGGCGTGGAACTCGTCGACCCGACGGCCGAACCGGACGCCTGCGGGGCGCGGCCCGCCGCACCCGAACTCGCCGTCCGGGTGCGGGAGGCGTGCCTGGCGCGCGGGCTGATCGTCGAACTCGGCGGACGGCACGACGCCGTCCTGCGTCTGCTCCCCCCGCTCACCGTGACGGACGAGCAGGCGGCCGCCGTGCTGGACCGGCTCGCGGACGCCATCGCGGCCGCGTCGGTGTCCGTGTCGGCGCCGGTGCCGGCGTCGTCGACGGCTTCGGTGGCGGGCTCGGCTGCGGTCGGCCCGGCGTGAACGGCGCCGAGGTGGGCGGTCCCGAAGGCAGTGACGGGTCCGGGAGCAGAGGTGGGCCCGGCGGTGGGCCCGGCGGCGGAGCCTCGTGGCCCGACCCGGGGGAGCGGGCGGACGCCCCGCTCGACGCGCTGTCCGGCGGCGTCACCGGGCCCGCCGCGCTCGGCCCGCTGCTCGCCACCGTCCTCGACGCGCTGGAGACCGGCGCCACCCGGCGCGGCGGCCCACTGCCCACCGGCCGCCCCGCCGACCTCGCCGCCCGGGTCACCGAGGCGCTGACCGCCGCCGACGGCGCCGACGCCCTCGCCCGGCTCACCGAACTGCTCGCCCACGGCGCCGCCGACCCCGCCGACCCGTACTGCGCCGCACACCTGCACTGCCCGCCGCTCGCCGTGGCCGCCGCCGCCGACCTCGCCGTCAGCGCCCTCAACCCCTCCCAGGACTCCTGGGACCAGGCCCCCGCGGCGACCGCCCTGGAGACCGCGCTGCTCGCCGAACTCGCCGTCCTCGTCGGCTACGACCCGGCGCACGCCACCGGCGTCCTCACCTCCGGCGGCACCGAGTCCAACCTCATGGGCCTCATGCTCGCCCGCGACCAGAAGCTCGACGGCATCGTCGAACTCGACGGCCTCCTCGGCCTGCCCGCCGGCGTCCGGCCCCGGATCTTCGCCTCCAGGG
This sequence comes from Streptomyces sp. NRRL F-6131, assembly GCA_000719695.1. Lineage (GTDB taxonomy): Bacteria > Actinomycetota > Actinomycetes > Streptomycetales > Streptomycetaceae > Kitasatospora. The sequence goes on from JOHN01000008.1 coordinate 58,621, forward strand.
CCGCCCACTTCTCCGTCCAGCGGGCGGCCGCCCTGCTGGGCCTCGGCGAACGGGCCGTCGTCGCGGTCGACGTCGACCGCGACCTGCGGATGGACCCGGTGGCACTCGAACGGGCCCTGGCCGAGGCGAGTTGGGCCGGACACACCCCCGTCGCCGTCGTCGCCACGGCCGGCACCACCGACACCGGCGCCGTCGACCCGCTGCCCGCCGTCGCCGAACTCGCCGCCCGCTACGACGCCTGGCTGCACGTCGACGCCGCGTACGGCGGCGGCGCCCTGCTCTCCGACCGGCTCGCCCCCCTGCTCGACGGCATCGAGCGGGCCGACTCCGTCTCGCTGGACTGGCACAAGCTCGGCTGGCAACCCGCCGCCGCCGGCGTCTTCCTGGTGCGTCACGCCGAAACGTACGTCTCGCTCGCTCGCCGGGCCGTCTACCTCAACCCGGCCGACGACGAACAGGCGGGCTACCCCAGCCTGTTGGGCCTCTCGCTGCGCACCACCCGGCGGCCGGACGCCTTCAAGCTCGCCGTCACCCTGCGCACCCTCGGCCGCGCCGGGCTCGGCCGGCTCGTCGACGCCTGCCACGACCTCGCGCGGGCCGCCGCCGACGCCGTCCGCGCCGCGCCGGAACTGGAGCTGCACGCCGAACCCGTCCTGACCGCCCTCCTGTTCCGCTACCTCCCGGCGGACACGGACTCCCCGCGGGTCCCCGTCGATCCGGCCGCGCTCGACCGGGTCAACGCCGAACTGCGCCGCGAACTGCTGCGCACCGGACGGGCGGTGATCGGACGGACCGAACTGCCCGGTGAGGGCCCCGGCCGGGTCCGGCTGAAGCTGACGCTGCTCAACCCGCACACCACCCCGGAGGAGGTGACCGGACTGCTCGGCGAGGTCGTCCGCGCCGGCCGGGAGGCGTGGCGGTGGGTCGGGCGGTAGCGGGCAGGTCGGGCGTTCCGGTGGCGCGGGTCGATCGGGCAGGGCGAGTCAGACGCCGTTGGTCGGGGTGGGCACGGCCGCCCGCAGGTGGTAGTCCACCCCCACCACGAGGTCACCGGACCCGCCCCTCAGCGTCAGCTCGTGGTCGCCGGGTGTCAGCGGGTCATGATCGCGGATTGTCGGGGTGCGGCGGCCTCCGGGGCTCCTGGGCTTCTACGGCGCGAGCAGGATCTCGCGGCACCGGTCCCAGGTGGCCGGGTCGGCGGCGACGAGCAGGCCGTCCGGACCGCCCGGGGGCTCGGGCTGGTAGGGGGTGCCGTCGAGGCGGGCGGCGACGCCGCCGGACTCGGTCACGAGGAGCGACCCGGGGGCGTGGTCCCAGGGGAGGGTGCGCCAGTACAGGATGAAGTCGGTGGCGCCCTCGGCGATGTCGGGGTACTCGATGCCGGCGGCGCGGCGACCGGCGGTGACCCCGCCGAAGGCACCGGCGTTGGCCTCGATCAGGCTCCGCCGGGCCGGTTCCAGGAAGCGGCGCTTCACCGAGCCGCGCCAGCCGGCCGGATCGGTACCGGCGGGCGTGCGGGTCAACCGGTGGCCGTCGCGCCAGGCGCCGGCGCCGAGTTCGGCCGTGTAGGTGGTGGCGGTGACCGGCTGGCGGATCCAGGACGCGACGGTCCGGCCGTCGCGCACCAGCGAGACCATGACCGCGTACTCGGGGCGTCCGGCGATGAAGTTCGCGGTGCCGTCCACGGGATCGACGAGCCAGACGGCGGGTTCCGCGTGCAGTGCCCGGGTGAGGGTCGGGTCGGCGGCGACGGCCTCCTCGCCGACCACGGGGACGGGCAGCAGCTCGCGCAGCCGCCGGGCGATGATCAGCTCGGCCTCGCGGTCGGCGATGGTGACGACCTCGCCGGGGGCCTTCTCCATCACCTCACCGGCGGCCAGCGCCCGGAACCGGGGCTCCACCACCTCGGCCGACGCCTCGGCGATGATCTCCGCCACCTTCTCCATCAGCACGAGCCCGCTCCCTTCACCGGTAACCACTTTCGCACGTCAGTGCGGGTTCGGCGTGCGGCGGGGAGGCGGACGCAGGCGGGCCGGGGGCGGCGGCTGACAAATGACAGCTGACAGATGACAGATTTCAGATTCTGTTATCTGTTATCTGTTATCTGTCAGCTGAAATCTGTCAGCCGTCAGCCGTCAGCCCCGGACCGGCCCCCGCCCTCCGGCGGACCGTCCGGACCGTCCAGGTACTGGAAGCCGGGCCGGGGGTGCATCAGGAACTCGTGGTGCGAGATGTTCCAGGCGTACGCCCCGGCCATGTCGAAGACGACCCGGTCGCCCGCGCGGAGGCCGGCCGCCGCGGGGGCGGCGTGGGCGAGGACGTCCTTCGGGGTGCAGAGCTGGCCCGTCAGGGTGGCCCGGCCGGTGGTCACGGCGGGCCGCTCCCACGGGTGGGGCCAGCCCTCGACCGGCAGCGTGCCGAACGGCTGGCTGTGGCCCCGGGTGGCCGGGGTGCGCAGGTGGTGGGTGCCGCCGCGGACGACCGCGAAGTCCTCGCCGTGGCTGCGCTTCACGTCCAGCACCTCGGTCGCGTACCAGCCGCAGTACGCGGTGAGGGCCCGCCCCGGCTCGATCCGCAGGACCAGGCCCGGGTGGCGGTCCAGCAGCTTCCCGAGGCCCTCGCCGAACGCCGTCCAGTCGAACCGGGCGGCCGGGTCGTCGTAGTCGACGGCCATGCCGCCGCCCACGTTGACCTCGTTCAGCGCGAACGCGTGCCGCTCCGCCAAGCGGGCGGACCAGCCGACGATCTGCTCCGCCAGCGCCAACTGCTCGGCCGCCGCCAGCCCGCTCGCCAGATGGGCGTGCACACCGCGCAGCCGCAGTCGGCGCCGGACCGCGCCCAGCGGGCCGACCGGCTCGGTGAGCAGGCGGACCGCGGCCTCGGCGCGGTCCGGGTCCAGCCCGAACGGCGTCGGACGCCCGCCCATCGCCAGCGCGACGGAGTCCAGCGCGCCCGCGCCGACCGGCAGGTTGACCCGCAGCAGCACGTCCACCGCAGCGTCCGGCCGGTCGGCCAGCACGGCGGCGAGCCGGTACAGCTCCTGTTCGCTCTCGACGTGCCACCGGTGCACACCCGCGTCGACGGCGGCGGCGATCTCGGCGGGCGTCTTGCCCGGCCCGCCGAAGGCCAGCGGCGCGTCCGGAACGGCCGCCCGGACGTGCGCCAACTCGCCTCCGCTGGACACCTCGTAGCCGTCCACGGCGTCGCGCAGCGCGGCCAGCACCGGCGCCTCGGGGTTGGCCTTGGCCGCGTAGTACAGCTCGACGCGCTCCGGCAGGGCGGCCCGGACGGCCGCGGCGTGCGCCCGCAGCGCCGGCAGGTCGTAGACGTAGGCGGGGAGCTGTTCGGGCTCCAGGCCGGCGACGTGGCGGCGGACGGCTTCGGTGGCGGTCATCGGGTCCTTCCGGCGGCTACGGGCGGGGCCTGGACGGGGTGCGGAACGCGGGCGGTGGTGGTGGAGGCGCCGGTGAGGGCGGCCTCGGCCAGCACGGAGCGGGCCAGTGGGGAGGCGAGCCGGACGTACCCGGCGGCACGGTCGGCCTTGCGCTCCCAGCGGGTGAGCAGGTTGGCCTTGCCGGGCAGCGGCACCCCGGCGAGCAGCGCGCGCAGCCGGGGCGGGCGCCCGTGGGCGGCCGCGTACTCCTCCAGGACGCGGTGGACCGCCTCCCAGAGCGCGCCCTCCGTCGACGGGTGGAGGTCGGCGACGGCGGCGAGCAGTTCGGCGACGTGGTTGACGAGCAGGCAGTAGACCACCCGGTCCCAGCCCCGCTCGGCGTCGTAGGCCATCGGCCCCGCGACCTCGGGCGGCAGTGCGGCGAGCAGGTCGGCGTGCCGGTCCGGGACCAGCTTCGTCCCCTCCAGGTCGCGGAAGAGCACCTGGGCCGGGTGGCCGGACGCGTCCACGCCGATCAGGACGTTCTGCAGGTGCGGTTCGAGTACCACGCCGTGGTCGAAGTAGGCGGCCAGCACCGGCGGGAGCAGCAGCCGCAGGTAGGCCGTCCACCAGTCGAGCGCCCGACCCGGGTCGGTCGGGTCGGACAGCAGTCGGGAGATGTGCGCCGAGCTGGTCGGGTACTCGTCGGCGACGGCGGCGGCCAGCAGCGGGGTGACGCCGGGGCGCAGCGCGTCCCCGAGGCCCTCGCGGACGATCAGCCCGAAGCCCTCGTAGAGCGCGCGGTCGGGCCGGCCGTCGGCGCCGGGGAGGGCGAGGGTGCGGAACGCCGGCTCGCGGAGCACGGCGGCGTCCGGGAACCGTTCGGCGAGGTCGGCCAGCACCGGGGCGAGCAGCCGGGTGAGGGTGACCGCGCCGGTCAGCTCGTAGGCAGCGTTCTTGCGCAGGCAGTTGGTGATCCGCACATTGAGGCTGAACTTGAGGAACGCGCCCGCGCCGTACAGGGTCCGCACCGAGGCGGTGGCGGCGAACGGGGTGCCGGCGGGGCCGAGGTCGATGATGTCGCCGCGCTCGATGGCGCCGCGCAACAGCGGTTGGTCGCCGATGAGTTGGTACTGCCACGGGTGGGCGGGCAGCAGTCGGTAGCCGTCCGGGACGGTGGCCAGGCCGTCGAGCAGGGCGGTCGCGGCGGGGTCGGCGGAGGACTCGGCGATCAGCTCCTGCCGTACGGCGAGGTGGCGCAGCGGGAACTCGGCGCGGTGCTCGGGGGCGTAGTCGCGCCAGTCGCCGCGTTCGGCGGAGCGGGACTTGGGTGCGGGGTGGAACCGGTGTCCGAACAGCAGGGCCTGCTCGGACTCCAGGTAGCGGTTCGGGCCGGGCTCCGGGCGTCCGGCCAGTGCGGCGGCGACGGCGGTGTGGCTGGAGGCGACCTGGCCGAGGAACTCCTCGTTGACCGTGCCGGTGCGCAGTTCGAGTTCGTCCTGGACGTGCCGGGCGAGCTCACGCCAGTCCAACTCGTGCCATCCGTCGGCGTGTTCCTCCTCGACCGGTCCGGTGAACCGGTGCGCGCCGAGCAGCGAGGTGCGGCGCAGGGCGACCCGGAGCAGGACGCCGCGGCGGGGCAGCCGGATCAGCAGGCGGCCGTCGGTGACGGCGGTCTGGTGTTCGGGGGCGGACACCTCGCGCAGCAGGCAGTTGAGCAGGGTATGGACCACGGCATGGTCGGCGGTGGGCAGTTGGTGGGTCATGAGCGACTCCAACGCTGGCGGGAGTGGGAGGAGAGTGCGGTGGCCGCGACGGCGGCCAGGAGTGCGGCGGCGGTGCCGACCAGCACGGGGGCGGCGGCACCGAACCGGCCGTTGACCAGCGCCGCGACGGCGCCGGCGGCCACGGCGCCGCCCTTGGAGACGAATTCGAGGGAGCCGAACAGCCGCCCGGGCGCCCGGCCGCGGCAGGCCTCGGCGGCCAGCACCGAGAGGCAGACCAGCCCGAGGGTGAGTCCGGCGCCGAGCAGCAGCCGGACGGCGACGAAGACCGGCAGCGAGTCCGCCACCGCGTGCCCGGCCAGGCCGAGCGCGACGAAGCCGAAGCCGAGCGCGATGCCGGTGTGCGGGCGGTGCAGGAACGCGGTGTGGGTGCGGGCGGCGAACGCCAGGTAGCACAGGTGCGGCAGCGCGAACAGCACACCGGTGGTGGTGCCGGAGACGCCCGGGAGGCGTTCCTCGGCCAGGGATATCAGGTACGGGAACGAGAGGATGGTGGCGAAGACGAAGGCGAACTCGAAGGCGTAGAGGACGCGCAGGGGTGCCCGGCGGGGGTCCTCGGAGGCCGCGGTCTCGGCCACGGCCGAGGGCACGCCCTTGCCGTCCGTGCTGTCCTCGCCGTCCTCGCCGTTCCCGATGTCCTCGCCGTTCCCGGTGTCCGCGCCGCCTGTGCCGTCCCCGTCGGTGCCGCGGGCCGTCACGGCGTCGGACCCGGCGGCCACCGCTCGGCCGGCCTCCGGTCGAGGTTCCGGCAGCAGGGAGAGGAACGCCGCCGCGGTGAGCGGCAGGACGGCCATCAGCAGGTACTGCCGGTGCGGGTCGATCCACGGCGACAGCGCGCCGACCAGGATCGGCGCCGCCACCAGCGCGGCCCGCGCGCTGCCCTGCATCAGGGTGAGCGCCCGGGACAGCCGGGCGCCGTCGAGGGCGGCGGCGAGGTAGCCGTTGGTCGCGGCGAAGGTGCCGCCGAGGAAGCCCTGGAGGACCAGTGCGAGGGTGAACGCGGGCAGTGAGTCGGCGGCCCCGGCCAGCAGGAAGGAGACGGCGAGACCGAGTTGGGCGCGCAACAGGAGCCGCTTGCGGCCGAACCGGTCGGCGAGACGCCCCCACAGCGGGGCGCCGAGGGCGCTGAACACGGTCGGCACGATGTACAGGACGCCCGCCCAGCTGCCGTCCCGGTCGCCGAGTCCGGGCAGGATCGCCGTCAGGTACGGCGGCAGGCCGAGGGCGGCGAAGGAGGCGACGAAGTAGCAGGCGGCGACGGCGTGCACCTGTCGCCGGGCGAGCCCGCCCGGCTGGGCGGTGTCGCGTTCGGACCGTCTGGGCAGTGCGTCGACGGTCACTGCTCGGTCCCCGGCTTCGTGGTGGAACGCTGCTGGGGGAGCAGGTAGTTGGGGCCGTCGGTGTAGTGCTTGTTGATGTCGGCGGCACCGGAGCGCTGCTTGCTGAGCAGGGTGCCGGCGGTGACCATGGCCTTGACCGGGAGCCGCTCGGCGTCCAGCAGGGCGGTGCGCAGCGGTTCGGCGGCCGGGCCGGTCCGTTCGACGGCCTCGGTGAGCCGCTTGCGCAGCAGGGCGAGCAGTTCGTCGAGGTCGGCCCGGCCGTGGGCGGCGAGGCCGAACGCGAGCGAGCCGGTGCACAGGTGGCCGGTGATGGTGGTGAACAGGTCGGTGAGCGGCCGGTCGTCGTCGCCGAAGATCCGGGCGTCGTCGAACTCCTCGGGCTTCGGGGCGAGTTCACCGAGGGCGGCGGTGAGGCGGCCGGTGTGGACGCGCGGGCCGTCGTCGTCCTTGTAGAGCAGGCGCAGGCCGCCGTCCTCGTCGAGGACGAGCGAGGTGTTCTGCTGGTGGGACTCCAGCGCGATGCCGTGGCCGAACAGCGTGGTCTGCCAGTCGAGGAGCAGCTCCAGCAGGGCGTCGTAGAGTGCGACCGGGTCGCCGCCGTGGAAGCGTTCGGCGAGCCGGTCGACGACCAGCAGCCCGCGGTCCGCCCCGGGAGCGGACGCGGGTGCCGATGCGTGTGCCGACGCGGAGTCGGAGGAGTCGGGGGAAGCGGGGGAGGCCGGGGCCGGGGCGAGGAGCGCGGCGAGGGGGACGGTCACGGACCGCTCCAGCCCGTCCGGGTAGCGGCGCAGCAGCACCGCGAGCAGCTCGTGCCCGGCGTGCGCCCAGGTCTGCTCGTCGGCGTGCAGGATCCGCCCGGCGAACCGGGGTTCGCGCGTCAGCACGGCCTCGACCAGCCGCTGTCCGGCCGCGCCGTCGAGCAGCGTGCCGGGCTTGATGGTGCGGCGGTTGAGCCGGCCGAGGGTGGCGGTGGCGAGCGGCAGCTTGAGGTGGTGGAGCGGGTCCTCGACGACCGCGACGGTGCGCATCGACAGGGTGGGCACGACGGTCAGGTAGGGGCGTTCGGCGAGCACGGCGCGGTCGTCCAGGCCGGCGGCGCGCAGGGCCTCGTCGAGGGCCGGGCCGACGGTCAGCGGGTGGACCGGCAGGGTCTCCCAGGCGCCGTCGCCGTCGGGCAGGTCGAGGCCGAGCCAGCTGGGGGTGGGCCACCAGCTGGGCAGCGGCCGGTCGCCGTGCCGGGTGAGCGCGCCGGCCGGCAGGGCGAGCCAGCGCAGTTCGAAGGCCGGGTGGAACTCCGGCGCGTGGGCGCGTAGTTGCTGCTCGTCGAGGCCGGAGCGGCCGCGCGCGGTCGGGTAGACCGGGTGGTCGAGGTAGGCGGCCAGGGTGTCGTGGCCGAGGGCGGCGGCCGGGCCGGTCCAGTGGGCCGGGTCGGCGCCGTAGAGGTCGGTGAGCGCGGTGTGCACCTCCTCGCGCACCCGCTCGTGCAGCTCCATGGTGGCGAGGGTCTGGCGGCACTCCTCGGCGAACGCCGCCCAGCCGGGCCGGTCCTCGTCCTCGGCGCGCGCGGCGAGCGCCGTCAGGAGGGCGTCCAGCTCCGTCACCCGGCGGCCGTCCAGCTCGACGAGCGGCAGGCGGGCGGCGTACTCGCTCTGGAAGCCCTCGGTGGCGACGGGGACGGCGATCCCGTCCTCGGCGACGACGAGCCAGCAGCCGTCGGGCCGTTCCTCGACCGTGCCGCGGGTGCGCAGGCCGAGGACGTCCTCGCGGACCAGGGTGGAGAGGACGCGGAGGGCGAGCAGGCCGGCGGGGGTGGTGGTGGCGCTCACGGGGTGATCTCCCAGCGGTTGGCGGCCACGAAGCGGGCCACGGCGGCGTCGACGGCGGCCTGCTCGGGCCCGACCGCCCAGATCACGCCCAGGTAGTCCCGGTTGGTGCGGTGGAGCTCGTGCCGTTCGCCGACGGGGCGCAGCGGCCGGTAGGCGAGCCGGACGCCGTCGAGGTGCTCGTCGTACGGCCCGGGTGCGGCGGTGAGGGTTCCGGCCCGGTCGGCGCAGACCACCTCGTTGCGGGCGCGCAGCCCGGTGGCGGCGCAGCGTTCCGCGAGGTCGGCGGGGAGTTCGCGCCCGAGGTGGGCGGCGAGGATGTGCTCGAACAGCGGGATGCCGAGGATCTCGGCGAGCATGAGGTCGCACTGGTCGCCGATGGCCCGGTAGTTGACCTCGATGATCCGGGCGCGGCCGTCCGGCTGGACGACGAACTCGGTGTGGCAGGCGCCGAGTCCGACGCCGAGCGCGTCCAGCTGGGCGAGCACCTGCCCGACCACGGCCGGCGGGTGCGCGGGGACGAACTCCAGCACCTCCTCGATGAAGTCCGGCGGCGGGGAGAGTCTGGTCCGGAAGCCGCCGAGGACGTGCCGGCGACGCCCGTCGCCCAGGGTCTCCAGCGTGCACAGCTGCCCGTCCAGGAACTCCTCGACGACCAGTGCGGCGCCGGGGCGCCGGGTCTGGATCTCCTTGGCGCGCCGGACGAGTTCCTCGGCGTCGGCGACCAGGGTGACGTCCTCGCTGGCGACGCCCTCGCGCGGCTTGACCACGACGGGGAAGGGCAGGTCCGCCGCGTGGAGCACGGACGGGTCCTGGTCCGGGGCGAGTTCGACCGAGCGGACGGCGTCGAGGCCGGCGGCGGCCAGGTGGCGGCGGAGCTGGCCCTTGTTCTTGGCCCGCAGGGTGGCCTTCCAGTCCTTGGCCGGCAGGCCGAAGTACTCGGCGGCGAGCGCGGTCTGGGTCTGGAGGTGGTCGCTGTTGCTGAAGACGGCGAACGGCGCGTCGGCGGTGCCGGCGGCCCGGAGCCGGGAGACCAGCCCGATCACCTCGCGGAAGTCCTGCACCTCGCACTCGACCACCTCGGGCACGAACTCCAGTTCGGCGTAAGCGCGTCGATGGGCCTCGACGTGGTCGGTGAGGACGGTGACGGCGAGCCCGAGGCGGGCGGCGGCCGGGAGGAACCCCTGGGTCACCGAGTCGGTCGGGTTGAGGGCGAGAAGGTAGAGGCGCATGGCAGGGCGGGTCCTCTCCGTGTGGGCGGGCGAGGGCAGGCCGCGAGGGCGTGCGTGGGGCGAACGTGAGGGTCGGGTCGCGCGGTCGCGCGGTCGGGCGGTCGGGCGGTCGCGGTCGGGCACGGAGGCGCGGACGGCGTCGAGCGCGGTGGGCGCGCGCGGGGGTCGGGCGCGCGCCGGGCGAGGGGGCGGGCGCGCGGTCGAGCGTGCGGACGGTCGCCGGGGGAGGAGGGGCGGGCTCCGCGGGCCCGCCCCTCACCGGATCCGTCCGGGTGCGGCGGGGCCTACTTGGGGGCGTCGACGCCGGCGGCCTTGGCGATGTCGACCAGCATGGCGTCGGCGGCCTGGACGCCGATGCCCGACATCCAGGTCTCGTCCGGCACGTTGAACACCGTGTTGTTCTTGACGGCGTTCAGGCCCTTCCAGACCGGCGTCTCCTGGACCTCGCTCTGCTTGGTCTTGGTCGGGTCGTCGGCCACGGTCACGAAGACCAGGTCGGCGTCGGCCTGGTTGATCTGCTCGGCGCTGACCTCGAGGATGTTCTGGTCGACGTCCTGGGGGGCCGGGCGGGTCAGACCGACGTCCTTCAGCACCACGCCGCTGTAGGAGGCCTTGGCGTAGAGGCGGGTCGGGCCGGCGACGAACCGGACCACCGAGGCGCTCGGCATGGTGCCGCCGTTCTTCGCCTTGATCGCCTCGCCGAGCTTGGCGGCGCGGGCCTCGTAGTCGGCGAGCGCCTTCTTGGCCTCCGCCTCCTTGCCGAGGGCCTGCGCGTAGAGGGCGAGGTTCGCCTTCCACGGGAAGCCGGTGGTCTCGGCGAGCACGGTCGGGGCGATCGCGTTGAGCTTGTCGTAGACCTTGGCGTGCCGGACCTTCGAGGAGAGGATCACGTCGGGCTTCAGGGAGGCGATCAGCTCCAGGTTCGGCTCGTTCATCGGGCCGACGTCCTTGGTGTCCTTGATCTTGTCCTTGAGGTAGTTCGGGAACCCGCCCTCGGTCTTCATGTGCGGGGAGACCGCGCCGACCGGGGTGATGCCGAGCAGGGTGACGTCGTCCAGCTCGCCGCTGTCCAGGACCACGACGCGCTTGGGCTGGGCCTTGATCTCGGCGGTGCCCGCCGCGTGGGTGACGCTGCGGGGGAAGGTCGCGGTCGCGCCGGCGGCGGTCGAGGCGGCGTCCCCGGCCGGCTTGGCGGCGTCGGCGGCCTTGCCGTCGCCGTTGCTGCCGCAGGCGGCGAGCAGGGTGGTGGAGAGGGCGACGGCCAGGACAGCGACGGGGAGTCTGCGGGCGCGGACGGAGCGGTTCATGCGGGGGTTCCTTGTCTCTGGTTCGGGGCAGGGCAGGGCGCCGGCACGACCCGCGAGGGGGCGGGCGGCCGGAAGTCGGGGGCGGGTCCGGGACGGCGGGTCCGGCTGGACGGGGCAGGACGACGGGTCCGGGGTGACGGATCTGCGGAGGTGGACCGCGGGCGGGGTGGGCCGGTCGGGACCGGCCGGGGTCTCAGCCGTCCGTGGCGGCCCGTCTCGACCGGGCGGACCGGGCCTTGGGGACGACCAGCGGGGTGCCGGTCTCCGGGTCGGGAACGACCTGGCAGGGCACCTGGAAGACGCTCTCCACCAGTTCGGCGGTGAGGACCTCGGCCGGCGCGCCGGAGGCCGCCAGCCGGCCGTCCTTGAGGACGACCAGGTGATCGGCGTACCGGGCGGCCTGCCCGAGGTCGTGCAGCACCATGACGACCGTCCGCCCGGCGTCCGCGTGCAGGTCGGCGACCAGGTCGAGGACGTCCAGCTGGTGGCGCAGGTCGAGGAAGGTGGTCGGCTCGTCGAGCAACAGCAGATCGGTGTCCTGGGCGAGCGCCAGCGCGATCCAGGCACGCTGGCGCTGGCCGCCGGAGAGCCGGTCGACCTGCTGGTCGCGCAGCTCGGCCGTGCCGGTGCGGGTCAGCGCCTCCTCGACGGCGGCCTGGTCGGCCTTGGACCACGGGGTGAGCATCCGCTGGTGCGGGAACCGGCCCAGCCGGACCAGCGACTCGACGGTGACCGCCTCGGGCGTGACGGGCTGCTGGGGCAGCAGGCCCATCCGCTTGGCGAGCGCCCGGGCCGGCATCCGGTGGATGTCGGAGCCGTCCAGGGTGACGCTCCCGGCGGCCGGGTCGAGCAGCCGGGCGAGGCCGCGCAGCAGGGTGGACTTGCCGCAGGCGTTGGGGCCGACGATGGCGGTGACGGCGCCCCCGGGGAGTTCGAGGTCGAGGCCGTCCACGACGGTCCGGCTGCCGTACCGCAGGCCGAGGCCGTGGGCGGCGAGGCGGTTCGTCGTCCCGCCGGTGACGGCGGCGGTGGTGCTACCGGCGGTGGTGCCGGTGGTGCTACCGGCGGTGGCGTCGGAGGTGGTGTCGGGGGTGGTCACGTCGAGGGTCATCAGCTGCTCCTCTGGGGAAGCCGGCCCTGGCGGATCATCAGCACCAGGAGCCAGGGCGCGCCGAGCGTGGCGGTGACGGCACCGACCGGCAGGCCGTGGACGGGGATCACATGGAGCACGAGGAGGTCGGAGGAGAGCAGCAGCAGGGCGCCGGTGAGCGCCGTGAGGCCGAGTGTGCCGAGGGTGGGCGGCCCGGCGAGCAGCCGGACCAGGTGCGGCACGGCGAGCGCGACGAACGCGACCGGCCCGGTGAGCGCGGCGGCGAGCGAGGCCAGGGAGATGGTGAGCAGGAGCAGCAGGACGCGGTCGCGCTGCGGGTTGAGGCCCAGTCCGCCCGCCGAGTCGTCGCCGAGGTCGAGGACGGCCACCCGCCGCTGGCTGAGCACCACGGCGGCGGTGGTGAGCGCGATGGCGGAACCGCCGATCCAGACCTCGGTCCAGTTGCGCCCGTAGAGCGAGCCGGTGGTCCACTGCATCGCAGAGGACGCCAGCTCGGCGGGGAACCGCACGATCATCAGATTGACGGCGGCGGCCAGGCCCTGCTGCACCGCGAGCCCGACCAGGACCAGCCGGGTGACGGCCATCCGCGAGCGCCAGGCGAAGCCGCCGAGCAGCAGCGCGGCCAGCAGGCCGCCGCCCAGCGCGGCCAGCGGGATGAGCTCCTGCGAGGCGCCGGAGGCGAGCATCAGGACCGCACCGAAGGACGCGCCGCCGGTGACGCCGATGGTGTCGGGCGAGGCCAGCGGGTTGCGGAAGAGCCGCTGGAGCATCGAGCCGGCCACGGCCAGCCCGGCGCCCGCGATCAGCGCGGAGACCACCCGCGGGGCACGGAACTCCTGGACCACCAGCACGTTGCCGGAGTCGCCGGAGCCCACCAGCGCGCTCAGCGCCTCCCAGATCGTCATCCGGACCTGGCCGGTGCCGAGCGCGACCCCGGTGAGCAGCACGAGCAGCGCCGCGGCGACGACGGACCAGGCGGCCGTCCGGGCGCGCCGGCGGGCCGCGGAGGTGCCCGCACCCGGGGCGCCGGGGACGGCGGCGGGGGAGGCGCCGCCGGGGGCCCGGTCGAGGGCCGTGGGGGCGCTCACCGGGCCACCTTCCTCGCCAGCACGGCGAGCAGCGGCGCGCCGAGGAACGCCGTCACGATGCCGACCTCCAGCTCGGACGGGCGGGCCACCACCCGGCCGAGCACGTCGGCGGCGAGCAGCAGCGACGGACCGACGATCAGGCAGCCGGGCAGCAGCAGCCGGTGGTCGTTGCCGAGGAACGGGCGGACCAGGTGCGGGGCGGCCAGGCCGATGAACGCGATCGGCCCGGCGACGGCCACCGCGGAGCCGGCGAGCAGGACGACGGCCAGGCCGCCGACCACCCGGATGCGGGCGACCGGCACCCCGAGCGACTGGGCGCTCTCGTCGCCGAGCGCGAGCGCGTTGAGCGACGGCGCGACGGCGAACGAGGCGATCAGACCGACCGCCAGGAACGGCAGCACGGGCACGAGGGTGTCCAGGTGCCGCCCGGCGACCGAGCCGGCCAGCCAGAACCGCGCCTCGTCCAGGGTGCGGTGACTGGCCAGCATCAGCGCGGAGGTCCACGAGGTGAGCACCACGGTGAGCACGGTGCCGCCGAGCGCCAGCCGGATCGGGTCGAGGTCCCCGCCGCGGCGGGACATCGCGTACGCCGCGACGGCGGCGACCGCGGCGCCGGCGAAGGCGAACCACACGTACTCGAGCGGGCGGGTCAGTTCGAAGGTGTAGATCGCGGCGACCACGGCGAAGCTCGCGCCGGCGTTGATGCCGAGGGTGATCGGCGAGGCCAGCGGGTTGCGGGTGACGCCCTGCGCGACCGCCCCGGCGACACCGAGCGCGGCCCCGACGGCGAGGCCGATCAGCGTCCGCGGCAGCCGGAGACCGGTCACCACGTCGGCGTCGCCGCCGTGCTCGCTCCCCGTCAGGGCGCCGACGACGGTCTCGAGCGGGATCGTGCGGGAGCCGAGCGCCAGGCTCAGCGCGGCGCACAGCGCCAGGAGGCCGAGCCCGGCGGCCAGCACCAGGGGGAGCCGGGCCGCTGAGCGGGCTCTGGGGGCCGGGGTCACGGGGGCCGGCGGATCGGTGGTCAACACGTGGCGAAATATTAGGTTAGGCATGCCTAATTCCGTCAAGTCCTGGACGGATTGGTCCGTACCGGGTGTGTCGGAAGGCGATCGAACGGGGGTGGCGAGAACCGGCCGGTGAGTGCCTATAAGGTGAGCCTCACCTAACGCGATCTCGGGAGTGCCGATGATCTTCTCGGGTCCGCCCCTGCCCGCCGCCGTGCCTGACACAGTGCCTGACGCAGTGCCTGACGCCGCGCCTGCCGCCGGGTCCGTTGCACCGCGGACCGCGAACCCGCTGGACGCCGACTACCGGCAGCTGCTGGACCTCTGTCCGGTGCTCCGGGTGCGACTGCTCGCGGACGACGAACCCGCCCCGTCCCGGACGTCGGGCTGGTACTCCGCAACCGAACTGGCCACCGACCCGACCGCACTGGCCGAGGCGCTGGCCGGCGAGGCCGCGCGGATCGCCCCCGTCGCCGCCGAACACGGCACCGCGCCGCGCCCGCACGTCGCCGCCTCGCGGCTGCTGCACCACTACCTCTGGTCGGTCTGCGTGCTGATCGCCGGACCCTGGCGGCTGGGCGGCCGCGTCCCCACGATCGATGGCGCGAATCTGTGGGTGCACGCCCCCACGGGCGATCTCGCACTGCGTCCCCGCGCACACGTCGCGCTCCCCGGCGAGGACGAACTCCGCGCCGAGCTGCGCGCCGCGGTCGTCACCCACGTCGAACCGCTGCTCGCCGCCTTCGCCGCCCCCACCCGGCGCGGCACCCGGGCACTGTGGGGCATGGTCACCGACGACCTCGCCTCGGCGATCTGGTACCTCGGCAAGCAGCTGGACGAGCGGGCCGGGGACGGAACGGGCACGGGGGAGGACGCCGCCGTCGCGGCCGCCGCGGCGGTCCTGCCGGGGCGCACGGATCCACTGCTCGGTGCCGCGGACTTCCGCGTCCTGTGCGGCGAGGACGGTCGCACCCACCACACCCGGACGCGGCTCGGCTGCTGCCTCTACTACGCGATCGAGCCCGGCCGGGCCTGCGTCACCTGCCCGCGCACCGGTGACGAGGAGCGGCTGCGGCGGCTCTGACGGGTTGGCGGCCGCCAGGCGGGCGGCGGGCGGGGCTGGGTAGGCTCGGTGGCCGTGATCGACTCCACCATCCACGTGCGGATCGCGCGCCCCTCCCGTGACCTCGCGGCGGCCGAGCGCTTCTACGTCGACGGCCTCGGCCTCGCCGTCCTCTGGCGCACCACCGAACGCGTCCCCGGCGAGCACGACCTCCTCATGGTCGGCCCGTCCGGAGGCGGGTGGCACTTCGAGCTGACCCACGACCCCGAGCGGCCGGTCGAACCGCGACCCACCGTCGACGACCTCTTCGTGGCCTACCTCGGGGCGCCCGTGGACGAGGCGCTGGTCCGGCGTCTGGAGGTCGCCGGCGGCATGCGGGTCCCCTCCCACAACCCGTACTGGGACGAGTACGGCGTCACCGTGGCCGACCCGGACGGCTACCGCCTGGTGCTGTGCGCCCGGGCCTGGGCACCCTGAACGGCGCTGCGGGGTGCGTGGGGTCGAGCGGGGACTGACAGCTGACAGATAACAGATGACAGATAACAGATTTTGAAATCTGTCAGCTGTCATCCGTCATCGGTCGTTCGTCGGTTGTCAGCCGTCAGCCGCCGGCGTGGATGGCGTTGCGGCGTCGGTCGATCGGTTGACCCGGCGCTCCACCTCTGCCCCGCACGCCCAGCCCGACTTGCCGTCAGACGAGGAGATCGGCCAGGCGCTTCAACTCGTCCCGGACCGACTCCCGCTCTTCGGCGGTGAGTTCGGCGGCGACGGCGTCCGCCCGCCGGGTGTAGGCCTCGGCGCTCAGGCCGTCCGCCAACCGCTGCGCCAGGTCGGCCCGCAGGGCCAGCATGCGGAACAGCAGCGCCGGGGCGGGCGGTCCGTCCGGGGACTCCAGCGCGCGGTCCAGCACCCGGGCGGCCGCCGCCGGGTCCTCCTTGGAGTCGGCGAACAGTGCCGCGTGGTGCAGCGCCTTCGCGAACGGCTCCTCAGGAGCGGGCTGGTGACGCTGGTCGGCGCGGATCGGCTGGACGATCCGCAGGCAGTTGCCGCCCGGGTCGGTCATCAGGAACTGCCGCACACCGTGCGAGGTGTCACCGACCGGCCCCAGTCGGGGCAGGCCCCGGGTCGGTACCCGTCCGTAGGTGGACCGCAGGCCGTCCTGGAACACGACGTGCAGCGCGTCCACGTCGTCGGTGCGGACTAGGCAAGTGCTGTAGGAGGCGCCCGGGTCGTACTGCTTCATGCCGAAGAAGTGCAGCTGGATGCCGCCGCGTTGAACGACCGCGTAGGGGTTGGGACTTTTCTGATGGAGCGTCACTTCGAAGCCGAGCGCGGAGTAGAACTCGAGCACCGGTGGGAGGGTCTGGCAGGGCAGGATCGGAACCGTCGATTCGACCATGCTCGCTGACTTTACCCCTGGTTGACCCCGAAACGGACGCTTCCGCTCAGATGTCGGTCCTCGGTGCGCCCCGCCCGTACGTGAGGAGCGGAAGCGCCTGGGCCGACCGGGCGACTGTCCGACTACCGCTTCCGTACGACCGGCGCGGGCGGCCGGGTGCGACCGCGTGTCGCCCGTCGGGCGCTCCGCAACAGGGTTTCTCGGGAAGGGGTTTCGCCACCGGGTCGACGCGGGCGAGGCTCGTCGGAGGTGGCGGGCCTGAACCGGATCGAGACCGGCGGGGAGCCGGTCCGGGTGTTGCCGATCACTCCTCCGGCCGGTGGGACGGTCAACTGTGCTTGTGTGGAACGGGGCTGGACATTCGCCTGCCTGACTGTGCACCGACCTGACGCGGGGCGGCCGTTCCACGACCCCCCGACTCCTTGTCGAGCGTCACTGAGCGGTCGCCCGGCCAAGGAGCCAAGGGGCTCAGCCGAGGTCCCGCAGTGAGGAGCGCACGCGGTCGGCGAGGGTCGCGGGCAGACCCCCGTACTTCCCCGAGGCCGCGGCCCGCTGCCCTTCCGGGCCCGTCGCGTAGGCGAGGAAGGAGCGGAGCGCGGGGAGCGTCTCCGGCTTGTTCCCCCGGTCGCACACCACGGCCGAGCCGAGCTGGACGATCGGGTACGCGTCCGCGACCGGCGCCGCCGAGTGGACGTCCAGGGCCAGGTCGGCCCCGGTGCCCACGACCTTGGCCGATTCCAGCGCCTTGCCCGCGGCCTCCGGCGTCGGCGCGACCGGGGCGCCGCCCGCGCCGGTCGTCAGGCGGGCGACGGAGGCGCCCTGGGCGGCGGAGGTCGCGGGGAGGAAGGTGATCGATCCGTTGGTCGAGGCGACCGCCGTGGGGAGGTCCTTGGTGGCCGTCGCCTGTCCGGCGGCGCCCTTGGGCCAGCCCCGGTCCGGCTGGAACGGCCAGGCGTCCTTCGCGGAGGCCGCGAGGTACTGGGTGAGGGCGAGGGTGGTGGACGAGTCGGAGGACGGCGCGAACGGCGCGACTGGCGCCGCCGGGAGGACCGTCCCCGGATTGAGCGCGGCGATCTGCGGGTCGTTCCAGGCGGTGATCCGGCCCCGGAAGATCCCGGCGAGCGTCGCGGCGTCGAGGACCAGCGAGTCCAGGCCCGCGACCTTGTAGACCACGGTGACGGGCAGTGCGCTCAGCGGGAGTTGAACGGCCTTGCCCCCCGTGCAGCGGCCGGACGAGGCGGTGACCTGTTCGGGCGTCAGGCCGGCGTCGGTGACGGCGAAGTCGGCCTCCCCGGTGAGGAACATCTGGTAGCCGGCGCCGACGCTGATGGCGTCGTACGCGACATCGGCACCCGGGCAGGACTTGACGTAGTCGGTGGACCAGAGCTTCATCACCGTGCCCTGTGAGGTACCGCCGCCGGAGCGCAGGGGCACGCCGGGCGAGCAGGGGAAGGTGACGGCCGCCCCGCCGGGGGAGGCGGACGTCGGCGCCGGGCCGGTGGCGGGTGCGGTGGCCGGGGCGGCGGCGGGACCGGTGCCGGAGGTGGACGCCGCGGCCGACGAGCCCGCCTTCGCGCCGGGCTTCCCGTGGTCGGGGTCGGACCGGTCGAGCACCGGTGTCAGGACGACGGCGGTCGCCGCGGCCACCGCCGTCGCGCCGATCGCCACGGCGGGCCACCGGCGGCGTTGCCGCTGCCCGGGAGGGGCGGTGTGGGGCCGGGACCAGGACTGGGGCCGGGGTTCCTGCGGGGGCA
Organism: Streptomyces sp. NRRL F-6131; assembly: GCA_000719695.1. GTDB lineage: Bacteria > Actinomycetota > Actinomycetes > Streptomycetales > Streptomycetaceae > Kitasatospora. The sequence goes on from JOHN01000008.1 coordinate 76,902, forward strand.
ACGGAGGCGGGTACGACGGTGCGGTCGGCGTCGCCGGTGCTGACGGTGCTGCCGGTCCCGCCGTTTCCGCAGCGCTCGGTGGTGCGGCGGCGGGCGTCGTGGCGGTCGGCGTGGCGACCGGGGCGGGCGGCGCGTCCGGCTCCGGCACCACCACGGGGCCGGTCACCAGGCCCGCCACCAAGCCGGACACCGGACCCGCCCCCGGCGCGTCCATCACCGTGCGCGGCGCCGTCGCCGTCGGGCCCGGCCCGCCTGCGGCGCCCGCGAAGCCGGCCAACAGCTGGTCCACCGTGGGTCGTTGAATCGCCTCCTTGGCCAGGCAGCCGGTGACGAGCTGCACCAGTTCGGCGGGCAGACCGCTCAGGTCGGGTGCCTCGTACACCACCCGGAACCCGATCGTGTGCACCGTGTCGCCGTCGAACGGGCCGTGCCCGGTGGCCGCGTACACCAGCACCGAGCCGAGCGCGAACACGTCCGTCGCCGGCCCGACCGTGCCGCGCCGGAACTGTTCGGGTGCCATGAACGGTGGCGTGCCGACGACCACGCCGGTGCTGGTGAGCGGGGCCGCGTCGAGCGCGCGGGCGATCCCGAAGTCGATGACGCGCGGGCCGTCCTCGGCGAGCAGGACGTTGCCCGGCTTGAGGTCCCGGTGGACCAGCCCGGCGCGGTGGATGTCGCGCAGCGCCTCGACCAGGCCCGCCGCCAACTGCCGGACCTGCGCGGCCGGCAGCGGCCCCTGGCTCGCGATCCGCTGGGCGAGCGACGGTCCGGGGATGAAGAGCGTGGCCAGCCAGGGCGTCCCGGCCTCGGGGTCGGCGTCCAGGACGGGCGCGGTGAAGGCGCCGCTGACCCGGCGGGCGGCGGCGAGCTCCTGCCGGAACCGGACCCGGAAGTCCTCACCGGCGGCCAGTTCGGGGCGGATGACCTTGACCGCGACCTGCCGCCCGGACACCGAGCGGGCCCGGTAGACGACCCCCATCCCGCCCTCGCCCAGCCTGCCCTCCAAGCGGTATCCGCCGATCTCGCGCGGATCGTCGTCCAGCAGCGTCACGTACCCAGCTCCCCCTCGGTCATGAACCGTCGACCCCGCACGGACCGGCGGACCAACCGGCCCAGCCTAGAGGAGACCTCGCGTCCGGGCAGGTGACCGGGGATCAGCGGACCACGGGATCGGCGCCGGCCCGCCCGTCCGTGGGGCGCTTGCGCGCGCTCGCCACCATCGGGAGCCGGTCGGTCCCGGCCGGGGCGAACCAGCCCGGCTCGTACGACTCGTCGGAGGGGCGCAGGGTGCCCACGACCAACCGTCCCAGCAGGAAGACCGAGGACTCCTGGCGGACCCCGGTGGGGCGCGAGGTTCGCGGCCCCTGACGCACCTCCTGTGCCCCCACGGCGCGCGGCCCACGCCTCCCACCTCGGCCTCGGCAGCTTCCTGCCGAATTGGTCTCGACCATTGCCCTGTAAGCGGCGAGTGGTGGACGCTCGCACCGAAGCGCCGGGACGCGGATCCCGGCGCTCGTTCGGGAGAGAGAAAGGCACCGGAATGGCAATGCGCAAGGCGGTTTCCACCGTCGCTCTGGCCGGACTGCTCGCGGCGGGCGGCCTGATGGCGGCCCCGGCCGCCCAGGCCTCCACGACCAGGACCACCGGTTACGTCTACGTCGGCATCTACCCGAGCGGCGCCGCCTGCCACGCCGCGGGCAAGGCCTATGTCGCCCGTGGTGAGGCAGTCTCGTACTTCTGCGACGTCCTCGACTCCGCCCCGTTCACGGCCCGCCTCTCCATCTGGGCCTGATCCGTCCGGGCCTGATCCGTCCGGGCCCGATGCATCCGGGCCGGGCCTGATCCGTCAGAGCCCGGTCCTGTGGGGGCCCGAGCCGAACAGGCTCCGGATCGGGTCGGCCGGGCGGCGGCCGACCCGGGCCGGGTCCGGTGGCGAGCCTCGTCACCGGACCCGCGCCCCGCTCGACTGCCGCGTCCCGCTGCCACCCCCCCGCTGCTGCAGAGCTGACGGACAAGCAGGCGAATCGGGCGTTGTCGGTGGTGCGTGCAAGGATCACCGCCATGACGGAGCAGACGTTCGACTGGCGTTCCTTCCTCGTCCGCTGGAGCGAGGACTGGGCCGGCACGTGCACCGATCCCGCGCAACTGCGCGAGGACGACGTGGACGCGTGGCGGGCCCGCTGGCTGGGCTTCGACGCGGCCCCACCGGCGCGGGTCGCGGCGGCGGAGGCCGCGCTGGGTTGCGTGCTGCCGCCGTCGTACCGGGAGTTCCTGGCGGTCAGCGACGGCTGGCGGCACGCGGGCGGATTCGTCCACCGGCTGGCGGGGACGGCGGGAGCCCGGTGGCACCGGGACGCCTGGGGGGTCGCCGAGTACTTCGACGAGGGCGAGCTGGCGGGGATGTGGGAGCGGGCCCTGCAACTCGACGTCGAGTCCGACCTCACGCTCGTCCTGCTCGATCCGGGGGACGTGGACGAGGACGGCGAGTGGGCGGTGTACTGCTACGCCTCGTGGCGTGCCGCGCCGCCCGAACGGTACGCGTCCTTCCGGGCGTTCATGGTGGCGATGCACCGGGAGTTCCACAGCCTGGCCGTGAGCCGGCACGGTGCGGAGTTCGCCAACGCCACCACCCGTGAGCAGGACGCGCGGGTCGAGGCCGCCCGGCTGGACGCCCTGGCCGGCGCGCACGAGCGGGCGGAGGAGGTGCTGGCCGAGGCCGTCGCCTTCAGCAGGCCGCGCGCTCGCGGACTGTTCGACCAGTTGCGGCCGTTCGGGTCGGCGTGGCCCGGTCCGACGTTCGGAGAACTGCCGCACCAGCCGCTCTTCCTCACTGAGGTGGTGCCGGTGCTCGCGGCCCGGCACGTGCGGTCCGGGCAGGACGCGGCGACGTGGGGCCACCGCCTGGGGACGGAGCCCGGCGAGCTGCGGACGGCGGCCGACGAGGTGCTCCGGCAGGTCCGTGCGGGCGGGTACCGGTACGCCGCCCCCGGCCCGTTCGGGGCGGCCGTCGACCGGGCGCGCGAGCAGGCGCGTTGGGGCGGGACGGACGCGGCCTGGCGGACGTTGCGCGCCGCGTTCCCGAGGTGGACGCCGTTGGGGCCGGACCATCTCGCGCCCGTCGGACTGCTCGCGGACCCGCTGCTCGGGCCGCTGCTCTCCCCGGAGCGCTGGTGCGACCTGCTGGCCACACCGCGCGGCGACGCCGTGTCGAGGTCACTGGCGGTCAGGGCGGAACCGGCGGACGTTGCCGAACCGGTCGCGGAGGTCGGCGAGGGGCCGGCCACGGGGGACGGACTCGCCTGGCTGGCCGAGGTCCCGAGGAGCTCCGGCGGCTTCGGGTCGTACCGCTTCGTGCTGGTCGAGGGGGTGGCGCCGGACGGCCTGCCGGAGGTCCTCGGCGCCGAGGGGGCGGTGCTCGACCCGCCGACGAGCCGGTGGGAGGCCGACGCGGTCCGGTTCCGGCCGGGCGCCCGGAACGGGGAGCCGGGGGAGGAGGGCGGGGGACTGCGCGTCGTCTCCTCCGAGGACCCCCGGCCGGCGCTGGTCGGTCACGCGGGTGCCGACGGCGGCGGCGCCTGGAGCTTCGCCTTCGATCCGCAGACGCCCTCCCGGCCGGCGCCGCACCTCGCCGCGCCGGCCGTGGCCGCCTCCGGCCGAACGGGTGGCCGTGCGCTCGCCGTCTTCGCCGTGCCCCAGCAGCACTTCTTCCACCTCTGCGTGGCGGACGGCGGCGCCGAGCGGTACGGCTTCACCGTGCGCGGGTCCGAGATCACCCGCACCGGCCCGGAGCCGGTCCCGCCCGCCCTCGACCCGGACCGGTACTTCGGCCCGCACGCCTCGGACGGCGGGCAGGGCGACCTGTTGACCGCGCTCGGCGCCGATTTCGGGGTGGGCCTGCCCCGGTTCGCACTCACCGAGGGGCGGCTGCACTCCTTCGCGGACCGGTCCTGGACGGCGCCCCGGCTGCCGGGGGAGAGCTATCTGACGGTCGCCTTCGGGCTGTCGGAGGAGGCCGAACCGTCGCCGGGGGTCTCCTGAGCACCGGTGGGGGTGCCGTCGGCGCCGGGGGCGTGGTGGCCGCCGTCGGCCGCGAGCCGGCGGCGCGCCTCCCACTCCCGGCGGAGCAGGCCGAACAGCAGCCGGTCGTAGCGGGCGCCGCCCAGCAGCACCGCGTCCCTGCGTCGTCCCTCCTCCTGGAAGCCGAGCCGGGTGAACGCGCGGGCGGCGCGGGTGTTGCCGCTCCAGGTGTCCAGCTCCAGCCGGTGCAGCGGGAACGCACCGAAGAGGTGGTCCACCAGCAGGCCGAGGGCTTCCGTGCCGTAGCCGTGGTCCCAGAACTCCCGCTCGCCGATGAAGATCCCGACCTCGGCGACCCCCTCGTAGGGGTCGACGTCCCGGTAGTCGACCATGCCGATCGGGCGGCCGCCGGCCTTCTCCTCGACGGCGAGCACGCCGCTCTCGCGCGGGTCGAGGCGCAGGATCCGATGGAAGCGGTCCGCGAGCGCCTCGGCGGTGGTCGGGCCGAAGCGCGGGTCGCCGGCCGCCGCCAGCCGGATCACCTCCGGGTCGTTGCGCCACCGGAGCTGGTGCTCCGCGTCCTCCGCGCGCAGGGCGCGCAGCCGTACTGCCTTACCTTCGATCATGATCGGATCGTAGGCCCGGGGTGGGTCGTGCCCACCCGGATTCGTGCCCACCCGGATTCGTGCCCACCCGGATTCGTGCCCACCCGGATTCGGGCTCGACCGACCGACGGGGCGTCCCGGGCCCACCGGGCCCACCGGACCCGGTGGGCCCGGTGGGCGGGAGGGGCGGCGCCCGCGCGACGTCAACCGACGGTGACCCGGACGTCCTTACTGGCCAGGACCTTGCAGGTGGTGGGGTTCTGCGCGTCCTTGCAGGTCGCGAAGTCGACATAGCGCCAGGAGAGCGTGGTGCTGCCGGCGGCGGTGGCGGTCCAGCTCTGCCGGACGGTGTGGCCGCAGCCGGCCGTCTTCGGCGGGCAGGTGCTCTGCTCGGCGTCTTCGTCCCGGTGCAGCAGCGCGGTGTCACCGCCGTCGGCGAGCCTCCAGCCGTGCGGCAGCGGCGCGACCCGGATGTCCATGCCCACCGACCGGCCGACGGCGAGATGGACGTCGCTCGGCTCGAACGCCGGCTGCTTGCCGCCCCCCACCGCCTCGGCCTCCGCGTCGGCGGGCAGGGCCAGCAGCGCGGCGGGGGGCGTGTCGGCATCGGCGCCGCTCGACGAACAGCCCGTCAACGCCGCCGAGCCCGCCAGCACGGCGGCGACGGCGACCGCCGCGGTGCGGCCCGTCCGCCCGCCCCTCACGCCGAGCCCTCCGCGCGGGCGTCGCGACGCAGTTCGAGCAGCGCCGCGACCTCGGCCAGCCAGCGTGCGAACAGGTGCTCGCGCGCCACGTCCGAGCCGGTCGCCGCCGCGGCCCGCAACCAGGTGCGGACCAGCGTCGAGCCGGCCTCGCCGATCACCGGCTCCGGCAGGGCGAGGGCGGCCTCGAATCCGGCCGTCCGCACGTGCCGGGCCAGGAAGCCCAGCGGGTACGGGCCGACGCCCGCCGCCTCGGCACGGTGCGCGGCGGCGATGGCCGCCTCGGTGAACAGGGCCTGGCGCGGGCCGCCGGCCAGCAGCAGGCCACGGGTGACGGCGGCGGGCACGTCGAGGTCCGCCAGCTCGGCGTCGGACCGGACGGTGGTCATTTCGGCAGCTCCAGGGCGGTCGACTTGTTGAGCGGGTGCTCGCCGGGGGTGAGCCCGCCGAGCTGACTGTTGACGAACTGCTCCTCCGTCACCCAGGAGGTGAAGCCCCAGGGGTTGTAGATCTGGAGCCGGTCCCCGTCCCGCCCGATGATCATCATCTGGTGGCCGGAGTCCTCGTTGCGCACGGTGATCGGCACCGGCAGGCCCTCGTCGACCGACTTCTCGATCCGGGTCAGCGCCTTGCGCCGGTCCTCGTCGTTCTCCAGGTCGACATGCTCGTAGTCGGCCCCGGTCGCCCGGCCGAGGTCCTTGTCGGCGAGGTAGGTCTGGGCCTTGGCGCCCAGCCCGGCGTCCACCTGCGGGTAGACCTTCTTGTTGCCGTCGACCCGCTGGCCGTCCTTGTACTCGCCGAGATAGACCTCCTGGAGGCGCTGCTCGAAGTTCTGCGGCGAGTCCGCGCCGGGCACGTCGGGCGTGCCGCCGGTGGTCAGCTGGAACATCAGCAGCGGGTCCAGCTTCGCCTGCGCGATGACGGTGGAGGCGGCGACGCAGTCGCTCACATTGCGCTGAGAGTAGACGCCGTAGCCGTCGATGTTCACCTGCTGGCCCTGGTAGGTGACGTCGATGTTGTCGGAGGACTCGCGCCGGGTGTCGTCGGTGGACGTCGCCGGGACGAGGTGCTGGGCGAGCCAGGTCGGATCGTCGCCGTGCGGGTGGATCTGCGCGTCGAACCGCTGGATGTCCGCCACCGAGTGCCCGGCCGCCAGCGCCTTCTACAGGTAGGCCGCCTCCTCGGGGGACTTGGCGCCGGAGAGCAGTGCGCGGAACGCCGTCTGGTCGCTGCCGGTCATCACCCCGAGCACCTGGTTCGCCCGGTCGAGCTGGTTGGGGGTGAGGATGTAGTCGCCGTCCTCGCCCGCGCCGGGGTTCTTCTCGGTGGCCAGGACCACCGCGGCCAGCGGGTCGATCGAGCCGTCGCCGGCCCGTGCCGCGCGCGCCTTGGACGCCAGCTGGTTGAGCCGGCTGGCGGTGCCGGTGCCGCAGCTCTCGGCGCGGCGCGCGGCCGCGAGCCGGGTGCCGACCCCGGCCAGGGCCGTCTCCCGGGCGCCCTGGTCGAAGCCGCCCGGGTCGCGCCGGGCCCGCTCACCGGCGTCGTGCAGCTGCTGCCGGCCCTGGGCGTCGGTGGACTTCGCCCACTGCAGGTCGTTGGCCCAGGCGTCGAGCACCTTCGCGGCCTCGGTGAGGGTGTCCTTCGAGGTGGTGGTCTCCGCCGACATCGCGTGCACCGCCTGGGTCGCGTGCTCGGCGACCGAACCCGTCCACACCGCGGGCAACTGGTTGGTCGCCACACCGGACAGGTCGGTGGTGGCCTTGGCGAAGGAGGTCGCCGCCTTCGCGTAGTCCTGTGCCCGCGCCCGGACCGCCGCCGGGTCGCCGACCGGCTCCGGGACGGCGAGCGCCTCCTCGATGCCCTGCAGCAGGTGCAGGTTGGGCAGCATGAAGGTGAACTGCTCGATGCTGTGCTGCGCGTGCTCCAGATCCTTGACCTTGCTCACCGGCCGCCGCCCGCGGGCACCAGGCCGGAGGCGACGGCGTGCTCGGTGTTGCGGTAGTTCGCGGTGGTGGTCGCCATCTTCTGCGACAGCTCCTCCAGCGCGCGCTGGGTCACCCCGATCTCCTTCGACCAGGCGTTGTCGAAGGACGACCAGGCCCGGTCGACGCCGAACTCGCCGAAGGCGGTCGACGCGTAGCAGACCGAGCCCGCGTACGCCGTCCTGGCCTCGGCGATGTCGGTGGCCGTCCGGCCCAGCTGCTCGGTGACGCCGTTCAGGCCGCCCACGTTGACGTGGTATCCGTCCGAGCCGGCCGACCCGCCAGGGCCCGTGCCGCCGATGGTGCCGCCGGCCGCGCCGGGCACTGTTCCGTCGCTCATGTTCGTCGATCCCCCCGTGCTGCGGGCCGTCCGCCGGCCCGGGTCCGTCGGCACCGCGCTGTGGTCGGCGCGGCGCCGAGCGGAGAGCCTAGTGCCTGCCGTCGGCGGGGGACCGCCCGTGTCCGGGGTCCGGCACCGGCCCCGCGATTTCTTCACCGGGAGTGCGCGCGGGCTCCCCGTCGGGCCGCCCGCCCTTGGGACGCTCTTGGGGTTCGACGCCCGCGCGGTCCGCCGGCCGGCGCACCGACGGGCCCGGGCGGGTGTGTGTCAGCCCACGAGGTCGCGACGCATCTGGTCGAGGATCAGACCCGCACCGGTGTACCCGATGCCGAGCATCCAGAGGTTGTCGTCGACCTGGTGCACCTTGCCGTTGCGGACGGCGTCGAGGGTGTTCCACAGCGTGCCGCCGACGATCTTCGCGTGGTCGGACTTGGCCGCGTCACCGTAGACCGAGTAGAAGATGACGTCGGCCGCGGCCTGGTCGACCTGCTCGGGGCTGATCTCCAGCGCGAAGCCGGACTTGTTCTGGTTGGCGGGGCGGCCGAGGCCCAGGTCGGTGAGGATTGAGCCGACGAAGGTGTCGTTGAGGTACAGGCGGGTGGGCGCCCCGGCGAGGAAGCGGGCCATCTCGACCTTGAGCGCGGCCGCCTTCTCCGGCCCGCCGAGCGCGGCGACCAGCTCGGCCGCCTTCGCCCGGTACGCCTGCTCGGCGGCGGTCGCCTCCGCCTGGCGCCCGAGGGCCTCGGCGTGCAGCCGGACGTTCTCCTTCCAGGCCGGGCCGGTGGTCCGGCTCAACACGGTCGGCGCGATCTTGGACAGCTCGTCGTAGCGCTTGTCGTCGCGGACCTGGTTGCCGAGGATGACGTCGGGGCGGAGCTCGGCGATCGCCTCCAGCTGGGGCGAGCCGATGACTCCCACGGCCTTGACCCCGGCGAGGCGTTCGGCGGGGAGGTAGGCGGAGAACGGCGCCCCGGCGGCGACGGTGGTGGCGCCGACCGGCGTGAGGCCCAGGGTGACGGCCGAGTCCAGGGCGTCGGTGTCGAGGACGACGACCCGGCCGGCCCGCGCCGGGACGGTGCTCTCGCCGCGCGCGTGCCTGACCACGCGGGAGGCACCCGCCGATCCGCCCGTGGCGTCCGACCCGCTCGTCGCGTTCGACCCGCCCGCCTTCGCGGGGCCGTCGGATCCGCAGGCGGTCAGCGCGAGGCCGGAGGCCAGTCCGACGGTCAGCGCGAACAGCCTGCGGCGGGTCAGGGGGAGTGCAGCGGGGAGGGGGAGCGGGAGGGGATGGACGGGAGCGTCGGGCATCGGGCGACTCCGTTCCGGCAGCAGACGGCGAGGCGGCTCATCCCTGCCCGGTGGCGCGGATCGTTACGCCTGCGGGCGGGGCGGGCCGACGGCGCCCGAACGGGAGGCGGCTGACAACTGACAACTGACAGATAACAGATGACAGATTTCAATATCTGTCATCTGTCAGTTGTCAGCCTGGCGTGACCGCCCACCGGCCCGCCGCCCATCGAGCGGCGGCGACTGACGCCCACCGGGCGTCAGTCGGTCTCCCGGTGCTCCAGGCGCTGCCGGAGCAGCTCGTCGTACTCGGCGTGCACCCGGCGGTCCATGGCGAGCGCGAACTGGGCGTCCGTGACCGTACGGGCGAGCGGGCGGATCCGGAGGATCTGGTCGGTCAGCCGGGTGGCCTCGCCGGGTGCCAGGGGCCCCTCGGCGGCCAGTGCGCCGAGCAGGTGCTCGCGCACCAGGGCGGTGTAGATCTCGGCGATCGCGGTGACGTGCTCCTGGGTCCGTCGGCTCGCCTCCAGGACGGCCGAGAGCGGGACGCCCTCCGCGACCAGCGCCGTCGTGGTATCCATCAGTCGACGGCTGACGTGCGTGATCCCGTCGTCCTCGACCGTGATGAAGCCCTGGTCGATGGACTCGGCGGTGTTCTCCTCGGTGAGCTGGTCACCGAACGCCGCCTTCAGTTCGTCCCAGCCGAGGTGGACGGCGGTCTCGTCGGACCAGGGCGCGACGATCGCCGCCTCCAGGCCGATCAGCTCGGCGACGTCCCGCCCGCTCTCGCCGGCGCCGATCAGTTCGGCGATCCCGCCGAGGGTGTGGCCGCGTTCCAGCAGTTCGGCGATCATCCGCAGCCGGGCCAGGTGGGCCTCGCCGTACCAGGCGATCCGGCCCTCCCTGCGGGGCGGCTGGAGCAGCTTCCGCTCCCGGTAGAAGCGCAGGGTGCGGGTGGTGATCCCGGCCGCTTCGGCCAGTTCCTCCACCCGGAACTCGCGTCGTCCGTCCTCGGCAGCAGCTTCGACCTTGTCCACGGCGCTCAGCATAGGACCGGTCCTCGTCCGATCGGGTCGGTCGGCCTTCTTCCATCAAGTGTCAACAAGGGCTAACCTGCCAACCGTGCCAGTGATTGCTGGCACGGTTGGCGATCTGCGCCGCGCCGGGCACCGGCGACGTGCGCCCCACGGTCCCCCACCCCCAGGAGGACGCCGCATGGCATCCAGCACCAAGCGCCCCCGCCCCCGGGCGTCCGACGCCACCGCCCCCGACCAGGCCGCCTCCGGTCGGGCGACCTCCGACCGGGCCGCTGCCGAGGGAACGGTCCCCGACCGGGCGTCGGCCGAGGCGGTCGCCCCGGCCGAGGAACCGGCGGTCCCGCACGTCCGGGTCGCCGTCATCGGCTCGGGCTTCGGCGGCCTCGGCGCCGGAGTCCGGCTGCGCCGCGCCGGCATCACCGACTTCGTCGTCCTGGAGCGCGCCGACTCGGTCGGCGGCACCTGGCGCGACAACAGCTACCCCGGCTGCGCCTGCGACGTCCCCTCGCACCTCTACTCCTTCTCCTTCGCCCCCAACCCCGACTGGCCGCGCAGCTTCTCCGGCCAGCCGGACATCCGCGCCTACCTGGAGAAGGTCGCCGACGTCTTCGGACTCCGGCCCCACCTGCGCTTCAACACCGAAGTCACCGAGGCCCGTTGGGACGTCGAGCGGACCCGCTGGCGGATCACCACCACGGCCGGCCGCTGGACCGCCGACGCCGTCGTCGCCGCCGCCGGACCGCTCGCCGACCCGCAGATCCCCGACCTGCCAGGCCTGGACACCTTTCCCGGCAAGGTGTTCCACTCCTCCCGCTGGGACCACGACTACTCCCTCGCGGGCCAGCGCGTCGCCATGGTCGGCACCGGCGCCTCCGCCGCCCAGATCATCCCGGCGATCCAGCCGCAGGTCGGCAAACTGACGGTCTTCCAGCGCACCCCGGCCTGGGTCCTGCCGCGCCGCGACCGGACGATCACCGAACTGGAGAAGCGGCTGCACGACCGCTTCCCGGTCACCGCCAAGCTTCGCCGCGGCACCCTGTTCGCACTGCGCGAGCTGCAAGTGGACGCCTTCGTCCGGCGCCCCGGCCTGCTCAAGCTGGTCCAACGGCTCGCCGAACGCCACATCGCCGACGGTGTCGCCGACCCGGCCCTGCGCGCCCGGCTCACGCCCGACTACCGGATCGGCTGCAAGCGCATCCTGCTCAGCAACACCTACTACCCGGCGCTCGCCGCCGCCAACACCGAGGTGGTCACCGGCGGACTGCGGGAGGTGCGGGGCTCGACCCTGGTCGCCGCCGACGGCAGCGAGCACGAGGCGGACGCGATCGTCTTCGGCACCGGCTTCCACGTCACCGACATGCCCATGGGGTCCAGGGTGTTCGGGGTCAACGGCACGAGCTTCGCCGAGGAGTGGAAGGAGGGCATGGAGGCGCTGCGTGGGTCCACCGTGCACGGCTTCCCGAACTTCTTCTTCGTCATCGGCCCCAACACCGGGCTCGGCAACAGCTCGATGATCCTGATGATCGAGTCCCAGCTCAACTACATGATCGACGCGCTGACCAGGCTCGACGAGATCGGCGCGACCGCGATGCAGCCCACCGCCCGGGCGCAGCGCCGCTGGAACCTCGAACTCCAGCACCGGATGGACCGCACCGTCTGGACCACCGGCGGCTGCCGCAGCTGGTACCTGGACAAGAGCGGCAAGAACACCGTGCTCTGGCCCGGTTCGACCACCTCGTTCCGCCGTGCCACCCGTAAGGTCGACCTCGCCGAGTACGAACTGATTCTCCGTCAGGGCAGCGGGCTCGCGCTGTCCGCGTCCACCACCGAGGCCGAGGAGGCCAGGGTATGAGCCGCCCGTCGATCCCCGCCGACTGCCTCCAGCCCGTCCCCACCGAGGAGTTGGCCGTCCACTCGGCCGACGGCACCCGGCTGCACGTCGAGGTGCACGGACAGCCGGGGGCGCCGACCGTCGTCCTCGCGCACGGCTGGACCTGCTCGACCCGCTTCTGGGCGCCGGTGATCCACCGGCTCGCCGACCGGTACCGGGTGGTGGTGTACGACCAGCGCGGCCACGGGCGCAGCGAGATCCCGCCGAGCCGGGCCCGTTACTCCACCCGGGCGTTGGCCGAGGACCTCTCCGCGGTGGTCACCCGGGTGGTCCCGGCGGGCGGGCGGGCCGTCCTGGCGGGCCACAGCATGGGCGGTATGACCGTCATGGCCGGCGGCGCCCGCCCCGAGGTCGCCGAGCGCACGGCGGCCGCCGTGCTGATCTCCACCGGACCGGCCGACCTCACCGCCGAGGTGCGGGTGGTCCCGGCCGCCGTGCGCTCCCCGAAGCTGCGCCGCTTCCTGCACCGGCAGATCCTGCGGTCCCGGCTGCCGCTCGGACCGGTCGGTCCGGTCACCCGGGCCGGGCTCAAGTACGCGATCATGGGATCGAGTTCGCCCGCCGAGCGCACCGAGGTGGCGGTCCGGATGGTGCACGCCTGCCCGACCGGTGTCCGGGCCAACTGGGCCCGGGTGCTGGACCGCTTGGACGTCCGCCCGGGGCTGGCCCGTCTCACCGTTCCGACGTCCGTCGTGGTCGGCGCCGAGGACCGGCTGACGCCGCCCGCGCACGCGCACCTCATGGTCGCGGCGCTCGCCGACCCGCAGGGGCTGCTCCTGCTGCCCGGGGTCGGCCACATGTCGCCGCTCGAGCGGCCGGCCGAGATCGCCGCCGAGATCGACCGGATGGCCACCGCCCACCTCGTGGGCCCGAGTGCCGGCTCGTCCATTGTCGACCCCTCTACCACCGCCTCCTCCAGCACCGCCTCCTCCAGCACCGACTCAGAGAGGACCGCCGTCGCATGACCACCACCCCGCCGCTCTCCGCCCAGGTCGCCGTCGTCACCGGAGCCGCGCGCGGCGTCGGCGCCGCCCTGGCGCGCAACCTCGCCCGGCGCGGTGCCAAGGTCGCGCTGGTCGGCCTGGAGCCGGAGGAGCTGAAGGCCGTCGCCGCGCAGTGCGGCCCGGACGCCACCGTGTGGGAGGCCGACGTCACCGACGTCGAGGCGCTCACCGGGCTCGCCGAGCGGATCAAGGCGCACTACGGCCGGATCGACACCGTCGTCGCCAACGCCGGCATCGCCCTCGGCGGCCCGCTGCTCGACAGCGACCACCGGGCGTTCAGCCGGGTGATCGAGGTCAACCTGCTCGGCAGTGTGGCCACGGCGCGGGCCTTCCTCCCCGCACTCGCCGAGAGCCGCGGCTACCTCCTGCAGATCGCCTCGCTGGCCGCGCTCACCCCGGCGCCGCTGATGAGCGCGTACTGCGCGAGCAAGTCCGGGGTCGAGGCCTTCGCCCACGCGATCCGCGCCGAGGTCGCGCACCAGGGCGTGAAGGTCGGTGTCGGGTACCTGAGTTGGACCGACACCGACATGGTGCGCGGCGCCGACCAGGATGCGGTGCTCAAGCAGATGCGGTCCCGCCTGCCGTGGCCGGCGAACAAGACCTACCCGCTGGAGCCGGCGGTGGACCGCCTGGTCGCCGGCATCGCCCGGCGCTCCGCGCACGTCTACGCCCAGGCGTGGTTGCGCGGCATGCAGCCGGTCCGCTGGGTCCTGCCGTCGCTGATCGCCGCCGTCGGCTCCCGCGACGTGGCCAAGCTCGCGCCCCAGCTCGCGGCCACCGCGGCCACCCGCCTCCGCCCGGTCGGCGCCGGCGGCGCCGCAGACACCGCCGCGCGGTCCGAGCAGCACTGAGGGACGGAGGACGACGGGCGGCGGGTGGCGGTCGGCCGTCGACGGCTGACAGCTGACAATTGACAGATATCAGATAACAGATGACAGCTGACAGATTTTGAAATCTGTCAGCTGTCATCTGTCAGCCGCCCCTGCCCACCACGCGTGCGTTCCTCCCGCCGCCCCGCTCTCTACCGCCCCTCTTCCACCCGTGCGAGCTGCTTGAAGGTGTCGTAGGCGGTCTGGGTGAAACGGGAGGTCACCGTCGGCCCGGTATTGGTGAGGGCGGCGACGGCGGTGGCGGTCTGCGGGCAGAAGCCGACGAGGACGGTGAACCCGCGGGTGCCGCCGGAGTGGAAGAAGAGGTCGCGGCCGTCCGCCGTGCGGCGGTGGTTCCAGACCAGACAGATCTGGTCGCCCGAGCGCGGCAGCCGCAACCGGGGGCGCTGCACGTCCCGGAGCGCGGCCCCGAGCGGGCCGTCGCCCGGGTCCAAATGGGCGCGGAGGAAACGCAGCAGGTCCGCGCTCCCGGCCCGCACGGCGCCCGCCCCCGGGAGGCCGGGGATGCGCCAGGGCGGGAGCGGCTGCCCGCGGTGGTAGCCGGTCGCGAGGTTCGGCGCGTCGGGGGAGCAGGTGAGGGTGCGCAGCCCGAGCGGCCGGCCTATTCTCTCGGCGAGCAGCTCGGCGTACCCGGGGCTGTGGCCCGCCTCGGCGAGCAGCCGACCGAGCAGGCCCATGCCGAAGTTGGAGTACCGGTACCGCGCACCGGGCGCGTGGCGCACGGTGGTTGCGGCGATCCCGGCGCGGACCCGCTGTTCGTCGTAGCCGCCGTACGGGTTGGTGAACCAGGCGGGGACGGCGCTCGTGAGCAGGCCCGGCGGCAGCCGTGGCAGGCCGGAGGTGTGGGTGGCCAGGTGGATCAGCCGGATCGGGCCGTCCCGCCGGACGTCCGGGGGCCGCCAGCCGACCGGGAGGTGCCGCTGGACCGGATCGTCCGTGGAGAGTTCGCCGCGGGCCGCTAGCTCGGCCAGCAGCAGGGCGGTGAACGTCTTGCTGACGGAGCCGAGTTCGTGGACGGTGTCGGGTGTGCAGGGCTCGCCGTCGAGGGCGGTCCGGCCGTGGCAGTGGACGGCGGTCCGGTCGCCGACCGCCACCGCGAGGGTGACGGCGGTGGCGTGCGGTCCGGCGGCCTCGACGAGTCCGGCGAGGGACTCCTGGCCGGGGCCACGGGTGCCGGCTCCGGTGTCCACCGCCCCTCCGGCCACCACCTCCGCACCCTCCGTCCCTGACTGCCCGGCCCCTGTACCCCCGGCCCCTGAACCCCTGGCCCCCGAACTCCCCGCCGTCGTCGTGCTCATCGCGCGCTCACGCCGGGACCGCCGCGCCGCCGAGCGCGCGCGAGAGGGTGACGGTGCCCGCGACGACCGCGACGACGGCCGTGTGCTCGTGGTCGCGGAACGCCTGCTCGGGGTCGTCCGAGACGGGTTCCGCGCTCTCCCGGGGGATCAGGCCGTCCTCGCGCTGGATCGCGGCGAGCGCCTCCCAGCCCTGCATCCCGGTGACCGGCTCCCCGATGCACGAGTCGACCACGAGCAGTTCGCCGACGAGGTCCCACTGGCCGACCTCCAGCCAGGTGTCGACCCAGACCGGCAGCCAGGTGCGGACGTAGTCGCGCATCGGCTCGGGCATGTCCTCGGGCCGGGCGCCCCAGTCGGTGAGGTGGAACACGGCGTGGGTGATGTGGTAGCCGGTCAGCCAGTCGATCGCCCAGGGTTCGGGGGTGGCGCCGAGCCAGGTCCGGGCGGTCAGGGCCGGCCAGTCGTCGGGCTGGTGGTGCAGTCCGATCACCCGGCGCGCGTTGGCGAGGGCGAGTCGCCGGTTGGGCATCATCTCGATGGCCTGGATCCCGCGGACCTTCGCGAGCGACTCCAGCAACTCCTCCAGCGGGGCGTGCCGGTATCCGGCACGCGCGAAGTGGACGTAGGTCTCCAGCGGGTCCGTCATCACCGGATAGCGCAGCAGCCGCTCGTACAGGAGGTTGCCCTCCCGCAGTTGGGACCAGCCGAAGTCCAGGAGCTCGCGGGCGATCCGGGCGTCGTGCGGGCCGGTGACGCCGTCGCGCAGGACGAGCGACGCGGCCAGCGCGGACTCGGCGAGCGGCTTGTAGGCGTTGTTCGGGTCGGCGAGGTCGATGGTGACGTCGTCGGGGAGCCGGCCGAAGCCGCGTTGGTGGCAGGAGTGCAGCCATCCCATGGCTCGTGATCCCAACTCCTGTGCACTCGCCAGGACCTGATGGTCGGTCATGCCGTTCCTCCGATGAGCAGGCGTTCCGCGACGGCGAGTTCGAGCGCGGTGCGGGCGCTGCCGTCGCCGACGGCCCGGATCCGGTCCAGCATGGGCTCGACCTCCAGGGGCAGTTCGCGGCCGTCGGCGGCGAGCCAGGCGAGCCACCGGGTCAGGCGGGCGGCGACGCGCTGGTCGCAGCGCAGCACGGAGCGGACGGCGCCGCGGGCCAGGTCGAGGCTGTGCTCGCGGGCGGCGTCGTGGACGGGCCCGTCGAGGCCGGGGAGGGCGAGGGCGGACAGCTGGGCCATCCGCACGGACCAGGCCTGCCAGGCGTACGGCTCAGGCCGCGGGGCGTGACCGGGCTGCGGGGCGTGGTGGTCCGGTCCGCCGTCCGGCCCGGGGAGCAGCGCGTCGGCGGCCGGCCCGAGGGCCCGGGCGAGCAGCACCGCGGTGGCCCAGTCCCGCCACGCGGTGACCAGGGCGGCGTCGGCGGCGCGTCCGGTGGCGCTGTCGACGCCGGCGCCGGTGGCGTGGCCGGGGGTCGGAGGCTGGGGCGTCGGAGGCGCGGGCGTCGGGAAGGCGGAGGGCGGGAAGGCCCGGTGGGCCTCGGCCAGCAGCAGGACGGCCTGCTCGTCGGCCTCGGTGGCACCCAGGGCCTGTGGTGCGAGCACGTCCGGCCCGAGCACCCGGGCGGCGGCGAGGAGCGGACGCGGCACGGGGCCGGTGTCGGGGAAGGTGGGCGCGGGCGCGACCGCACCCCCGACTCCCCGGAGGGCGTCGAGGGTGCGGCCCGCCAGCCGCTCCACCGCTGCGGCGTATTCGTCGCGGAGCGAGAGATCGGCGGTCGGCATGGTTGCGTGCTTCTCCTTGGAGGGGGATTCGCGGTGTCACGGGGCCGCTGCGCGTCGGCGCGGCGGCTCCGCCGGGGTCCGGGCCGACTGCGGCCCTCGGCCCCGGCCGCCGGGCTCACGACCGCGGCGGGGCCGCGGGGTCGTGGCGCGGCGGGACCCCGCGCGTCGCCCGGTGCAGTCGGTTCCGACTACCGCGTCCGCTCCTTCGGCGGCTTCGGGGACAGCAGCAGCGCGCCTGCCAGCAGCAGCAGCGCGGCGGCTTCCGGACGGTACGTGGGCGCGTCGCTGACAGCCGCCTCGTCCTCCGTCATCAACGTGCCGAGCGCGTCGATCTCGGCCTGCGTGGCGAGCGTCGACCGCGTGGTTCGGGTGGTCTGAGCAAGCATCGGGTGCCTCCTCATCGAAGTTCCATCGCCAGGCCCGGCGATGCCCCCTTCATCGACGATACGAGCACGAACCGTCCGGCGCCAGTGCAGTACGCTCCGTGACGGTCGTCACGAAGAGGTACCGCTCTGCCGCGCAGCGCTGTCGTCGGTACTCAGGAGTAGGTACGGTCGCTGCATGACCACTGCCTTGATCACCGGCGCGACCGCCGGCATCGGAGCCGCCTTCGCCCGTCGGCTCGCACGGAGCGGCTACCGGCTCGTCCTGGTGGCCCGGGACACCGGGCGGCTGGAGAATTCCGCCGCGGACCTGCGGGGGAAGTTCGACGTGGAGGTCGAGGTGCTCACCGCGGACCTCGCCACCGACCGGGGCATCGCGGACGTCGAGGCCCGGCTGTCCGACGGTGACCGCCCGGTGGACCTGCTGGTGAACAACGCCGGCTTCGGCAACCGGGGCGCGTTCTCCACCGTGCCGCTGCAGGACGAGCTGGACATGCTGAAGGTGCACATCGAGGCGGTGCTGCGGCTGACCACCGCCGCCCTGCCGGGGATGCGCGAGCGCGGGCGCGGCGCCGTCGTCAACGTCGCCTCCGTGGCGGCCTTCCTGCCGCGCGGCACCTACGGGGCGAGCAAGGCCTGGGTGGTGAGCTTCACCCAGGGGGTGATGCGCGACCTCGGCGGCACCGGGGTGCGGCTGATGGCGCTCTGTCCGGGCTTCACGCGCACCGAGTTCCACGAGCGGGCCGGGATGGGGACGGACAACATCCCGGCCTGGGGCTGGCTGTCGGCCGAGCGCGTGGTCGAGGAGGCCATGCGCGACCTGGCCCGTGGGCGTTCGGTGTCGGTGCCGAGCAAGCGGTACAAGGCGGCGGTGGCGATCGCCCGGGTGCTGCCGTCGGGCAAGCTCGGCGGCGTGTCCTCCAAGGCGGCCCGGACGTACCGCACCAACTGACCCCGAGGCGCCGTACCGCACGGCACGGCACCGAACGGCACGGCACGCCACCGAGCGGCACTGCACCGCACTGCACCGCACCGCGCGGCGGGGCCGGGAGGGGGTGGCGGTCAGGCAGGCCGATCCAGCACAGCGGAGGCCGTCTCACTATTAGCTTTGCTAACTATGAGCCTCTCTCGTTATGCTGGCGGCCGCCCGACCGCCCACCCGCCGTCGGCGCGCGCCCCCGTGCGCCGCGCCCACCCGGCCGTCCGAGGGAGGCTGCCCTACCGTGCGCCCCGAAGGCATCCAGTGGACCCCGCCCGTCCAGGCCGAGAACGACCCGCGCCCACCGACCCAGTGGCGCCGGATACTCGCCCTGTTCCGCCCCTACTCCGGCCGCCTGACCGTCGTCGGCCTGCTGGTGGCCGCCTCCGCCGTGGTCTCGGTGACCACGCCGTTCCTGCTCCGCGCCGTGCTGGACACCGCGATCCCGCAGGGCCGCACCGGACTGCTGACCGTCCTGGTGCTCGGCATGGTCGCCACCGCCGTGGTCAACAGCGTCTTCAGCGTGCTGCAGACGCTGATCTCCACCACCGTCGGCCAGCGGGTCATGCACGACCTGCGGACCGCCGTCTACCGCCACCTCCAGCGGATGTCGCTGGCCTTCTTCACCCGCACCCGCACCGGCGAGGTGCAGTCCAGGATCGCCAACGACATCGGTGGCATGCAGTCCACGGTGACCTCCACCGCCACCTCGCTGGTCTCCAACTTCACCGCCGTGGTCGCCTCGGTGGTCGCCATGGTGGCGCTGGACTGGCGGCTCACCGTCGTCTCGCTGCTGCTCCTGCCGCTGTTCGTCTGGATCAGCCGCCGGGTCGGCAACGAACGCAAGAAGATCACCGGTGAGCGCCAGAAGCAGCTCGCCGCGATGAGCTCGGCGGTGCAGGAGTCGCTCTCGGTCAGCGGCATCCTGCTCGGCCGCACCATGGGCCGCTCCGACTCGCTCTCCCGCGAGTTCACCGGCCAGTCCGACCGGCTCGCCGACCTGGAGGTGCGTGCCTCGATGGCCGGCCGCTGGCGGATGAACACCATCCAGATCGTGATGGCCGCCATGCCCGCGGTGATCTACTGGGCGGCCGGGATGACCGCGGCCGGCGGTGCGCCGATCGTCTCGGTCGGCACCCTGGTCGCCTTCGTCTCGCTCCAGCAGGGCCTGTTCCGCCCGACCGTCAGCCTGCTCTCCACCGGGGTCCAGGTGCAGACCTCGCTCGCGCTGTTCCAGCGGATCTTCGAGTACCTCGACCTGACCGTGGAGATCGACGAGCCCGAGCACCCCGTCACCCTGACGGAGATCCGCGGCGAGGTCCGCTTCGAGGGCGTGGACTTCCGCTACGACCCGGCGCAGGAGCGGCCCACCCTCGGCGGGGTCGACCTGCGGATCCCCGCCGGCGGTTCGCTCGCGGTGGTCGGCGCGACCGGCTCCGGCAAGACCACGCTCAGCTACCTCGTGCCCCGGCTCTACGACGTCACCGGCGGCCGGGTCACCATCGACGGCGTCGACGTCCGCGAGCTGTCCTTCGACACGCTGGCCCGGGCGGTGGGCGTGGTCTCCCAGGAGACCTACCTCTTCCACGCCTCGGTCGCCGACAACCTGCGCTTCGCCAAGCCGGACGCCACCGACGAGGAACTCGTCACCGCGGCCCGGGCGGCGCGGATCCACGACACGGTCGCCGCGCTGCCGGACGGCTACGACACCCTGGTCGGCGAGCGCGGCTACCGCTTCTCGGGAGGGGAGAAGCAGCGCCTCGCGCTGGCCCGCACCATCCTGCGCAACCCGCCGGTGCTGATCCTCGACGAGGCCACCAGCGCCCTGGACAACAGCACCGAACGCGCCGTCCAGGAGGCCATCGACACCCTCGCCGAGGGCCGCACCACCATCACCGTCGCGCACCGGCTCTCCACCGTGCGGGCGGCCGATCAGATCGCCGTCCTGGAACGCGGCGAGGTCGCCGAACTCGGCACCCACGAGCAACTGCTGGCCGCGGACGGTCGCTACGCCGCGCTGCTCCGCCGGGAGTCCCCGGTCGCGGCCGTCGCGCCCTGACGAGCGGCGGCCGCGGGGCGCCGGCACGGGGTGCTGCCGCCCGCGGTGCTGCTACGGAGCGCCGCGGCCAGGGGCGCTGCGGCTACGGGGGCTGCCGCTACGGAGCTTGCCGCAGGACGCCCGGTGCCGCGCCACGCCCGTCCGGCCTCCGGCGTCAGGCCGCCTTGGGGACCTCGTTGTACGTCTCCACGAACTCCTGGCCCGACAGCTGCTGGATCGCCGCCATCACCTCGTCCGTGACCCGGCGGCGGGCCTTGAGCGAACGCGCCTGGCCGTGCAGCTCGTCGAAGTGCAGCGGCTCGCCGAAACGGACCGTCACCTTCTTGACGCGCGGCAGCCGCTTGCCGATCGGGAGGATCTGGTCGGGCCCCTCCAGCGCCACCGGCACCACCGGGACGCCGGCGGTCAGGGCGAGCCAGGCCACGCCGGTCTTGCCGCGGTAGAGCCGGCCGTCCAGCGAACGGGTGCCCTCGGGGTAGATGCCGAAGGCCTTGCCGTCCTCCAGGATCTCCAGCGCCCGCTCCAGCGAGGCCTGCGCGGAGCGGTAGGTGCCGCGCTCGACGGGCACCGCGCCGATCCCCTCGAAGAAGCCGCGGGACAGCGCCCCCTTGAGGCCGCTGCCGGTGAAGTACTCGGCCTTGGCCAGGAAGTGGACGCGGCGCGGCGCGGTCAGCGGGATCACCACGCTGTCGATGAACGACAGGTGGTTGCTGGCGAGGATGACGCCGCCCTTGCGCGGCACGTTCTCGATTCCCTCGATGGTGGGACGCCAGATCCCCCGGGCGAGCGGTTTCAGCACCAGCCTGGTGGCGAGATCGAGCATGGTCCCTCCCTGGACGAGCACGCCCGAGAGGTGCCCGGGCCTGGGGTACTGCGAGCGGCGTTCGGTCCCCCGGCCGGGCCGGGATCAGACCCGCAGACTACGACACCCACCCCCGAGCCCGTCCACTCCCGGCCGCCGTGGCGCTCACCACGGGCGGGTAGGGTACCGCCGTCGGAAATGCACATCAGCAGCTGATCAGCCCCAGGAGGGTCCCCATGGCAGACGTCGACGACATCCGCGCGGCGTTCGACAAGTACGACGTGAACGGCAACGGCCGCATCACCGCCGCCGAGTACGCCGTGGTCGCGCGCGAGCTCGGCGACCTCACCACCTCGATCGCCGTGGCCGAGGCCATCATCAAGCAGATGGACACCGACCACGACGGCGAGCTGACCTTCGAGGAGTTCCTGGCCGCGCGCCAGGGCTGACGACGGCAGGGCCGGTCGGGCCCGGACGGGGCCCCGGAGCGATTCCGGGGCCCCGTCGTCGTGTTCCACGTCCTGCCCTCGGCCCGTCCTCGGCCCGCCGCAGGCCTCAGCCGGTGGTCGGGAACACCCGGCGGACCACGCGCTCCGCCGCCCCGCCGTCGTCCCACGGGCAGAACCGCTTGCGGAAGTCGGCCCGCGCCGCCGGCTCCGGATCACCGGCCAGCAGTGCCCGCACCAGCCCCTCCGGCTCCGTCGTCAGCGCGCCCGGCGGCTGCTCGAACAGGTCGAAGTAGACGCCCCGGTCCCGCTTGTACTCCTCCCAGTCCGGCGCGAAGATCACGATCGGCCGGTCCAGCACGGCGTAGTCGAACATCATCGACGAGTAGTCCGTCACCAGGACGTCGGCCGCCAGGTAGAGGTCCTCCACGGTCGGGTGCGCCGACACGTCCAGGATCTCCGCCGCGTCCTCGTCCGGCGTCAGGTCGCCCGGCCCGCCGGTGTGGAAGTAGTGGGTGCGGATCAGCAGGGTGAACTCCGGCCCCAGCCGCCGCGCCAGCTCCCGGACGTCCAGCAGCGGCAAGTAACCGCCGCGCGCCTCCCGGTGGGTGGGCGCGTACAGCACGGCGGTGCGTCCCGGCGCCAGCCCGAACCGCTCGCGCATCGCCGCCACCTCGTCCGGCGTCGCCACGGCCAGCCGGTCGTTGCGCGGGTAGCCGGTGTCGAGCATCTCGTAGCGGCCGGGGAAGGCGCGGGCGAAGTGCTCGCTGGTGTGCGGGTTGGAGGAGACCAGGAAGTCCCAGCGGTCGACGGCCTCCTGCAACCGGTCGAAGTCCATCCCGTCGGCGGCCACCGGGTGGTCCCTGAGGTCCATGCCCATCGCCTTCAGCGGCGTGCCGTGCTGCGTCTGGACGTGCACCGTGCCGGGCCGCTTCACCATGGTCCGGGGGAAGTTGACGTTGTTCACGAAGTACTTGGCCGTGGCCATCGTCTTCAGGTAGGCCGGGGTGTTGACGATCACGTACGGCACACCGTCCGGCAGCGTCGCCGCCTGGGTGCGGTTCTCCACCACCCAGACCCCCTGGATCCCGGGGGCGAGCTCCTTCGCCTTCTCGTAGATCGCGGCCGGGCTGCACGCGTACCCCCGGTGCCAGTACGCGGCGTACACGGCCAGGTCCGGGTTGAGCGGCATCCGGCGGAAGGTGTTGTACGCGGTGAACCGGGCGCTGCTGCGCACGCCCTTCTTCAGGGCCGGTGCCACTGCCCGCGCCCCGCGCTTGAGTTCGCGCGGCAGTCGCCCGGTGCGGCGCAGTTCAGCGTACGCGCGCCGGGCACCGCGCGCCGCGAGCCGGTACTGGACGCCCCGCACGCCCCCGGGGAAGCGGTAGCCCGCCGGGCGGTGCCGGGCGAAGTGCTCGGCGATCCGCCGGAAGAACTCGGGCCGCAGCCCGACCGGGACCAGCCCCGGGGTGTCGTAGACGGTGAGCGCCTGCTGCACGGTCCGCTCGAAGACCAGGGTGCGCAGCGCCTCCGGCACGGGCCGGCCGGGGCGGTCCGGGCGGCCGGGGCGGTCCGGGCGGTCCAGGAAGGCGAAGATCGCGTCGTACTGGGCGAAGGCGTCGGCGTGCTTGGCGGAGGCGGTGCTGGTGATCGCCCCGGCCCGGCCGCGCCGGTAGAAGTAACAGGGGCGGTCCAGGTAGCGCAGCCGCTCGGCGGCGAGCAGCGCCGGGTAGGTGACGGAGATGTCCTCGTAGTAGCCGCGGCCGAAGGAGACGTCCAGCCCGAGCAGGAACGCGCGGCGGAACACCTTGTTCCAGACCGACATCACCGTCCTGAACACGGCCGGGTGCTCGGCCAGCGTGCTCCCCGCGACGAGCGGGGAACCGGTCAGCACGTGCCGCCAGGGATTGGGCTCGGTCCCGCCGTCGGGGTAGACGTGGGTGAAGTCGGTCAGCAGGACGTCGGCGGGCGTCTCGCCGCGGCGCTCGCGCTCCACCTCGGCGGTGAGCTCGTCGAGGAGGGCGGCCACGGTGCCCTCGGGCACCCAGTCGTCGCTGTCGACGAACCAGACGTACGTGCCCTGCACCTCGGGGAGGGCGGCGGTGCGGGCGCCGCCGAGGCCCTGGTTCTCGGCGAGGTGGAGGACGCGCAGGCGCGGGTCGCGGGCCGCGTACTCGTCCAGGATCGCGCCGCTGCGGTCGGGGGAGCGGTCGTCGACCGCGATCACTTCGAAGCGGGACTCCGAGGGGGAGGCGTCCGCCAGGAGGGAGTCGAGGCAGCGCGGCAGGAAGCGCTCCACCCCGTGGACCGGGAGCACGATGCTGAGGAGGACTGGCACGCTGGCCGAGTCTACCGAGCGCGCTGGCGACCACCGGAGGACGGGGCGGCCGAGGCGCTGGAGCGGGGCGGAAGAGGGGGGAGGGTGGGGGAAGCGTGGGCGGCGTGTGCGGGCGGCGTGCACGCGCGCAGTGCGCGGGCGGGGCGCGTGGGCGAGGCGGGTGAGCGGCGCTCGTGGGAGAGGTGCGCAGCCGATGCCGGAGCCGCCGGTGCCGAACCCCCGGAGGGGTGGCACCGGCAGCCTGGTGGCGGCCCGGCCGACCCTCTACGGCCGGCCGCCGGTCCGGGAACCGCCCGCGCCTGGCCACCGCAGCGTCGAGGCGGCCTGGCAGTAGGCACGGGGGAAGCCGGAAGCTTCATCAGTCGAACACGGCGGCCGGAGATGCTCGCGCCCGCGTGGACGATAGAGATATTGCTTGGAGTCGGGGCGCGCGTCAATCCCCCAGCTGTGTTCACTTCCTAAACGGATAGTCGTACCGCTCTGCGCGGTCCACTGACGCCTCGCGAGGGCGCCCGGCGGACACGATGGGTGAAGCGTCGGTGACCCCGTGCGCCGGGCGTACACCGTCGCGGCGGGCGCCGGGCGAGTGACCCGAAGACCCCGCTGACGAACCGCCGGTCGTGCACCATCATTGATGCCTAGTCGTGACCGGTCGGGTGGGCCCTGGTGCAGTGTCAGTTGACGCAGCACGGTACGGTTGCAGAACACCAGGACGGTTGCGCGAAGGCCGTCCGTCACGGATAGTCTTCGCCTCACGGCCCTGGCGCCTCGTAGGGGTGGGAAAACTGATGGAACACATGCAAGTGCGGACGCGGCCTCGGGTGCCGGCGATCCAGTGCGGCGTCGGCGCGACCGGCCGCCGGATCGAGCGACACCTGGCTGTGCTCGGCGCACCCGCACTCCCGGCGGTGGACACCGCCGAGGCGCTCGGGTTGATAAGGGAGCTGACGCCGCGCGGCGCCGACATCCCGACGTCGCGGACGCGCCGCCACGCGCGGGTCAAGCTGCTGGCGCCGCTGCGCCGACTCCGGCGGGGGCTCTTCGGCGGGCGCGGCTGAGCCGGTCCGGCTGAGCGGACGCCCCGGTCCCGGGACGTCGCACACCGACCCTCGCACCCGCTCGCACGACACCCCGCACCGGCCCGACGGATCCTCGTGACCGTCGGGTCTTCCGCGTTCCCGGACGCGGCCGCTTCCGGTCGCCACCCGTCGTCGCCCGTCGTTCCTGGTCCCTTCCGGTCGGGTGCGGTCGTCGACGGTCGGAACCGCTCAGCGTACGTGCACATGCCTCTCCGGCACCGGGAGTCGGCGAGGCTGGCCGGTCCGCTCCCGCACGTGGGCCAGGATGGCGCCATGGCGGACCACAACCACTCCCGAACCACCCCCCACTCCACCTCCTCCTTCCGGACCGAGACCTTCGAGATCGCCACTGGCAGCCACGAGGTCGCGCTCGACATCACCGACCGCTGCGCCCGGTTCCTCGACGAACACGCCGTCGGGCGGGACGGCCTGCTCAACGTCTTCGTCCCGCACGCCACGGCCGGGATCGCCGTCCTGGAGACCGGATCCGGCAGCGACGACGACTTCCTCGCCACCCTGCGCGAACTCCTGCCCGCCGACGACCGGTGGCGGCACCGGCACGGCAGCCCCGGCCACGGCCGCGACCACGTCGTCCCCGGCCTGGTCGCCCCGCACGCCACCCTGCCGGTGATCGGCGGGCAGCTCGCGCTGGGCGTCTGGCAGTCGGTGGTGCTCGTCGACACCAACGGGGACAACCCACGACGGACGGTCCGGCTCTCCTTCCTGGGCTGAGGTTCCCGGGGCGGATTCCCCGCGAACGCCCCGCCCCGGTTTCCTGGGGGTGAGCGCCGCACCGCGCGCGCCCGCTTCACGACCGGGGCCGTGCGGCGCGGAGCGCGCTAGCCCGGCTCCGGCAACGACTCGGGCTCCGGCCCGGGCTCCGGCCCGGGCTGCGGCCCGGGCTGCGGCTCCGGCTTCGCGTCCGACGCTGGTTCCGGTTCCGGTTCCGGTTCCCGCGACAGAGTCGGCCGCGGCTCGGGTACCGGCCCCGGCTCCGTGCCGGCCGCGGCCTCGACCACGGACGTGAGGTACCGCTCGATCGCCAGGTACTGGCAGAGCACGGCGACCGGGCGGCCGAGCCGCGCGTACCAGGCCGCGAGCCGGGCGAAGGCACTGACCTCGAACCACACCTCGCCCGCCGCGTCCATGGACACCACGAACGCCTCCTCGCCGCGTTCCGGGTGCCCGGGCAGCGTGCCGTAGGCGAAGCCGATCCGGTCCGGCTCGTCCACCGTCCACACCACCCGGCACGGGATCACCAGCCGGGGCCGGCGGATCCCGGGCAGGCGGAGCCGCAGGAGGACGGTCGCCCCGGGCTCGGCGGGCGCGTACGGGTGGACGGCGAAACCGGTGCCCAGCTGACAGCCCCACCCGAGGACGAACCGGCCGGCCCGGGCCAGCACCTCGGGGCCGTGCCCGAGGTGGACCCGCCGCCGCAGGTGGGTGTAGCCCTCCGGCAGCCGGGCTCCCCGGGTGGCGCCCACCTCGGGATAGCTGGGCGCGGCGGCGCGGGCGGCGAGCAGCCTCCGCGCCAGGCCGGAGCCGGTGGGCGCGCCGCCCCGGGCAGCGGTCGGGGCCGCCGGGGCCGCCGGGGCCGCCGGGGCCGTCGGGGCGGAGGGGACGGCGCGGGGCACCTCGTGGCCGGGCGAGTCGGGCATACGGCCACCGTATCGGCCGCCCTCGGGACGACCGTGCGCGGGACCGCCTCACCGGCGGTCGGCTCGCGTGCGGGTGCGCCTGCCTGCTCGCGTGCCTGCTCGCATGTGTGCGTCGGCTCGCGGGGACCGCCTTGCGCGGGAGCGGGTCGGGGAGTAGAGAGGGCCGCATGAGCGAAACAGCGACGCACGACAGGGGCAGCGCGCACGACGGAAGCGCCGCCGCCCTCCCCGACACTCACGGCACCCCGGCGGCGGACCCGGTCTGCGCCCTCGCCCCGAGCGACGCGCAGGCGGCCCTGCTGCCCGACCCCGGGCTCACCGGCCCGCGCGCCGACTGCGTGCTGTGCGGCGAGCCGACCGAGCTGCCCGCCGACCACCCGGGCAGCACGCTCTGCCCCGTCTGCACCTGGCAGCAGGCCCAGCGGATCGCCTGCTCCGGCTGACCGGACCGGCCCCCTGGCGTACGAAGGCCGTACGAATCCCCTCGGGCCGCGCTTCTCCTCCCGTCAGGCGTCCTCCCGCCCCGCCAGTGCCAGGGTGGAACCGTGCCGGCCCTTGCGGACCAGCAGCTGGGCCGGGATCCGGCTGCGCAGATCGGCGACATGGCTGACGATGCCGACCGCGCGGTCCCGCT
The DNA here is from genome assembly GCA_000719695.1 of Streptomyces sp. NRRL F-6131. Lineage (GTDB taxonomy): Bacteria > Actinomycetota > Actinomycetes > Streptomycetales > Streptomycetaceae > Kitasatospora. The sequence goes on from JOHN01000008.1 coordinate 104,111, forward strand.
CGCGCAGTCCGTCGAGGACGTCCATCACCTCCTCCAGGGTGTGCTCGTCGAGGCTGCCGAAGCCCTCGTCGATGAAGAGCGTGTCCAGCGGCATGCCCCCGGCCTCGTCGGTGACCACGTCGGCCAGGCCGAGCGCCAGGGCGAGCGAGGCGAAGAAGCTCTCGCCGCCGGAGAGCGTCGCGGTGTCGCGCTCCGTGCCCGTCCAGGCGTCGACGACGCGCAGCGCCAGGCCCGAGCGCTTGTTGCCACCGCCCCGGTCGTCGCTGTGGACGAGGGTGTAGCGGCCGCCGGACATCCGGACCAGCCGGTCGCTCGCGGCCGCTGCCACCTGTTCCAACCGCGCCGCCAGGACGTACGACTCCAGGCGCATCCGGAGCCGGTTGTCGGTGGAGGTGCCGGCCGCGAGCGCGGCCAGCCGGCTGATCCGCGCGTACCGGGTGAGCTCCGGGGCCAGTGAGCGGGCCAGCTCCGTGAGCCGGTGGCCGATCGTGGCGAGCGCCTCGCAGCGTTGACGGGCCGCGTCCCGAGCGGCGTGCGCCGCGCGCAGCCGGTCGGTGGCGGCGCCGAGCCGGGCTCGGGTGCCCGGCAGGTCGGCGGGCGGCAGGGCGGCCGCCGTGGTCAGCTCCGGCTCGGCGAGCCGCCGTTCCGCCGCGGCGAGCTCCGCCCGGTGCCGGTCCAGCCGCTGCTCCAGCCGCTCGCGCTCGGCGCGCGGCAGCAGGACGGCGACGGCGTCCTGCGCGCTCGCGAACCCGGCCGCCACCGCGGCGTCGGCGAGTTCGTCGTCGGCCCGCTTGAGCTGGTGCGCCGCCTCGGTGGCCGCGCGCGCCGCACCGGCCAGCGCCGCCACGGCCGAGGCGAGGCGCTGCAGTGCGCCCGCTCGGGCCTCCACCGACGGCGCGTCGCCGCGGGCCGCGGCGACCCGGGCGGTCAGCTTCTCCTGCTCGGCGTGCAGGGTCCGGGCCTGGGCGGCCAGTTCGGCGCTCCGCTCCCGGGCGTCGGCCAGCGCGCTGCGGCGGACCGCCTGCTCCTCGGTGAGCCGCTCGATCTCCCGGCCGACCGCGCCGAGTCGTTCCGCGACCCGGACCGCCTCCCGGTGCTCCAGTCCGAGCCCGGTGAGTGCCCCGGCCAGGGCGTCGCTGGGATCCTCGCCGGCGGCACCGGCCGCCGCCGCACGGCGCACCCGGAGAGCGGCCAGGTCGCGTTCCGCCGTGTCCGCGGCCTGCTCGGCGGTCGACTGGGCGCGACGGGCCCGCTCCTCGTCCTCGGCCCGGACCGGTTCGCCGACCGGCCGGGCGGGGGCGGGGTGCTCCGCCGAACCGCAGACCCGGCAGGGCTCACCGGCGCCCAGCTGCGCGGCCAGTTCGGCGGCCATGCCGGTCAGCCGGCGCTCGCGGAGCTCCAGGCCGTACTGCCGGGCGTCCAGCGCCTCGGCGCGCAGGGCGAGGGCGCGCGGCGCGGCCCGGTCGATGTCCCGGTCGAGCGCGTCCCGCTCGCGGGCGGCGGACAGCCGGGCGGTCAGCTCGGCTCGTCGGGCGTCCAGCCGCTCGACGAGCGCGGCGGCGTCCCGGGCGGCGGACTCCTCCTCCTGCAACGCGGCGAGTCGGCCGTCGAACTCGGCCAGCCAGTCGCCCGCCTCCTCGGCGAGGTCCTCGGCACGTCGCAGGTCCGCGGTCAGCGCGGCCCGGGCGCCGTCCAGCTCGGCGCACTGCCGCTCGTCGTCCCGGGCTCCTTCCAGCCGGACGATCTCGGCGCGCAGCCGCCGCTCCGCCTCGGCCAGCTCCTCGGCCTCCGCGTGCGCCAGCGCCCGGCCGCCTCCGGCCTCGCCCGCGTCGACCGGTCCCGGACCGCTCGCGTCGCCGACGAAGGCCGGGACCCCGCCGGCCGAGCCGTCCCGGCCCGCCCGGTCGGCGACCTCGGCGAGGACGGCACGGTGCCGGTGCTCCTCCTCGCGGGTCTGCCGGTACGCCGCCGCCGCACGCTCCCGCAGGTGCAACACGGACTCGACGCCGACCGCCGCCTGCGCCGAGGTCAGCCGTCGGCGGTCCGCGGCCCGGGCCGGCTCGTCCTCGGCCAGCCGGGCGGCCTCCCGCACCGCCTGCCGGTGCCGCTCCTGCCGGTCGGCCAGCTGCTCGGCGGCCTCCCGCGCCCGCTCCGCCGCCCGGTGCGCCTCCTCCGCGCCGGCCAGCGCGGCCTCGGCGACGGTCAGCTGCTCGGCCGCGCCGCCGCGCAGCACCGCCGCCCAGCCCAGCACCCCCGTGGTGAGTTCGGCGTCCGCGGACGGGTTCGGCGTGCCGTCGTCCTCGGCCGTCGCCCGCCCTGCGGCGACCTCGGCGCCCGGCCCGGCCGCCTGCTCGGCCTTGCTGGCCAAGTCCCGCAGCCGGCTGCGCCCGGCCTGGACGGCGGCCTCGTGCCCTCGGCGCTGCTCGGCCAGCCAGGCCTCGACGGACTGGAACCGCTCGGTGTCGAACAGCCGGCGCAGCAGCTTGCCGCGCTCCTCCGAGTCGGCGCGCAGGAACCGCGCGAAGTCGCCCTGCGGCAGCAGGACCACCTGGCAGAACTGGTCCCGGCTCATCCCGATCAGCCGGTGGATCTCCTCGCCGGCCTCCTGGTGCGACTTGCTGACCGCCCGCCAGCCCGGCGTGCCGTCGCCGGTGCCCGCGCCGTCCACCGACCACTCGCGCAGCAGGGTCTGGGCGCGCTCGACGGTCATCCCCGTGCCGACCTTCTTGGGTCGGGGCTGCTCGGGGATCCGGACGACCTCCAGGCGGCGGCCGCCGAGCGTCAGCTCCAGCCGGACCTCGGTCAGCCGGTCGAGGTCGGCGTGGTCGCTGCGCAGCCGGTTGGCCCGGCGGGTGCCGGGCACCTCGCCGTAGAGGGCGTAGCAGACCGCGTCCAGCACACTGCTCTTGCCCGCACCGGTGGCGCCGCGCAGCAGGAAGAGCCCGCCGGCGGCCAGCGCGTCGAAGTCGACCGTCTCGGTGCCCGCGAACGGGCCGAAGGCGGTCACGCTCAGCCGGTGGAGTCTCATCGGGGCAGCTCCGCCTTCCGGTCGGTGGTCTCCCGGACGCGCTCGAAGCCCTGGCGCAGCCAGCCCAGCTCGTCCTGGTCCGGCTCGGCGCCGGGGCGGACGTGCCGCAGGAAGCCCTCGGCGATCTCCAGGTCCGTGCGCCCGCTCACCCGGGCCGCGTAGGAGGGGGAGGACGAGGCGGTGGTCTCCTCCGGGTCGAACAGCAGCTGGAGGGTGTGCGGGAAGCGGCGGCGCAGCCGCTCCATCGGTTCGCTCGGGCGGCTCGGGTCGGTGAGGGTCACCTGCACCCAGGCCTGCTCGTCAGCGGTGTGCCGCTCGTCGGTGAGCAGCTCGTCGAGGCGGCCGCGCAGCCGGGCCAGCCGCCGGGGGACGGGGCAGGGGACCCGCTCGGCGGTGACGGCGCCGTCCGCCGCGAGGTCGACCAGCCACATGCTCTTGCGCTGCTCGTGCTCGGAGAAGGAGTAGGCGAGCGGGGAGCCGCTGTAGCGCAGGTGCGGGGCGAGGGTCTGGCAGCCGTGCAGGTGGCCGAGCGCCGCGTAGTGCACGCCGTCGAAGACGGAGGCGGGGACGGCCGCGACCCCGCCCACCGCGATGTCGCGCTCGCTGTCGGTGGGCTCGCCGCCGGTGACGAAGGCGTGCGCGAGCACCACGGCGCGGGTGCCGGTGGGGCGGGCCGCGAGGTCGGCCCTGACCTGCTCCATCGCGGCGCCGAGCACGGCCGCGTGGCCGCCGCGCGCCAGCCCGAAGCGCTCCCGGACCAGCGTCGGTTCCAGGTAGGGCAGTCCGTAGACGGCGACCGGGCCGTGCTCGTCCGCCAGCAGCACCGGCTCCGCGCACTCGCCCGGGTCGGTCCGCAGGTGGACTCCGGCCCGGCCGATGAGGCCCGCGCCGACACCGAGGCGGCGGGCGGAGTCGTGGTTGCCGCTGATGAACACCGTGGGCACACCGAGGTCGGCCAGCCGGTGCAGCACGTCGTCGAACAGTGCGACCGCCTCCAGCCCCGGCAGCGCCCGGTCGTACACGTCGCCGGCGACGAGCACGGCGTCGACGCGCTCGTCCCGGACCACCGCCACGAGGTGGTCGAGGAAGGCGCGCTGGGCGTCGTGCAGGCTCTCCCGGTGGAACGAGCGCCCGAGATGCCAGTCGGAGGTATGCAGCAGTCGCATGGTTCCCGACCATAACGGGCGCCACCGACAACTCGGTCCGGAACGGGACCGGAGGGCGTCCGGGGAGGGGTCGGCGGAGCCGCGCGAGCATCACTCAAGGTCGATTGTCAGTGACGCTGTGTATGGTCGCGGTCGTCGGGAGCCAGGGGGCTCGTGGGGCCGGCGGACATGCCGACGACGGAGGGACATGACCATGCAGAACCAGATGCGACACGAGTTCCTGGAGCAGGAGCAGGAGCAGGAGCAGGAGCAGGGGCAGGAGCAGGAGCAGGAGCAGGGGCAGGAGCAGGGGCAGGAGCAGGGGCAGGGGCAGGGGCAGGAGCAGGAGCAGGAGCAGCGCCGGGGCCGGCGCGGTGGCGGAGGGCGCCGTCGTGGCTGCCGTGGCCGCGGCGGTCGGACGGTCGGCCGGGGCGCGGTCGGCCGGGGCACGGTCGGCTGCCGGGAGCGGTGGCGCAGGCCGGTGGTGCGGTTGTGGGGGCCGGGTCCGGGTCGGCAGCGCCCGGGGCCGGGCGGGCCGGGCGGTCGGGTCCCGGACGGGCGGCCGCCGGGCGGCGGGGTCACCCTTCCCCGGACCGGCGGCTCGGGCGGGTCCGCCGGGCCCGGCGCGCGGGACCGGCGCCGGGGGCGTCCGCGCGGGGCGCCGCCGCCGCAGCCGGTGGCGCTCGCGCTGGCCGTCCGCGCCGCCGACTTCGCCGATCTCGCGCGGCACGGGATGTTCGGCGGCCTGTCCTTCCGGTCCTACCTGCGGCGGGCGGCGATCCAGCTCCGCGCGCTGCGCGGGCACGGGCTGGAGGTCCACCTGCGGGTGCTCGACCCCGTCGACTACGAGGAGTACTGCGAGGCGCTCGGCTTCGCGCCCGGGGACGCGGCGGCCCGGGTCGCGTACGCGGCCGATCCCGAGCTGGCCGGGGAGCCGTTCGTCTACGCCGGGCAGCGGCTGACCGCGCTGCTGCCGGAGCTGGCCGACGACCACCGGGCCAGGGTGCGGATCTCCATCGCGATGGCGGCCCTGCTGACGGCGGCCGGCGAGGGGCCGCCGGGGGAGCGGCGGCTGGTGGCGGTGATGCGGCACGCCGTCGAGGTCCAGCTGGCGGTGGCGGCGGGCGCCGGCGACGGGCTCCACCTGCTGACCCTGCGCTGCCACGGGCCCGGGGACGGCGAGGAGCTGGCCTCGGCGACCGACGTCCGGGTGGAGCGGGGCCGGCCCGCGGCCGGCGGGCGGGACGCCGAGGCGTTCTGCGTGACGCTGGCGGCGGGCCTCGCCGTCGGAGGTGCCGGGGCGATGGTGCTGCACGGGGACCCGGCGGCGCCCGGTGGGCAGACGGTGCGGGGCTGGGTGCTGAGGCGCGGGCGGCTGCGGCCGATGACCGTCCGCGAGGTGCTGGACGAGCTCGCCGACGACGTCGGCCGGGGCCTGCCCTTCCCGCCGGCCGTCGTTCCGTTGCCGGGCTTCCCCCTGCCGGCGCCGCCCCCGGCGGAGGGTGGCCGACCGGGGCAGGGGCGGTCGCGGCCGCCCGGCGACGGCCCGCCGGGGGAGTGGCCGTCCGGTGAGCAGTCGTCCGGTGGGCGGCCGTCCGGGGACGGGGGTGGGCCCCTGGTGTGATCGCTGCTGACCAGGGCGTTCGGCCCCGGGTGTCCACCAAGCGGCGCTGGGGACTGTTCATCGACCGCCTGTTCGGGGAAGATTTCGGGGAAGATCAACAGTGGGAACGGTCGGTACCCCACGCCGCCGCGACCACCGCTCCGCCCCGAACCGCGCACCGCGAACCGTCCCCGCGCACCGTCGGTCCGGCGAGCCCGACACCGAAAGGGGGGACGCATGAGCCGGATCGAGTACAGCGCGGAGATCGCCGAGCTGCTCGGCCGGGTGCGCCGGCGTCCCACCGCGGGCTGGCCGTGGCGGCCGGGCGAACGGGTGCCCCCGGGGCTGCCGGTCAAACAGTCGTGGGGGTGGCTGTTCGCCCCCGACGGCCGGGTGCTGACCCTGGTCAACCCCAAGGACGGCATCGTCTCGCTGCCCGGCGGCTCGCTGGAGCCGGAGGACGGTGGGGAGCCCGGTTCGGCGCTGGCCCGGGAGGCGGCCGAGGAGGCGCAGGCGCTGATCGGCACGCCGTACTACCTCGGCTACCTCTACGACCGGGTCGGCTCGGCCAACGGTGGACACGAGTGCGCCCGGGTCCGGATGGCCGCGGCGCTGCGGGCCGTCGGTCCGAGCCGGCCGGACCCGGCCTCGGGGCGGCACTACCGTCGGCTGCTGGTCGCGCCCGGCCTCGCCGTCGAGCTGCTCGGCTGGGGCGCACCGGGCCTGCGGCAGGCCCGGGCGGCGGTGGCGACCGCCGTCCGGCGGCTGGGCGTGCCCGCGGCCGCCGACGAGACGATCGAGGAACTGCCGCTGAGCGGCTGCGACCTGTTCCCCGGTCCGGGCCTCGGCCCGACTCCGGGCCCGGTTGCCGAACCGGCCCCCGGCCCGGCCCCCGGCCCGGCCCCGGGCACCTCCCCGGCAGGGTGAGCGACAACCCCACCCCACCCCACCCCACCCCGCTGAACGCCGTCCCTCGATCGGGCGACGCCCGGAAACCGGCGCGTGGGCGCACTTCCCGTGGCGGAAGGGGCAGTTCACCGCCCTGTCGTCAGACTGACCGTCAATTGCCTTGGCATGACAACTTCCCGAGTTAGCTACCGCCTGGTATCAAATTGTGTGACGCACGTCACTCCCAGGAGGTGTCATGCTACGCCCTGCCCGTGCCATGTCCGTCGCCGTCACCGCGGCGCTCCTCTCCTTGACCACCCTCGTCACAGCCGGTTCGGCCCACGCCGCCGGGGTCAACTACGTCGCGCTCGGCGACTCCTACGCCTCGGGCCTCGGAGCCGGCAGCTACACGAGCGAGAGCGGCAGCTGCAAGCGCAGCACCAACGCGTACGCGTACCTGTGGAAGAACGCGCACGCGCCGTCGTCCTTCTCCTTCGTCGCCTGTTCCGGAGCCAGAACCGGAGACGTGCTCAACAACCAGCTCTCCACCCTGAGCTCGGCCACCACGCTGGTCAGCATCAGCGTCGGCGGCAACGACGCGGGCTTCGCCAGCACCATGCAGACCTGCGTCCTCGACTCCGAGAGCGCCTGTCTCAACGCCGTCGCCACCGCGAAGAACTACGCGACCAGCACGCTTCCCGGCAAGCTCGACCAGGTCTACTCGGCGATCCACGCCAAGGCTCCGAACGCCCGGGTCGTCGTGCTCGGTTATCCGCACCTCTACAAGGTCGGCGGCAGCTGCATCTTCGGCATCGGCGACACCAAGCGGGCCGCCATCAACGGCGCCGCCGACGTGCTCGACGACGTCATCGCCAAGCGCGCCGCCAACGCGGGCTTCGCCTTCGGCGACGTCCGCTCGATCTTCCGCGAGCACGAGATCTGCGGTTCCAGCACCACCTGGCTGAACAGCACCACCCTGCCGGTGGAGGAGAGTTACCACCCGAAGGCCTCCGGCCACTCCGGCGGCTTCCTGCCGGTGTTCACCGCGCAGGCCTGATCGGCGCCCGTGCAGGCCTGACTGCACCCCGCGCGCCCGCGCGACCCGCGGACGGCGGGCCCGCCGGTCCCCCGACGGGGGAGGGACCGGCGGGCCCGTCCGGTCAGCGTCCCGGCGGGGGGAACGGGATCCCGGCCAGGGCGGGGAGCAGTTCCCGCTCCTCGTGGGCGAGATGGGCTTCCAACGCGTCCGCCGTCCGTGCCAGAGCGGCCCGGAACCGCTCCGGTTCGGCGGATTCGAGGCCGGACACCAGCGCGACCAGCTCCTCCTTCAGTCGGGACACCGCGCGGTGCTCCTCGGCCAGCCGCTCCAGCACGTCCCGCAGCTCCGGATGGCTGCGGGCCAACGCCGGGAAGACGCCGTGATCCTCGCCGGTGTGATGAACGGTCAGGCCTTGGCAGAAAGCCAGGCAGTGCTGGCGGATCTGCAGGCCGAGCCCGGGGGCACGGCCTTCGCGGCCCACCCCAACGGCACCGCTCGCGGGGCCGGCGCGGCCGGCGCTGCCGGCGCCGCCCGCGATGCCGGCGAAGTGCGCCTCGGTCTCGGCCCGCACGTGTCGCACCTGGGCCCGCAGCCAGTCGTGCACCTCCAGCAGTTTGTCCGCGAGGCTCGCCACCTCGCGCACGGGTGTCCCGGCCCCGGGGTGTTCCAGCACCACCACGGGCAGGACCCGTGCGGTGTGCTTCTGGTAGTCCCCGTACCCGGGGGCCGCGCGGACGACCGCCTCGAACAGCCGGTCGCGCCGCTCGCCCTCGGCGGGGACGGCGATCGCGTCGAACACCTCCTCGCCGAGTTCGACCCGCACCAGCGGGCCGGCGAGCAGGTTGCGGTACCACTGCGGGTGCTCGGGCGCCCCGGCCGCCGAGGCGACGACCAGCAGCAGCCCGTCGGCCCGCACGAACCCGAGCGGCACGGTGTGCTCCCGCCCGGAGTGTTCGCCGACGGTGGTCAGCAGCAGCAGGTCCCCGCCCTCGAAGGGTCCGCCGACCCTCCCGCCCCGGGCACGGAACTCATCGATGACGGTCTGATTGAACGACGAAGAAGACATGGGCATACGCCTGTGGTGATCTCTCTCCGGAGCGCGCTCCGGAACAGGGGAAGGGGGAAGCGGCGGCCACCGCTGCGGGAAGGATCCCGGCCGCGGCCGCGGCGAAGGCTCGGAAAGGCTCAGGGAAGGCTCAGGAAAGGGGAGCGGAGAACGTTCTCATCACGCGTCGTCCCTCGGTGTCGGGTGCCGGCCCGGCTGCCGGCCGGCCCACATCTCTTTGGCCGCCGCCACGCTGCACGGGACCCATCCCAACACCCGCGCAGGCCCGCTGTCAACGCGTCGGAAACGGCGCACCGCCGACCCCGGAGCGGGGTCGGCGGTGCGCCGTGCGAGCGGACGCCGGTGGTGTCAGCGCAGGTAGGAGGCCAGGCCGGCGGGCTTGAGGCCGGCGACGTCGGCGGCGGCCAGGGCGCGCCGGAGGTCCTCGGCGAGGGTGTCCGTCCAGTGCAGCAGGACGACGTCGCCGGGCGAGAGGGTCCCCTCGTGCCAGATGTTGGAGGCACCCCAGCTGAAGTCTGCGTCGGCGGTGAGCACCGTGCGCATGCCGCAGTTGGCGGCGGCCTGGAGGGTGTCGGGGTTCCAGGCGAAGAACGGCGGGCGGAACACGGTCGGCGTGGTGCCGAAGAGGCGGGTCAGCGAGTCCCGGGCGTCGCAGATCTCCACCTGCTGCTCGGCGGGCGAGAGCTTGGTGAGGTCGGGGTGGGAGACGCTGTGGTTCTGGACGGAGGAGCCGGGTGCGGTCGTCACCCGGCGGAAGTAGTCGGGGTTGTTGGCGGCGGCCATCGGCAGCGGGAAGGCGGTGATCGGCAGCTGGTGGTCGGCGATGAGCCGCTCCGCCTCCGGGGTGGTCTGCCAGCCGTCGTCGACGGTGAAGAAGACCACCTTGTCACTGGTCGCCACCGAGGCGGCGGCGGTCGCCGGGGCGGGCGCGGGACCGTCCACCCGCACGTCGTCGACGGCGAACGGGCCCTGCTGGTACCAGCCGTGCACGGTGAGCCGGACGGTGGTGGCGGTCGGCCCCGCGGTGAAGCGGGTGGTCAGCTTCTGCCAGCCGCCGTTGGTGCTCTCCGTCCACGCGGGGGCGGTCGGGCGGTCGGTGCCGCCGGTGGCGCCGAGGAAGACGAACTTCCCGCGGACCCAGGCGGAGGCGGTGTAAGTGGTGCCGGGCCGGACGGAGACGGTCTGCACGCATTCCCCGGTGGATTCGTCGCCCGCCGGGGTGACGGCCAGGGCGGAGGCGCCGGAGTGCGGGACGTTGGTGGTGACGGAGGCCTCGGCCGGACCGCCGGAGCAGCGCCAGCCGGGCACGCTGCCCCAGTCGGCGAGCGAGGAGGAGGGGACCTCGAACCCGGGGTTGGTGGCCAGGTTGACGGCGGGCGCCGCGGGCGCGGCGGCCTCCGGCCCCGTGGCGGCGGCCGGTCCGGCCAGGCCGGCCGTCAGCAGCGCGGCCGACGCGGTCAGCGCGGCCAGGCGTCCGGACCGGCGTCCGGACCGGCGACCGGAGACGCCTCCGGACAGGCGTGTGGACATGCGCGAGGAGATGGACACGTGGGGACTCCAGCGTGGGGGACGCGCCCGTGGGGCGGGCGCGCGGAGAACGGGATGTGGGGGTGCTCCCGGAGGGGCGGGAGCATTCGGCGTGCCGCACTCGGACCGGAGAAAAACAATGGACTGGACCACTGCGATCGTCAAGGGACACGTCGGCCCGACGAGGCGTCATGTCGTCGACTTAAAACGGGACAAGACGACACGTCAGGGGGCGTACAGCTCCTCGATGTCCGTCGCGTAGTACTCGACGATCGCCGTCCGCCGCAGCTTCAGCGAGGGCGTCACGAGTCCCTGCTCCACCCCGAACTCCCGCGGCAGCAGTCGGAAGGCGCGGATCGACTCGGCCCGCGAGACGGCGGTGTTGGCCGCCGCGACCGCCCGCTGGACCTCCGCGTGCAGGTCCTCGTCGGTGAGCACCGCCCACGGGTCCGCCTGTCCGCGCCCGCGCCGCTTGAGCCAGTGCGCCAGCGCGGCCGGGTCGAGCGTGATCAGCGCGGCCACGTACGGACGGTCGTCGCCGACCACCAGGCACTGCGAGACCAGCGGGTGGGACTCCACCCGGACCTCCAGCGCGGCGGGCGCGAGGTTCTTGCCGCTGCTGGTGACGATGACGTCCTTCTTGCGGCCGGTGATGGTCAGGTAGCCGTCCTCGTCCAGGCTGCCGAGGTCTCCGGTGCCGAACCAGCCCTCGAAGAGCGATTCGGCGGTGCAGCGAGGGTGGTTGAGGTAGCCGCCGAAGACGCCGGGGCCGCGCACCCACACCTCGCCGTCGTCGGCGATCGCCACGGTCGTGCCGGGCACCGGCCGCCCGACCGTGCCGATCTTCGACCGTCCGGGCGGGTTGCCGGTGATCGCGGCCGAGGTCTCGGTGAGCCCGTAGCCCTCGTACAGCTGGAAGCCGATCCCGGCGAAGAAGAGGCCGAGTTCGCGGTCGAGCGTCGAGCCGCCGCACATCAGCGTTCGGACCCGGCCGCCGAAGACGGCCCGCAGCCGCTGGTAGACCGTGCGTTCGTAGGCGAGGTGGCGCAGTCGCAGCGCGGTGCCTGGGCCCGGTCCCCGGCCGAAGGCGCGCTGTTCGCGGGCGGCGGCCCAGTCGACGGCCACCTGCCGGGCCTGTTCGAGGAGTTCCCCGCGCCCGGCCTCCTCGGCCGCGCGCCGGGCCTGCTGGAACACCTTGTCCAGGACGTAGGGGACGACGAGCAGGAAGGTCGGGCGCAGGGCGGCGAGCGCGGGCAGCAGCGCGTCGGTGGACACCTCGGAGACGTGGCCGAGCCGGAAGCCGCCGCGCAACGAGGCGATCTGCACCATCCGCCCGTAGACGTGCGCCAGCGGAAGGAAGAGGACCGTGCACGGCTGGTGGCCGCCGGTGTCGCGGATCGCGTCCCCCCAGCCGTCGAGCTGCGAGTCGGCCGCGGCGGCCAGCGCGCCGTGGGTGATCAGGCAGCCCTTGGGGCGGCCGGTGGTGCCGGAGGTGTAGACGACGGTGGCGATGGTGTCGGCGGTGACGCCGAGCCGTTGCCGGTGGACGAGGGAGTCCGGCACCCCGCGGCCGTCCTCGACGATCGCCGCGACGCAGTCCCGGTCCAGCTGCCAGATGCCGGTCAGGTCGGGTAACGCGTCGCAGACCGCGCCGACGGTCATCGCGTGGTCCTCGTCCTCGACCAGGCAGGCCACCGCCTGGGTCTCGGCGAGGATCCAGCGGACCTGCTCGGCGGCCGCCGTGGGGTAGACGGGGACGGAGATGGCGCCGATCGACCAGAGCGCGTAGTCGAACAGCGTCCACTCGTAGCGGGTGCGGGACATCAGCGCGACCCGGTCGCCGTAGCGCACGCCCCGGGTGAGGAGGCCCTTGGCGAGGGCGAGCACCTCGTCGCGGAAGTCGGCGGCGGTGACGTCCTGCCACGCGTCCCCGTCGGCGGAGCAGCGGGTGCGGTCGGCGCGGCGGGTCAGCTGGACCAGGCCGGGGGAGCGTTCCGCGGTGTCGTAGAGCGAGTCGGCCAGCCCGCCGGCGGCCGGACCGCCGGCCGGGGCGGGGGTGGTGAACTCGCGCACGATCCCCCCGATCCGTCCTGCAGGTGCAGCGAAACTATCGGATTGCTTGCCGACTGCCCAGGGTTGTGACCGTGACGCGACGAGATCGGCACCGACCCGTGCGGAAAGTGTCGTGGAGTCGTCACGAGCGTCGTACGGCTGTGCGGAACCGGTGATTGCGGCGGCGATCCGGACACGATCCGGTCCGGTGCGACGAGAGGGTGGGTTCGACCCTCGAACGAGTGGTCAGGGCGTAGTAGAGTCTCGCAGACCCACGGCCGGGGCCCCCGGCCGAACCACGGAACCGCCCTCGGCCGGCACTTGGTCCGTACCAAGTCGACACCGCGTCGACCCCGTACCAAGCCGACCCGTTACCGAGCCGACCCCGTACCAAGCCCCCGACCCGTACCGAGCCGACTCCGTCCGTGCCGTCCCGGCCAAGCCCGAACCCGGCCACCCCCGAACCCGGCCGCCCCTGCAACCTCTGCAACCCGGCCCCCCCCGCACCCCGTCCGCGCCTGGCACTTCCCGACCGAGGACTCCATGCGTCTGCGCAGCAGCTCGATCCGCGCGAAGATCATCGCGCTGCTCCTGGTGCCCATCGTGGCCCTCACCGCCCTCTGGGCGTACGCGACGCTCGCCACCACCGGCGATGTCTGGAGCCGCCTGGACGTCAGCCGGACGTACAAGGAGTTCGGCACCCCCGTCGACCAGTACGCGCACGACCTGCAGAGCGAGCGCCGGGCCGCCGTCCGGCGGCTCGCCGACCCGGCCTCGCGCGCCGCCCGGGACGCCTTCGAGCAGGCCCGCGCCGCCACCGACCACGACCTGGCCGTGCTGCAGCAGAAGAAGGACACCGAGGGCGGCCGGCTCGACGAGGCCCAGCGCGGCCGCTACCTGCAGATCCTCGCCGCCGCCGACCAGCTCGCGCCGCTGCGCTCCCAGATCGGCCGGGCCGCGCTCAACTGGGAGTTCGCGCTCGGCCAGTACACCGACCTGATCAAGCCCACCTTCGGCTTCCGGTCGGCCTTCGTCGCCCGCCAGAGCGGACAACTCCCGCGGCAGGGCACGATCCTGATCGAGCTGGTGCGCGCCCGCGAGTACCTCGCCCAGGAGGACGCGGCGATGGAGGGGCTGCGCAGCGCGCCCGGCCGGCCGACCTCCGAGCAGTACCAGGTCGCGCTGGACGCCCTGCACAACCAGCAGGCGCTGTTCACCGTCTACATCGCCGAGCTGGACCCGGTCGACCAGGCCGACTACATCGCCCTGCGCGGCGGCGAGGCCTGGGCCGCGCTCGCCCGGGCCGAGGCGGACTTCGTCGGCGCGGGCGGCCCCGAGCGGGTGGTGCAGGCGATCAACGGCGACGCCTGGCGGGAGACCGCCGACCGCGCCCTCGACGACCTCGCGGCGATCAACGCCCGGCTGGCCGGCACCATCGACGACCGCGACCACGCGTACGCGATCGGACTGCTCTGGCGCGGCGGCATCGCCGGTGTGATCGGCCTGGTCGCCGTGGTGCTCTCGGTCCTCATCTCCTACCGGATCGGGCGCGGCCTGGTCCGTCAGCTGATCGGCCTGCGCAACGCCGCCAACGAGCTGGCCGGCACCCGGCTGCCCTCGGTCATGCTCCGGCTGCGCAAGGGCGAGTCGGTGGACGTCGCCGCCGAGGCCCCCGAGCTGGACTTCGGCCACGCCGAGATCGGCCAGGTCGGCCGCGCGATCAACGCCGTGCAGCGGGCCGCCGTCGAGGCCGCCGTCGAACAGGCCGAACTGCGGCGCGGCGTCTCGGCCGTCTTCGTCAACCTGGCCCGCCGCAGCCAGGTGCTGCTGCACCGCCAGCTGACCCTGCTCGACACCATGGAACGACGCACCGAGGACCCGACGGAGCTCGAGGACCTCTTCAAGGTCGACCACCTCACCACCCGCATGCGCCGCCACGCGGAGGGCCTGATCATCCTCGCCGGCGGCTCGCCCGGCCGGGCCTGGCGCAAGCCGGTGCGGATGGTGGACGTGGTCCGCGCGGCGGTCGGCGAGGTCGAGGACTACGCCCGGGTCATCGTCCGGCCGTTCCCCGGCACCGGGCTGCTCGGCAGCGCGGTCGCGGACGTCACCCACCTGATCGCCGAACTGGTCGAGAACGCCGCGGTGTTCTCCCCGCCCAGCACCCAGGTCACCGTCCAGGGCGAGGTGGTGGCGCACGGCTTCGCGCTGGAGATCGACGACCGCGGGCTCGGACTGAGCGAGCAGGCGCTCGCCGACATCAACGAACGCCTCGCGGTGGAGCAGGAGTTCGACCTCGCCGACACCGACCGGCTGGGCCTGTTCGTGGTCAGCCGGCTGGCCCGGCGGCACGGCATCCGGGTGCACCTGCGGCCCTCCCCGTACGGGGGGACGACAGCCGTGGTGCTCATCCCGCGCGAGCTGCTGGCAGAGGCGCCGGACGGGCTCCCGGAGCCTCCCGCGGCCGGGGGTGCGGCATCGGGCGCGGACGCGGCCGGGGCACGGCGGGCCGCCGCGGGGCGGCGCGCGCAGCGCGACCTCGTCGCGGTGCCCGCGCTCGACGAGGACGGTCCGCACGTCGACTCCCGTGGCGAGAGCGGTCCGGGCGGCGCCGGGGGCACGCTCAAGGGCGTGAACGGGGCCGGCGGTCGCCACCGGATCAGCGGCGGGCCGCGACCCTCGGCGCCCGAACCGGCCCGGACGCCGGGCGGCCTGCCGCGCCGGTCCCGCGGCAACGGCGGGCCGGTGCTGGTCACGGCTTCCGCCGACGACGCGGGAGGCCCCGGCACCGGACGGCACCGCCGTGCGGAGGCGGCGGAAGCGGCGCGGGCAGCCGGGACGGCCACGGCGGCGGTCGTGGACGCGGCCTGGAACGCAGCCGGGGACGCGGTCGCGGGAACGTCCGACGGTCGGGCGGTGCGCGACGCCGCGCCCTCGCCGGAGGCCGCGTCCGCCGGCGGTGCCGCGACCACGCGGCCGACGGCGCCGGGAGCGCCGGGAACGTCGGGCGCACCGGTGACGGCGAACGCGCTGCCGCGCCGGGTCCGGCAGGCGAGCCTCGCCCCGCAGTTGCGCGAGCGTGCGGCGGAGAGCGCCGGCCGGTCCGGCGCTGCCCACGGCGACGGTGCGGGCGAGCCGGTGCGCGAGCGTTCGCCCGAGGAGGCCCGGGCCGCCTTCAGTTCGTTCCAGCGCGGCTTCACCCGGGGTCGGGGTGCCGCCGTCGTCCCGCCGGCGAAGCCCGCGGCGACATCCGCGGCGAAGTCCGGTCCGAGGTCCGGACCCGCGTCCGGACCGGCGTCCGCGCCCGGTCAGCAGTCGTCGCCGGACCCGGAGCGCCGTGCGCTCGCCCCGGCACCCGCGCCGGCGGCCCTGACCGGCCCCTCCGGGGGCGAACCGGCACCGCTGGCCCGCCGCGCGCCCGTCCCGCCGCCGATCAGGTTCGTCCGGCCCCCGCACCTCGTGGCGGAACCGGGTGCACCCCTCGGTCCGTTGTCCGACGGGCCGTCCGAAGGCACCGTGTCACCCGCAGGACCCGTAACACCCGCTCCACCTGCTTCACCAGAACGACCCGTACGACCCGTACGACCGGTACCACTCGTACGACCCGCACCACCCGCTCCAGCGGAAGGAACAGATTCATGACCACTTCGACGCAGTCGGCCGGAGACCTCAACTGGCTCCTGGACGACCTGGTGGGACGCGTGGCCGCCCTGCGGCACGCGGTGATCCTCTCCAGCGACGGCCTGGCCACCGGCGCCTCCCGCGACCTCGACCGGGAGGACGCCGAGCACCTGGCCGCCGTCGCGGCCGGCTTCCACAGCCTGGCGAAGGGCGCCGGCGGACACTTCAAGGTCGGCGGCGTGCGCCAGACCATGGTCGAGCTGGACGAGGCCTTCCTCTTCATCACCGCGGCCGGGGACGGCAGCTGCCTGGCGGTGCTGAGCGAGGCCGAGGCCGACATCGGCCAGATCGCCTACGAGATGGCCCTGCTGGTCAAGCGGGTCGGCGAGCACCTGGCCGCCGAACCGCGCGCCGACGTGGCCCCGCCGGGGAGATGAGCGGTCCGATGGCGGACGAGGAGCCGACACCGTTGCCGCGCGACCCGGGGACGGAGGAGCGCGAGCCGGGCGGCGGTGAGCCCGACGGTCGTGAGCCCGCCGGTCGTGAGGCCGACGGGCTCGAACCGGGCGGTCGCGGGCCGGAGCGCCGTGGGCCCGACGGTCCTGCGGCCGAGGGCGGCCGGGACGGGGAGGACGGGGAGGACCCCGAACTCGACCTGTTCCGGCCGCGGACCCCGGTCGACGACCGCTGGTTCGACGACGACGCGGGCCCGGTGGTGCGTCTCTACTCGATGACCCGCGGCCGGGCCAGGCCGGTCGAGGACGGCCTGTTCGACCTGATCTCGCTGATCACCGCCAAGGCCCCCGGGCCGGTCGCGGCGACCGTGCCCGCCCATGTGCTCGACCCGGAGCACCAGACCATCCTGGCCTGGTGCCGCCGGGAGCCGATCTCCGTGGCCGAGCTCGGCTCCTACACCGACCTGCCGGTCAGTGTCGTGCGGGTCCTGCTCGGCGACCTCTACGACGCCGAGCTGATCAGCGTCACCCGACCCGTTCCGCTCGCCGAGCTGCCGGACGAGCGCCTGCTGCGAGACGTGATCAATGGACTCCGTGCGCTCTGACCCCCACGCCCCCGCCGTCGCCCCGGCCCCCGCGCACGACCGCGTCGGCGAGCGGACCGACCGGTGGACCGACGAGCGGACCGACGAGCGGTCGGGCGATCCGCGTTGGCGCGGTGGCCCGGCGGTCGCCGTGAAGATCCTGGTCGCGGGCGGCTTCGGGGCGGGCAAGACCACCCTGGTCGGCTCGGTCAGCGAGATCCGTCCGCTGCGCACCGAGGAGGAGCTCAGCGAACTGGGCCGCCCGGTGGACGACACCGCGGGCGTGGAGGCCAAGCGCACCACCACGGTCGCCATGGACTTCGGCCGGATCGACCTGCGGCCCGGGCTGGCCCTCTACCTCTTCGGCACACCCGGCCAGGACCGGTTCTGGTTCGTCTGGGACGAGCTGGCGCGGGGCGCGCTCGGCGCGGTGGTGCTGGCCGACACCCGGCGACTGGCGGACTGCTTCCCCTCGGTGGACTTCTTCGAGCAGCGGGGCATCCCCTTCCTGGTCGCGGTGAACTGCTTCGAGGGCAGCGAGCTGTTCTCCCCCGAGGAGGTCAGGGACGCGCTCGACCTGGACCCCGACATCCCGGTGCTGCTCTGCGACGCCCGCCGCCGCGAGGACGGCAAGGAGCTGTTGGTGGCGCTGGTCGAGCACGCCGCGGCGCGCCGGGGGACGCGCCGGCCCGGAGTCTGAGACCGGAGCCCGCGCAGACGGCGGGACCCGGGCGGAGGTACGCGCCGAGGCCCCGCCCGGGCCCCTGCCGAAGCCGCGACCGGCCCGGACCTCTGCCCCGGCCACGACAGGTGGCGTCTCATCAGGGTGTTCACATGTCGGACGATCCGCGTCGAGCAGGTTGCCTTGACCGGCTCGGCGTGGAAGGCTCTGGGGACGGAGGCCGCCCGGCCCGTCGCCGGGATGCCTCGAACGTGCCGCGCACCGGGTGTGCGTCCGGTACGCGCCGAAGCGCGGCACAGGACGTGCCGGCGCACCGGGAGACCAGAGGGGGGAGGGCCGTACCGTGATCGTCGAGCAGCGATGTGCCGCAACGGTGTCTGCCCGTGCCTCTGTCGCCATGCCGGACACCCCGGCGCTGACCGTCCGGCGGTACATCGACCACGCGCTGATCTGCAGCGCCTGTTGTCGCTGACCACGCCACCCGTCGCCAGCCTCGTCACCGTCACCGCCGTTCGCCGCCCCGGGGAGTTCCCGGCCGGTGCGGACCGTCCGGACCACTCGGACCGGTCCGGCGGACGCTGACGGTCCATCGCACCGTCGACCCGGCAGTACCGGACAGCCGTCCGGTGGTCCGCCGTCGTCCCTGCCCGCTTCGCGGAGAGCACCAGTGAACCTCGCCAGCCCCACCCTCCCCCCGGCCGTCCCCCGCACCCCCGCCGTCGCCACCCGCGCGGCCCGGGCGCTCGCGGGCGCCGGGACGATGCGGCGCGGTGCGACGTTCACCCGGTCGGACGCCCGTACGGATCGCGCCGCGGACGGCAGACGGGGTCGTCACCTCGACCTCGAGCCGTTCTGGCCGTCGCGGCAGCCGCACCTGTTCGACCAGACGTGTCCGGGTTCGCCCAGCGCGTCCCGGCACTCCCTCCGCTGACCTCGGGTCAGTCCACGGCAGCAACGCCCGGTAGACGCGCAGACGACTCCACCCCGTCCGTCACGCGCGAAATGAGCGGCATCATGTCCTCCACCTCCACCGCCACCCTCCCCCTCCCCGCCGCGACCCCGCACCTGCGCGCGGTCCGCTCCGTCTCCTCGCCCGCCGAACGCTGGCACGGCGGGCCCGTCCCGCAGCGATCGGCGACCGGTTCGCCGTCCGGGCCCGCTCAGCAGGGGCCCGCCCAGGCCGGGTTCGGCCAGCCCGTCGCCGCCCGGGCCGCCGGCGCGGCGATCCCGTCCGTCTCCCCGGTGTCGCCGGCCGCGGCCCCGGTCGTTCCGCCGCTGCCGCCGCAGGCGCTGCTCGCGGCGCTGCCGGAAGGTGCGGCGGTGGTCGCCGCGCTGCCGCAGGGTTCGCTGCCGCAGGCCCTGCTCGCCCAGTACGGGGCGCAGTTCGGCGGCCCGGCGGGGCAGCCGATGGTCGGCTACCTGGTGCTGGTCCCGGCCGAGGGCGGCGGCCTCGCCGCGGTGCCGGGCGCCGGGCAGCCGGGCTTTCCGGTCGCGTCGGTGCCGGCTCCGTCTGCCGGTCCGGCCGCTGTCGGCGTGCCCGCCCCCGGGGTTCCCGGCCAGTCCGTGGTCGGTCCGTCCGTGGTCGGTCCGTCCGTCGTCGGCGTGTCCGCCGTAGGGGCGAGCGGGGCCGCCGCGCGTCCGGTGCGGCCCGCCGGCCGGGGCATCTCGGTCGACACCGAGCGTCGAAACGCCTACGTGGACGGCCAGTTGCTCGACCTGACCTACCTGGAGTTCGAGCTGCTCGCCCATCTGACCGAGCACCCGCAGCGGGTGCACACCCGCGACCACCTGGTCTCCGCCGTCTGGGGTTACGGCCACGTCGGCGACGGCCGCACGGTGGACGTGCACGTGGCCCGGCTGCGCCGCAAGCTCGGAGTCGCTTACCGGGAAAGCATCGTGACGGTCCGTCGGGTCGGCTACAAGTACACCCCGGTGGCCTGAGCGCTCACCGCTTCACGTCTCCTCGATCGGCCGCGGGCCGGGCGTTCTCACGAACGCCCGGCCCGTTCGTCGTGTATGACGTCACGTCAGATGCGCTGCTCCGGAGGCAGGAGAAGAACGGCGAGCGCGCCGGCGCAGGACCGTGCGTGGCCGAGGAACCAGTCCAGCCGCTCGTCGGTGAGGTGTGCGGGCGTGGAGCGGACGGCGAGCGCGAACCGGGCCTGCCCGGCGCCGTCCAGGACCGGCACGGCCACCGTGCGGACCCCGGTCTCCGACTCGCCGTCGTTGAGCGCGTACCCGGCCGCCCGGACCTTCTCCAACTCCTCTTCCAGGCGACCCGGTTCGGTGATGGTCCGGCCGGTGAACGGCGCCAGCGGGCCGAGCGTGGACACCCCCGCGTCGCCGGACCGGGGCCAGGCGAGCAGCACCTTGCCCAGCGCGGTGGAGTGCAACGGCCGGCGCAGCCCCAGCCCGGTGTCCGGCCGGACGGAGGCACCGACCAGGATCACCGCGTGCGGACCGCTGCGGATCGCGAGGTCGGCGGCGGCACCGGTGCGCCGGGACAGCACGTCGAGTTCGGGAGCGGCCAGGTGCAGGCCACGCTGGTGGAAGGTGAGTTGGCCGAGCTCGGCGACCGCGGGGCCGAGCCGGTAGCGGGCCGTGTGCTCGTCCTGCTCCAGGAACGCGGCGCTGACCAGGGTGCGGGCCAGCCGGTGCGCGGTGGACACCGACAGGCCCATCCGGCGGGCCAGGTCGGAGGCGCTGAGGTCAGGGCCGTTGTCGTGGAAGCAGTGCAGCAACCCGAGGGCCCGCTGAACGGCCTGGGCGCCGGCCGGCGGGCTCTGGACGGCGGTGACGGCCTCGGCCATGGCACCCCTCGTTCGGTCCGTGACTCCGGCCGGTTCACCGGAGTCGCTCCCAGACTATGGCAGCGTGTGCTGCGGGAACGTGTCAACGGCGTTGCAAAAGGATGCCGTTCATGAACAAGCGATCCCATGATGTGGCAAACCCTTGCTCATGGCCCGCGCGCCGTGGAACGCTCGGCGCAGCGCACCGGACGAGCCCCGTCCACCGCGCCGGACCGCAGGAAGGAGCAGCGCCGTGACGACCCACCGGTGCCCCGCCCCCTGCGTCTGTTGTCGCTGACGCGCCCGCCCGCGCCGACCCCGCCACGACCCCCGTCCCGCCGAGCCCGGCGAACCGCTCCCCGCGTCCGTCGCCCGGCCGCGGCCGCCCGCACCCCGCCGCAGAGGACCAGCCACCGTGTCCAGTCTTGCCGACCGTCCCGCCGACGGAGTTCCGTCGACCACCGTGCCCCCGGCCGCCGCCACCGGCTCCGGAGTGCCCGACACCCTCTGGTTCACCCGCTGCCCCGTGCCCACCGCGACCGGTGTCGCGGCCGACCGGGGCTGGCTGGGCCGGGAGTTCGCGGCCGACGGCATCGCCGTCCGCTCGCTCCAGGACGTGCCGTCGGAGGTCGCCGCCGACCACCACTACACCCACGCGCTGACCGGGCTGTTCCGCGAGGGCGGCAATGTGCCGGCGCTCTGGGCCCGTTCGCGCGGTGAGCGGACCAGGCTGATCGGACTCACCTGGATCGAGGAGCGCCAGGTCGTCCTGGTCCGGGCCGGGAGCGGCATCGCGGGGCCCGGGCAGCTGCGTGGACGACGGGTCGCCGTCCCACGACATGGGATCGCGATCGACTTCTGGCGGGCGATGGCGCTGGCCGGCCTGCACGGAGCCCTCGCGCTCGCCGGGCTCACCCTCGACGACGTCGAGGTGGTGGACGTGCCGGCCGCGCCGGACGGGGGGCAGTGGGCGGCCGAGCTCGCCGCACTGCGGGACGGCGTCGTGGACGCGGTCTACGTGAAGGGCGCGCTCGCGGTGGAGGCGGCCCGGCGGATCGGCGCGGAGATCGCCGTCGAGCTGGACGCCGCGCCGGACCGCAGGGTGCGGGTGAACAACGGGACGCCCCGGCCGATCACCGTTCACCAGCGGTTGCTCGACGAGCACCCGGACCTGGTGGCCCGTTTCCTCGCCGTCCTCCTGGAGGCCGCCGACTGGGCCGCCGATCGGCCGGCGGAGGTCGCGCGGATCCTGAGCGCCGAGACCGGCGCGGGGGAGGAGGGCGTCGCCGGGGCGTACGCGGGGGGCGGGCATCGCACCCTGCACCTCGATCTTTCCGGGGAGCGGCTCGCCCTGCTGGAACAGCAGAAACGTTTCCTTGATCGGCACGGCTTTCTGGTCGGTCCGGTCGACGTCCAGGCCTGGGTGGACCCGGAGCCGCTCCGGGCCGCCCGTGCCCTGCTGGCCGCCCGTCGCGCCGAGGGGCGGACCCACGGGGGCTGACGGGGCGCGGCTGACAGATATCAAAATCTGTCATCTGTTATCCGTCATCTGAAATCTGAAATCTGTCAGCTGTCAATTGTCAGCCGCCCCGCTCCCGGCTCCCTGCCGCCTGCCCCGTGCCGCCCGTTGCCGCTCGCCGCCTGTCCCTCCCCGCCGTCCTCGTCCTCGTCCTCGTCCTCGTCCTCAGGAGTCGACCCCCGTGAACCCCTCCCGCGTCGCCCTCGCCGCCACCGCTCTGCTCGCCACCGCCACCCTGGCCGCCTGCGGCTCCTCCGCCGGAGGCGAAGGCGCCTCCGCCGCAGGGGGAGGAAGCAAGTCCGAGGTGGTGCTCCGGGTGCCCGACCCCGGCAACAACGGCTTCCTCGCCCTCGGGAAGAAGGACGGTTCACTCGCCCGCGCCCTGGCCGCCGTCCACGCCAAGGTCGCCTGGACCGGTAGTGCCGGCCCGTTCGCCCCCGCCGCCCAGGCGCTCTCCGCCGACCAGCTCGACGTCGCCCAGGGCTCGATCACCTCAGCTGTCGCCGCGCTCGCCCAGAAGCCCGGCTTCAAGCTGTTCGCGCAGACCGCCCCCGACGGCATCGGCGAGGGCATCCTGGTGAAGAACGGCTCACCCGTCCAGAGCGTGCAGGACCTCGTCGGCCGCAAGGTCGCCGTCAGCCAGGGCGGCACCAGCGAGTACCTGCTGCTCAAGGCACTGGAGAAGAACAACGTCCCGGCGGACAAGGTCGAGCGGGTCTATCTGCGCGCCGACCAGACCTCGGGCGTCTTCAACTCCGGCCAGGTCGACGCCTGGGCCACCTGGAACACCTTCTCCACTCCGGCGATCGCCAACGCCGGCGCGCACTTCCTGGTCAACGGAAAGGAAGTCGGCTCCGACAACTACGCCGTCTGGGCCGTCCGCACCGGATTCGCCGACAAGCACCCCGAGGTGGTCAAGGCCTTCTACAGCTACCTCCACGACAACGGCCTCAAGGAGAAGGCCGACCCCGCCGCCTACCTGAACGTCTTCACCGACTCCGGACCCACCGCCGTCACCCCCGCCGAGAAGGACGTCGCCGTCGAGGTCGCCCGTCAGGGGGCCACGGCCGACGTCATCGGAGAGGCCGACATCACCCGGTTCGGCACCGTCGCCGCATTCTTCGCGGACCAGAAGGTCACCAAGCAGCTGGTCGACGTCAAGCCCTACCTGCTCGACCTCGCCGGACTCGCCGGCGGCGCCAAGTGAGCATCACCACAGACCCGTTGAGCAGCCTCGCGGAGGCGCCGGACACCGTCGCCGCCCGTGCGGCAGGCCTGGTCGAACCGAGCGCCCGCCGCCGGGCCCCGCGCCCCCACGCCCTCGCCGTGACCCTGCGCACCCTCGGCCCGCTCGCCCTGCTCGGCGGCTGGGCCCTCGCCTCCGCCACCGGCGCGCTCACCCAGGACGTTCTCGCCTCGCCCGCCCAGGTCGTCGAAGCGGTCGGTGAGCTGTGGGGCAACGGTCAACTCGCCGATGCCCTCGCCGTTTCGCTGACCCGGGCCGGTCTCGGCCTGCTGATCGGCGCCGGTACCGGCCTGGTGCTCGGCGTCGTGACCGGCTTCTTCCGCCTCGGTGAGGAACTGCTGGACTCGGCGGTCCAGATCCTGCGCACCGTCCCCTTCCTCGCCCTCGTCCCGCTCTTCATGGTCTGGTTCGGCATCACCGAGACCGCCAAGGTCGCACTGATCGGCGTCGCCACCAGCTTCCCGATGTACGTGTCGACCTCCGGCGGCGTCCGCAACTCCGACCGCAAGCTGATCGAGGCCATGCGCAGCTTCGGTCTCGGCCGCTGGGCGATCGTCCGCACCGTCGTCCTGCCCGGCGCCCTGCCCGCGCTCCTCTCCGGCCTGCGGCTCTCCATGACGCTCAGCGTGATCGCCCTGATCGCGGCCGAGGAGATCAACTCCACCGAGGGCATCGGTTACTTGATGGCCCAGGCACAGAACTACTCCCGCACCGACGTCCTCGCCGTCTGCATCCTGATCTACGGAGTGCTGGGACTCACCGCCGACGGCATCGTCCGCCTGTTGGAACGTGCCTTGATGCCGTGGCGCAAGGCCACCCAGGGAGCAGCCCGATGACCACCACCCCTGCCGTCCTTCCCGGTTCCGCTGTTCCCCCCACCCTCGCCGCCCAGGCCGCTCCCGTGGCCCCCGCCGCTCCCGTGGCCGCCGAGGCCACCGGGGCCACTCCGGCCGTCCATCTGCGCGGCCTGCGCCGGGTCTTCGGCACCCGGGCCGTTCTCGACGGTGTCGATCTCTCCATCCCCCGCGGCGAGTTCGTCGCCCTGCTGGGGGCCAGCGGCACCGGCAAGACCACCCTGCTGCGGATCCTCGGCGCCCTGGACCGGGCCGACGGCGGAACGGTCCTGGTGCCGCCGGTGCGGACGGTGGTCTTCCAGGAGCCACGACTGGTGCCCTCGAAGCGGGTGCTCGCCAATGTCACCGTCGGCCTGCCGCGCGGCGGCGCCACCCGGGAGACCGGGCTCCGGGCGCTCGCCGAGGTCGGCCTCGACCGGCACGCCGACGCCTGGCCGGCCACCCTCTCCGGCGGCGAGGCGCAGCGCGCCGCACTCGCCCGAGCCCTGGTCCGCGCGCCCGAACTACTCCTGCTGGACGAGCCGTTCGCCGCGTTGGACGCGCTCACCCGGCTGCGCATGCAGGAGCTCGTGGGGGACCTGGTCCGCAGGCACCGGCCGGCCGTGCTGCTGGTCACCCATGACGTGGACGAGGCCGTGCGCCTCGCCGACCGGGTCGCGGTGCTCCGGGACGGCAAGCTGGTGCGCGACGAACGCGTTGCCGTCGAGCGCCCGCGCGATCCGGCCGACCCGGCGTTCGCCGAACTGCGCCGCCGACTGCTCGCCGACCTCGGCGTCCACTGAACCTGGCCCGTCCCGTCCTGTTCCGCCGCTTCCCGCCGCACCCCCTTGCCGCCCGCCCGCCTCCGGCAGACCCCGAGCCGGAGGGCCGAGTCCCGCCCGCACCACAGGAGTTGATTCCCAAAATGCCCATCACCCTCGGCGTCCACGCCAGCAACCCATCGCTGTACTACCTCTCCCGACTCCACTACCTGGACGAGGAGTTGGCCCCGCTCGGCGAGACCGGCGCGTTCCACCACTACACCGACGGCACCCGGACCGGGGAACTGCTCGCGGAGGGCGTCATCGACTTCGGCGGAACCGGCTCCACCCCGCCGATCACCGCCCAGGCCGCGGGCCACGACCTCGTCTACGCGGCGGTCTCCGCTCCCCGCCCCGACCACGGTGCGCTGCTGGTGCGCGCCGACGGCCCGGTGCGGAGGGTCGCCGACCTCAAGGGCGGCACCGTCGTCCTCGCCGTCGGCTCCTGGCAGACCCACCTGCTCGCCAAGGCCTTGCACGCCGAGGGCCTCGCCTACGGCGCCGACGTCACCGCCGTCCGCCCGGCCGCCGGGGAGGACCAGGCGCAGCGGCTGCGCGCGGGCGCGATCACCGGTTGGATCGCGCAGGGCGCCGAACTCGCCGCCGCCCGGCGCACCAGGGAGTTCCGCGAGCTCGTGCGCACCGGTGAGGTCATCACCGATCGCTCGGTCTTCTTCACCCGGCGCGAGGTCGCCGTCGACCGGCCCGAGGTCGTCGCGGCGGTCGCCGCCGCCCTGCGCCGGGCGGACGCCTGGGTGGCCGGGCACCTGCCGGAGGCGGCCGCCATCGCGGCCGAGGACCTCGGCGGCGGCGT
Source organism: Streptomyces sp. NRRL F-6131 (assembly GCA_000719695.1). Lineage (GTDB taxonomy): Bacteria > Actinomycetota > Actinomycetes > Streptomycetales > Streptomycetaceae > Kitasatospora. The sequence continues at coordinate 129,823 of JOHN01000008.1, forward strand.
GGAGGACTGGAGGGCCGCCCTCGCCGGGCTGCCGTGGCGGTTGGAGCCGGCGACCGCCGCGTTCGTGGCCGAGCAGCAGGAGGCGGCCGACATCTTCCACCGGGTCGGCTTCATCGACCGTCCGGTGACTGTCGCCGACGCCCGTCTGCCCGAGCTGGAGGCCCCGGTGGCCGCCGCCGTCGCCGCGGACCCCGCTCCCGGTGTGGACCCCGCTGCCGGTGTGGGCGCCGGTACGGTCACCGTGGCCGGTGCGCTCGACGGGACGGTCTGACCGATGGCCTCCGAAGTCCTCTGGTACATCATCCCGCGCGAGGGCCACTACCCGTGGGAGCCGGCCGGCCGCCGCCCGGTCGACCTCCGCTACCTCCAGCAACTGGCCGGCAGTGTCGAGCGGTTGGGCTACACCGGCGCGCTGCTGGCGACCGACCTCTACGACGTGTGGGACCTCGGCAACGCCCTCGCCGCCGCCACCACCCCGGCGTTCAAGCCGCTCCTCGCCGTCCACCCGGGGCTCGTCTCGCCCACTCTGCTGGCCAAGATGGCGCTCAGCTTCGACCACCTGCACGGCGGCCGGCTGCGTTTCAACGTCGTCAACGGCTCCACCGAGCAACTGCGGGAGTACGGCCTGCACGTCGAGCACGACGACCGCTACCGCCTCAGCGCCGAGTACTGGTCGATCGTCAAGCGCCTCACCTCGGGGGAAGTCTTCGACCACCGGGGGGAGTTCTACGACCTGCGGAACGCCGGCGCGAGTCTGCGCGAACTGCCGCCGGTCCAGCCCGGCGGCATCCCGCTCTGGTTCGGCGGCAGCTCGGCGGCCGGGATCGAGATGGCCGCCGAGCACGTGGACGTCTACCTCACCTGGGGCGAGCCGCCGCAGCAGCTCAAGGAGAAGCTCGACCTCGTCCGCGAACGCGCCGCCGCGTACGGGCGCACCCTGCGGATCGGCTTGCGGCTGCACCTGATCGTCCGCGACACCGAGAACGAGGCCTGGGCCGCCGCCGACCGGCTGCTCGACGTGACGAGCGAGGCCACCTACGCCCGCCAGCTGGGCGGGGTCCGTGGGGAGGACGGGGTCGGCTGGCAGCGGCAGTTCCGCCAGCACGGCGGCAAGGTCCCTGCGCGGGCCCGGGAGCTGGAGGTGTATCCCAACCTCTGGCCCGGCATGAGCCTGTTCCGGCCCGGCCCGGGCACCGCCGTGGTCGGCTCGACGGCCCAAGTGGTCGAACGGCTGCAGGAGTTCGAGTCACTGGGCGTGGACACCTTCATCCTCTCCGGCAATCCGCTGCTGGAGGAGGCCCACCGGGTGGCCGAGACGGTGCTACCGGCGCTGGGCGTCCATCGACGGTAGGACACCGGGCAGGAGCGGGAACGGCAGGGGCGAGGTCAGCGCCAGCTGCCGGGCGAAACGGGCGACGGTCCGGAGGAGGTACATCCGCACGGCGGGCTCCCGAGCTCTCGAAGGACGCGTACGGACGGTCCCGTACGCGCGGTCCAACGAGCGCGGTGCCCCGCCGGTCACGCACCGACCGGCAGGGCACCGCGTTTCCTTCGCGGGGCCGCCCCGAAGGGCCGCGAGGGCCTGAGCGGTTGCTCAGGCGCTCAGCGGCTCAACCGCTCAACGGCTCAGGGTGTCGATCTCCGCCAGCTCCTCGTCGGTCAGCGGACCGCCCGCCAGCGCGTCGATGTTCTGGTCCAGCTGCCGCACGCTGCTGGCCCCGATGATCACCGACACCACCCGCGGGTCACGCAGCACCCAGCTCAGCGCCAGCTGCGCCAGGGTCTGTCCACGCCGCTCCGCCACCTTGTTCAGCGCGCGCAACTGGTCCAGCTTCGCCTCGGTGAGCGCCTCCTCACGGAGGAACTTGCCGATCGACATCCGCGACCCCTCCGGCACCCGGCCGGCGAGGTAGCGGTCCGTCAACAGGCCCTGGGCGAGCGGGGAGAATGCGATCAGGCTGGTCCGGGTGTCACCGACCGCGTCCAGCACGCCCTCGTCCTCCACGTACCGGTTGAGGATCGAGTACGCGCACTGGTTCATCAGCACCGGCGTGCCCAGCTCGCGCAGGATCGCCACGGCCTCCCGGTGCTGCTCCGCCGGGTAGTTGGAGATGCCCGCGTACAGCGCCTTGCCGGCCCGGACGGCCGAGTCCAGCGCGCCCATGGTCTCCTCGAGCGGGGTGTTCGCGTCGTAGCGGTGCGAGTAGAAGACGTCGACGTAGTCGAGGCGCATCCGGTCCAGCGACTGGTCCAGGCTGGCGAGCAGGTACTTGCGGCTGCCGCCGTCGCCGTAGGGGCCGGGCCACATGTCGTAGCCGGCCTTGGAGGCGATGAACAGCTGGTCCCGGTACGGCCGGAAGTCCTGGGCGTAGAGGTGGCCGAAGTTGCGCTCCGCGCTGCCGTACGGCGGACCGTAGTTGTTGGCCAGGTCGAAGTGGGTGATGCCCCGGTCGAAGGCCCGGCGCAGCACCGCCCGCTGGACGTCCAGCGGTTGGGCGTCGCCGAAGTTGTGCCACAGGCCCAGCGAGACGGCGGGGAGCAGCACGCCGCTGCGCCCGGCCCGGCGGTAGGTCATCGAGGCATAGCGGTCGTCCGCGGCGAGGTAGCTCATGGCGGACATCCTGCCAGCTCGGGACCGTCCGGCCGAGGGACGTGCCGCGGACGTCCGGCACCGCGTCCGGAGTGCGGACCGGCGTCGCGTCCGTTGTCGCGTTCGGAGTCGCGTTCGAGGCCTGGTGCACAGGCGGATCCCGGGCCGTGTCCGGCCCTGCGCGCCCGGTGCACCCGGTGTGCCCGGTGTGCCCGGTGTGCGGGCGCCCCTTGCCGCGTGGTGGGTCGGTGCCTATGCTCGCCATGGGTCGTGGATCATGCGCGTGCGAGCGGAGGGGGCCGGAGCCGTGGACGTCGACGTCCGTGCTGCCCGTCTCCGCCTCCGCTGTTGTTGTCGCCCTCGCAGCACCTCGCGCTGAGCACCTCGCGTTGAGCACCGGCTCCCGACGTTCCTGACCTCCCCGACGTTCCTGACGTCGCCGACGTTCTCGTCCTGCCCCGTGCGATCCGCCCCTCCGGTGCTGCGCCTGCGTGAGCGGCCGACCGTGGGGCGCTCCGCCGGGCCGTCGTGCCGGCCGTCCTTCCACCGAGCGTCCCCAAGGAGACCGCCGTGCGGTTCATCGTCTCGTCCCTCGCGTCCAACGTGCCGGATCCCGTCACCGGGATCCGGCGTACCCCGCACGAGAAGTTGCACAACGTCATCGACCAGGCCGTCGCCGCCGAACGCCTCGGCTTCGACGGCTACGGGGTGGGGGAGCGGCACGGCGAGCCGTTCGTCTCCCCGGCACCACCCGTACTGCTGAGCGCCATCGCGGCCCGCACGTCGACGATCCGGCTGTTCACCACCGTCGCCGTACTCTCCGTGGCGGACCCGGTCCGGGCCGCCGAGGACTACGCGTTGGTCGACCAACTCTCCGCCGGTCGGCTCGAATTGATCATCGGGAAGGGTAACGATCCGCGCCACCGCGAGCTGTTCGGGCTGGCGGAGGACCGGCAGTGGGACGCGCTCGCCGAGAACTACGCACTGCTGCGCCGCCTGTGGCGGGAGGAGAAGGTCAGCTGGGAGGGCGGGGGCCGGCCGCCGCTGCACGAGGTCACCACCTGGCCGAGGCCCCACCAGGACCCGATCCCGGTCTGGCACGGCAGCGCGACCAGCACGCTCTCCACCGACCTGGCCGCTCGCCACGGCGATCCGCTGTTCTCGGCCAACACCTCCCACCCCTTGGAGACCTACAGGGTGCTGGTGGACCACTACCGCGAGCGCTGGGAGCACTACGGCCACGACCCCGCGGACGCCAGGGTCGGGACCGGGTTCGCCGGGCTCTTCCTCGCCCGGCGTTCGCAGGACGCGCTCGAGGGCTTCCGGCCGTACTGGGAGGCGATGTCGAGGTGGACGGCCGGCCGGGGCAACCGCTCGCCGTTCGTGTCCCTGGAGGACGCCGTGGCGCGGGGTTCGCTGCTGGTCGGCAGCCCGCAGCAGGTGATCGAGAAGATCCACCGGTACCACCGGGCCTTCGGCAACGAGGTGGTCGGCGTCGGGGTGGACCTGCTCACGGAGGATGCCCAGCTCGAGCAGTTGGAACTGTTCGCGACCGAGGTCGCGCCGGTGATCCGGCGTGAACTGCCCTCCAGGAGGCCTTGATTCCGTTCACGGTGACGCACGGTCATCGGTGGTGGCCGGTGGGGTGATGCGCGCCACGATCCCCGGGTGAATGCCGCGCGCCTTTCCTGGGGACGACGATCACACAGGGCCGTGGACCGCCGGGGGGCGGCCCACGGCCCCTCGTTCTCCCTGCCCCTCATTTCCCCGGCCCCTCGTTTCCCCGTGGCCCCCAGGTCTGCGATGTCTTTCGATGTCGGGGCTTTCGGCCCTCCGGGCGTGCGTACCACGTCTCTGTACCTACTGGTATGTACAGCGGCGTGTACCAGTAGGTACAGTGACGACCATGGCAACCCAGGACCGCCTCATCGAGAGCACCCAGGAACTCCTCTGGGAACGCGGGTACGTCGGCACCAGCCCCAAGGCCATCCAGCAGCGGGCCGGCGTCGGGCAGGGCAGCATGTACCACCACTTCGAGGGCAAGACCGACCTCGCCGCCGCGGCCCTGCGTCGCAGCGCCGAGCAGATGCGGGCCGTCGCCGAGGCGGACCTGGCCGGTCCGGGCACCGCCTACGAGCGGGTCGCGGCCTACCTGGGGCGCGAGCGCGACGCCCTGCGAGGCTGCCGGATCGGCCGAATGGCCCAGGATCCGGACGTCGTCGCCGATTCCCGGCTGCGCGCGCCCGTCGAGGAGACCCTCGGCTGGCTGCGCGGCCGGCTCGCCGAGGTGATCGCCGAAGGCCAGGCGGCCGGCGAGCTGCGGCCCGGCGCCGAGCCCGCCGACCTCGCGGCCGCCGTGGTCGCCGTCGTTCAGGGCGGGTACGTGCTCGCCCGTGCCGCCGACAGCGCGGAGCCCTTCGAACAGGCCGTCCGCGGCGCCCTCGCCCTGCTCGCCGCCCACCGTCGCGATTGAGTCCAGCACGCCGCGACCGGGTCCGGCACGCCGCGACCGCGCCCGGCACGCCGCGATCGGGTCCCGCGCCGTCGCGACCGAGTCGCGCACCGCGGCGGCTGCGGGCCGGCTGTTGATCCGACGCCACCGAACCGCCGTCGTCCTTCCCGGGAGCCCGCCATGCACGCGATGCAGTACGAGATCACCCTTCCCGCCGACTACGACATGGGGATCATCCGCCGACGGATCGCCACCAAGGGCCATCTGCTCGACCACCACCACGGCCTCGGGCTCAAGGCGTACCTGGTGCGCGAACGCGGACTCGACGGCTCGCCCGTCAACCAGTACGCGCCGTTCTACCTGTGGCGCACCGCCGAGGGCATGAACAGCTTCCTCTGGGGGCCCGGATTCCGCACGCTCAGCGCCGACTTCGGACGCCCCGCCGTCCGCCACTGGCTCGGCGCAGGTCTTCACCGGGGTCCGGCGGCGGGCACTCCCGTGGCCGCGACCCGTGCGACGGCCCGGCTCCCGGAGGGCGTCGACCCGGCCGAGGCCGTCGAACGGGCCCTCGCCGAACTGCCCGACCACCCCGACCTGCACACCGCGGCCGTCGCCGTCGACCCGGCGGCCTGGGAGGTGCTGCGGATCGCCCTCTGGTGCGGCGCCGCTCCGGACGACGTGCCCGGCACCCGGTACCGCGTGCACCACCTCTCCAGCCCCGAACTCGACCGGCTGCCCGTCGGTCGCCACTGGTGAAAGGACCGCTCCGACCGATGCACCCGGCAGTCGCTCCCACAACTCCTCTCGCCGACAGGCCCGTTGACGTCGGCCTCGTCCCCTCCCCGATGGACCGTTCGGCCGGCCACGCGCTGCTCGCCGAACTCGCCGGTCCGCGAACCCGCTCGGACACCCTGGGTCCGCTCGACGACCTCGCGCCGGGCTTCGCCGACTGGATCGTCACGGCGCTCTTCGGCGGCACCTACCAGCGGCCCGGACTCGCCCTGCGGGACCGCCAGGTGGCCAACCTCGCGGCGCTCACCGCACTCGGTGGCGTGGAACCGCAACTCGCCGACCACGTCCGCAACAGCCTGCGGATCGGCCTGACCAGGACGGAGATCACGGAGGTCCTGGTCCACCTCGCGCCCTATGTCGGCGTCCCCAAGGCACTGGCCGGACTGCGCGTCGCCTCCGCCACCTTCGCCGAGACCGAAGCCGAGGTCGAAGCCGAGACCGAGGGCGGGCACGAGGCGGACGGCGGGCACGAGGCTGACGGCGACGACGGCAACGGCCACGGCGACCGCACGTCCGGGGCCGGCACCGGGGGAGAGGCGGCATGAGCGCCGCCGTCCGCACCGTCCTCGGCGACGTCGACCCGGCCGGACTCGGCGTCTGCGACGCCCACGACCACCTCTTCCTGCGGAGCCCCAGGCTGCCCGGTGAGGAGTTGGACGACCCCGCCGCCGCCGAGGCTGTGCTGCGCGACTTCGCGGCCGCAGGCGGTCGGACGTTCGTCCAGTGGACGCCTGCCGGGATGGGGCGACGGGCCGACGTGCTGCCCGAACTCGCGCGCAGGACCGGGGTCCACGTGGTTGCGGCCACCGGGCTTCACCAGGCGGTTCACTATGAGCCGGTGGATCTCGAACGGCGCTACGCCGGTCTCGCCGGGTTCTTCACCGCCGAACTCACCACCCGGCTGCACGGTGCGCCCGAGGGCGTTCGCGCCGGACTGATCAAGGTGGCGGGCGATTACCACGGCCTCGACCCGCACACCCGGAAGGTGATGGCGGCCGCCGCCGAGGCGCACCACGCCACGGGCGCGCCGATCGCCGTGCACCACGAACTCGGTACCGCCGCACCCGACGTCCTCGACCTGCTCTGCGACCGGTACGACGTCCCGCCCGGGCGGGTGATCCTCGGACACCTCAACCGGCTCCCGGACCTCCGTCTGCACCGCGAACTCGCCGACCGTGGCGCCTTCGTGGCGTTGGACGGGCCCTCCCGCGCCCACCACGCGACCGACCATCGCCTCTTCGACACGGTGGCGGCCCTGGTCGAGGCCGGTCACGCCGACCGGCTGCTCCTCGGCGGCGACACCACCACCCGGACCGCCCGGCACGCCCCGGGCCCCACGCACCTTCTCACCGCCCTCGCGCCCCGACTGGCCCGAGAATTCGGCCCCGACCTCCCGCACTGCATCCTGACCGTCAACCCGGCTCGGGCCTTCGCGGCCGAGTGGCGCCGGGCCTGAGCGGAGCGCGGCGTGAGCCCAGGGCTGACAGCTGACAGAATCTGTTATCTGAAATCTGATATCTGTCAGCTGATATCTGTCAACTGTCAATTGTCAGCCCGGACCCTCGAGCCGGCTCCGGTGAGTGACAACCCGCGTCACATGTGCGTGCCGCCGTCGATCCGCAGCTCGGTCCCGGTGACGAACGCGCCGTCGTCCGAGGCGAGCATGGCGATCACGCCGGCGACGGTCTCCGGGCCGGCGAAGCCCTGCCCGAGCGCGGGCGAGAGCTTGGCGAGAAGGCTGAAGTCCGCGTCCGCAGGCAGGCCCGGGTTGTTGGTCATGCCGCTGTCGATGCTGCCCGGCGCGACGCACACCGCGCGCAGGCCCTGCTTGGCGTACTCGGCGGCGATCGCGTGGGTGAACGACTGGATGCCGCCCTTGGTCGCGGCGTAGGCGGCCATGTAGGGGTGGGCGAAAGTCGCGGAGGTGGAGCTGAAGTTCACCACCACGCCCTCGCCGCCCGCGAGCAGTGCGGGCAGTGCCTCGCGGGTCATCAGGAACGTGCCGGTCAGGTTGACCGCGATGATCTTGTTCCAGAACTCCAGGCTGGTCTCGTGGGTGTGCGTGGAGCGCAGGATGCCGGCCGCGTTGACCAGTACGTCCAGGCCGCCGAGTCCGGCCACGGCCTCGGCGACGCCGGCCCGGACGGCGGCCTCGTCGGCCACGTCCAGTACCGCCGTGGTGAGGCGGTCGGCGGTGCCGTCGGCGGTGGCGCGGTCCAGGGTGGACTTCAGGCCGTCCTCGTTGACGTCGACGGCGACGACCCGCCCGCCCTCGGCGAGGATCCGGTGGACGGTGGCGCGGCCGATGCCCGAGCCGCCGCCGGTGATCAGGGCGTTCCGTCCGTTGAAGCGCTCCATGGTGGTACTCCGTTCCGTTCGTGGTCTCGCAACCTCGATGACACGGTACGCCTGAATGGCACGTCGTGCCAAAAAGTCTGAACATGCCGATCAGGCTCAACGCGTCCTAACGACCTCATGCGTCAATGCGCCCTGCCATGCCTGAGCGGCACGCCGCGCCGTCGATCCCTTCGTCCGCGTACGCTGAGCCCGTGACCGGACGTCCGACCCTGAATCAGCGCCGCCGCGAGAGCACCCGGCTGGAGATCGCCCAGGCCGCGGCGGAGCTGTTCGCCGCCCGCGGCGCCGAGGCGACCACCGCCGAGGAGATCGCCACCGCCTCCGGCATCTCGCTGCGCACCTTCTACCGCTACTTCTCGGAGAAGGAGGACGCCGTCGCCCCGCTCCTCGCGGCCGGCGGCGAACGCTGGGTGCGGCTCTTCGCCGAGAGCGCGTCCGACCTGCCGGTCCGCGAGGCGCTGGAGCGTTCGGCGGCCGAGTCGCTGAGCCCGTCCGACGTGTCGGCCGTCGAGGCCATGCGCTGGACCCGGGACCTGTTGCGCGACCCCCGGCTCGCCTCGGTCTGGCAGCGGGTGCACGCCGACTCCGAGGAGCGACTGCGCGTCGCGATCGCCGACCGCTGCCCGCCGGGCACCGACCTGCTGGAGATCCGGCTCGCCGCCGCCGCTGCCACCGCCGCCATCCGGGTCGCCCTGGAGCAGTGGGCCCGCTCCGGAGCCCCGGCCACCGGCCCCGGCTCGCCCCGCGAACTCGGCGCCCGCTGCATGCGCGAACTCACCGCGGGCCTCGACCTCTGGACCCACGTCAACTGACGTCGCCCCCGTCACCCCGGCACCGCCCCGTCACCCCGGCACCGCCCCGTCACCCGGACGTCGCTCCGGTCACCCCCGAGGGCCGCATACCTGCCGCATCGCCCGGAGCGCCGTTCCCCGTACGGTCGCTCCCCGTGACGACCGACCGTCCCGTGCACATCCGAACCGCCCGCTTCTCCTCCTCCAGGCCGATGGTGTTGCCGCTGGTCGGCGGGGACGGGAGGTGCTCCGCGACCGGTAGGCTGGGTGGCCGCGCCCCGGCGACGGCCCCTGCTGCGGACGGGGGAACCGGGGCGGCCCTCCCGGGTGTCCTTCCCCCGGGGGCGGGGGAGCACGAGGCGTGGGAGCAAACACGACATGGGTCTGACGAGCCACAAGGTGCTGGCGCTGACCGTTCTGATCGCCGTCGCGGCGATGGCCGGGACGGTCTGGCTGTGGCCGAGACTGTCGAAGAAGAGCTGGAAGGCCGTCCTCGGCCGGATCGGCGCGCTGCTCGCCACCCAGCTGACCGTGCTCGCCGCGCTCGGCCTGGTGGCCAACAACTACTTCGCTTTCTACAGCAGTTGGGACGACCTGCTGGGCACCGGTGACAGCGGGCCGGTGGTCATCCACAACAAGGTGGACGCCTCCGGCCGGTTGCGCGTGGAGACCATCGGCCACGCGGAGGTGCGGGGTGGCGGGGCGCTCGGCCGCGACCGCGACAAGTCCGGCGAGATTCGCGAGGTCCGCATCGACGGGGCCACCACCCGCCTCTCCACCGAGGGCTACGTCTATCTGCCGCCGCAGTACTTCCAGCCCGAGTACGAGCACAAGCAGTTCCCGGTGCTGGTCGTCAGCACCGGGTTCCCCGGCATCGCCAAGAACCTCGTCACCCGCCTCAACTACCCGGGCGCGGCGCTGAAGCTGCTTCAGGAGGGCCGGATGCAGCCGACTGTGCTGGTGCTGGTGCGCCCCTCGCCGGCGCTGCCGCAGGACACCGAGTGCGAGGACGTCCCCGGCGGAGCCCAGACCGACACCTACTTCGCCAAGGACGTCCCCTCGGCGGTCCAGGCGACCTACCGGGTCTCCAGCGACCCGCGGGCCTGGGCGTTCATGGGCAACTCCACCGGCGGGTACTGCGCGCTCAAGCTGGCGATGCGCCACCCCGACGTCTACCCGACCGCCGTCTCGCTCTCCGGCTACTACGAGGCGGCCGACGACCCGAGCACCGGTGACCTCTACAACGGCAGCGAACAGCGCCGCAAGGAGGCCGACCTGATGTGGCGTCTCAAGAACCTGCCGCAGCCCGCGATCTCCGTGCTGCTGGCCGGCACCCGGGTCGGCGACGGCAACTACCGGCGCGAGACCGAGGCGTTCGTGGCCGCGGCCCACAGCCCGATGAAGGTCTCCTACAGCATGCTGGAGACCGGCGGCCACAACTTCGAGACCTGGAGCAAGCTGCTCCCGTCCTCCCTGGAGTGGATCTCCCAGCACCTGACGGTCCCGGCCGTCGGCCAGTCGGCCTGACCGCACGGGCCCGCGAGCCCGGCCTGGACGTGCGGTCCGAAAGCGCGGGCCGGGCGCACGGACCGAACGCGCGGGGCCGGGCGCACGGACCGAAAGCGCGGACCGGGCGGTCGGCGCCGCGCGGACCGGGCGCCCGGGCTCAGGCCACCTGCTCCAGCGTGCCGGTGTGCAGTTCGCCGACCCGGCCGCCCTCGCCCTCGTAGGTCCAGAACGCGCGGACGGTCATCCGGGTCAGGTCCATGACGTGGCTGACGGTGATCCCGCTCACCTCGGTCCAGCTGACGAAGTAGAGCTGCGGGCCGACCTCGGCGACGTGCAGGGCGACGTCCTCCCACTGGCCCGCCGACTCGCCGAGGCCCTCCCAGCGCAGCCGCTTGCCGTCGGCCGAGTAGGCGTTGCGGAAGGCCGCGCCGTTGTCGACCCGGAACAGGAAGGTACGGCCGGCGAAGGCGGGCAGGGACACGGTCATGGTGGGGCGGGTCTCCTCGGCTCTGGAGGTGGTGATCGTTGCGGTCCGGACGGTTCCGGACACGGAGGGATCTCCAACCTATCCGACCACCCCGCCTCCGTGGCGCACTTTCCCCGCCGGACCCGCCACTGCGTCCACCCGTCCCGCCCGGGGACCCGGCCCACCCATCGATCCGGACCCGGGGCCCGCGGTGTGACCTGCGCGACAACCGTCCCGGGGAAGTTGTCCGTGCCCGGACCGCCTGCCTAGCCTGCAGGGGCTTCCGCCGCAGCGGAGCCCCGCCGTCGGGACGCCGAGTCCCGTCCACCCGCCGGCCGGCAATCGAGCACCACAGCGGACGGGAGCGGGGGACCCAGGTCAGTGCCCGGCCGTGCGCTTCGGCGCGCGAGCCGCGGCTAGGGGTGAAGCCGCTCTCCGGACGGCCGGGCAACCTCAGCGCCCGAACCCGACAGCTCACCTCGTAGGCGTCGCAGAGGACCACTGCCATGCCCACTGCCTCCCCCCAGCCTGCCCAGTCAGCCCGGTCGGCCCAGTCCGACCGGAACGCGCGGGTCTCCGGCCGGCGCCCCGCGCCCCGCCGCGCCCGCCCCTCCCGCCGGGGCCGCACCGCCGCCCTCGCCGTCACCGGGGCGCTCGCCGTCACCGGGGCCGGACTGTTCGGCATACCGGCCGTGACCGGCGCCCAGGCGGCCTCCCTGCCGACCGTCACCCAGGACAAGCTCGCCCCGGCCACCATGGTCGCGGGCAAGGCGTCGAACGCCTCGCTCACGCTGCACTCCTCGTCCTGCTTCATCGCGAAGACCGTCGGCGTCGGCGTCCGCGACGCGGCCGGCCGCAACCTCGACTTCCCCGGGAACAAGAGCAACGTCCAGATCTGCCCGGCGGGTCTGTCGATCACGACCGGTTCGCGCACCCTGGCGGCCGGCACCTACACCCAGTTCGGTTTCTGGCAGGACAGCGGCGGCAGCTGGCACAACCTGCCGTCGCGCCAGCTCGTGGTCTCCGCCACCACGCCCACCCCCACCCCCACCCCCACGCCGACTCCCACACCCACCCCCACGCCGACCACCCCCACCACCGGCGTGCCCGTCGCGGGCAAGCAGCTCGCCTGGTCCGACGACTTCAACAGCCTCGCCCTGGGCTCCCGCTGGACCGCCGATCGGAGCAGTTCCTACCACTACGGCGACCACAACCCGAACGACAACAAGCTCGACTGGCTGAACAAGAACAACGTCAGCGTCTCCGGCGGCGTCGCCACCTTCACCGCCAGGCCGAGCACCCACACGCTGGAGAACGGCAAGCAGGCCTGGGACACCGGGCTGCTCACCACCGAGTACTCCAGCGAGGCCTTCAAGGTGAAGGTCGGCGACTACATCGAGACCCGGGTCAAGCTCCCGGCCGGCACCGGCGCCTGGCCGGCGCTCTGGACGTGGAACAGCACCAGCGGCACCCACGGGGAGATCGACTCCTTCGAGTACCACCCGGACAACCCGAACCTGCTGGAGCTGACCAACCACATCAACCCGGGCCACCTGTACCACACCGACGCCAAGGCGATCGCGAAGGACGGCTGGGTCACCATCGGTACCCATTACGGCGCCACTTCGGTCGACTGGTACATCAACGGCACCAAGGTGTTCTCCGACGGCAAGGGCGTCGGCGCGGGCTGGTCGGCGTACCCGATCCTCAACCTGTCCCTGAGCGCGGGGAACTACCACCCCGCGCCCTCGGGCACCACGCCGATCACCTTCGCCGCGGACTACCTCCGGGTCTACCGGTAGGCCCCCGTCCACCGGCGGCCTCCGGTCACCCGTGGTCACGAACCCACCCGTGGTCACGAACCCACCCGTGATCACGGACCCACCCGCGGTCACGGACCCACCCGTGGTCACGGACCCACCGGTGATCACCGCGGCGGGCGGTGGCCGGGCGTCGGCCACCGTCAACCGCGGTGATCACCGGCCGGGGGCCGGTCAGACGGCCGGGCGCGGACCGGTGGTCTGGACGACCTCGATCTCGAACGGCTGCTTGTTGTTCGTCTCGTCCCGGTCGTCGTCGCCGCGCACCGCCACCCAGCCCCCGGTCAGCGTGCTGGGGGCCGGGACGGTGGTCGCGAGGCGGACCGGGACGAGCGCGGTCGCGCTGCGGAACTTGGGTAGACCGGCCGGGAAGGTGCAGCGCACCCGGTGGCCGTTCTGGAACGCGTAGCAGTTCTCCGGGAAGTACGGGCCCTCGGCGGTGACGCCCTCGGGCAGGGTGACCACGACGGTGAACGGCGACGCGGTCCGGTCCGGCCCCAGGTTGCCGATGAAGGCGTGCACCGTGGTGGTGCCGCCGGGCGCGGCGGCGTCCGGGTCGAGCCGGACGACGTAGAGGTCGGAGTTGGACGCCGTGACCGCCGCGGGGCCGGCGGTCGTTCCGGGCTCCGCCGCCGCGGGCTCCCCGGCGCCCGGCGCGGCCGCTCCCGGGTCACCGGCGCCCGGCGCGGGGGCGCTCGCCCCCGGCGCGGGCGTCTTGTCGTCCGGCGGGCAGACCGCCCCGGTCGCCTGTCCGGCGGCCAGGACGGCCACCGTGCACCCCATCACCAACGATCTGCCGAGAAGACCTCGAACGGATCCGCTGCGGGTCATCGCCGCTCACCCTGCTTCCGTGTTCGGCGCCCCGCGCCGTCGCGGGCCGCGTCCGCTCCAGCGTCGCCGACCGGTCCGCCGGGGCCGGGGCAACCCGCCCTCGGGTGGCTCGAACGGGCGAACGCCGGGGGTGGTTTCGCGCACAGGGCGTCGACCACGCCGACTTCCTGTGCGCCAAACCACCCCCGGCGCCCGACAATGTCCCGCCCTGCGCGTCCCGCCCCGTCCGGCACGCCGCCCTTCACGAGCGATGTTGACCGGACGTCAGGACCTCAGGACCTCTGGGCCTCAGGACGTCAGGGCGCCAGGACCTGGCCGAGCCGGGCCGCGATCGCGTGCATCACCGGGACCAGGGACGCCGTGCCGGCCTGTTCCTCCAGGGCCCTGATCCGGGCCTCCGGGCCGGAGACGGACAGCGCCGTCGGGGTGGGCGCGCCGGGGACGGCGAGGGCGATGCACCGCACCCCGATCTCCTGCTCCTGGTCGTCCACCACGTAGCCGCGCTCGCGGGCCTCGGCGAGCTGGGCCAGCAGTTCCTGCGGGTCGGTCACCGTGTGCGCGGTGTGGGCGGGCAGCGGGTTGGGGCCGAGGACGGCGCGGGCCTCCTCCTCGGGCAACTGCGCCAGCAGCGCCTTGCCGACGCCGGTGCAGTGCGGCTGCACGCGGCGGCCGACCTCGGTGAACATCCGCATCGAGCGCCGCGACTGGACCTGTCCGACGTAGACCACCTCGCCGCCCTCCAGCACCGCCAGGTTGGCGGTCTCGCCGGTGGCCTCCATGAGTTCCGCCAGGTAGGGGCGGGCCCAGCTGCCGAGCAGTCGCCCGGCGGTCTCGCCGAGCCGGATCAGCCGGGGCCCGAGGGTGTAGCGGCGCGCGGTGTCCTGGCGGACATAGCCCTGCTGCACGAGGGTACGAACCAGACGATGGATGGTCGGCATCGGCAGCCCGGAGGAGGTGGAGAGCTCGCTGAGCGTCGCCACGCCGCCGGAATCGGCGAGCGCCTCCAGCAGCTGGAAGGCCCGTTCGACGGACTGCACCCCGCCACTCGCCCGCTCCGGTGCCGTCGACGGTGCCGTCGCCCGTCCGGAAGTCCCGGAGGTTCCGGAGGTCCCGGAGGTCTCCGCGTTCTCCGAGCGGTCGGTGCTCTCGGTGCTCTCGGGGGTCGGGGCCACCGGCGTTCCCTTCGCTGTCGGGGGAGGAGTACAGTCCCAGCGATCATCTCAACAAACCGTTGAAATTCTGTATCGCGGAAACTAGTCTCCACCTTACAGAATCAAGCCCTCCACTTAGGAGTGTCCTGCTCATGGCTGCAGATCAGGGACCCGGAGCTTCCCCCACCGCTCCGGTCGTCACGGTCGCGGGTCCGCGCGTCCACCGGGCCGAGGAGGTGCTCACTCCGGAGGCGGTCGCCTTCGTCGTCGGCCTGCACCGCTCCTTCGAGGGCCGGCGCCGCGCGTTGCTCGCCCGCCGCCGGGAGCGCCGCGCCGAGATCGCCCGCACCGGCACCCTGGACTTCCTCCCCGAAACGGCCGACGTCCGCGCCGCCGACTGGCGGGTCGCCGAGGCCCCGAAGGCGCTCCAGGACCGCCGGGTCGAGATCACCGGTCCCACCGACCGCAAGATGGTGATCAACGCGCTGAACTCCGGCGCCAAGGTCTGGCTCGCCGACTTCGAGGACGCCACCTCCCCGACCTGGGAGAACGTGGTGAGCGGCCAGATCAACCTGATCGACGCCTTCGAGGGCCGGATCGACTTCACCAGCTCCGCCGGCAAGTCCTACGCCCTCCGCCCCGCCGCCGAACTCGCCACCGTCGTGGTCCGCCCCCGCGGCTGGCACCTGGACGAGAACCACCTGCTGGTCGACGGCGAGCCGGTGGCCGGCGCGTTCCTCGACTTCGGCCTCTACTTCTTCCACAACGCCGCCCGGCTGCTCGCCCGCGGCGCGGACGACCCGAACTCCGGGCCGTACTTCTACCTGCCGAAGACCGAGAGCCACCTCGAGGCCCGGCTCTGGAACGACGTCTTCACCCACGCCCAGGAGCGCCTCGGCATCCCGCACGGCACGATCCGCGCCACGGTGCTGATCGAGACCATCACCGCCGCGTTCGAGATGGACGAGATCCTCCACGAACTGCGCGACCACGCCGCCGGGCTCAACGCCGGGCGCTGGGACTACCTGTTCTCGATCGTCAAGAACTTCCGCGACGCCGGCGAGCACTTCATCCTGCCGGACCGGAACAGCGTCACCATGGCCTCGCCCTTCATGGCCGCCTACACCCGGCTGCTCGTGCAGACCTGCCACCGGCGCGGCGCGCACGCCATCGGCGGCATGGCCGCGTTCATCCCCAGCCGCCGGGACCCCGAGGTCAACGCGGCCGCGCTGGAGAAGGTCAAGGCCGACAAGGACCGCGAGGCCGGCAACGGCTTCGACGGCTCCTGGGTCGCCCACCCGGACCTCGTCCCGGTCGCCGCCGCCTCCTTCGACGCCGTCCTCGGTGACCGCCCGCACCAGAAGGACAACCCCGGCCCGGCCGAACCGGTCACCGCCGAGCAACTGCTCGACATCGCCGGAGCCGGCGGCCACTGCACCCGGCACGGGCTGCACAACGCCGTCCAGGTCGGCATCCGCTACATCGAGGCCTGGCTGCGCGGCCTCGGCGCGGTCGCCATCTTCAACATGATGGAGGACGCCGCCACCGCCGAGATCTCCCGCTCGCAGATCTGGCAGTGGATCAGCAACGACGTCGTGCTCGCCGACACCGGGGAGAAGGCCACCGCCGAACTGGTCCGCGCCCTGGTCGCCGAGGAGCTGACCGCGCTGCGGGCCGAACTCGGCGACGAGGCCTACGCCGCCGGGCGCTGGCGCGAAGCCGCGCAGCTCTTCGAACAGGTCGCCCTGGCCGAGGAGTTCGCGGACTTCCTGACCCTGCCCGCGCTGCCCCTGCTGGACTGAGACCCACGCTACCGGCCGGGCGCGCCGCCGGGCTTCCGCCAGGTCGGCGCACTCGGCCCGCCGCGTGCTCCGTTCCGTACGGCGACAGCGCCGCCGGGGCGGTCGTGCGCGCGGCGGCTCGTGCGCCGGTCGGGGCTCCCGCCGGGCTCCGCCGGGATGACGGCCCGGGCCCCGCCGGGATGACGGCCCGGGTGACGGCCCGGGTGACGCCCGCCGCGACGGTCCCTCAGGACTCCCCGAACGTCAGCGCGTCGCCCAGACCGCTGCGCCGGTAGAGCACCCGGCGGCCGTGGCGGGTGCGGTCCAGCAGGCCGGCGGCGGCCAGCGCGCCCAGGTGGCGGCTGACCGCGCCCGGCGTCACCCCCAGCCGGTGGGCGAGTTCGGTCGTGCTGGCCGGGGACTCCAGCAGCACCAGCAACCGGGCCCGGGCCGCGCCGACCAGGCCGATCAGCGCCGGGGGCACGGCGGTCGCCGCGGGCGCCACGGGCACCAGGGGCACCGTCGACGCCCCGGCGCTCCCGCCCGGCCCAGGCTGTCCCGGCTGTCCCGGCTGTCCCGGCTGTCTGGGCCGTCCCGGTCCCGCCTGCCCGGCCCGCCCGACCAGGCCCTCCGCCATGGTCGCCCGGCCGCGCGCCGGATAGGCGATCACCGGCGGGCCGTCCTGGGTGATGTCGGTCTGCGCACCGATCCCGGCCAGCGTCGGGATCAGCACCAGGCCCCGCCCGGCCACGTCCACCGAGGTGCCCAGCGCCCGGACCGCCGGATTGTTGTCGTTCAGCCGCAGCACCCCGGCCCGCCACGAGATCCGCTCGTCGATGTCCGCGAACAGCCCCTCCGCGCCGCGCTCCGAGAGCATCCGGCCCCGGTACGCGAGGTCCGCCTCCAGCACCGACCGCGCCCGCGGCCACCACGCCGGGGCCAGACAGCGCGTCCAGTACGCCGACAACGCCTCCACCACCCGGGCCCGCAACAGCGCCGGGTGGTCGATCAACGCGGCGAGCACCGGCGGCAGCGGGCTCCCGTCGCCCGCGTAGGCGGCCAGCACGTCCCTCCTGACCTCCTCCGGCGGTGTCCGGTCCAACGCCGCGAGCTCGTCGTGGAAGTCCGGCCGGGGCACCGGCGGACGTGGCGTCAGGAAGTCGGGAACGAAGGCGTCCGGCGTGATCAGCGCGTCGAGCAGCGCGGTGTCCAGGGCCTCCCAGTGGTCCTGCCAGCCGGCGATCCACGGCTGCTGCTCCGGGTAGTACGCCGGCCACCGGCGGGCGCGCAGACCCAGCACCGTCTCCTGCAGCGGGGAGTAGGCGAACCAGGTGGCGGCGAGATCGTCGACGCCCAGACGGAACTCGAACATTGACCACAACGGTAAAAGAATTCCGTCCGCCCGGAAAGCCCGCTGTGCTTCTGCCATGACCTCCTCCCCTCTCACGGGGGCGCGCCGGCGCGCCCCCGGCCGCCGACTCCTGCCCACCGACCCGCTGCTGCGCCGACTCGTCCTCATGAGCCTGGTGAACTCCGTGGGGGACGGGCTCTTCGTCACGGTGAACGTGCTGTTCTTCACCCGCTCCATCGGCCTGACGCCCGCTTCGGTGGCGCTCGGCCTCACCGTCGCCGGGATCTGCGGGGTGTTCTCGGGCGTGCCGATGGGCCGGCTCGCCGACCGGGTCGGGACCAAGCGGCTGCTGCTGGTCGTCGGGCCGCTGGAGGCGGTGGCGGTGCTCGGCTACGCCTTCGTGCACTCCCTCGTCGCCTTCGTGGCGCTGGCCTGCGTGGCGACGGCGCTCTCGCGCGGCGCGGCGGCGGTGCGCAGCGCGCTGATCGCCCGGGCGCTGCCCGCCGAGGGCCAGGTACGGGCCCGGGCGCTGCTGCGTTCGGTGATGAACGCGGGTCTGGTGGTCGGCTCCGGCGGTGCGGCGATCGCCCTCCAGGTGGACAGCTACGCCGGGTACGTGACGATGCTGGTGCTGGACGCGGTGAGTTTCCTGGGCGCGGCCGTGCTGTTGGCGGGCCTGCCGGAGGGCCCGTCGGTGGCCCGCAGCACCGAGGCCGGCGACGCGGCGGCAGCCGAGGGGAGCACCGGGGATGCGCGGACAGCGGCCGACCGGACACCCGGGCCGCAGCGGACGGCGCTGCGGGACCGTCGCTACCTGCTGGTCACGGCGTTGCACGCGGTGCTGGAGCTGCAGCTCGCGGTGCTGACGGTGGGGCTGCCGCTGTGGATCGTGCTCGGCACCGAGGCGCCCCCGGCGATGGTCGCGGGCGTGAACGTGGTCAACTGCCTGCTGGTGGTGTTCTTCCAGGTGCGGGCGAGCCGGGGCGTCACCGATGTGCCGTCGGCGGCGCGGGCCTGCGCGCAGGGGGCGGTGCTGCTGGCGGGCGGGTGCCTGGTCTACGCGGCGGCGCAGTACGGCCCGGCGTGGGCGGCGACCGGCGCGCTGCTGGTCGGGGCCCTGGTGCACAGCGTGGGCGAGTTGCTGACCTCGGCCGGCGGCTGGACGCTCAGCCTGGACCTGGCGGATCCGCGGGCGCACGGCGAGTACCAGGGGGTGTTCATGAGCGGGCAGGCGGCCGCGCACGTGATCGGGCCGCTGGTGGTCACGCTGACGGCGGTGGACCACGGTGCCGCGGGCTGGGTGGTGCTGGCGGGGGTGTTCGCGCTGGCGGGACCGGCGCTGCTGCCGGCCGTGCGGGGCTCGCTGTCGGGTGCCGGTGACGGTGACGCCGCCCGTGCGGGCGCCGCCGCCGTCCGCTCCGGCTGAGTCCGGCTGAGTCCGGCCGCCCGGCGCCCTGCCGGGGCTGCCGCGTCGAGGCTGCCGCGTCATCGGTGCCGGCGCCCCACGGGGGTGGGAGCCGGCCCGGTGCAGCGGAGACGCCGCGGCCCCGGACCCTCGCCGTGGGTCCGGGGCCGCGGTCCACCGGCCGGGCGGGTCGGACCGGGAGGATCCGGGGCCCGTCCGACCGGCGGAGTCCGGGTGACGCACCGTCCCTGGGGCGGCCCGGAGTTTCGGGTGGAGCGGTGTTGCGGTGTTGCGGTGTTGCGTACGGGAGGTGGTGCGCTCGGGAGGGGCGGCGCCGGGCGCCGGGCCCGTCAGACCGGGCGGGCGGCCAGTTCCTTGGCGGCCCGGGCGCAGGCCTGGGCGATCCGGTCCTCGTTCACCGTGGTGAGCTGCCCCTTCTCGACGACGGCGTTGCCGTTGACGAACAGCACGGCCAGCGGCGGCAGCGCGCCGAGGGTGAGCGCGGCGACCGGGTCGGCGATCGAGGAGTGCATGATGCCGTCGACCTTCCACAGCGCGAGGTCGGCGAGCTTGCCGGCCTCGATCGAGCCGATCTCGTTCTGCCGGCCGAGGACCCGGGCGCCGCCCATGGTGCCCAGGCGCAGCGCCTGCCGGCCGGTGAGCGCGGTGGGGGAGCCGTGCAGCCGGTTGATCAGCAGGGCGTTGCGCAGCTCGGTGCCGAGTTCGCCGGACTCGTTGGAGGCGGTGCCGTCGACGCCGAGGCCGACCGGGACGCCGGCCGCCAGCATGTCGGGGACCCGGGCGATCCCGGCGGCCAGGCGGGCGTTGGAGGAGGGGCAGTGCGCCACGCCGGTGCCGGTCTCGGCGAACTTGGCGATGTCGGAGTCGTTCATGTGGACGCAGTGCGCCATCCAGACGTCCTCGCCGAGCCAGCCGACCGACTCGAAGTAGTCGGTGGGGCCCATGCCGAACAGCTCCTTGCAGAAGGCCTCCTCCTCGGCCGTCTCGGAGCCGTGGGTGTGCAGCCGGACGCCCTTGCGGCGGGCCAGTTCCGCGGACTCGCGCAGCAGCCGGGTGGAGACGGAGAACGGCGAACAGGGCGCGATCGCGATCTGCAGCATGGAACCGGGGGAGGCGTCGTGGTAGCGGTCGACGGCCTCCTCGGAGGCGGCGAGGATCGCGTCGAGCTCCTCGACGGCGTGGTCCGGGGGCAGGCCGCCGTCCTTCTTGCTGCGGTCCATCGAGCCGCGCAGCGCGGTGAACCGCATGCCCAGCTCGCCGACGGCCTCGATCTCGGCGCCGAGGATGTCGCCGCCGTCCTTCGGGAACACGTAGTGGTGGTCGGCGGCGGTGCTGCAGCCGGACTTGAGCAGCGCGGCGGCGGAGCCCTGGGCGGCGGCGTGCACCAGCCGGTCGTCGATCCGGGCCCAGGTCGGGTAGAGGGCGACCAGCCAGTCGAAGAGGATGTTGTCCTGGGCGAGGCCGCGGGTGATCCACTGGTAGAAGTGGTGGTGGGTGTTGACCAGGCCGGGGGTGACGAGGTGCCCCTCGGCGTTGATCCGGCGCACCACGTTGTCCAGCCACGCCGGGGCGGAGCCGTCGCCGACCGACTCGATCCGGTTGCCGAGGATGACCACGTGGCCGCGGGTGTACTCGGTGTCGTGGGCGTCGACGGTGGCGATCGCCGCGTTCTCGATGACGATCCGCTGGTCGGCGGGCGGGGGCTGGACTGCCATGGTGACTCCAAGGGGGAAGGCCGGGCGGGCACGGGGCGCATGCCCGCCCGGTGGGTCAGGACGGTGTCGCCGTCGGCACCGTCGTGTCGGGTGGCGCCTCGGTGGCGGCCCGGCGGGCGGTGCCGAGGTGGTGGAAGAGCAGGTTGAGCAGGACGGCCGCGACGCAGCCGGCCGAGATCCCGGAGTGGAGCAGGGTACGGGCGGCCTCCGGGAACGCGTCGTAGAAGGTCGGCGCGGCGATCGGGATGATCCCGACCCCGAGCGAGACCGACACCAGGACGGTGTTGGCACCGGAATCCAGGCCGGCCTCCGCGAGGGTGCGGATGCCGCTGGCGGCGACCGTGCCGAAGAGGACGATCCCGGCGCCGCCCAGGACGGGTTGCGGGACGAGCGAGACGACCGCGCCGAGCACCGGGAAGAGCCCGAGCAGGACGAGCAGCCCGCCGCCGGTCGCGACGACGAAGCGGCTGCGGATCCCGGTCAGCGCCACCAGCCCGATGTTCTGGGCGAAGGCGCTGGCGGCGAAGCCGTTGAACACCGGGCTGACCGCGGTGGCCAGCCCGTCGGCCCGCAGGCCGGCGGCCAGGGTCCGCTCGTCGGCCTCGCGGTCGACGATCCGTCCCAGGGCGAGCATGTCGGCGGTGGACTCGGTCATCGAGACCACCATGACGATGCAGAGCGAGGCGATCGCGGCGGCGTCGAAGATCGGCGCGCCGAAGTGGAAGGGCGAGGGCAGGGCGAACACCCGGGCCTCGTGGACCGCGCCGAAGTCGGCCAGCCCGAGCGGGAAGGCGAGCAGGGTGCCCACCGCCAGCCCGACGAGCAGGGAGAGCTGCTGCCAGAAGCCGCGCAGCAGCCGGTTGCCGAGGACCACCGCGCCGAGGGTGAGCGCGGCGAGTCCGATGGCCCGGGTCGAGCCGTAGCCGGGGGCGTCCGGCGAACCGCCGCGCGCCCAGTTGACGGCCACCGGCAGCAGGGACACCCCGATGAGGGTGATCACGGTGCCCTGCACGACCGGCGGGAAGAACCTGATCAGCTTGCAGAAGTAGGGTGCCGCGAGGAGGCACAGGATCCCCGCGACGATCACCGCTCCGAAGATCACCGGGAGGGCGTCCTGCGGTCCGTGCTCCTTCGCTATGGCGATCATGGGGGCGACGCCGGCGAACGAGACGCCGTTCACGAACGGCAGCCGGGCGCCGATCCGCCAGAAGCCGATGGTCTGGAGCAGGGTGGCCAGTCCGGCGGTGAACAGGCTGGCCGATATGAGGAGCGCGAGTTCGGCGGGGCTCAGGCCCACGCCGGCGCCGACGATGAGCGGGGGAGCGACGACTCCCGCGTACATCGCGGCGACGTGCTGGAGCCCGCTGGTGAGGAGCCTCACCGGGGGCAGGAGCTGGTCCACCGGGTGGACCTCCGGTGGGTCGACCGGGGACCGGTCCCGGTCCGGTCCGGACGGACGGTGGCCCTTTCCGGACGGGTCGTGGTCCGGTCCGGACGGTGCGTCGGGGAGGCGTGCTGACGAACCGTCCGGGCCGGACGTTCTTGCAGGGGTGGAACCGCCGTCGGTGCTGCCGGTGTTGCTGGGTGCCATGTCGAGCCCCTCTGTGCCTCGGCTCTCGGCGCGCCCGTGACGCTGGAGGTCTCCCGAGGGCGGGACGGCGGTGCAAGAGTCCCTCGGGGCGGGTTCTCCAGCTCCCCGGGCCGGCCGCCGTGAGGGTGGGCACGGTCTCCGATGGGTGGGGGTGGAGAAGCGGTGGTGCGGGGTGGAACAGCGGGTGTTGCGGGGGTGGAGCGGGGTGCTGCGGGGGTGGAGCGGGGGTGCTGCGGGGTGGAGCCGGCGGGTCAGGAGACCGGGATCACCGGGGCGACGCCCTCGCGGTGCACGGTGCCCTCGATGAGGCCGTACATCCGGTCGGCGGCGTAGTAGACCTCGTTCTCGTTCTTCAGGCCGAACGGCTCCAGGTCGACCAGGAAGTGGTGCTTGTTGGGGAGTTCGAGACGTACCTCGTCGACCTCGGCGCGGTTGTTGAGCACGCGGGTGCCCATCGAGTGCAGGGTCTGCTGCAGCGAGTAGGAGTAGGTCTCGGCGAAGGCCTCCAGCAGGTGCCGCTTGACGTGGGTGTAGGAGCGGTTCCAGTTGGGCTGGGCCTCGTCGTCACGGCCGGTGAAGCCGTACTTCCAGCGGGCGGTGACCTGGGTCGCGAGGATCCGGTCGTACGCCTCCTGGAGGGTGGTGTACTTGTCCTTGATGTAGCCCCAGAACTCAGAGTTGGTGGAGTTCATGACGACCAGGTCCTTGAGCCCGGAGATCACCTGGACGGACTCGCCGTCGTAGACGATCTCGCTGGTGCGGACCTCCTGACCGTTGCGGACGAAGGAGTGGCCGACCTCCTCCGAACCGATGAAGCGGGCGTTGTTGTCGGGGGTGCGGATCCGGTCCCAGGTGTACTCCTCGATCCGGATCCGGGCCCGGCGCACCACCCCGCGCTCGGTGTCGTCGACGAAGTGCCTGGCCAGGAGGATGCCGAAGGCCTCGGCCGAGTCGATCCCGTACTCCTTGGCGAAGGCGAAGACGGTGTTCTTGGTGGTGTCGGTGGGCAGGCAGTTGGCGTTCGACCCGGTGAGGTGGACGTCGTCGAACTCGCCGGAGAGGGCCACCGAGACGTTCAGGTCCTTGATCTCGTGGCGGGTCGAGTCGCGGTAGACGCGGACGATGCGGTTCTCCGCCTTGCCGTACTGGTTCTGACCGAGCACGTGGGCCATGACATGGCTCCCAAATAATCGATCGGTCTAGCTTCCGCGGTAGACCGAGTATCCGAACGGGTTCAGCAGCAACGGCACGTGGTAGTGGTGCTGCGCGGGCGCGACCGTGAAGACGATCGAGACCTCGGGGAAGAACGGCGGTTCCTCGGACTTCCGCGCGTAGTACGCGGCGGTGTCGAAGGTCAGCCGGACGACCGAGCCCGCCTCCACGGCCGGCAGGTCCTTGGCC
Source organism: Streptomyces sp. NRRL F-6131 (assembly GCA_000719695.1). Taxonomy (GTDB): domain Bacteria; phylum Actinomycetota; class Actinomycetes; order Streptomycetales; family Streptomycetaceae; genus Kitasatospora. The sequence continues at coordinate 153,848 of JOHN01000008.1, forward strand.
CGGCCGTCGGAGTCCGTGGCGGAGGTGCCGAGCACCTGCCAGCCACCCTCGGTGTGCAGTGCGAGCTCGACCGGCACGCCCTCGGCCGGGCGGCCGAGGCTGGTGTCGAGCACGTGGGTGGAGATGCCAGTCATGGGTGAGTGACCTTACTGATGGCAGAGGTGGTGCGGAGGGAGCGAATGTGCTGCGTCAGTGGTGTCTGACGGTCCGTCGGAATTCTCCGACGGACCGTCAGTTGTCGTCGAGCAGGCGGTTGATGCGGATGTCGTTGATCTTGCGCAGCTCGCCCCGGACGATCTCCGCCTCGGTGGCGGGGTCGTTGGGCTGGCGCTCGCGCAGGGCGGCGAGCATGGTGGCCGCGGTGCGGCCGGTCGCGCAGATCAGGAACACATGGCCGAACTTGGCCTCGTAGGCGGCGTTGGCCCGGCGCAGTTCGTCGAGCAGGGCCTCGTCGGCCCCGTGGACGCCGGCCTGCTCGCGCTCGGAGGTGGCGTCGCCCGGCTTGGGCGCGCCGATCCGGGCGTGGCCGGCCATCGCCTCGTGCAGGTCGGCGACGGAGAGCCCGGCCATCGCCTTGGCGTTGGCTTCGAGCAGGCTCCGGCGGTCCTTCCACGGGCGGACCGCCGCGACGGCGTCGGCCCAGCCGGTGCTGGTGCAGACGTCCAGCAGTATCTCCCTCAGCTCGGCGGTGTCGGTCGCCGCCAGGGCGTCAAGGGCGTGGGGGTGGTTGGTCACGAGTGGACCTCCTGGAGAGTGGTGCCACCCGCACAAGCTAGATCGGTGGGATCAGGCCGTCAACACTTTGTTGAACGGTTGGTGGTTACGTTTCGCGACGACCCTGGTTGCCGGGGTGTTTCGTGTGTGATGAGACAAGTGTGCCCCGCCGGGAGCCGGGCCAGACTGGCCCGACCGGCGGGGCGTACCCCTGTGGGGGTCCGGGTCCGGGTCCCTTCGGGGGTCCTGCGGGGCGTCCTGCGGGGCTTCCCCCGGGAGGGGTCAGTTCGGCTTCGAGCCGTCCTGGCGGTTGAGGTAGTTGTACACGGTGAAGCGGCTGACGCCGAGCGCCGTGGCCACCGTCTCGACGCCGTGACGGACGGTGAAGGCGCCGCGCTCCTCCAGCAGTGCCACCACGCGCTGCTTCTCCCAGCGGTCCAGCTCGGTCAGCGGACGGCCGTCGAACTGGCGGGTCATCTCGGCCAGCAGGCGGTCCAGGGCGCTGCTCAGGTGCGGCAGGCGGACGGCCAGCGCCCGCTCGCCCTCCCACTCCAGGAGGACGTCCTCGGGCTTCGCCTCGTCCAGCGGGACGGGCGTCGCGCCGACCGCGTCCAGCAGCGGCTTGATCGCCGCGGCGAGCGGGTGTTGCGGCTGCTCGGTCACGGCGTACCGCCCTCCCCGGGCTCGTCGAGGACGCTGACCTGGACCGAGATCCGGGTCGCGCCGGCGTCCAGGCTCTCCCGGAGCAGCTTGGACACGGCGGCCAGGACCTGGTCCGCCTCGCCCTCGGCGCCGGTGCCGAACGGTCCGACCGCGACGGCGAGACCCGCCTCGTCGACCGCCTTGCGGGCCGCCACGGCGTGCGGCGGGAACGTGTCCAGTTCGAACGGTTCTGTCGTGAACTCCACCATCAATCGCACGCGCTCACTCTAGCGAGCGGGCGCGGGGAGGTGGGTCGGGACGGCGGGGTGGGTCGGTGGGGGCCGGCCTGCGGCGGAGCGGCTCTGGGGCTTCAACAATTTGTTGCAGATGCCTTGACAGTCGCTCGCCGACCCGGACATGCTTCCACCAGACAGAATCCCTCTTCCGGATCGTGGAAGTTGGATGACGGAAGAGAGATACGAGGTGATGGACGTGGCCGCCGAACCGAGCGCTGCCGCCCGGCACAGCTTCACGGTCAACCTGTCGATCCTGTTCGGCGAACTCCCGCTGCTGGAGCGCCCGGCCGCGGCCGCCGCCGCCGGCTTCACCGCCGCCGAGCTGTGGTGGCCGTTCGGCGAGGACCACGACCCGTCCGAGGCCGAACTGGACGCGCTGCGCAAGGCGTTCACCGACGCCGGCGTCCGTCTCACCGGTCTCAACTTCCTGGACGACCTCAGCCGGGGCGCCCGCGGTACCGTCTCGGTGCCGTCCGAGCGCGACCGCTTCCGGGCCAATGTGCCGGTCACCGCCGCGCTCGCCGCCTCGCTCGGCACCCCGGCGCTCAACGCGCTGTACGGCAACCGCGTCGAGGGCGTCGACCCGGCCGAGCAGGACGCCCTCGCGCTGGAGCACCTCGTCCTCGCCGCCCGGGCCGCCCACGGCGTCGGCGCGATCCTGCTGATCGAGGCGCTCAACCGGCCCGAGTCCCCGGACTACCCGCTGGTCTCCGCCGCCGCCGCGGTCGAGGTGGTGGACAAGGTCAACGCCGCCACCGGCCTGGGCAACGCGAAGTTCCTCTGCGACCTCTACCACCTGGCCCGCAACGGCGAGGACCTCGTCGCGGTCATCGACACCTACGCCGACCGGATCGGCCACGTGCAGATCGCCGACACCCCCGGCCGCAACGAGCCGGGCACCGGCGAGCTGGACTTCGAGGACCTCTTCGCCCGCCTCACCGCCGCCGGCTACACCGGCCGGATCGGCCTGGAGTACCGGCCGTCCACCGGGGTCAGCGCCGACAGCTTCGAGTGGCTCGCGCGGGAGCACCGCGCGGCCGCCCGCTGAGGCCTTCCCGCGTCCGCCGTCCTCCCCGCTCCGCCCCTCACCCTCCGCAACTCCCCGCACTCCCGCACGCAACAGAAGGAACGACGCGATGAGCCGCAAGATCGCCTTCATCGGCCTCGGCATCATGGGCAGCCCGATGGCCGCCAACCTGGTCAAGGCCGGCCACCACGTCACCGGCTTCAACCTCACCCAGCCGCAGATCGACGCCCTGGTCGCGGCCGGTGGCCACGGTGCCACCAGCATCGCCGACGCGGTGAAGGACGCCGAGGTCGTGATCACCATGGTCCCGGCCGACCCGCACGTCGAGCAGGTCGTCCTGGGCGAGGGCGGCGTCCTGGAGAACGCCCGCTCCGGCGCGCTCGTCATCGACATGTCGAGCATCACCCCGCAGACCTCGATCAAGGTCGAGGCGGCCGCGAAGGCGAAGGGCATCCGCGCCCTGGACGCCCCGGTCTCCGGCGGTGAGGCGGGTGCGGTCGAGGCCGTGCTGTCGATCATGGTCGGCGGTGCCGCCGAGGACTTCGCCGAGGCCAAGCCGCTGTTCGACGTGCTCGGCACCACCGTGGTCCACGTCGGCCCGGCCGGCGCCGGCCAGACCGTCAAGGCCGCCAACCAGCTGATCGTGGCGACCAACATCCAGGTGCTGGCCGAGGCCGTGGTCTTCCTGGAGAACGCGGGCGTGGACCTCGCCGCCGCGCTGGACGTGCTCGGTGGCGGGCTCGCCGGTTCGACCGTGCTGAACCGCAAGAAGGCCAACATGCTGAACCGCGAGTTCGCCCCCGGCTTCCGGATCGACCTGCACCACAAGGACATGGGCATCGTCACCGACGCCGCCCGGGCCGTCGGCGCCGCCCTTCCGGTCGGCGCGGTCGTCGCCCAGCTGGTCGCCTCCGCCCGGTCCAACGGCGACGGCTCCCTCGACCACTCGGCGCTGCTGCGCGGCGTCGAGCGGCTCTCCGGCCGCGAGGTGAAGTAGCCCCGCCGGCCCCCAGAACTCCTCCCGGTGGCGTGTACCTGTCCGGTCGTGCCCGCGTCACCGGGAGGCATCCACTGACAGCTGACAGAATCTGTTATCTGTTATCTGAAATCTGTCAGCCGTCAGCCGTCAGCCGTCAGCCGTCAGTCGTCGGCCAACGGCCGACTCCAGACCCGATCGGTGGGCGGGCCGGGGCTCATCCGCCCGCCCGCCGATCGACCAGACCGCGACGCGCCCACCCTCACAGGGGCACTTCGGTCGTGCCACCCGGCGCGTCGCGCCGGCTCCCTCCCTCACCGAGGGGAGCCCCTCGTTACGTCGGAAGCGGGACGAGGGGAACGGCGGGGAGGGAGCCGCTTCCCGGGCCGCCCGGGGCCCATGCTTGACGAACCGTTGCCAGACCAGCCCGGAAGTGAGGCCCACGCCATGCCCGCCACCCCCCACCAGGGCCATGTGGTCGTAGCTCCCGACAAGTTCAAGGGCACCCTGGAGGGCGCCGAGGCCGCCGCCAGGATCGCCGCCGGCATCCGCCGTGCCGCTCCCGGCACCGAGGTGCGCGAACTACCCGTCGCCGACGGCGGCGAGGGCACCCTGGCCGCCGCCCTCGCGGCCGGCTTCACCAGGGTCGCCACCAAGGTGGCCGGCCCCACCGGCCTGCCGGTGGACGCCGCGCTCGCCGTCCGGGGCACCACCGCCGTGGTCGAGCTGGCGCAGGCCTCCGGTCTGGCCCGGCTCCCCGGCGGCCGGACCGCCCCGCTCGCGGCCGGCTCCTTCGGTGTCGGCCAGCTGATCGGCCGGGCGGTCGCCCAGGGTGCCCGGCGGATCGTCATCGGCCTCGGCGGCAGCGCCAGCACCGACGGCGGCGCGGGCATGCTCCAGGCGCTCGGCGTCTCGCTGCTGGACTCCGAGGGCGCCGAACTGCCGCCCGGCGGCGCCGCGTTGCGCCGTCTGGCCAGGATCGACCTCGGTCGGCTGGCGGCCACCCTGGACGGCGTCGACGTGGTCGTCGCCTGCGACGTCGACAACCCGCTGCTCGGACCGCGCGGCGCCGCCGCCGTCTACGGCCCGCAGAAGGGCGCGAGCGGCGAGGACCTGGCTGTCCTGGAGGAAGGTCTGACCCGGTTCGCCGACGTGGTCGCCGCCACCGCCGGCCGGGACGTCCGGGAGGCCCCCGGCGCCGGGGCCGCGGGCGGCGTCGGCTTCGCCGCGCTGGCCCTGCTCGGCGCCACCATGCGACCCGGCATCGAGCTCCTGCTCGACCTGCTGGGTTTCGACGAGGCGGTGCGTGGGGCACGCCTCGTCGTCACCGGCGAGGGCTGCCTGGACGCGCAGACGCTCCACGGCAAGGCCCCCGCCGGCGTCGCCGCGGCGGCTGCTCGGGCGGGGGTTCGGGTGGCCGCCGTCGCGGGGCGGGTGGAGCTCTCCGAGCGCGAGTGGCGGGCCGCCGGCTTCGTCGCCGCCTACGCGCTCAGTGAGTTGGGCGAGCAGCCGGGCGACGGCATGACCAGGGCGGGAGAGCTGGCCGAGGTCGCGGGGGAGCGGCTCGCGGCCGCCTTCCTGCGCCGCTGAGCACCCCGCGGCCGACCCCGGTGCCGTGGCCCGCCCACCGGGGCCCTCGTAGTTTCCTCCATTGACGTTTTGTTGAAGGCGGGCCTAGGCTCCGGGCCATCCTTCGGCGCACCCCTTCATCCAGCCACCCCTCATCCAGGCTTCGGAGGTCCCCCATGCCCCTCAGCGAGACCGCGGTGATCCGTTCCCGCCGGGTGGTCCTGCCGGACGGCGAGCGTCCCGCGGACGTGCTGGTCCGGGACGGGAAGATCGAGCAGATTGCCGCCCACGGCTCCCTCCTGGTCGGCGACCGCCAGATGACCGACCTCGGTGACACCGCCCTGCTGCCCGGTCTGGTCGACACCCACGTGCACGTCAACGAACCCGGCCGCACCGAGTGGGAGGGCTTCGCCACCGCCACCCGGGCCGCCGCCGCCGGCGGTGTCACCACCATCGTCGACATGCCGCTCAACTCGGTGCCCCCCACCACCACCCTCGCCGGACTGGAGGCCAAGCGGAAGACCGCCGAGGGCCAGGCCTGGGTGGACCTCGGCTTCTGGGGCGGCGCCGTCCCGGACAACCTCGCCGACCTCGAACCCCTGCACCGCGCCGGGGTGTTCGGCTTCAAGTCCTTCCTGGCGCCGAGCGGCGTCGACGAGTTCCCGCACCTGGAGGCGGCCGGCCTGGAGGCCGCGCTGGCCGAGCAGGCCCGGCTCGGGGCGCTGGCCATCATCCACGCCGAGGACCCGGCCGTGCTGGCCGCCGCGCCGCAGCAACCCGGCGTCCACTACCGGGACTTCCTCGCCTCCCGCCCCGCCAACGCGGAGACCGCCGCCGTCGCCCGGCTGCTGGACACCGCCCGCCGCACCGGCGCCCGGGTGCACGTCCTGCACGTGTCCTCGGCGGCCGTCCTGCCACTGCTGCGGCAGGCCCGGGCGGACGGCGTCGAGGTCACCGCGGAGACCTGCCCGCACTACCTGACCCTGGCCGCCGAGCAGGTCCCGGACGGCGACACGGCCTTCAAGTGCTGCCCGCCGATCCGTGACGAGGCCAACCGCGACGCGCTCTGGGATGCCCTGGCGGCGGGGGAGTTCATCGCCGTCGTCTCCGACCACTCGCCGTCCACCCCTGATCTCAAGCTGCTGCCCGAGCACGGCGGCAGCGGGGACTTCGCGGCGGCCTGGGGCGGCATCGCCTCCCTCCAGCTCGGGCTCCCCGCGGTCTGGACCGAGGCCCGCCGGCGCGGCCACACCCTCGCCGACGTGGTCGGCTGGATGTCCGCCGGCCCGGCCCGGCTGGTCGGCCTCGCCGGGCGCAAGGGTGCCATCGCGGTCGGCCACGACGCCGACCTGGTCGCCTTCGACCCGGACGGCGCCTTCGCCGTCCACGCCGCCGAACTGCACCACCGCAACCCCGTCACCCCGTACGCGGGCCGCACGCTCACCGGCGCCGTCCGCACCACCTGGCTGCGCGGCCGGGTCGTCGACCCCGCCGGCGAACCGTTCGGAGCCCAGCTCACCCGCCCCCGCACCCCGTCCGAGGAGCTCCAGTGACCACGGTCCCCGCCCAGAGCGTTCCCGCCCCCGGTGCTCCGGCCCCCGCCGCCTCCGCTTCCGTGGCCGCCGCGCCCGCCGCCGTCCCCCGGGCCGCGTTCACCGAGCTGGTCGACCTCGCCTCGCGCGCCCTCGGCGCCGGCGTCGTCGCCACCAACGAGGACACCTTCGCGGACGCCGAGAACCTGCTGGTCGCCGCACCCGCGGAGTTCCGCCCGCACACCTTCGGCCACAAGGGCCAGATCATGGACGGCTGGGAGTCCCGCCGTCGGCGCGGAGTCGGGGCCGAGCAGCCGCACCCCACCGACGAGGACCACGACTGGGCGGTCGTCCGGCTCGGCGCCGCCGGGGTGATCCGCGGACTGGTCGTCGACACCGCGCACTTCACCGGCAACTACCCGGAGAGCGCTTCCGTCGAGGCCGCCTCGATACCCGGCCACCCCTCGCCGGCCGAGGTCGCGGCCGCCGCGTGGGTGGAGGTCCTGCCGCGCACCCCGCTGCGGGGCGACACCGCCCACGAGTTCGAGGTGCGCTCCGAGGCCCGGTTCACCCACGTCCGGCTCAACATCTTCCCGGACGGCGGGGTCGCCCGGCTCCGCGTCCACGGCGAGGTGGTGCCCGACCCGCGCGAACTGGACGGCCTCACCTTCGACTTGGCGGCCCAGGAGCACGGCGGTGTCGCCGAGGCCGCCTCCGACCGCTACTTCTCCTCCCCGCACAACCTGAACGCTCCCGGCCGCGCCTCCGTCATGGGTGAGGGCTGGGAGACCCGGCGTCGGCGCGACAAGGCCAACGACTGGGTGCGGATCGCCCTGGCCGGGGGCGGTGAGGTCCTGGCCGTCGAGGTGGACACGACCCACTTCGTCGCCAATGCCCCCGGCTGGGCCGACCTGGTCGGCTACGACGCCTCCGCCGGCGGGGACCCGGCCGCCGACGGGGAGGGCTGGTTCGAACTGCTGCCGCGCACCCGTCTGCAGCCCGACACCCGGCACCGGTTCCGCCTCACCCCGGGCCGTCCGGTGACCCACGTGCGGATCAACGTCCACCCGGACGGCGGCCTGGCCCGCCTCCGGATCACCGGCCGCCTGACCGAGGCCGGCCGCGCCGCCCTCGCGCTGCGCTGGTTCGACGCCGTCCCGGCCGCCGAGGCCGTCGCCGCGTTCACCGAGGCCGGTCTCACCGCCGACGAGGCGGCCGAACTCGCCGCCGCCCGACCGCTGGGCGCCCCGGCCGCGGCCCGCGCCGCCGTCGCCGCGCTCAGCCCGTCGGACGGCCCCGACGGCGCGCACTCCTCCCGCCGCCGTTCGGCCGCCTGGCGGCTGCTCGGCATCTGATCCGGCGGCGCCGCGCCGGAACGGATGATCCGTCAGATCACTCTCCACGCACCACCCTTATCGACACCGAAGGACCCGTCATGCCCAAGATCCTGACCACGGAGTCCGGCGCCCCGGTCGCCGACAACCAGAACTCGGCCTCGGCCGGTGCGTACGGCCCGCTGCTGATCCAGGACCAGCACCTGCTGGAGAAGCTCGCCCGGTTCAACCGCGAGCGCATCCCGGAGCGGGTCGTGCACGCCCGCGGCTCCGGTGCGTACGGCTACTTCGAGGTCACCGACGAGGTGTCGCAGTACACCCGCGCCGCGTTCCTCGGCGAGGTCGGCAAGCGCACCGAGCTGTTCCTGCGCTTCTCCACCGTCGCGGGCAACCTGGGTTCCAACGACGCGGTGCGCGACCCGCGCGGCTTCGCGGTCAAGTTCTACACCGAGGAGGGGAATTACGACCTCGTCGGCAACAACACCCCGGTCTTCTTCATCAAGGACCCGCTGAAGTTCCCGGACTTCATCCACTCGCAGAAGCGCGACCCGTTCACCGGTGTCCAGGAGGCCGACAACGTCTGGGACTTCTGGGCGCACTCGCCGGCTTCGACCCACCAGATCACCTGGCTGTTCGGCGACCGCGGCATCCCGGCCTCGTACCGGCACATGAACGGCTACGGCTCGCACACCTACCAGTGGGTCAACGAGCGGGGCGACGCCTACTGGGTGAAGTACCACTTCAAGACCAACCAGGGCATCCGCTCGCTGGACGCCGGGCAGGCCGCCGAGGCGGTCGGCGGCGACGCCGACAGCCACCAGCGCGACCTCCACCAGGCCATCGAGCGCGGGGTGTTCCCGACCTGGACGCTCTACGTGCAGCTGATGCCGGTCGCCGAGGCGGCCGACTACCGCTTCAACCCCTTCGACCTCACCAAGGTGTGGCCGCACGCCGACTACCCGCTGGTGAAGGTCGGCCGCCTGGTGCTCAACCGCAACCCGGAGAACGTCTTCGCCGAGGTCGAGCAGTCCGCGTTCTCGCCGAACAACTTCGTGCCCGGCATCGGCGCGTCCCCGGACAAGATGCTCCAGGGCCGGCTGTTCGCCTACGCGGACGCCCAGCGCTACCGCCTCGGCGTCAACCACACCCAGCTGCCGGTCAACGCCCCGCGCGCCACCGAGGCGGCCAACTACGGCCGCGACGGGTACAGCGCGCTCAACGCGGCGGGTCGCGCCAAGAACTACGAGCCCAACTCCTACGACGGCCCGGCGCAGACCGACGCGGCGCTCGCCGCCCCGACGGAGCTGACCGGCTGGACCGGCACCTACCAGACCCCGGCCCACACCAAGGACGACGACTTCTTCCAGGCGGGTGAGCTCTACCGGCTGATGTCGGAGGTCGAGAAGGGCCGGCTGATCGCGAACCTGGCCGGCGCGCTGGCGCAGGTCACCCGCGACGACATCGTCGAGAAGAACCTCGCCCACTTCCACGCCGCCGACGAGGAGTACGGGGCCCGTCTGGAGGCCGCCGTCGCCGGGCTCCGGAGCACCGACGAGTCCTGATCCCCCGTCGCCCCCGTTCCCGGGCGGCCGGCCCCGCACGCCGGCCGCCCCTCCCGACCGGGCCGTTCCCCCGATGGCAGTGGGGAGCGGCCCGGCGGCGTCACGAGGGGCGGGGGTGGCTCCGGGGGCGCGCGGGGCGCTCTGCGGCGACCGCGCGGGGTCGTGTGGGGTCGTCCGGGGTCAGCCTCCGGTTGCGGCGGGTTGCGGCGGGTTGCGGCGGGTTGCGGCGGGTCGCGGAGGGTCGCGCGGGGGTGAGCGGGCGTGCGGCGGGGCATATGCCAGTCAAGCGATTCACCGTGTCCACCCGAATATTCCACGAGGGGGAGATGGGGGCGGCGGGCGGTGGATAGGGTGGACCTACCCGCGGGTCACGTAGCGGGGGGACATCGGAAGGGGACGACATGTCGACACCAGCCCCGGGCCGTCACGCCGTACCGGAGCAGGGGGTGCCCGGTGCGTTCACCTCGCTGCGGCACGCCCTCAGACTGCTGGAGGCGGTGGACCGGCACCCCGGTGGTGCCACCCTCGTGACCCTCGCCAGGGAGACGTCCCTGGGCCTGCCGACGGTTCGCCGGCTTGCCGAGATCCTGGAGATCGAGGGCTACCTCCACTGCCAGGACGGCGGTTGGGTGCTCGGCGGCACCTTCGCCCTGCTCGGCCAGCACAACCGGGAAGAGCTGGTGCGCGCCCGGATGGACCGCAAACTCGACGAGCTGCGGGACGAGTTGGGTGCCGCGGTGTACTTCGTCCGTTACCACGAGGGCGAGTTGTCGGTCGAGGCGGTCTCGGCGTCGGACCGCGCGCCGGCGGTGCAGGAGTGGGTGGACTTCCGGGCCACCGCGCACGCCAGCGCGATCGGCAAGTGCCTGCTCAGCCAGCTCGACCACGACGGCCGCCGGGACCACCTGTCCCGGCACCCGGTGGCCCGGCTGACCTCCCGGACGGTCACCGACGCCGACCAGCTGATGCACCGTCTGGAGCGCCAGCCGGCCACGGTGCCCGTGCTCGACATCCAGGAGTACGCGCTCGGCACGGTCTGCGCGGCCGTGCCGGTGACCGCCGGCAGTACGGTCGGCTGCCTGGCCACCTCGATGCCGGTGGACGACGTGCACCGGCTGAAGGCGGCGGCCGAACTGCTCGCCGCCCGGGCCGCGCCGCTGATGCTGGCGATGGCGGTCTGAGGCGCGTCGCGCGCCCGTGGGACCCCGCTTCGGCGGGGTCTTCGCGTTTCCGTGTTTCCCCGGGGCCGCGCGGTGCACATCACTTATTAGACTCGATGTCGATAAGGCGTGCCGAAACCCTTGTGGCGCGGGCTACCCGCGAGTACGTTTTGCCGGGTCGAGCCGCCACCCGCAGGTCAGGAGGGCCCTCCCATGCCCAGCTCCACCCCCGTCCCCGCCCTCGCGGCGCCCGCCGCCCGGGTGCACGAAGGCCTCGTCCTGGAGCCCCGCGACGTCCACTTCGACTGGGCCCGGCTGCCGCTGCACTGGATCCCCGACGAGCCGATGGCCACCCACATCATCAACGTGCTGCACCTGCTCCTCCCGGAGGGCGAGCGCTGGTTCGTGAAGGTGTTCAAGGAGGCCCTCCCGCTCATCCGGGACGAGCAACTCCGCGACGAGGTCCTCGGGTTCATCGGCCAGGAGGCCATCCACGCCGAGGCGCACCAGGAGGTCCTGGACCACCTGCTCGGCCAGGGCCTCGACCCGCGCCCCTACGTCCGCCAGATCGCCTGGCTGTTCCAGCGCGTCCTCGGCGACAAGCCCGGACTGAGCCCGGCCCGGCAGCGCGAGAACATCATCGAGCGGGTCGCGTTCGTCGCGGCGATCGAGCACTTCACCGCCTTCCTCGGCAACTGGGCGCTCAACTCCCCGGGCCTGGACCGCGCCAAGGCCGACCCGACGATGCTCGACCTGCTGCGCTGGCACGGCGCCGAGGAGGTCGAGCACCGCAGCGTCGCCTTCGACCTGATGGTCCACCTCGACCCCGGCTACGCGCGCCGGATCCGCGGCATGCTCGTCTCCGGGCCGCTGCTGGTCCACCTCTGGGTGCGCGGCGCCCGCTTCATGCTCGCCGCCGACCCGACCCTGGACGGCCGGCTCAAGCCCACCTGGCGCGAAACGGGCCGGATCGCCAAGCGCGGCCTGCTGCCGGACCCGATCCGGTCCATCCGCTCCGGCCTGCGCTACCTGCGGCCCGGTTACCACCCCACCCAGGAGGGCTCCTCCAGCCAGGCCCTCGGCTACCTCGCGACCTCCCCGGCCGCCCGCGCCGCCGCCGGCAGGTGACCGGCGGCCGACGCCCGACGCCCCGGTTGCCGGGGGTGGACGACTGACCGCTGACAGATGACAGCTGACAAAATCTGTTATCTGTCATCTGAAATCTGTCAGCTGTTATCTGTCAGTCGTCGATCGTCGGCCCCCGCCGCCGAGCGCCGGCCGCCCGCCGTCATCTGCTCCCCGAAACCTGGCAGCCGTCCGTCACCCATCGGCCGCCACCGGACCCAAGGACCTCGCCGGATGGACCTGCGCACCCCGCCCCCCGACCTCTACGGCCGCCCGCGCGCCGACACCTTCTTTCGCTTCCTCACCGCGTTCGGCGACCGCTACAGCCCCGCACTCGGCAGCCCGCTGCTGCGCCGCAACCCGCGCCGCCCGTTCAGCCGACCCGCCGAGGCGCTGCAACTCGTCGTCACCGCCCGCCGCGCGGTCGCCGCCGACGCCGTCGAACTGACCCTCGCCGATCCCTCCGGCGGCCCCCTCCCGGCCTGGCAGCCCGGCGCGCACCTGTTCCTCGCCCTTCCCTCGGGCCGCGAGCGGCACTACTCGCTCTGCGGCGACCCGGCCGACCGCTCCGCCTACCGGATCGCGGTCCGCCGCCTGCCCGACGGCGGTGGCGGCTCCGTGGAGATCCACGACACCGTGCACCCCGGCACCCGGCTGAGCTCCCGCCGCCCGCGCAACGGCTTCGCGTTCTGCGCCGAGTCGGCCGTCCTGCTGCTGGCCGGCGGCATCGGCGTCACCCCGCTGCTCCCGATGGCCCGCGAGGCCCAACGGATCGGCCTGGACTGGCACTTGGTCCACACCGGCCGCCGCGCCGACACCCTCCCGTTCGCCGAGGAGCTGCGCGCGCTCGACCCGGGCCGCGTCCATCTGCGCACCGACGACGAGCACGGTGGCCCGCCCACCGGGGCCGAACTCCTCGCCCACGCCCCGCGCGGCGCGGCCGTCTACTGCTGCGGCCCGGCCCCGATGCTGGCCGCCGTCCAGCACGCCCTCGACGCCTCGCCCGCCGCCGGCCTGCACTTCGAACGGTTCGGCGCGGCCCCGGTCACCGACGGCGAGCCGTTCACCGTGCGGCTCGGTGCCGACGGCCCCGACCTGCCCGTCCCGGCGGACCGTTCCGCCCTGGACGTGCTCCGCGAGGCCCGCCCCGATCTCGCGTACTCCTGCCGGCAGGGCTTCTGCGGCACCTGCGAGGTCCGGCTGCTGGCCGGCACCCCGGACCACCGCGACCGCCGTCTCACCCCCGAACGGCGCGCCGCCGGCGCCGTGCTGCCCTGCGTCTCCCGCGCGGCCGAGGGCGAGACCCTCGTCCTGGACCTGTAGAACCCATAACCCAGAACCCATAACCCAGAACCCCAAACCCCGAACCCACCCCTGCTACAAGCTCAAGAACCAGAAGGAGCTCCCGCCGTGCCGCGCACCCCCGCCTTCCCGTTCACCGAGCGCGACCTCGCCCGTTTCCGGGAGACCCAGCAGCTCGCGTACGACTGTGCCGAGCAGGTCGCCGCCTGGATCGAACCCGGCGTCACCGAGCGCCAGGCCACCGCCCAGCTGCGCCGCCGCCTGGTGGTCGCCGGCGTGCAGGACTTCTTCCACGTCCCGTTCGCCTGGTTCGGCGACCGGACGGCGTTCCGCCACTTCCACACCCCGCTGCAGTTCTTCGCCGGCAACCGCCGTCTCCAGGAGGGCATGCCGTACGTGCTGGACTGCGCCCCCGTGGTGGACGGCTACACCGCCGACATCGGGTACGGCGGCAAGGTCGGCGAGAACCGCGTCTGGGACCGTCTCGCCGCCGACCTCAAGGTCTACCGCGAGCTGATCCTCACCGAGGTCCGCGCCCGCAAGCCGCTCGCCGAGGTGTACGCGGCCGTCGACGCCCAGATCGAGGCGCACGGCTACGACAACCGCCACCGCGTCTACCCGGGCCGGGTGATCGGCCACCAGGTCACCCGGACGACCGCCCGCGGCCCCGCCGGGGTGAACGTCTTCGGCTTCGGCGTGCGGACCCTCCAGACGCTCGGTCGCGAGCTGATCAGCGAGCGCCTGCACGGCCGTTCCCCGCTCTGGGCGGACGGCCGTTCCTCCCGGCACGCGCCCACGCCGGGCCTGTGGGCCGTGGAGCCGCACATCGGCTTCCGGGAGGTCGGCATCAAGTTCGAGGAGCTGCTGGTGGTGACGGAGGACGACGCCTACTGGCTCGACGACGACCTCCCGCACGTCCGCCGGTGGAGCACCCCGGCGACCACGGACGCCACCGCCCCCGTGACAGCCCCCGTGACAGCCCCCGTGAGCGCCCCCGCCCCCGCCACCCCCGCGGCCACCCCCGCGACCGCCGACGCCCCCGAGGG
>JOHN01000009.1 GCA_000719695.1 Streptomyces sp. NRRL F-6131
TGACCTGGGCGATGTTGCGCACCTGGCTGGTCAGGTTGTGCGCCATGAAGTTGACGTTGTCGGTGAGGTCCTTCCACGTCCCGGCGACGTTCGGCACCCGGGCCTGGCCGCCCAGCGTCCCCTCGGTGCCCACCTCGCGCGCGACCCGGGTGACCTCGTCCGCGAACACCGACAGGGTGTCCACCATGGTGTTGATCGCCCCGGCCAGCGCCGCCATCTCGCCCTTGGCCTCCACGGTGATCTTCCGGGAGAGGTCGCCGCGGGCGACGGCGGTGGCCACCGCGGACATCGAGCGGACCTGGCCGGTGAGGTTGGAGGCCATCACGTTGACGTTGTCGGTCAGGCCCTTCCAGGTGCCGGAGACGCCCCGGACGGTGGCCTGACCGCCCAGGTTGCCCTCGGTGCCGACCTCCCGGGCCACCCGGGTGACCTCGTCCGCGAACGCCGAGAGCTGGTCGACCATCGTGTTGATGGTCTCCTTGAGCAGCAGGATCTCGCCCCGCGCGTCGACCCGGATCTTCTGGGTCAGGTCGCCCTCGGCGACCGCGGTGGTCACCGAGGCGATCGCCCGGACCTGCGCGGTGAGGTTGTCCGCCATCACGTTGACGGACTCGGTGAGGTCCCGCCGACCTCGATCTTCTGGGTGAGGTCGCCGCGCGCCACCGCCGTGGTCACCTGGGCGATGTTGCGCAGCTGCCGGGTCAGGTCGCCGGCCATCGCGTTGACGGCTCCGGTGAGGTCCAGCCACGTCCCGGACGCGCCGGGGACGTGGGCCTGCCCGCCGAGCCTGCCCTCGGAACCGACCTCCCGGGCCACCCGGGTCACCTCGGAGGTCACCCGGGCGAGCTGTTCCACCGTGCCGTTGAAGACGGTGGCGATCTCGCCCGGCACACCCGGCAGGTCGGACCCCAGCCGGGTGCGGAAGTCGCCGTCACGGACCGCCGTCAGCCCGGCGAGCAGCTGCCGCAGGACCTGTTCGGACTGGTCCGCGCGGTTCGCCGGGTCGCCCGGCGCGCCGGGCGGCCCCTGGTGCTCGTCCATCCGTACACCGTCCGGATCGACCGCACGACCGGACCGCCCCACGGCGGCCCCGGCCGGTGGGAGCGGCGGCGCCGCCCCGCCTCCCACTGTGCCACCGTCCTGCGGCGGGTGACACGCGGGGCGCCCGGTGGTGGGCGGGGTGGGACGGGGACGGTTTGCGGACGGGCGTCCGGGTAGACGCCCTGCGGCAAGTACGCGGATCCCGGTGTCCGACCAGTCCTGCGACGAGGCCGAGCACCGCAGCCCGGAGAGGAGGCACGGCCGCCATGACCGTCCCGCCGCCCGTCCATCCGGACACCGAACCGTTCCCGCACCCCAATCCCGCGCCGCAGCCGATGCCGGACCCGGCACCGCCGCCGGTGCCGCCGTTCCCCGCGCCGGACCCCGACCCGGGCCCGCCGCCCGAACCGCTCCCGACCGACGGCTGAGCGGGCCGGCGCACCACCGGACGCGGTGACGGGTCACCGCGTCCGGTGCGTCGCGTCCGGCACTCGTCCGGTGCTTCACGTCCGGTGCTTCACGTCCGGTGGTTCACATCCGGTGGTTCATCGGGGACGGCACCTCCAGCCAGACCGACTTGCCGCCGTCCTCGGGACGCGAGCCCCACGCGCGGGCCAGCCGGTCCACCACGCGCAACCCGTGGCCGCCCGGCTGCCCCGGGTCGGCGAACGGGCGCAGCTGCGGCGGGACCGGGCTGCCGTCGCTGACCTCGACCAGCAGCCGGACGGTGTCCCAGCGCAGCCGCAGTTCGCGCGGCCCGCCGGGGGCGTGCAGACAGGCGTTGGTGACCAGCTCGGAGACCATCAGCAGGACGTCCTCGAAGACGGCCACCTGCTCGTCGTCGGGCCAGCCGTCGCCGTCGACCGCCAGCCAGTGCCAGTCGAGCAGCGCCTGACGGCTGAAGTCGCGGCACTGCTGGACGGCGCCCGCGCTGCTGCTCAGCGCCAGCCGTCGGGTCTGGTCCCGGTCCGGCGCCGGAGCGGCCTCGGGGCGGGTCATCACGGGTCCTCGCGTGCCGTGGGTCCGGAGCCACCGGAGTCCGCGGGGCCGGGCGGCCCGTCGTCCGCCGTCAGCGCCAGCTCGACGTCCGGGTGGATCCGCAGGACGGTGTCCGCCCCGGTGACGGCGAACAGTCGCACCACGGCGGGGCGCGGCCCGGCGAGCTCCAGCCGCACCCCGGCCAGTTCGGCGTCCAGCCGGGCCCGCAGCAGGATGTTCAGGCCGGTGGAGTCGCAGAAGCTCAGCTCGGCGAGGTCCACCAGGATCCGGGCCAGACCGTCCTCCGGCAGGCCCGACAGCGCGGTGCGCAGCCCGTCCGCGGAGTCGTGGTCCAGCTCTCCCCCGACGGACACGATCCGCACCGGTCCGCTGCGGCGCACCGCGATCCGCAGCTCGCCCGGCCGGTAGCCGCCGGGCGGTTCCCCGTCGGTGTCCGCGGCGGCTCCCGCCGCCCCTTCGTCCCCCGCGTCCCCCGCGTCCCCGGCGGACAGATGCATGGTCGGCTCCCGGTCCGGTCGGAACGGCCTCGTGCCGTCCAGACCATGATGCCGCGCGGCGGGGCGGGCCGCGCGGACGGCGGGGGTCGGCCGGTCCGGTACCGGGCGGGCCGGCGTCGGCGGCATCCGGGTCGTCTCGTCCACGACCCGCGTTTGCCCGGGCCCGGTGCGGCTACACGCGGGGCGGGTCCGGGGAGCCGCCGACCGGGCGGGACCGACCGGCGACGACGACGGACGAACGGAGACGGCGCGCAGGACGGAGGTGGGGCGGATGGCGTCGGGAACGACCGGGCGGGACGGCACCGCCCCGGCGCGGACCGGCCGGCGGGAGTCGCCGGAGGAGCGCGCCGACCGGCGCTGGGGCGATCTGCTCCAGGAGGTCCGGGTCGCGCAGACCGGCTCGCAGATCCTCTTCGGCTTCCTGCTGAGCGTCGTCTTCATGCCCCGCTTCGCCCAGCTCGGCGACTTCGACCGCGGCCTCTACGTGGTGACCGTGGTACTCGGTGCGCTCGCCACCGGCGCGCTCACCGCGCCGGTCTCCTACCACCGCCTGTTCGCCGGGCGCCGGCTCAAGCCGCAACTGGTCGACGCCGCGGCGCGGCTGGTCGCGATCGGGCTGGTGCTGCTGGCGCTGACCGTCGGGGCGGCGCTGCTCCTGCTGCTGCGGGTGGCCACCGGGAGCGGTGCGGCGGCCTGGATCGCGGGCGCGGTGATGGCCTGGTTCGCGGCGTGCTGGCTGCTGCTGCCGATGCTCCAGCTGCGCCGGCACAACGGCGGCGCGCACCGCCCGCCGGCCGACTGAACGTCGGCGGGAACGCACTCCGGCCCCTGTCCCCGCACCTCTCCGGGGTCCCCGGGGCCCGGTCACGTTTCGTACCCGTCCGCGCGGCAACACGCCCGCCATGACCAACCACCGCGGTTCAGCACCGCGCACCGTCGTCGTCACCGGGGCCGGGGCCGGGGTCGGCCGCGCCTGCGCACGGGAGTTCGCCGCGCGCGGCGACCGGCTGGTGCTCACCGCACGCGGCCGGGCCGGGCTGCGGGCCGCCGTCGCGGAGGCCGAGGCGGCCGGCGCCCGGGCCGTGGCCGTCCCCGCCGATGTCGCCGACCCCGAGGCGTGCGAGGCCGTCGCGGCCCGCGCCGAGGAGGAGTTCGGGCCGATCGACGTGTGGGTGAACGACGCCTTCGCCGGCGTGTTCGCACCCTTCCCCGACATCACCGCGGCCGAGTTCCGCCGGGTCACCGAGGTGACCTACCTGGGGTACGTGAACGGCACCCGGGCGGCGCTGCACCGGATGCTGCCCCGGGACCGGGGCACGATCGTCCAGGTCGGTTCCGCCATCGCCTACCGGGGCATCCCGCTGCAGAGCGCGTACAGCGGCGCCAAGCACGCCGTCCAGGGCTGGCACGAGGCGCTGCGCTGCGAACTGCTCGCGGCCGGCTCGGGCGTGCGGGTCACCATGGTGCAGCTGCCGGCCGTCAACACCCCGCAGTTCGACTGGGTGCTGAACCGGCTGCCCGGCCGCGCCCGGCCCGTCCCGCCGGTGTACCAGCCCGAGCTGGCGGCCCGCGCGATCCGCTACGCCGCCGACCACCCGGCCCGGCGCGAGTACTGGGTCGGGGCGAGCACGGCGGCCACCCTGCTGGCCAACGCCGTCGCACCGGGCCTGCTGGACCGCTACCTGGCCCGGACCGGCCGGGCCGCCCAGCACGAGGAACGGCCGCACCGCGCGGACGACCCCGCCAATCTCTGGACGCCGGTCGACGACGTGCTCGACCACGGCGCGCGCGGCCGGTTCGACGACGAGGCCCGGGAGCGCAGCCCGCAACTGTGGGCCTCCCAGCACCACGGACTGCTCGCGGCGGCCGCCTCCGGGCTGCTCGGCGCGGCGGCCGGCGCCGTGCTGGCCCGGGAGGTCGGGAGGAGTCGGTCGTGACCGTGCACGCGACGCCCCGGACGGTGCCCACCGTCGGTGTGGAGGAGGAGTTCCTGCTGGTGGACCGGCGGACCAGGCTGCCCGCCCCGCTCGCGCCGCAGGTGATCGCGGCGGCCGCCGGGGCGCTCGGCGACCAGGTGCAGTCGGAGTTCCTGCAGGTCCAGGTGGAGACGTGCACCCGGCCCGCGCTGCGGCTGAAGGAGCTGCGCGACGACCTCGCCCGGCTGCGTGCCGTGCTGGTCGCGGCGGCGGCCGACGCGGACTGTCTGCTGGTCGCCTCCGGGTCACCGGTCCTCGCCGGGCCGGGGCCCGCCCTGCTCACCGAGAACCCGCGCTACCACCGGATGGCCGCGCGCTACCCCGGCGCCGTCGACGGCTACGGCGGGGCACTGTGCGGCTGCCACGTCCACCTGGGCACCGTCGAGCGGGGCCTGGCGCTGGCCCTCGGCAACCGCCTGCGGCCCTGGCTGCCGGTGGTGCAGGCGCTGGCGGTCAACTCGCCGTTCGACGCGGGCCGGGACACCGGCTTCGCGAGCTGGCGGGCGGTACGCCTGGCGCGCTGGCCCACCGTCGGGCCGGCGCCGGTCCTGGACGAGCCCGGCTACGAGGCGCTCGCGGACTCCCTGGTGGCGCGCGGGACGCTGCTCGACCGCCGGATGATCTACTGGTTCACCCGGCCGTCCGAGCACCTGCCGACGCTGGAGGTGCGGGTCACCGACGTCAACGCCGATCTGGAGACCGTCCTGCTGCTGGCCGCGCTGCTGCGCGGTCTGGCGGGCGTGCTGCTGGAGGAGGCCCGGGCCGGACTGCCGCTGCCCGACGTGCCGCAGGACCGGATGGTGGCCGCCCACCGGCGGGCGGCCAGGACCGGACCGGCGGGCGCCGGGATCGACCCGTTCACCGGCTCCCCGGTGCCGACGACCACCCTGGTGGACCGGCTGCTGGAGCGGGCCGCACCGGGCCTGGCCGCCGCCGGGGACCTCGCCGCCGTCGAGGCCGGGCTGGACCGCCTGCGGCGCCTGGGAACCGGGGCCGACCGCCAGCGCCGCCACTACCACCTGCGGCACCGGCCGACCGATGTGGTCGACGGCCTCGCGCGGCTGACCGCCACGGTTCCGCCGCCCGGCTGACGCATGGAACGGCCCGACCGGGGCACACGCGGTTCGGGCGGGCACCGGCCCGCCGATCGAAGGGAGGCAGGACCATGGCCACCGACGACAAGATGCGCAACATGGCCGAGAAGGCCAAGGGCAAGGCCAAGGAGGCCGCCGGACGCGCCACGGACGACGGAACGATGGAAGCCAAGGGGCGGGGCACCCAGATCAAGGCCGACCTCAAGCAGGCCGGCGAGAAGATCAAGGACGCGGGCAAGCACTGACGCGACGCCCTTACCAGCGACCGCGCCCGCACAGTACCGCGGCGACGACGAATCGGAGGTGACTGCCGTGACGACTCCGGACGAGCCCGTGCGCGAACCCCGCGACCCACCCGTACGGACCGAGACACCCGAGTCACGGATGACCGGTGAGGGCGGCCCGCCCCCGGACCCCGACGAGGAGAAGGGCCCGGCGGACGGCCCGGAGTACGCCGTGCCCGCCCCCGACCGGCAGTCCGACGACCCGGAGCCGGAGGAGCCGCCGGACTGACCCCCGGTCGTTCCTCCGCACCCCACGCCGCAGGCCCGGCGGATCATCGCACCTTCCCGCCGGGCCTGCGGCTCTCCCCTGCCCTGCCCCGCTCAGCTGTGAGCAGGTGAGCGGGGCGGGGCAGGGCGACGGTCAGGTGCACGGCTTCCGGGCACACCGCCCGGAAGCCGCCCCCCGACCCCCGCTCAGCCCATCGCGCCCGGGGTCAGGAAGGCCTTCAGCCGCTCGCCGAGCGAACGCTCGGGCGGGGGCAGCCGGTCGGCCGGACGGGCGGTCGGCGACTGGTGCCGGGGGCGGCCGGAGTCCCGGGCCTCGGTCTCCCGGGCACGGTCCCCGAGGGCCCGCAGCTCCTCCGGGGTGGTGACGGCCCGCACCGCGGGGAACAGTCGGGCCTCCTCCTCGCCGGCATGCCGGGTCACCTCCTCGATCACCCGGGCCATCAGGCGGTCGAAGCGGTTGGAGTCCGCGCCGGTGAGCCGCAGCTCCTCCAGCAGTGCCTCCACGCCGTGGTGGTCGGCGAGTTCCCGGGCCACCACCTCGGGCCCGTCGGCCAGCCGCGCCCGGGCGAGCGGGTAGAGGTGCCGCTCCTCCGCGACCGTGTGCCGCACGAGCCGGTCGATGATCAGATCGGCGAGTTCGCCGCGGGCCGGGTCCCCCAGTGGCAGGCCCTGCATCTCGCTGAAACGGGTGCGCAACTCGCGGTGCTCCGCGGTCAGCTGCTCCAGCAGGTCTTCGTGGTGGTGCATGGCGGCCTCCTTCCGCTCCGGGGGCCGGTCGCCGGCGCGGCGGTCCCGGACGGGCGGCTACCCGGTCGCGGCGGCCACACGCATGGACGGCGCGGGCCCGGGCACACGCGGCCTCCGGGAGCCGGAGTCGGCCCACCCACCACGGCGGGCCCCGACCGCGGAAAGGCGGCCCATCATGCTTCTCCTCGTCCTCGTCCTCCTGCTGGCACTGGTCCTCGCCGGCGTCGGCTTCGCCGTCCACCTGCTGTGGTGGGTGGCCCTCGCCGTGCTCGTGCTGTGGCTGCTCGGCTTCGTCTTCTCGGCGGGCGGCCGGTCCCACGGAAGCCGGTGGTACCGATGGTGACCGGCCGCGACCCCGACGCGCGTCCCGGCCCTGAGCCCCGACCCGGCGCCGAGACCCGGCCCGGCCCCGCCCCCGGTTCCGGGCCCGCCGAGCGGGCGCGCACCGCCGTGAGCCGTGAACGCACGGCCTACGAGCCGGACGGTGAACAGCCGATCGGCGGGTACCTGGGGGCCATGGCCGTCTACCTGGCCGGGGTCGGCGCGGTGGCCGGGCTCGCCCGCAGGACCGGGCGGCCGCTGCCCGCACCGGGCCCGTGGGACGTCGCCCTGACCGCCGGCGCCGTGCACCGGCTCGCCCGCCTGGTCGCCAAGGACCCGGTGACCAGCCCGCTGCGACTGCCCTTCACCCGGTTCCGCGGCCGTTCCGGGCCCGGCGAGCTGGCCGAGGAGGTCCGCGGCGGCGGCGCCCGGCGGACCGTGGGCGAACTGATCACCTGCCCGTTCTGCGCGGGGTTGTGGATCGCCACCGGACTGACCGCCGGCCAGGTGCTGGCACCCGCCCCGACCCGGCTGGTCTGCGCGGGCCTCTCGGCCCTCACCGCGGCCGACTTCCTGCACTTCGCCCGGGTCGGGGCCCAGCAGGCCGTGGAGGGCCCCGACCGGTGATCCGGGCCGGCGCGCCGATGCGGCCGGCCGACCGGCCGTTCCGGCGCCTTCCGGTGATCGGCCGGGCGATCAGCCGGACGGGGTGATCACCGAGAAGGCGCCGCCCTGCGGGTCGGCGAGGACGGCCAGCCGGCCTGCCACCATGTCGAAGGCCGGGGCGAGGACGGCGCCCCCGGCCCGGACGACGGCCGCCTGGATCTCGTCCACGTCGTCCACCTGGAAGTACGGCTGCCAGTGCGGGGGGACGCCCGGCGGGAAGGTGGCGAGGTCCATCATCCCTGCGACGGCACGGCCGTCGACCCGGAACTCGACGTACTCCTCGGCTCCGGGCAGCTCGGAGTTGCCCGTGGTGACGGGCAGGACGGCGGCGTAGAAGGCGGCGGCGGCCGCACGGTCGCCGGTGGCGAGCTCGTTCCAGCTCAGGGCGCCGTGCTCGTTGACGATGCCCGCGCCGTCGAAGGTCCCGGGCTGCCAGAGGCCGACGACGGCCCCGGTCGGGTCGGCGATCACGGCCATCCGGCCGAGGTCCATGACGTCCATCGGGCCGGCCACGACGGTGCCGCCCGCGTCGGTGACGGTCTTGAGGGCCGGGTCGAGGGAGTCCGTGGACAGATAGGTGGTCCAGACCGTCGGCGGGAGCGGGTCGGGGACGGTGCCGTCCGGGTTCATCGCCTTCATGATGCCGGCGACCGGCTTGCCCTTCAGCGTGCAGACGGCGTACCCGCCCTGTTCGGCGGGGCCGACCTCGCCCTGCCAGCCGAAGAGGTCGCCGTAGAAGTCGAGGGCCGCCTGCTGGTCGGGGACCATCAGGTCGATCCAGCACGGGGTGCCGGGCTTGTAGGGGCCGTTCATGTCGGGCACGGGTGCCTCCGGGGTTCCGCTCAGGGGGTGACGGGGGACAAGGGGACGGGGGACGGGGGACGGACGGGCCGTCCCGTACCCGGTGCCCGCCCGCGGGAATCGGGCCGCACGGGTGACGGGGCACCCCTGGTGCGGGCAGCGGGGGCGGTCGCGCTCCGCCGGTTCCGGCCCCTCGCCCGGGCGTTCCCCCCGCTCAGGCCAGTGGACGGGCGGGGCGGGGCGCGGACACCAGGTGGAACAGCCCGCCCTCGGCGTCGCCCAGGGCGGCGACCCGGCCGTACGGGGTGTCGGCGGGCGGGCGGTCGATCCGGCCGCCCAGGCGCACGGCGTGCTCGGTCGCGGCGTCCACGTCCTCGGTCGCGAAGTAGACGTGCCAGCCAGGCCGCAGCAGCGGGTCCGGCACGTCGTCCGGGCCACCGCCGTCCGCGCCGCCGTACAGCGCGGCCGCGGCCCGGCCGTCGACCCGCAGCACGACCCGGTCGTGCTCGTAGCCGATGTCGTACCGGTGGCCGTCGTGGTCCGCCCAGTCGAAGACCCGGGCGTAGAAGAGGGCGGCGGCGAAGGCGTCCCGGGTGCGCAGCTCGGTCCGGACCGGCGTCCCCGGGCCGCGCGGGCGGTGCGGCCGGCGGGCGTCGGCCTGCCAGGCGCCGAAGGCGGCGTTCTGGGCGTCGGCACCGAGCACCACCCGGCCCCCGTCGAAGGTGAGCGGGCCGACCGCGACGGTGCCGCCGCCGGAGCGGATCCGTTCGGCGACGGCGTCGGCGTCCTCGGTGCCGAAGTAGGTGGTCCAGCCGACCGGAACCTCCCGGCGGCCGGCCGTCTCGGCCAGACCGGCCACCACCGCGCCGTCCACCAGGGCGTGCAGGTACCGCCCCCAGGGGCTCGCCGCCGGGCGGAAGGTCCAGCCGAGCAGCGGGCCGTAGAAGGCGGTGGCCGCCGACAGGTCGCGGCTGAGCAGGCTCACCCAGCCGGGCGCCCCCGGCACGCCGCACGGCGGGCCGGTCACGCCCCCAGAGGCCGCGGCCGGGTCCGCCGGGGCGCGGCCGGGTTCCGCCGAGGGGCCGGCCCGGGGCGCCCGGGTCACCGCTCAGCCCTCCAGGGCGTCGGCCACCCGGTGGAGGACGCCCGCCCCGGTCGGGCGGCGCGGGGCCGTCTCGCGCACGGCCCGCATCCGCTCGCCGATCTCCTGCAGTTCCTTGCGGCCGAGGGCGGCGCGGATCCGGGGGAACCACTCGCCCTCCTCCACGGCGATGTGCCGTTCGACGGCGTCGATCAGCACGGTGGTCTTGGCGTCGAAGCCGTCGTCGGAGGGCTTCATCCGGCTCAGCTCCTCGCAGAGCAGGTCGGCCACGTGGTGCTCCTCGTGGGCGCGGCGCATCTCCTCGGCGAGTTCGGGCACCGCCACCCGCACCTTCGGGTAGACGAGTTCGTCCTCCAGGTAGCTGTGCACGGTCAGCGCTTCGACGATCCGCTCGACGGCTTCGTGCCGGGCCTCGTCGCCGCCGGAGCCGTCGTGGCCGTCACCGCCGGAGCCGTCGTGGCCCGGACCGGCCGCGGCGGTGCCGCCCGTGCCGGGGCCGTCCGACGCGGCGAGGTCCCGGTAGGCGCGGAACAGCCGGTGCACTTCCTTGTGGTCCTCCCGCAGCAGGACGATGGCGTCGTTCGACATGGCTCCGCTCCTCCGTCTCGGCGGCCCCCGCCCGCCGGGCGTGTCCCCGGCCGGCCGCGGGCCAAACGCCGCCGGCCACCGGCCCGCCGCCGGTGCCCGGCGGTTGGGGCACCGTCCCCCGGGGCAGACGCGCGGTACGTCCCGGCCCGGGAACGACCGCCGGGACGGCCAACCCGGGGGGACACCCGCAGGGTCCACGGCCGCCGCGCGAACACCGGCGGTGCGGGCTGGGGGGGCGGTGCGCGAGGGGCGGTCCGGGGGCTCCACCGGGACGGCCGCCCCGGACGCCGACGGTTCCTCCGCGGCCGATTGGGAGGGCCGGGAACGGGCAGACGCGACGGTCCCCCGCAGGCCGCTCCCCCGCCGTACGGAGGCACCATGAACAGTCCGGACGGACTCCTGGGCGAGCTGTGCACCGAACACCGCGCGATGGAGGCACTGCTGCGGCGGCTCGACCTCGTCCACGCCCGGGGCGAGCACGCGGTGGCCGAGGGCCGTCGGCTGCTGGTGGAGCTCCGCGGTCTCCTCGACGAGCACCTGGCCGTCGAGGAGGCCTACTTCTATCCGCTCGTCCGCCGCCACGTGCCGGCCGGCGGGGCGCTCACGGACGCGGCCGTGCACACCCACGTGACCGTGCGGCGGCTGCTCGCCCGGGCCATGGACGAGCGGCTGCCCGCCGCCGACCGCACCCACTGCACCGGCTCGCTGCTGGTCGTCCTGCGCGCCCATCTGGGCGGGGAGAGCGAGCGGCTGTTCCCCCTGGTGCGGGCGGCCGTCCCGGCGGCGGAGCTGCGGCGCCACGGTGAGCGGCTGGCCGCGGCCCGGCCCGGCGGGCCCTGTTCACCGGTCTGGGGACTGCCGCCCGGCACCGGGGCGATCGCGGCCGTGCGGGACCGGCTCACCGGCCACGACAGCGCGGACCGGTCGCACTCCCCGTGACGGTCGCACTCCCCGTGACCGCCCGCGACCCGGTGCTGACGGCGTGTCCGACCTCGGGCCCGGGCGGGGCGGACCGCCGGGCCCGGGCCGTTTCGGCCGCCCGTCGCCGGTAACCCGCAGGGGTATGGCGTACCTCGGAAGCACCGTGACGACCGTCCCGGTCCCCCGCTCGGCGGAGCCCTCCGCGAGCCGGCCCGGAGCCTGGCTGTTCCTCCGGGCACCGCACCCGGCACCGGCCGGGACGGCGCTGCGCGGCGCGGTGCTGTTCGGCCGCGACGGCACGCTGATCCAGGACGTCTCCTGCAACGGCGACCCCGGTGCGGTCCACCCGCTGGCCGGCGCCCGCGCCGCGCTCGCGGCACTGCGGGCGGCCGGCTTCGCCCTCGGTGTGCTGAGCTGCCAGCCGGCCGTCGCGCGCTGCGTGCTGCGGCGGGAGCAGGTGGAGGCCGTGCAGGCGAGGGCCGAGCTGCTGCTGGGCCCGGTCGACGTGTGGGCGGTCTGCCCGCACGGGCCGCACGACGACTGCGACTGCCGTCCGCCCGCGACCGGGCTGGTGACCGCGACCGGCCGTGCGCTCGGCCTGCCGCCGGAACTCGTCACCGTGGTGGCCCACGGCGAGGCCCTGATCGAGGCCGCGCTGGCCGCGGGGGCCCGCGCCGTCCGGGTCCCGAGCTGCGCTCCGCTCTCCACCGACCCGTTCGCGCCGTGCGTGCCCGCGGTCTGCCGGTCCGCCGGCGGTCCGGAGGAGGCCGCCGCACTGCTGCTGCGCACCTGACCGGCGCTCGACCCGGCCTCCCGGAAAGTCGCGCCCCGGGGGGCCGGACGCCCGGACCGCCCCCTTGCGGAGGCGGTTCGGGACCGTGGTGCGGGGCCGTTGTGCGGAGCCCGGCCGACTCGACGTCAGCTCGACCCACCGCCCGCCGGGACGGCGCGGCGCAGTGCGGCGTCGATGCCCCGGGTGAAGGCTTCCAGGTCGTCCGGGTTGCGGGAGGTGACCAGGTGCCAGCCGCCCGTGTCGTCCTCGACCAGCGGCTGGTCCGTCCACTCGGCGCCCGCGTTGGTGAGGTCGGTGCGCAGCGACGGGAACGAGGTGAGGCGCTTGCCGTCGGCGACCCCGGCCTCCACCAGCAGCCACGGGCCGTGGCAGATGGCGGCGATGGTCCGGCCGGCGGTGCTGAAGGCCCGCACCAGGGTCACGGCCTCGTCCTTGAGCCGGAGGGTGTCGGCGTTGATCGTGCCGCCGGGGATCAGCAGGAGGTCGTAGTCGGCGGCGTCGACCTCGCCGAGGGTGTGGGTCGGGCGGACCGTCTCGCCCGGCTCCTTGTCGCGGACCAGGGTGCGGATGTCGCCCGGTTCGACGGCCGCGATGTCCACCTGCACTCCGTCGTCGCGCAGGTGGCGCACGGGGACGAGGAGTTCGTCCTGCTCGACGCCGTAGTTGGTGACGATGGCCAGGGCCTTGCTGTCGCGGGTCATGGGTGTGCTCCTCCGGGTCGGCCGCCCCCGCGCGGTGCGGGTGACGGGGCGGACGGGGTGACGGGCAGGGCGCAGGGCGCCCCGGTCCCGGGCGGGTACCCGCGGGACGCCCCGGCATGCCCGTCCGCCCGGCCCGTCGCCGGGCAGCCCGTTCGTGCAGGTCAGCAGGTCGGTGGGCTGGCAGGTCAGCGGGTGTGCGGGGCGGTGGGGTCGTGCGGTTCGGGGGACGGCTGCCGGCGGGCCTCGACGGACCGGACCGTGTTCCGCAGCGCCTTCCGCAGGACGCCCTTGCCCACGCTGCCCAGCAGCAGCCCGGTGACCCGCCCCCTGAGGTTCTTGCCCTCGCGCACCACCACGACGTCCAGCCGCGTCGTCCCGTCCGGCAGGGGCGTGAAGGTGTAGGTGTGTCCGGAGCCGCCGCCCCAGACGTTGGAGTCGACGGTGACCATCACCACCCGGTGCGGGTCGGACCAGTCGTAGTGCAACCGCTCCCAGATGCCGCCCGAGCCCTCGGTGACGTCGGCGTGGTCGGCGCCCTTCGCGTGGACCCGCAGGTACTCGTCGGAGCTGTTGCCGAACAGCTCCCGGCGCCCGGGTCCGAAGTCGGTGAGGCACGCGACGAACTGCTCCGGTGTCGCGCGCGTCAGCTCGGTGAAGTGGATGGTGGCCATGGTGTCCTCGTGCTCCTCGCATCGGTGGGGTGATCGGGTCGGGTGCCTCCAGGTTCCCGGGGCCGGCGCCCCGTCGAGCCGGTGTCGAGCCCTGGTCCCCCGGGCCCGGGACCCTGGCCGGACCCTGGCCGGGGCCCCGGGGGACACGGGCCCGGGTCGGCACCAGGGTTCGCCCCTGGGGCGACGGGGCGGCGTTCCCGGGATCGTTGGCCGTGGACGCCGATCGGTGTCCGTTGCGGCGAAGGAGCTGTCGATGAT
The DNA here is from genome assembly GCA_000719695.1 of Streptomyces sp. NRRL F-6131. Taxonomy (GTDB): domain Bacteria; phylum Actinomycetota; class Actinomycetes; order Streptomycetales; family Streptomycetaceae; genus Kitasatospora. The sequence goes on from JOHN01000009.1 coordinate 13,689, forward strand.
GGATCTCAGGATCGAGGTCGTGGTCGTCCCGGTCTCGGACGTGGACCGGGCCAAGGACTTCTACACCCGGATCGGCTTCCGTGAGGACGTCGACTTCACCGGCCCGGGAGGCTTCCGGGTCGTGCACCTGACCCCGCCCGGCTCGGCCGCGTCGATCGTCGTCGGCAACGGGGTGACCGACGCGGCGCCGGGGTCCGAGCGGGGCGTGCACCTGGTCGTGGACGACGTCGTCACGGCCCGCGCCGAGCTGGTGGCCCGCGGGGTCGACGTCAGCGAGGTGTTCCACGACGCCGGCGGCGTCTTCCACCACGCCGGCAGCACCGACCGGGTGCCCGGACCGCATCCGACCCGGCAGTCGTACGGCTCGTTCGCGTCGTTCGCCGACCCGGACGGCAACACCTTCGTGCTGCAGGAGGTCACCACGCGGCGGCCCGGCCGGATCGACCGGGTGGTCCACCGTTCGGCGGCCGAGCTGGAGCGGGCGCTGCGCGAGGCGGCGCTCGCCCACGGCGCGTACGAGGCGGAGCTCGGCCACAAGGATCCGGACTGGCCGTCCTGGTACGCGGCCCACCTGGCCCGCGCCGCCGGCCTCGAGGCCTGACACCCGGTGAGGCTGTCGGGTCACGAAGGCCCGCGGGAGGCGGCGGGCGGTCCTTCGCCACCCGGGCGGGCCCGGGAGCGGGCGGTGCTCGACCGGGTGCTGCTCGACGTGCGGGCCGGACGGGGCCGCGCGCTGGTCCTGCGCGGGGGGTCCGTGGCCGACCGGGCCGCCCTGCTGGACCATCTGGCCGCGCGGGTTCCGGCGGGCCGCGTCCTCCGCACGGTCGGGGTGGAGACCGCCTCGGGGATCGCCTCAGGAACCGCCTACGCGGCCCTCCGGCGGTTCTGCGCGCCGCTGCCGGGTCACCCGGATCCGCTGCCCGGTCGACCGGATCCGCTGCCGGCCGCCCAGCGGTCCGCCCTCTCGGCGGCGCTGGGCGGCGACGACGGCCAGGGCGAGGCGCCCCGGCAGCTGCTGGTCGGGCTGGCCGTGCTCGGCCTGCTCGGCGAGGCCGCCGCGGCGGAGCCGCTGGTCTGCATCGTGGACGAGGTGCAGCGGCTGGACCGGGGGTCCGTGGCCATCCTCGCGTTCGTCGCCCGTCGGCTGGACGCCGGGTCGGTGGCCCTGGTTTTTGCCGTGCCGGCCGCCGCCGGGCCGGTGCCGCCCGTCGTCGGACTCCTCGCGGGTCTGCCGGAACTGTGGGTGGAGGGGCCCGGCGACCAGGACGGCCGGGCGCCGCCGGAACCGGCGGGCGACAGTTGATCACGATCGGAGTGATCATGGTCGCAGAGGTCTGGACCTGGACAGCGGCCGGGACCACGGCCGTGGTCGCGGTCACGGTCTCGGTTGACGAGCAAGGAAGAGAAGGGAAAGGGAGGGACATGGGAACCAGCACCGTGCCGATGGTGGGGCGGGCGGGCGAACAGGCCGAGCTGGCGGCGTTCGTGACGGCCGCCGCGGGCCGGGCGCTCGTGCTCCGGGGGGAGGCGGGCGTCGGCAAGACGGCCCTGTTGGGCCACGCCGTCGCGGTGGCGGAGCGGGCGGGCCGGACCGTCCTGCGCGCCGCCGGTGTCGAGGCGGAGTCCGAGCTGCCCTACGCCGGGCTGCACCAGCTGCTCCATCCGCTGCTCGGCGAGGTCGAGCGGCTGGACGACGGGACCAGGGCCGTGTTCGACGCCGTCTTCGGCCGAGCCGAAGGGGAGCCGCCGTCGGTGATGCGGCTAGGCATCGCCACCCTCGGCCTGCTGTCCCTGGCGGCGGAGCGACGGCCGCTGCTGGTGGTCCTGGACGACGGGCAGTGGCTGGACGACTCCAGCGCCGACGTCTGCGGCTTCGTGGGCCGGCGGCTGGCCGGCAGCCCGGTGCGGCTGCTGATCGCCGTCCGCACCGACACGCCGTCGCGCTTCGACACCGCCGCGCTGCCCGAGCGCTCCGTCGCCGCGCTCGCCGAGGAGGACGCCGCACTGCTGCTGGACCGGCGGTACCCGCAGTTGGGGCGGCAGGTCCGCCGGACGGTGCTGGAGCAGGCCCGGGGGAACCCGCTGGCGCTGCTGGAGCTGCCCGCCCACCTCGGCGGGCCGGCGGACGACCGGGCGGTGGACGCCCTCGTCGGCCGGCACGGCGTGCCGCTGCCCCGACGCCTCCAGCAGCTGTACGGGGCCCGGATCGCGGCCCTCGGCGAACGGGTGCGGGCCGAGCTGCTGCTGGGTGCCCTCGACGGGGTCGCCACCGCCTCCACCGGTGGCCCGCCCGGCGTCCGCTACCGGATGCGCGACGCCGACGAGGCCGTGGCCGCCGGGCTGCTCGACGTCGAAGCGGCCACCGGCGAGCTCACCTTCCGGCATCCGCTGGTGCGCTCCGGCGTCGTGCAGCTGGCCACCCCCGACCAGCGCCGCTCCGCCCATCTGGCGCTGGCGCGGATCCACCGGGAGAACCTGGAACGCCGGGCGACCCACCTGGCCGCGGCCACCGTCGACCCCGACGAGGAGGTGGCCGGCATCCTGGAGGCGGCCGCCGGCTCGGCGACCCGGCGCGGCGGCGCCCTGACGGCCGTGGCCTGGCTGACCCGCGCCGCGGAGCTGAGCGAGGACCGGTCCGGCCGGTCCCGGCGGCTGGCGGACGCGGCGTTCGTGGCGGGCCACGCGGCCCGCCTCGGCCAGGCGCAGCGCCTCGTCGTCTCCGCCTCCGCCCCCGGTCGGGCGGCGTCGCCGGCCGCCGTCCTGGCCTCCGCCTACCAGGCGTTCTACCAGGACGGGGACGTCCGCTCGACCGGGCGGCAGGTGACGGCCGCGATCGAGCAGCTCCGGGACGCCGGGAGCGGCGGGACCGGCGGGAACGACGGGACCGGCGGCGACGGCGGGACCGGCGGGAACGAGGAGGTCCTCGCCCGGCTGGTGACCCTCCTGCTGGCGATCAGTCAGTACACCGGGGAGCGCCCGGTGTGGGAGCGCACCCACGCCCTGCTCGCCTCGCTGGGCGAGCGCGTCCCCGAGCGCGCCCGGATCCACAGCGCCGCCTGGAGCGATGTGGTCCGGTACGGGTCCGCCTGCGCCGGGGCGGTGGAGCGGGCCGTCGCCGACCTGCCGGCCCTGGAGCCCTGGGAGGTGACGCGGCTGGCCGTCTCCGCGTACCACCTCGATCTGCTGGGCCAGTACCGCCCGCACCTGCGGCGCGTGGTGGACCGCGAGTTGGAGACCGGGGCCGCGGCCAGCGGCATGGTGATGCTGCACCTGATCATGCTCGACCAGATGGGGGTCGGTGAGTGGAGCGAGGCCGAGGCCACCGGGCAGCGGGTCCTGGACCTCGCGGTCGAGCACGGGCACGCGCTGTTCGCGGCCCAGAGCCGCGCCTACCTGGCCCAGTTGGCGGCGATGCGCGGGCAGGTCGGTCGGGCGCGGGACCTCCAGGCCGAGGTGGACGCCTGGGCGCGGCCGCGCGGGCTGGGGTTCCTCACCCAGCTCGCCGACGCGGCCGGCGCGACCGCCGCGCTGAGCGCCGGCGACCACGAGGCCGCCTACCTGTACGCCATCGGCATCACGCCGCCGGGCACCTTCCGGTCCCACACCTACCAGGCGCCGCGCACCCTGCTCGACCTGGTCGAGGCCGCCCGGTGCACCGGCCGGGTCGAGCAGGCCAGGGCCCACGCCCTCGCCGCCCGCGACGCCGGGCTGGCGGAGCTGTCACCGCGGCTGGCGCTGGTCACCCACGGCGCGCTGGCGATGACCGCCGAGAGCGAGCCGGAGGCCGCCGAGATGTTCGCGCGGGCCGCCTCGCACCCGGAGGCCGCCCGCCACCCGTTCGAGCTGGCCCGGATCCGGCTGGCGCACGGCATCCGGGTGCGCCACGTGTCCGGCCGGGCGGCGGCGCGGCACCACCTCGCCCCCGCCGCCGAGGCGTTCGAGCGGCTCGGCGCCGCCGGTTGGGCCGAGCGGGCCCGGGCCGAGCTGCGGGCCACCGGGACGCCGCCGCGCGCCTCGGCGCCGCGCCCCGTCCCGTTGACCTGGCAGGAGCGCCGGATCGCGGACCTGGCGGCCGGGGGGCTGACCAACAAGGAGATCGGCACCCGGATGCACCTGTCGCCGCGCACCGTCAGCTCGCACCTGTACCGCGTCTTCCCGAAGCTGGGCATCACCACCAGGGCGGCGCTGCGCGACGCCCTGAGCCGCACCGAGGAGGTCTCGTCGGTGTCACCGGCATGACCGAAACGACGGGTACGACGACGGTCCCGGGGACGTCCTGAACACGCCCCCGGGACGCCCTCCAAGGATCGCCGACGGCCGGCGCCGGCGGATCAGTCGGATGACTGAAGCCGCCGGGCCCGCCGTCGGCCGGGTGTCCCCCCGTCAAGTGACGGATGCGCGCGGGCCGGGGCGGGACGACAGTCGAGCGTCAGCAGGCCTCCAGGAAGGATCGGACATGATCAACAGGCGCACGTTCTCCAAGGCGGTCGGTCTGGGCGTGGGCGCGGTGGCCGCGTCCGTCGGCGCCGGCGGCACGCCCGCGGCCTTCGCCGTCACCCCCGACGCCCCGGCCGTACCGGCGTCCGCCGACCGGCAGGGCCGCCCCGGCCCGGTCGTCCCGCCCGTCACCCCGGGCACGCACACCGCGTTCACCGCGCTGAAGCAGGTCCGGGCCGGTGTCCTGGACATCGGCTACGCCGAGGCCGGACCCGAGCACGGCCCGGTGGTCGTCTGCCTGCACGGCTGGCCCTACGACATCCACAGCTTCGTCGACGTGGCCCCGCTGCTGGCCGACGCCGGCTACCGGGTGATCGTCCCGTACCTGCGCGGACACGGCACCACCACCTTCCTGTCGCCGACGACGGCCCGCAACGCGCAGCAGTCCGCGATCGCCCTCGACGTGCTGGCCCTGATGGACGCCCTGCGGATCCGCAGGGCCGCCCTGGCGGGCTTCGACTGGGGTTCGCGCACCGCCGACATCGTCGCCGCCCTCTGGCCGGAGCGGGTCAGGTCCCTGGTGTCGGTGAGCGGTTACCTCGTCACCGACGTCCGGGCGCAGCAGAACCCGCTGCCGCCGAAGGCCGAGCACACCTGGTGGTACCAGTACTACTTCGCCACCGAGCGCGGCCGCCGGGCGATGGAGGACCGGCAGTCCCGCCACGACCTGTGCCGGCTGGTCTGGGACGAGGTCTCCCCGAGCTGGGACTTCGACGACGCCACCTTCGAGCGCACGGCCGCGGCCTTCGAGAACCCCGACCACGCGGCGATCGTGATCCACAACTACCGCTGGCGGCTCGGCCTGGCCGACGGCGAACGCCGGTACGACCGCTACGAGAAGCAGCTCGCCGCCCGGCCGACCATCGGTGTCCCGACCATCACCCTGGACCCGGCCCTCGACCCGTTCCTGGGCTCGACCGACGGCGCGGGGTACCGGAAGTTCTTCACCGGCGCCTACGAGCACCGGGTGCTCCCCGGCATCGGGCACGACGCGCCCCAGGAGGCCCCGACGGCCTTCGCCCAGGCCGTGGTGGACGCCGACCGGCTCTGACCAGCTTCGCCCGGACGGCCCCCACCACCCAGGAACGTCCGGCCCGCGTGTCCGGCCCGTGTGTCCGGCCCGTGTGTCCGCCCGCGCGGCCGACCGGAAGGAGATCCGACCATGAGCAGTCCCCTGACCGACGAGAACGCGGCGGCCCTGCGCAGGGCCCGGTTCGGTACCCTCCCGGACCGCGTCGCCCCGGAGGACCTCGTCGCGACGAGACCCGTCCGGCCCGAGGAGGCGACCGGCGCCCACGACCCCGACGGCCTGGCGGTCCGGTTCGCCTGTCTGGCGACCGACTTCGGTCTGTGACCGGGCGTCGGCCGCCGGCCCGGGGGCGACGGCCCTCCCCGGGGCGACGGCCGGCCGCCGAGGGGCCCGCGTCAAGCGCCGGACAGCGCGCCGTCCAGCTCGCGGCGGGACGCGATGCCGAGCCGGGCGAAGACCTTGCGCAGGTGCCACTCGACCGTCCGCGGACTGATGAACAGCTGGGCGCCGATCTCCGCGTTCGAGTGTCCGGCGACCACCAGCCGGGCGATCTGGGTCTCCTGCGGGGTCAGGGCCGGCGCACCGACGGTCCGCCGGCGGACGGTCTCGCCGGTGGCGAGCAGCTCCCGCCGGGCCCGCTCGGCGAACGCCTCCGTGCCCATCGTCACGAAGGCCTCGTGCGCCGTCCGCAGCTCGGTCCGGGCCTCGGCCCGGCGGTTGCGGCGGCGCAGCCACTCGCCGTGCAGCAACCGGGCACGGGCCTGCAGCACGTCGAGCCCGCCCCGGCCGAAGTGGTCCACCGCGGCCCGGTAGCCGTCCTCGGCCCGTTCCTCCGCCCCGGCCAGGGCGTGGGCCAGCGCCCGGGAGCCCAGCGCCCAGGGGGTGCCGGCCCGGCTCCAGTCGGCCAGCCGTTCGCGCGCCCGCGCCGCCTCCTCCCGGTCGCCGACCCGGGTCGCCGCCTCGACCAGCTCGGCGCACAGCCAGTGGTGCACCACGAGGTCCTGGTGCTCCAGACCGCGCAGCGCCGCCTCCCTGGCGAGCGGGTAGTTGCCGAGGCCGTTGTGGAGCACCGCCCGCGCGCACGCGGCCATGGCGAGCAGCCGGCCCAGACCGCGCTGCTCGCCCTCCCGCTCCATGGTCTCGAACAGGTCGAGCGCCGACCGCTCCCGCCCCCGGTACGCGCTCAGCAGCCCCGTGGTGGCCATCCGGGTCGCCACGCCGGTCGCCTCCTCGGTGTTCGCCCCCTCCGCCAGGGTGTCCCAGGCCTCGGAGAAGCGTCCCGCGTAGCCCAGCGAGGCGGCCCGGTAGGGCAGCGCCGTGGAGAGGATCGACAGGGCGCCGGTCGTCCGGGCGAAGCGGACCGCCCGCTCGGTGATGTCCAGCCACGCCGCCAGGTCGCCCAGCTCCACGGCCGCGTTGGCGGCCGGCCAGAGGACGGCGAGGTCCTCGTCCTCGGTGACCGCGCGCAGCGCCCGCGCCATCAGCGGGAAGGCCGCTGCGGGCCCGTCGACGGCCCAGACCGCCAGGGCGTTCAGGAAGACTCCGGCCGTCTCCTCGCCGGCCGGCAGGCCCTGCACGGCCTCGGCGGCCCGCCGCAGGCCGTCGGCCTCCAGCCGGCCGGCCCAGATGGCGGCGCCGAACGCCGAGAGGTAGGTCTCCCGCGCGGCGGCCGGGTCGAGCTCCCTGAGCCGGTCCGCAGCCGCGAGCAGCGGCTGGATCGCGCCGCGCCCGGGGCCGGCCATGGCCGACGCCCTGGCCCGCAGCCGGCCGGCGTCGGCCTGCTGCAACTGGTCCAGCGGCCCCAGGGCGGCGGCGGCGAGCAGGTCGGGCACCCGGGCCGCGGCGCCCGCGGCGAGGTGGGCCCTCGCCGCGGCCAGCGCCCGCCGGGCCCGCGCCCCCGGGTCGGGGCTGAGGGCCGCGGCCCGTTCCAGGAAGGTGGCGGCCGCCGCCCGGCCGCCGCGGGCCAGCGCCCGGCCGGCCGAACGCTCCAGTGCTTCGGCGACCTGCTCGTTCGGTCCGACCGCGGCGTGGGCCAGGTGCCAGGCCCGACGGTCGGGGTCACGGTCGGCGTCGGCGGCGGCGGCGAGCGCGCCGTGCACCGCCCGCAGGGCGCCGGCGTCGGCTCCGCGCCAGGCCGCCGAGCGCACCAGCGGGTGCCGGAACCGTACCGGGGCGCCCAGCTTGAGCAGTCCGGCGGCCTCGGCGGGCGCGGCCGCGTCGGGCCCGATGCCCAGCGGACCCAGGGCGCGCCAGAGCAGCAGCTCGTCGCCGACCGGCTCGACGGCCGCGAGCAGCAGCAGGGTGCGGGTGGGGTCGGGCAGCGCGTCGATGCGCCGGCGGAAGCCCTCCTCGACCCGGGTCGCCAGCGGGGCGGGGCCGTGGACGCCGAAACCGAAGGCGAGTTCCGCCGCCGACAGCCCCTGGGGCAGTTCGAGCAGGGCGAGCGGGTTCCCGCCGGTCTCGGCCACGATCCGGTCCCGCACCCGCGGGTCGACCGGCCCGGGCAGCGCCGAGTCGAGCAGCGCCCGGGCGTCCGCGTCGGCCAGCCCCCGCAGCGGCAGGGCCGGCAGGTCGGCGAGGTCCCCCTCCTCCTCGGTGATCCGCTCGGCGAAGACCAGCGCCACCGATTCGGCGTCCAGCCGCCGGCCGACGAACCCCAGGATCCGCAGGGACATCAGGTCCAGCCACTGCGCGTCGTCGACCAGGCAGACCAGCGGGTTCGCGGCCGCCGCCTCGGCGAACAGGCCGAGGACCGCCATCCCGACCAGCAGCAGCTCCGGCGCGGGCCCGGCGCTCAGGCCGAACGCGACCCGCAGCGCGTCCTGCTGGACCTGCGGCAGCCGGTCGAGGTGCGACAGCAGCGGGGCGCAGAGGCGCTGCAGGCCCGAGTAGGCGAAGTCGGACTCCGCCTCGATGCCCTCCGTGCGGACGGTCCGCATCCCGGCCGCCCGCACGGCTACGTGGTCGAGCAGCGCGGACTTGCCGATCCCCGCCTCGCCGCGGAGCACCAGCACCCCGCTGCGCCCGTCGCGCAGCTCGCGCAGCAGGCGGTCCAGGACCTCCAGCTCGCGGTGCCGCCCGAGCAGCTGGTGCTTCGTGTCCTGCCCCATGTCCGTCCTCCGGCGCGTGTCCCCGTCAGGGTCGCCCCCTCCCGAGGAGCTTCGCCCCCATCCTACGAACACGGCGGGACCACCAAGATCCGTCCGGGTGCCGGGCCGGTCCCCCCGACCGGGGACGGCTCCGATCAACGTCGGCCTCCCGGACGGCAACGCCGGGCTCTTGGTGATCGGGACCGACCACGCGGTGTGGACGGGCTGGACGACCGGCTCGGGCGAGCTCAGCTCCTGGACCTCCCGGTCGCCGGCACCGCCCGGCCGTGCGCGCTCGGAGGAGAGCCCGGGGCTCGGCCGTGCCCCTCCGGATCTCCTCCCCGGGCGGCGGCCCGGACGCCTCCGGCGGCGGTGCTGTCAGTCGACCGCCCCGCCGCCGGAGGCGTCCGGGTCGCCGTACTCCGCGCGCCACTCGCGAGCGCGGGCGTTGTGCCAGTCGACCCCCTGCTGCGCCTGGTCCACGGAGAGCCCGCTGAGCTCGGCGACGACGGCGAGCGGTACCGGCTCGTCGTAGTCGCCGAGCGCGCGGCAGACCTTGGCCGCCCACTGCTCCTCCCGGACGAAGGGGCGGCTGCGGTAGACCTCCACCAGCGCGGCGAGGTGCTCGGCCGAGCAGGCGGTGAGGACCCGCTTGCCGTCGAGTTGCGGGTCGGAGACGTGCACGGCGGAGGAGTCCGGGACGAGCGCGCCGAGCAGGTCCTCGTCGAGGACGACCCGGCCGCAGTGGTCGCAGAGGTCGTACGCCGACGCGTCGTGCGCGCCGGCGTCACCGTCCGCCGGGGGTCCGTAATGTTCCACGCCCGGCGCCTACCCGGCGGACGCCGGGAAAACCTCCCCGGTGCGGACGGCCCGGGCGGGGTAGGCGCGCCGACGGGCCGGCCCACGCGTCCGACGGGACGGCCCACCAACAGCTACGGAGGACACCATGGCCGAGTCATCGCAGGAACGGCCGCCGCACGACGAGGACGGGCCGACCGACACGGCCGGACCCGAACGCCGGGCCGCGCCGATCGGCAAGGGCGGCACGCCGAACGTGGCCGGCAGCGACGAACAGCAGCCCGAGATCGCCGAGGGCCCGGTCCCCGGCATCCAGCCGGGCGAGGAGTACGCCGGGCCCGCGCACCGGCCGGCGCTGGACGTCGACCCGCCGCCGCGCGGCGACCGCGAGCGTGTGCGCGCCACCGAGCCGCCGGTGTGGGAACCGGTGACCGGTCCGCGCAGCCACGATCCGGGTGCCGCGCCCGAGGACGAGGGCATTCCGGACCTCCAGGACGGGTCACCGTCCGCCCGATGGTCCGGCGACCCGCAGGTTCAGGCCGTCCCCGGGGACGCGCCGGTGGCCGCCGAGGCCTTCGGCACCACGGGCGCCGAACAGGCGGCCGGCGAATCACTGGACGCACGGCTGGCACAGGAGGAGCCCGAGGACGACGGAACGGCCCGTGCGCCCGGGTCCCCGGAGCCCGCGGCGGGGCGCCTCCACCTGGTGGATCCGCACAGCGACCTGCGCGCTGCCGCCACGCCGGACGACACCGCCGGGTTGTCGGCCGAGGAGGAGTCGGTGCGAATCCGGCGGGAAACCGCGGAGCCCGACGCCGACCCGGCGGCGCCCGGCGGCAGCGGTGCCGCCGAGGACCGCACGGCGTGGCCGGGCATCGAGACCCCCGAAGAGGTGGAGGGCGCCGCTGGAGGGGCGGACGCCGAGGGCGAGGTGCCCGGTGCGGGGGAACCGCAGGAGCCGCAGAGCCGCTGAGCACGACGGCGGCCCCCGGTCCGCGGGAGCGGGACGGGGGCCGCCGGGAACGCGTGCGGGCTCAGCTCGGGGAGATGCGGCCCCGCCAGCCTCCTTCCGCCCGTCCCCGTTCCTCCATGAAGTCCTTGAACCGCCGCAGGTCGCCCTTCACCCTCCGGTCGACCATGCCCAGTGCGGAGCCGGCCTTCTCGGCGAGGCCCTCGGGCCGGTAGTCGATGGCCAGGCTCACCCTGGTGTGCATGTCGTCGATGCTCCGGAAGGTGACGACGCCCTTCTGGTGGACGTCGCCGTCGATCGTCCGCCAGGCGATCCGCTCGTCCGGCAGCTGGTCGACGATCTCGGTGTCGAACTCACGGCTGACGCCCCCGATGCTGGTCCGCCAGTGGTTGTGACGGTCGTCCAGCTGGGTCACCGCTTCGACGCCCTCCATGAAGCGGGGGAACTCCTCGAAGAGGGTCCACTGGTCGTACGCGGCGTGCAGCGGCACGTCGACGTCGACCGACTCCTTGACCATGCTCATCCGGTGCCTCCCTGCTGGTTGCGCTGCTGGGTCGGGGCCGGAAGCGCCCGGCCCCGACGGCGCGCCTGCCCCGACGGCCCGTCGATAACCCTCCGGGCCCCGGAACCGTCCCAGTGGGTGCCACCCGGTGGCCGACCGGCGCCGCCCGGGATTGCATGGGAGGGCCCGATCCCCTGCTCCGGGAGGCAGTCGTGTACGAGATGTGGGCCGAGTCCGATCCGGCGGAGACGCCGTCGGGTCTGATGTGGCACGTGGTGTCGAAGAACGACGCGTCGACGGCGCTCTGCGGGCAGTTGCTGGAGCTGTCCCGCCGGGTGGTCCCGAACGGCACGGAGGTGCCGGCCGGGCTGCCCGACCGCTACTGCGATCCGTGCCTGGTCTCGGTGCGGGAGACCATGGCGGCGGCCGGCCACTGAGCGTCGAGGGGGCCGCCGGCTCGTCCGGGGCGCGTGCGGCGACCGCCGCACGCGCCCTCCCGGGTTTGCCCGCGCGACGAACGGCTAGCCGCCTGGTATGGACACTTCCCCGTACGACTTCGCGCAGACCAGGCCGTGGTCCCGGCGGCTGCGCCGTGCGCTGGACGCGCCGGCCGACTGGCGGTTCCTCGACCGCCCGGCCCGGCCGCTCGCCGACGCGCTGAACGGCCTGCCGCTCGGGCCCTACCGCGACCTCCTGCACGGTGTGTGGCTCGGCCACCCGGTGCACCCGGCGCTGGTCCAGCTGCCGCTCGGCTGCTGGATCTCGGCGGAGCTCCTGGACTCCCTGCCCGGCGGACGGCGGGCGGCGGGCGTCCTGGTCGCCGCCGGGCTGGTGACCGCCGGGCCGGCCGCCGCGGCCGGCTGGGTCGACTGGGCCGCGCTGGACCCGCCGCGCCGGCGCACCGGCCTGGTGCACGCCGCCGCCAACACCACCGGCGTGCTGCTGTTCGCCGGCTCGCTGCTGGCCCGCTGCCGCAACCGGCCCGTCCGGGGCCGGCTGCTCGGCCTGGCCGGGCTGACCGCCGTCTCGGCCGGCGGCGTGCTCGGCGGCCACCTGGCGTACCACCAGGCGGCCGGTCCCAACCGGGCGGCGGCGGTGCACCGGTCGGCGCCCCCGGAGTGGACCGGGGTCGGCCCGGTCGAGGACTTCCCGCCCGGCGTGCCGGTCCGGCGGACCGTCGAGGGGCTGGCGGTGGTCGTCGTCCACGACGACGAGGACGACTGGCACGTCCTCGCGGACCGCTGCGCCCACCTGTCGGGACCGTTGTCCGAGGGCACGCTGGTGGACGGCTGCCTGCGCTGTCCGTGGCACGGGAGCGAGTTCCGGCTGCGGGACGGCGAGGTCGTCCGCGGACCGGCCACCGCGCCGCAGCCGGTGCTCCAGGCGCGGGTCCTCTCCGGACACCTGGAGATCCGACTGCCCGGGGCCGGCTGAGCCGGGGACCCGCCTCCGCCCGGGCGTGCGGGCACCGGGTGTGGGGCGCGTCCGACGGGGCAGGCGCCCGGCATGTTGCTGATCAGACCACCCGGGGTCTACGGGCCCCAGGGCGACACCGACCTGCTCGTCTCCTGCCTGCGCCGTGAGCGGCTGACCGGCGCCAGCCGGGTGCTGGACCTCGGCACCGGGACCGGCGTGGTGGCCCTGGCCGCCGCCCGGAGCGGCGCCCGGGTGACGGCCGTGGACCTCTCCGCCCGCGCCGTCCTCACCGCCTGGCTGAACACCCGGCTCCACCGCCGCCGCGTCGAGCTGCGCCACGGCGACCTCACCCGACCGGTGGACGGCCGACGTTTCGACCTGGTCACGGCCAATCCGCCGTACGTACCGGCCGACGGTCCGGGCGGTCCCGCGGGGGCGGTCCCGACGGCCGGGCACGGTGCCGCGCTGGCCTGGGACGCCGGGCCGGACGGGCGGCTGGTCCTGGACCGGATCTGCCGGGACGTGCCCCGGCTGCTGACCGACGACGGCGTGCTGCTGATCGTGCAGTCCTCGCTGGCGGGCGTCCAGTCGACGCTCACGGCGCTGCGCCGAGCGGGGCTGCGCGCCGCCGTGGTGGCCCGCCGCCGGCAACCGTTCGGGCCGGTGATGACCGCCCGGGCCGGGCTGTTCGAACGGCTGGGACTGATCCGGGCCGGGGAGCGGGAGGAAGAACTGGTGGTGGTGCGCGGTGTCCGGTCACGCTGACGACCCCACCCACGAGGACGGTCCCGCTCGGGCCTCCGGTGTCCGCCCCGCCGAGGACGGACCGGGCCACCGACCGCCGGTACGGGTGACCGTGCTGGCGGAGGGGCCGATCCTGGTGGAGGGGCCGGTCGAGGTGATCGGCCCGGACGGCACCGTCCGCGTCTCCGAACGCCCGGTGGTGGCCCTCTGCGCGTGCCGCCGCAGCCGCCGCAGCCCGTTCTGCGACACCAGCCACCGGCGGCGCGGCGGCCGCCGGAGCGACCGCCGCGCCGACCCCGGGGCGTCCGGTCCCGGAGGGTCCGACCCCCGGGGGTCAGACCCCCGAGGGTCGGACTCCGGAGGGTCGGCCGGACCGCCCGGGACCGTCGGGCAGGGGTGAACGCAGCGAACTGCGGCCCGCCCGCCAGTGGTCCAGCAGGTGGGCGGCGAACCGGTCGTCCACCGTCGCGGACGCCGCCAGCCCGAAGGCGATGTCCTGGGCCAGCTCCGGTTCGGCCGCCGTCAGTTCGTCGATCACCCCGCGCCGCACCAGCTGCTCGTGCACGGCGTCCGCCTCGATGTGCTCCCGGTAGAACAGGGTGCCGTCCGGCCCCGCCCCCAGCCGTTCCAGGGCGGCGGCGAGCCGGGCGGCACCGGGCGGGGAGGTGATCTCGATCGCGGCGAACTGCCCGACGGCCGCGCCGCGCAGCGAGCGGTGCAGACCGAAGAGCGTCATCAGGTTCACCGCCGCCAGCGCGGGCGCGGGCACCGCGTCCAGGTAGTGCCCGTACGAGGCCTCCAGGCCCAGGTCCGCCATCATCCGGGCGAACAGCAGCGCGTGCGCGCGCTCCGGGCGTCCGGCGCCGTACTCGTCGTAGGTGACGGCCATCAGCACCGCCTGGGCCGGGCCGTGGATCCGGGGCAGCAGCCACAGCTGCGGGTCGGCCTCCTTGAGGTGGTAGACGGAGCGGTGCACCAGGTACTCGCGGGCCTGCCAGCGTTCTCCCTCGGCCAGGAGGTAGCCGGACGGACCGCCCTCGCCCGGCGCGGTGAGCAGGCCGTCCACCAGCTCCGCGAGCGGCGGCACCGGTCCGGTCGCGGCCCGGACGGCGGCGAGGAACGGGCGCTCCAGGGCCCGCCGGAGGCCGAGCAGGCCCGGGTCCCACTCCCAGCCGGGGTCGACGCCGGGCAGGCCGCGGTCGTGCAGCTCGTAGCAGAGGTGGAGCGCCAGCTGGTGGTCCTCGCCCCAGGGATCGCCGTCCCCCGCCGCCGCCGGCCGGGCAGTCCCGTCGGGCGGCCCCGCGGTGACCAGCTCCAGGACGCCTGTCGAGAGCGGCCCCCGGGCCGCCGGCACCCGCCTCACCGTCCACTCCCCCGGGTCACCGAGCGGCGGCCCGCACGGGGGCGACCCGCACCGCCGACCGGACCGCGGAGCAGCATCCCGGCGCAGCCGAGCACCAGCAGCCAGCCCGCGATCAGCAGCCACGGCACCGGCGCCGCCTCGGCGGCCAGCCCGCCGGCCAGCAGCGCCGGCGGTACCAGTCCCAGCGCGGGGAGGGTGCCGGGGCGCGTCCCGCTGGTCGCCGCCCACACCCGTCCGCGCACCGCGAGCCCCCGGGCCCGCAACGCCGCCACGATCCTCCGCCGCCTCATCCCGTCAGCCTCCCTCTCCGCACACGCGGTCCGTCCCCTCCGGCCCCCGGCCGTGCGGCTTCCCCGAACGGCGGCTCCCGAACCTCGGCGCGCCGTCTCGCCCGCGCACCGCTCCACGGCGCACCCCGGCCGGCCATATTCCGTCACGTCCGCCCCCGAGGCAGCAGCCGGAGTCAGTCGTCCGTGCCGCTCTCCGTGCCGCTCTCCGTGCCGCTCTCCGTGTCGTTCTCCGTCGGCGCGGCGGTGTCCGCGCCGCCCTCGGTGTCCTCGGCGCCGGCCGGCTGCTCGGCGACGGGCACACCCGCCCGAACGGTGGTGGCCCCGCGCGAGCGGGGGCGCTCGTCGTGGGGCGGCTCGTGGTGGGGCTCGTGCTGCGGCTCGCCGTGGTGCAGGGGGACGCCGCCGGCACCGCCCTGGGGTTGGTCGTCCATCGTGGGCACCTCCTGGTCAGACGGCCCGGCCGAAGGCCTGGGCGGGATAGCGGGCGGCCGAGGCACCGCGGCCGACACCCGGCCAGCGGCGGCCGGGCCGGTGGTGAACCGCGCGGCGGGCGGTCGACGGCGGGACAGGCGCGGCGACGTGCCGCTCGCCCGTGGCCGCCCGGCCGGCGTCAGTCCTCTCCGAGGACGGCGTAGCACTCGGCATCGCCCTGCTCCCTGTCGTCGTCGTCCGGGGTGCCCGGCGGCCGGCTGCGGACGGGCCGGGCGTCCTCGGACGGGTCGGGGTCGCGGACGGCCGTACCTGGACCGTCGCCTTGACGCGGCTCCATGGTGGCCACCTCCGGGGAACTTCGGGGGCATCCGAACGGGTGCCTCAGGACCTTTCCGGCTACCCGGGGCGCGCCCCGGAAAACGGACGGCCCACCGCCCCCAGCCACGCTGCGTGACGGCCGCCCGGGTGTCCGTGACCAACGTCCGGCCGCCGGACCGGCGATGCCCGGGCCGGTCCGGCGACAGCCCGGGCAGGTGCGCCCCCGCGCCGGGCCCCGGCCCGGCGCGAACGGACGGTACGCGCAGTTCCCACCCAGGCCCGCCGTCCCGCCCGCCCCGCACCCGGGGTTCACGACCACCGCGGCCTTCCGGCGCGACGGATCCGCCGGCCGACCGGCAGTCGGCCGGCGGCGGGCGGCCGGCGGCCGGCGGCCGGCGGATCCGTCACGCCGGTCCGGACGGCTCGTGGAGGTGGTAGACGGCGAAGGCGCGGCCGATCACCGGTTGGGCCACGTTGCGGACGCGCACGCCGCAGGCGGTGAGGCCGTGCTCGGTGCCGAGGTGTGCGTGGCCGTGGACGGCGAGATCGGCGCCGGCCCCGTCGATCGCCTCGGCGAGCAGGTAGCTGCCGAGGAACGGATAGATCTCCGGTGGCTCCCCGGCCAGGGTGTCGGGTACCGGGGCGAAGTGCAGGAGTGCGACCCGTACGGCGCAGCCCTCGGCGGCGAGCCGGTCGAGGGCGGACCGCAGACCGTCCGCGCAGTCCCGGGTGTGCCGGATGAACGCCTTCATCTCCGGCTCGCCGAACTCGCCACCGCTGCGCCCCGCGAATCCTCCCCCGAAGCCCTTGGTGCCCGCGATGCCGACCGACCTGCCGTCCACCCGGACGGTGGTCGCGGAGCGCTCCAGGACCTGGAGGCCGTGCCCGGCCAGGATCGCGGTGACCTCCTCGGGTCGGCCGGCGTCGTAGTCGTGGTTGCCGAGCACCGCGACGACGGGCACCGCGAGTCCGCCCACTTCCTCCCCCACCACCACGGCCTCGCGCGGCGTACCGTGCCGGGTGAGGTCCCCGGCGAGCAGCAGCAGGTCCGCCTGCCGCTCGATCCCCGCGAGGGCGGGGCGCAGCCGCCCGCGGCTGTCCGGGCCGAGGTGGATGTCGCCGACCGCGGCGATCCGGATCATGCGAGGTCCTCGGCGGTGGTGGGCGCGGTGGCCCCGACGAGCACGATGTCGGTGTGGACGATCAGGCCGGTGAGGACCTCGCTGACGATCTGTTCGACGGCGGCCCGGCGCTGTTCGCTCGGCACGGAGCCGCGGACGGTGACGCGGGCGCCGTGCAGTTCGATGCGCAGGCCGAGTTCGCCGACCTCGTCGGCGGCCAGCCGGTCGCGCAGGTGGGCGATCCGGTACTCGCTGTCGTCCGGATCGGCGCGGGGGCCGGTGCCGGGACGGGGGCCGGTGCCAGGGCGGCCGGGGCCGACGGGGCCTGTGGAAGCGGTCATCACGCGGTCTCCTCGGCGCGGGGGGCGGTGCCGCGGCTCGGAAGGCCCGCGGCGTTGTCGGACGGAGCCGGTCCGATCACCTGGAGCCGCTCCAACAGGTACAGGAAGGCGGCCGGCATGGGGCGGTCCCCGCGCTCGGCACGCACCCGCTGCCAGTCGACCTTCTCCCGCAGCGGCCGCACCACGGAGAGCACGGCGCCGAAGTCGCAGTGGTGCTCGGAGAAGGCGGCGAGCAGGCTGCTGACGAGGTCGGTGGCGGCGAGCACCGGCATGTGGACGGAGTCGACGGGCAGTTCCTCGGCCCGGTCGAGGAGTTGGGAGGTGACCGGCCGTTTGGCGAGTTCGAGGATGAGGTCGACGTCCTGGCCGAGGCACCGGGCCTTGATCAACCAGTCCTCGGGCGGCAGGAAGACCTGGAGTCCCGCCTCGCGCAGGGTGCGGGTGACGGCGTCGGCGTCCTCACGACGGATGCAGAAGTCGGCGTCGTGCTGGAGCCGGACGACGGCTCCGTGGGCGTAGGCGGCCACGCCTCCGGCGAGGGCGAAGGGGTGGTGCCCGGCCTTGAGCAGCGAGCCGATCCGCTTGGCCGCCTCCAGGATCGCCTGGGTGCGGTCGGGCGGGAACTCGGCCGCGGGGTGGAGCGGCCAGTCCGCGGCCGTGATCCGGCCCGGCGGGCCGGGGTGGTCGGCACGAGGGTCCGTCGCGATCTCCTGGCCCATGGTGACCTCCTTCGGCCGGCCGGTGCGCGATGGGTGCGGTCGGACGCCCCGGCGGCTACCCGTCCGGGGCGCGTTCACGCGGGCCGGGGCCGAGCAGCACGCCGAGGTCGGCGGTCAGACCCGCCGCCGGTCAGGCCCGGGGCCGGGCGAGCAGGCTGCCGTCGAGGCCGGCCAGCAGCTCGGAGGTGTCGGCGTGAACCTCCGCCGCGCCCGCGCCGAGGAGGTCCTGGGCGCTGTGGCCGCCGCTCTCGACGGCCACGCAGGGCACTCCGGCCCGGCCCGCCGCCCTCACGTCCCACAGGGTGTCGCCGACGAACACCGCGCGTTCGGGGGCGCTGTCGGCCCGGTCCAGGGCGGCCCGGACGAGGTCGGGTTCGGGCTTGGTCGCGGCGACGTCGTCGGCGGTGGTGACCGCGGCGATCACCTCGTCGGCGGCCAGCGCGCCGCGCAGGGCGGTCAGTTCCCGCTCACTGGCGGAGCTGGCGAGCACCACCCGCCAGCCCCGGTCGGCGCAGGCGCGCAGCAGGTCGGCCGCTCCGGGCAGGGGCCGCACCACCGGCCAGTACCGGGCGTAGAGGGCGTCGTGGGCGCCGGTCACGGCCTCGTCGTCGGACCGGTCGCGGTCCTCGCCGAGCAGGTGGTCGAGCAGCCGGTCGGCGCCCATGCCGACGGCGCGGTGCACCCGGGCGGCGGGGACGGTGCGGTCGTACTGGCGCAGCGCCTCCCACCAGGCGAGGGTGTGCAGATAGGTGGTGTCGAGCAGCGTTCCGTCGACGTCGAAGAGCGCCGCAGGGGTGGTGGTCATCGGGTCCTCCTCGGCTCGTCCGCTGCCGGTCGGTCCGGCCCGGTCCGGCCCCGGTCACGGTGTCGGTCACGGACCACGGGTCACGGACCACGGGTCACGGGTCTGGTCACGGCGCAACGGTGTCACGGTGCCGGTCACGGCGGGACGGTGTCACGGACGGGGAACGCGTCGGTGGCGCCGGTGAGTTCGAGGACCCGCCGGACCAGCGGCCGGGGGCGGGCGAGTTCGATCCGGCTGCCGCCGGCCCGTGCCCGGACGGCGGCGTCGAGCAGTTCGGACAGGCCGGTGGAGTCGCAGAAGGCCAGGTCCCCGCAGTCGATCACGACCACCGTACCGGGGGTGGTGAGCGCGCGGTCGACGGCCGCCCGCAGGACGGCGACGGAGTCCAGGTCGAGTTCGCCGTGCAGGGCGACGACGGTGCCGTCCTCCCACGGCCGGGTGCGGGTGGTGAGTCCGAGGGGCTGGTCCGTTCCGGTCGTGGTGCCGTCGGGCGGTCGGGGCGGGCGACGGGTCATGACGGGTGCTCCTGTTCGTTCGCGACGGCGGTCGCGGGACCGGGTCGCGAAGAGACTCTCGGTGCCACCACGCTCCGCCTCCTTCGCGCCGACGGCCCCCCACAGCGCGGTTAACCGCTGCGAGGGGCCGGAAACGCCACGAGGGGCACCGGTCGTCAGCCCGGACCGTGGTCCGGCCGGTGACCGGGTTCGTCGGGCGGCTCGTCCGTCCAGCCGGGCGCGTCGCGGTCGTCCAGCTGTTCGCGCAGGTGCGCGAGGGTGGCGGAGAGCAGCCGGGACACGTGCATCTGGGAGACACCGATCCGGTCGGCTATCTCGGACTGCGTGCGGTCCTCCCAGAACCGCAGCTTGAGCACCACCTGTTCGCGGTGCGGCAGCCGGCCGAGCAGGGGGCTGACGGCGGTGCGGAACTCGGCGAGTTCGATGCCCGGGTCGCAGGAGCCGAGCCGGTCCAGCAGCGCGCTGCCGGACTCGTCGGTGTCCTGCTCGCGCAGCGCGTCGAGCGAGTTGGGCCGGTAGACGCGGCCGGCGACCAGTCCCTCGACGACGTCCTCGACACTGAGGTCGAGGTCCTCGGCGATCTCCTCGGGGTGCGGGAGCCGGCCGAGTTCCTGCTCCAGCCGGTCCGAACCCCGGGCGACCGTGAGGTAGAACTCCTGCATCCGGCGCGGCACCCGGACCGGCCAGGAGGTGTCCCGGAAGAACCGCTTGATCTCGCCGGCGATGGTGGGGATCGCGTAGGTGACGAACTCGACGCCGCGCTCCGGGTCGTAACCGTCGACCGCCTTGATCAGGCCGACGGTGCCGACCTGGAGGATGTCGTCCATGTCCTCGGGGCGGTGCCGGAACCGACCGGCGATGAACCGCACCAGCGGCATGTTGAGTTCGATGATGGTGCCGCGGACGTAGCTGTAGGCGTGCGTCTCGCGGGGCAGTCCGGCGAGCCGCGCGAAGAGCGCGTCGCTCAGTTCGCGCGCCTCGGTCTTGCCCATGACCCGCAGCTCGGCCTCGGTGGGGCGCGGTGGCAGGTCCGGCGGCAGGTCGGCCGTGGGCACCGGCGGCGGGACGTCGAGCGGGACGTCGGACGGGACGGGCGACGGGCCGGTGCGATGACCGGTCGTTCCCGAGGTCGGAATGGACACGGCGGTTCTCCTGGGCAGAAGGGCACGCCTCGGCCTGCGAGCGAGGTGGGGCGGGGTCGCCCCGCACACGGCGGCTCCTCTTTCCGGAGACCTCTGCCCGGCTTCTTCAAGCGACGGTCCAGGTGGCGTCCCGGCGGGGACGCGGAAGCGGTCCGCGGCTGCGCGGGCGCTCCGGTGGTGTTGGTACCCGGCCTGCGGGCATTCATGCTCTTTTGCCCAGGTTTAATGCCCCTCGCACCGGGTGAACGCGCCGCGTCACCGTCCCGGCTCTCTCGGGGACGGTGACGCGGGCGGGGTGCGGCGGGTGCCGCGGGGTGCGGCGGGACCTGGGCTACCGGGCGGCTGCCGGGTCGAGCAGCAGGCGTGCCGCCACCTCGGCGCCGTCGGTGCGGATCCCACCGGCCACGACGGCCGCCCGGGCACGGGTCTCCGGGGCCAGGGCGGTCCGCAGCGCGGCGGCCACGGAGTCGGCGGTCGGCACGGCCGCGTCGTGCACCGCGCCGATGCCCAGCTCGGCGACCCGGGCGGCCCAGTACGGCTGGTCGACGATCTGCGGCACCACCAGCTGCGGCGCACCCGCCCGGGCGGCGGCCGTCGTGGTCCCCGCGCCGCCGTGGTGCACGACGGCGGCGACCCGGGCGAACAGCTCCTGGTGGTTCACCTCACCGACCACGCAACAGTCCTCCCGGCCGTCGCCCCCGGACAGCTCCGCCCAGCCCCGGCCGACGACGACCCGCCGGCCGACCGCGCGCACCGCGTCGACGACCAGCCGGGCGACGTCCGTCGACCCGCGCATCGGCATGCTGCCGAAGCCCACGTACACCGGGGGCTCGCCCGCCGCCAGGAACGCGGTCAGCTCGGCGGGCAGCGGACGCGGGTCCGGCAGCAGCCAGGCGCCGGTCTGCACCGCGTCCAGGTCGGCGGGCCGCCGCCACGGGCCGAGCGTCGGGTCGGTGGCCAGCCACGGCCGCTCGGTGAGGACGTGGTCACGGACGTTCTCCACCGCGGGCAGGCCGACCGACACCCGGTGGGCGTTGACCGGGCCGGCGAACAGCGCGGTCATGCTCTCCGCGTCCAGCTTCCACAGCGTGCCGTTGTCGGCGCCCTCGGGCGCCGCGGGCCGGCCCGGGTACTGGAACGGCGGATGGTGCGGCGACGGCAGGACGGTCGGCTGCAGGCCCACGAACACGAACCGGGCCCCCACCTGCTCGGCCGCCGCCCGCGCGCCGGCCGCGCTCGGGAACAGTCCGGTCGCCACCACCACGCCGCCCGCCTCGGCCTGCCCGAGGACCGCCTCGTAGGAGGCGGCCGTCAGCGTCGCCACCCGGGTGGGGAAGTCCGTCGGCGCCGGGGCCGCACCGGTCACCAGCGCGCGCACCGCGTCCGCGACCGGCACCAGCGGCACGCCCAGCTCGGCCAGCCGCGCCGCGAACTCCTCGTCCGGCGGCGCGCACACCCGCACGTCCGCACCCAGCTCGCGCAGCCGCACCGCGAGCCCCGCCAGCGGCTCGACGTCCCCCCGCGACCCGTACGTCGACAGCACAACACGCATCCCGCAGCCCTCCATGGTCCTCACTCATCGACTTCGGAGGGTGATTCTCCGACGTCACCGGGGTCTTGCGGCAAGCCCCAGGGTCCGCTATGGCTCGGAGACGGCGGTGATGATGATCACTCAGATCCGCTGCCCCGCCCCGACGCCCGGTAGGGTCCGGTGCGGAGGAAGGGGGACCGCATGGAGCGGCATCGGATCCTGCTGCTGGACGCGGCTCCCGGGGACCTGCTCGGCGTCGAACTGGAACGCCTGCTCGGCCACGGGCTGGCCGTCACCCTGAACCTGCGCCGGGTCGCCGACCGCACCGCCGTGCGGGCCGACTGGGCCGGGCGGGTGGAGTTCACCGACTTCGACCCCTTCGACGAGGCGGCGCTGATCGCCGAGACCCTCGGCGGCGGCGGTCACCACGCCGTGAAGTCCCGGGCCGGGGTGCCGCTGCGCGCCGCGTTCCTCGCCGCCGCCACCGGCGCCCGGACGGCGGGTCCCCGGGCCGCCGCCCCGCTGCGCGTGGTGGCCCGGGCGGGGTCGGGCACCGATCACGTCGACCTGGCCGCCGCCGCCCGGCACGGGGTCGCCGTCACTCACACGCCCGGGTCCAACGCCGACGCGGTCGCCGAGTTCGCCCTGGCCCAGCTGCTCGCCCTGACCCGCGACCTCGTCGCCCACGACGACTCCTCCCACCGGGGCCGTTGGCGCAGCCCGGCGGCACCGGCCCGGGCCCTGTCCGAGCTGACCCTCGGCATCGTCGGCCTCGGCCGGACCGGCCGGGCCCTGGCCGACCGGGCGCGCGCCCTCGGCATGACCGTCCGGGCCCTCACCCGGAGCCCGGCCGACGGCGCCCCCGGCGACGTGTCGCGCGCCGCCTCCCTCGCCGAGCTGCTGACGACCAGCGACGTGGTCTCCGTCCACCTGCCGCTCACCGCGCGGACCCGGGGCCTGATCGGCCGCGCGGAGCTGGCGCTGCTGCGCCCGGGCGCGATCCTGCTGAACACCGCCCGCGGCGGGATCGTCGACGAGCCGGCCCTGGCCGACGCCCTGCGCGACCCCGCCCACCCCCTCGCGGCGGCGGCCGTCGACACCTTCGCGCACGAGCACGCCGCGTTCGACTCCCCGCTGTTCGGGCTCCCCAACGCCCTGCTCACCCCGCACGTGGCCGGGATGACCCACCGCGCCATGGCCGAGGCCGCCGTCCGCTGCGCCGACCACGTCGCCGCCCTCCTGACCGGCCACCCGGACGGCATCCCCGTGGCCACCACCTGAACCGGCACCGCGGGGCCACGGCACTACCGTGACAACAGCGGCCCGTGACGGCAGGGGCCCGTGACGGCAGGGGCCCGCCCGGCCGTCGCGGGTGCGGCGGCCGGGCGGGCGGGGGACCGGGGGCGGACGGGGTCCGGGCGTCGAGGTCAGGCGCCCTGGAACGGGCCCCGGGGCAGCCGCCGTCCGGTCAGCAGGTGCCGGCCGCGCGCTCACGCACGACCAGATCGGTGCGGCCCGCCGTGGCGTCCAGCCAGACCACCCGGGCGCCCCGGTCGGCCGCCGGGCCGTACTGGCCGCCCCGGTTGCAGGAGAGCCGCTCGGGGGTGCCGCCGGTGAGCGGCAGCTGCCAGAGCTTCGGCAGGTCGGCGTTCTTCCGGCCGCCGGTCGACCAGTGGCCGGAGTCGCCGAAGGTGACCGCGCGGTCGGAGGCGGTGAGGGTGCTGATCCGGTGCGGTGCACCGGCGCCGCCGGGGAGCAGGTCGGTCACGCCGGAGCCGTCCAGGGCGCCGGAGCGGATCGCGCTGCCCTCGGTGGCGTCGCCGGGCGTCTCCACCCAGAGCAGTCGGCCACCGGCGAGGCGGGTGCTGCCGACCGCGCTCCCGGGGGTCGCCGTGCTCGCGTCGTCCACCACGTACTGGGCGACGACCTTGCCGGCGGCGACCGACCAGACGGTCGGCGCGCTCACCGTCCGCTCACCCACCTGCCAGCTCTCCGTCCAGGCGAGCAGGCCGTCCTTGAGCGAGAGGCCGGAGGCGCTGTGGCCGTCCGGCAGCGGGATCAGCACCGCCGGGGCACCGTCGTGGGACAGCATGGGCCCGCTCCTCCCGGTGGAGTCGCTCCCGACGAAGACCACGTCGCCGCCGGAGATCCGGACGTCGCCGACGAACCGGTTCACGGCGCGGTGGACGCTGCGCACCGGTCCGCCGTCGAGCGGGCGGGCCAGCACCTCCATGCCCCAGGCGCCGTCGACGCCGGCGCCCATGGCCACCCACGCGGCGGAGGTGCCGTCGGTGGCGGGCCAGCCGTGCGAGCGGCCGTCCTCGGGGCTGAGCCGGGTGGGCTCGGCGGAGCCCGCGACGGCCCCGGCGAACACGCCCATGCTGCCCTTGGCGCCCCGGCCCGCGGTGGCGACCACCCAGCGGCCGGCCGCGACGTCCGGCGCGATGCTCTCGCTGGAGAGCTCGCGCAGCAGCGGACGGCTGTCCACGCCGATCCGCTTCTGCCAACCCTCCTTGATCCCGTGCGCGTCGAACGCCCCGGCGACGGTCCGGAGTTGGGCGCGGCTGAGGCCGAGCGCGCGGCCCGCGGCGAGCACCGCGTTGCGGGCGTCGACGAAGCCGTCCAGCGGGGTGAGGTACTCGGCGAGCGCGCGGTAGACCAGGCGGTCGGCGAGGAGCGGGTCGAGGGTGCGCCGGATGTCCCACAACGCCCCGGAGACGATGGTGGAGTTGAGGTGCACGCCACCGCCGTCGACGCCCGCCGGCACCCCGAGGTAGTCGGCGACGGCGGTGCGGCGGTCGTCCATCCGTCGGTCGGCGCAGGCTTCGGGGGTGCCGGTGCGGCAGAGGCCCTCGCCGAGCAGGGCGGCCTTCGGGTCGGTCATCGGGATGCCCCGGCTGGTCACCTCGATCGCGTTGCCGAAGTAGTCCGCGACGGCCTCGTCGAGCGCGCCGGACTGGCCGACGTAGACCAGCCCCGCCGTGTTCTTGACGACGCCGTGGGTCATCTCGTGGCCGGCGACGTCCCGCGCGACCGCGTACGGGTGGCGCTTCTCGCTGCCACCGCTGTAGACCATCTTCTCGCCGTCCCAGTAGGCGTTGTCCAGGGGCTTGCCGAAGTCGGTGACGTTGACCACGGAGACGACCGGTCCGGCCTTGCCGTCGATCCCCTCCCGGCCCAGCCGGTCGCGGTAGAAGTCGTACACGGCAGCGGCGTTGAGGTGGGCGTCGGTGGCGCCGCTGGTGCCGGTGGAGGCCGGGAAGTCGGCGGTCGCCGAGGCCGCCGGGCGGACGTCGGCGGGTATCGAACGATTGAAGTCCATGACGTCCCGGCCGGCCGCGTCGTAGGTGGTGACGGCGGCGGCGCGGGTGAGGTCGACGAGCTGGTAGGTGCCGTCCGGGAGCCGGCCGATGTTCACCCGCTCGGTGCGGCCGAGGGCGTCCGGGGCGGTGCCGGTGGCGGGCTCGACGCCGGCGGGGGCCCCGGCGGCGGGGGTGGCGCCCTTGGCGGCGGCGGCGACCGGGGCGGCGCCGCGGTACGGGGCACGGACCTCGTAGCTGAGGGCGACCTCGCCGACGGTGGCGTCCACGAACACCTCGCGCGCCTTCGCCGCCCACTGCGCCGGGTCGGTGCCGCGCACGGTGAAGTGACGGACCAGCCGGCCGGCGCCGCCGGGCAGCACCAGCAGGCCGTGGTCCTCGGCGGTGGCGCCCTCGCGGGCAGCCGGCTCCTGGACCGCGCCGAGCGCGAGCCGGCGCAGCGCCTCCTCCGGCACGGTCTGCGCGGTCGGGGCGGTGAGGCCGGTGAAGTACTTGCCGCCGACCGACTCGACGCGCTGCCCGGCGCCCTCGCCGACCAGGTGGACCAGGTACCTGGCCCCGAAGACCGGTAGGCCGCCGTACCGCTGCTCGAACCTGACGGTGCGCCGGCCGTCGGCGGCGCGCTCGGTCCCGGCCTCGGCGAGCTGTCCGGGGTCGACCCGGTAGCGGTCCCGATGGGCGGCCAGGTGCGCGCGGGCCGCGTCGGCCGGGCTGTCCCCGGGGGCCGCGTCGGCGAGGCCGGTGACCAGCTGCGGAGCGGCGGTCTCCGACCCGGCGACCAGCCCGGGCACCGGGTCGGCGTCGCCGGACGGCCCGCCGGCCGGTCCGGCGACGGGTCCGGCGAACGCCGGCGGCACGCTCACGCCGAGGCCGAGCACGGCGGCGATCGCCACACCGAGGAGCTTGGGTCCGGGCGTACGGGAACGGTGATGCACTGCGGTCCTCCCACGGGACGTGGACGGTCCGGCGCCCTGCCGGACCACGCGTGAAACGGCGGACGCCCACCCCACGGCTCGTCCGTTCTCCGGAACCGGCCGTCCGCCGTGCGGACCACCATAGGTCAACTCTCTGCATATGTCGATCGACTGAATATGCAGACCGCCGGACGCAGGCGCTGGTGCCGCAGGGACGGGCGGCTCGCGTCGGGCCCGTCCGACGACGCGTCAGGCCCCGGCGCCGCCCGGCAGTTCGGCGTCGGCGGCGTCGAGGATGCTCCGGAACGCGCGGGTGATGACCGGGCGAGCACCCGGGTGAGCGGGCCGCCGAGCAGCGGCACCGCCATCGCGTCCGTCCTCTCGGTCGGGGGCGCGGCCCGCTGCCGCGCCCTCGCGCGCCAGGGAGACGACCTACCCCCCGGCCGACCGTGACCGTCCGTCCTCGCGACCCCCGCCACACCGCCCTCCGGTCAGGGCCGGTGCTCGTCGCAGAACCACCCCCCGGGGTAGAGCCGGGCACCCGCTCCGCAGGACGGACCGTGCCCGGCCGAGCAGACGCCCGGGCGGACCGGGGCGATCTCCGGCCGGACGATCCGCGCGGGGGCGGCCGCAGCCTCCGGGAGCCAGATCGCCTCACCGCTGTCACGGGCCGGAAGGCCCGCGAGGCGCCGGCGGCGCCGCTCGGCCGGGTCGGTCCCGGCCCGGTCGCACCGGGTCTCCCGACGTGGGCGCGACCGCGCGCCCACGGCCCCGGTGGTGCGGTGCGCCGCGGCGGCGCGGGCCTCGGAGCGGCCATCGACGTCCGCATCGGCGTCAGCGTCGACGGCGAGCGTGCCCCCGCTGTCGAAGAAGGCCGCGCGGTCGCCGGCCGAAGCCCAGAACCGGTGCAGGCCCCGGCCCGCCCTGAGGGTGAGCGGGACGCACTCCCCCGCCGCGATGTCCCGCACGAGGTCGTCGAACTGCCGGGGCCGGGGAGCCCACCGAGCGTGGCGCCGACCGCAACTGCCCAGCCTGCGCGAGGGGCAGGGCCCCGGCATGCGGTCGCAGAGCTCCAGCGTGAGCTCCCGGACGCCGCCGCGGACCAGCAGGTCCCGGTCGTCCCGGACGGCCGCCGCCGGCAGGTCGTCCGTCCGGGTCCAGTGGACCACGTCGATCAGCGGCGACCGCGCGTCGACCGTGTGCCAGACCTCCGTGATGCCGTCGGCCCGGGCGGCGGCGTCCCGGGCGCGGGCCGACGCGGCGGAGAGGTACGACAACTGCGGTTCGAACCCGTACCGTTGTCCACCGGCTCCGGTGACGAGCACATCGGTGCGCCGCCTGCCGTCGGCGTGGAGCGCCCCCACCTCGACCGCGTGCCCGGCGCTCTCGGCCGCGCGGACGTAGCGCTCCCGATAGGCCTTGCACTCGTCGCTCTCCCCGCTGCCGTGGCGGTGGGGATTGTGGTGGGCGGCAATGCGGAGGCCCTGGCGCTCGAAGACGTACATCCACGCGCGGGCGCCCCGAACGGTCCGGCAGTCCGGGCAGTAGAGTCCGCGCCGGTGGACCGGCCGCCGGTCCCGGACCAGCCGGTCCCAGAGCCCGGGGCGGTCAGGGTGCCCGAGGTCGTCGCGGTCGAGGTCGAGGGTGGCATTGACGAGGGTGCAGAAAACGGGGTTGCGCTTGGAGGTTTCACCTTCGAAATCATCCATGGCATCTCTTCTCCGCCTCCGCCCACCGGAGTAGGCTCGGCCAAAGGGTCCGCAGCTGCTTTTCCAACGCGCGGAAGCCCTCGGGACTCCCGGATTTCCCTCCGCCACGGACAGTTGTCCTGATCCGCGCGGACATTCGGCCTTCGAAGCCCCGGAAATGCGGTTTTCTCCCTCGCTTGCCCGATATTCACCCGACCGGAACGGGCCACGGGCGTCGGGGGATTCGGGAAATGCCGGGGGATCGGTCCCCGGTGCGCGGAAGGGCGCCGCCACGCCGGCCCCGCATCGGCCCCAAGCCGGTCCTGCGTCGACCGCGGGCCGGCATGCTCCCCCAGGTGGAGGACGGTTCCGCCCGTGGACGGACGGCGGGCGGGGAGCGACGCCGTATCGTCGGTGCCATGAGCCGAGCGCTGCACCTGTCCGCCTATCTGCTGGCCTTCGACACCCGGGCCCAGTCCCTCCAGGACCGCACCCGCGCCGGCTTCCTGGTGCGCGCCGCCGCCCTCGCCGAGCTCGCCCACCGGGGTGCCGTCGCCGAGGACGGGGCGGGCCACGTGCAGGTCGTCTCCACCGACCCCACCGGGGACGGCGTCCTGGACGCCCTGCTCGCCGAACTGGGCAGCGCCCCGCGCACCTGGAAGGCCTGGATCCGGCGCAACCGCGACGACACCCTGGAGGCCGTCGAGGAGCGGCTCGCGGCGCTCGGCGTGATGACCATGGCGGACCGCGACCCGCACGGCCGCGTCGTACCGCGGCGGCCGGTCACCGTGGACGACCCGCGCGAGGCGCAGGACCTCCAGCTCCGGGTCGCCGAGCTGGTCCGCGCCGACGGCCCGCCCGCCGAGGCCCCGTTCGCCGACGCCGTCCTCGCGGCCCTGGCCGCCCACGGACACCTGCGGCTCGTCCTCTCCCGCCACGACCGCAAGGTCCACGCCGCCCGCATCACCGCCCTCACCGACCGCCTCACCCCCAACACCCCCGGCCTCGCCCACGCGATCTCCGGCCTCAACCTGACCATCGTCGCCGCCCAGGGCGGCATGGGCGGCAGCTGACCCCGCCCGCCACGCCCACCGCCGAACGTGAAACGGCTCGCCCGCCGGGTGGTGATCGACGTCGGCGCTGTCGCCGGGGAGGCGGACCTCCACGCGGTCCTGCGACGGGGGCTCGGCTTCCCCTCCTTCTACGGCGGGAACGGGGAGGCCTTCTGGGATGCCGTCAGCGGACTGGTCGTCAGGCCCGCCGAGCTCCGTTCCGCCGGGTGGGCCGAGCTGGAACTCCGGGCTCCGGCCTCGGCCGCGGCGCTCCGCCGGGAGCCGGCGACACACCGGGAGTCCTCCGGGAGCCGCACCGTCGTCCTCGACGACGCGCCCCGGGAGTTCCATGAACGGGTTTGGGGCGCTGAGGTGGAGCGATTCCGGCACGTGCATGGGCATGCCAAGATGTCATGAAGTGCCTGGTCGCAGGGGTTCTGTCCACCCGCCGAACGGCGGGGTGGGCGGTGCGGGGGACGCCCCGGGGAGGCAGCGTGGCGTGCGTCTCATCACGGGTGCGATCAAGGTTCGTTCGCGTCGCAGTGTGGTGGGATGTGCGCACACAAGGTGAGGACCGTTGGACGGGGGGTGTTCCATGAGGAGCGGACTGTTCGGGCTCGGGCCCGACGAGGGGGCCGCGGATCTGGTGGCCGGGGGGCTGGTCCGGCTCGCCGTGGAGGAGCGCTTGGGGCCGGCGGACGGGGCGCCGCCGTGGCTGGGGCAGATGCGGGCGGCTTCGTTCGCGGACGCGTGGCTGGCGTTCGCGGATCCGGCGGCGCCGGGGCTGCGGGTGCCCGCGGAGGCGGTGCTGAGGGCCGTGGTGGCCCGGGCGGCCGAGCTGGCCCTCCGGGGCGCGCGGGGGGACGGTCCGGCGGCCCTGGAGCGGCTCGGGCGGGAGTCGGCCGGGGCCCGGGAGTGGGCACGGCTCACCGAGGTGTCCCACCCGGCCGAGCCCGACGCGCTGGTACTGGTCTGGTACGGGGTGCGGATGGCGCTGGCGGACGACGACGACCCGCTCGGGGCGGCCGAGCGGGAGGCGTACGGCGCGGACGTCCTCGAACGCTGCCGGGCCTACGTCCGCGACCACTGCCGGCGCCAGGACATGCTGGCCCTCGTGCTGGCCTGCGCCCGCTCGGCCGCCGCGACGCTGGCCGAGCTCAGCGACGGCGACCTGGACCGGGCACTGGCCGTCCTCGACGAGCACGCCGCGCG
Organism: Streptomyces sp. NRRL F-6131; assembly: GCA_000719695.1. Classification (GTDB taxonomy): domain Bacteria; phylum Actinomycetota; class Actinomycetes; order Streptomycetales; family Streptomycetaceae; genus Kitasatospora. Next base: position 43,498 of record JOHN01000009.1, read on the forward strand.
GCACATGGTGCCGACGGCCCCGGTGCCGCTCTGGGTGCCGGGCCGGCCGGGCCAGCTCGCGGGCTGAGCGCCGGGCGCGGCGCGGACTGCGACCCCGGGCACGGCGCGATCAGGCGCTCGTGGTGCGGGCGGGGGCGTACTGCTCGTCGGTGACCGGCTCCAGCCAGGTCGTCCCGGGGCTGCCGTCCTCGGTGCCCTCCCACATCGCCAGGTGTTCCATGAACCGGTCCGGCGCGGCGCCGTGCCAGTGCTCCTCGCCCGGCGGGCAGACGACCAGCTCGCCGGGCCAGGCCGCGAAGACCACGCCGTCGCGGGTGCCGATCAGGGCGACCCCGGAGACCACGTGCAGGCTCTGGCCGAGCGCGTGGGAGTGCCAGTGGGTGCGGGCCCCGGGCGCGAAGCGCACCAGGTTGGCGCGCATCCGGGACGGTTCCCCGCCGGAGTGGACGGCGTCCCACCACACCTCGCCGGTGAACCGTTCGGCCGGGGCCTCGCCGGTGGCCCCGGGCAGGGCGAACTCCATGATCACATCTCCAGGGGGTCGTGCCGGAGGTCCGTCCACCGGGGCCGGGCGCACCCCCGACGCTCACACGCCGCGAAGCCGCCGAACCGGGGACATTTCCGTCGCGGGTGGATTCATCGGGGAGAAGATCCTCCCTCCCACTGGAGTTGCCACCCGAGCTCCCGGGCGACCCTACCCGTACCCGCCGATCCCGCACCCTTCGGGGGCCGCCGCCGCACCGGGGACATGAGCACCGGCCAGACCCGGCGGTCGATCCCGAGGGGCCCCCGTGCGCGTCGGCGCCGATCACGTCCTCTCACGCCAACTTCCCTCCACCCCTTAATAGTTGGCTCACCCCACAACAATACGATCCTCTAGGCTTCGACCCATCCGGTGCCCGGCGCGGTGCACCGGCCGACAAGGGGAGAAGATGATGAGGACCTCGGCAAGCGCGTTACGGCGCGGATCCCGCTGGACCGTCTCGGCGGCGACGGCAGTGGCCCTGCTGCTCGGTGGGGCGGGCGTCGCGGGGGCGGCCCCCTCCGGCGATCCCGACAGCCCCGCCTCCGGCATTCCGGGAGCCGTGCGGCTCGCGGAATTCACCTGGGAGAAGGTCACCGAGACGGTCAGTCCGGACGGCCGGACGGTCTACCTCGTACTGACGGACGTGGTCGGCGGGCGCCAAGGCGTCTACCTGTCCACCGTCGACACGCAGACCGGCACGGTGACGGCCCGCCTTCCGCTCGGCGACCCGGCACCCTACGGCCGACCGGCCCTCAGCCCGGACGGCGACCGGCTGTACGTCGGAGTCGGCTCCGCCCTCTACGTCATCGACACCGGGGCGACCACGCTCGAAGCCCGCATCGCCGCGCCGGAGCAGCAGCTCCCGGCGGGCTGGACCCCGGGCGCGGCGACCAGTGTGGCCCCCGACCCGGACGGCGCGACCCTCTACGTCGGCCAGTCCGGCCCCTCGGGCCCCGCCGGACAGGAGCAGCCGGGCCGGATCCTGGAATTCTCCCTCGGTGACGAGGAGTTCATCGACCAGACGGCGGTCACGGGCCACACGGTCAACGATCTCGCCGTCCTGCCCGACGGGAACCACCTCTACGCCGGCACGGACCTCGACCTGCTGCGCCTCGACATCAGCACCGGGCTCGGCACCGCCGAGGTCGTCAACCTCGGCGCCAAGGACGAGCTGGCGCTCTCCCCCGACGGCTCCTTCCTGCTGGCGCTCGGGTCGGTCCGCACCTACTCCGAGGGCGTCGGGCTCGAGACGGACACGGACGAGGTGCGCTTTCACATGAAGTACGGCTCCGGGTACTTCGAGTTCCACCACCCGGCGATGAACGCCGACGGCAGCCGCGTCTACCTGCTCGGTGGCCCGTCCTACACCGTTCCCGTCCCGCTGTACACGTTCGTGCCGGGCGAGAACCGCTTCGACCCGGGCGTGCGCCTCTCCGTCCCCGAGCCGTACGTGCACGCCCTCACCGTCGGACCGGACGGCCACTCGCTCTACGTCGCCGGCTGCCAGTACTCCGACTCGGCGAAGGGCTGCTTCCTGCGGACCCTGCGCATCTGACGCCGTAGCGCGACCGACCCCGCGAGGGCGGTCGGTCGCCGGGTGTTCGGCGGCCGGGGAGACGCCCGGCCGCCGACGGAACCAGCCCGGGAATCGGCCCGGGGCAGCCCTGGGGTCAGCCCAGGGGGCAGCGCTTCCAGGCGAAGTGGTAGATGGTGTTGATGCTGCCGTCGGTGGAGTCCATCGTCATGAAGCTGGTGGTCTTCGTCGGGTCCGAACTGCCGGCGGCGACCCGGAGTTCGGTGTTGATGTTGAAGTTGCGCAGCTCGCCGCAGGGCGCCCAGACCAGGGCCTCCACCGCGACGCGGTCGGTCGCCTGCCAGCTGTCGTCGAGCAGACCGGCGAAGCTGTGGCTGGAGTAGGCGGTCTGCGGCGAGCCCTGGAAGTAGTAGTTGGCGCGCTGGACGGCGGTCGCACCCTTCTCCAGGTGGGCGAAGCCCCGGTAGTCGGCGGCGGCGATGGCGTAGGTGAAGCCCTGCGGGACGTGCACGTTCAGGTTGAGCTGACAGTTCTTGCGGAAGTCGGTCGGCTTGGAACCGAGGCCGACCTGGGCGACGTAGCTGCTGTAGGTGACGGTGAAGGCGGTGTTGTCCGGGGACACCGCGACGGCGGCCGTGCCGGCCGGGCAGCCGGAGCCGTTGACGGTGGCGACGGAGATGACGATCTTGTCCGGCGGCGGGGTGTCCCAGCCGGTGGCGGAGGCCGTGCCGACGGTGCCGACGACGGTGGTGCCGAGCAGGGCCGCGGCGGCGGCACCGGCCGCCAGGGTACGGAGGGTCATGGGCGCTTTCCTCACACTCGCCCGCCGGCTGCGGGCCGCGCACCCCCTCGTGCGGGGCCACCGGCAGGTTGACGCGTCCATGTCAGCACGCCCTCCCGGCGCCGTACAGGGGCGCGGCATGGCGCGCACCGGGGCGCCCGGGCGGACGTACCCGGCGGACGTACCCGGCGGATGTGCGCGGCCCGAGCCGGTACGCGCTCCCGCCGTCCGCCGCGACGGCCACCCTCCGCCGCCCCCGCCGCCCAGCCGCCTCAGCCGTCGCCGCGGGCCCCGATCGACAGGACCACCGCACTGGTCCGCCCGCCGGGCGCCTCGTACTCGACGGTCTCGCCGGCCCGACGGCCCAGCAGGACCAGGCCGAGCGGACTGTCGGCGGTCACCAGCTCCGGGTCCAGCTCCTCCGCGAGTTCGCCGATCCGGACGGTCAACTCGGCGGCGTCCGCGAAGCGCAGGGTCACGGTGCTGCCGACACCGACCGTCTCGGTGCTCGGCGCGCCCGCGACCGCCGCCTCGCGCAGCCGGCTCTCGATCCCGGTGATCCTGTCGTCCAGCTGGTCGAGCGCGTCGGCCCGTTGCAGTTCGTCGGCCTGGTCGGCCCGGTCGCCGACCTCCTCGCCGCCACGGAGGGTGGCCGCCACGGAGGCACGCTCCGCGCGCAGCTCGGCGAGGTCCCGCTCCAGCGCGGCACGGCCGGCGTCGCTGATGGGCTCGGGTGCACCGGTCATGTCCGGCCTCCCTGGTCGAGCCGCCCGGTCGGGCGGTACAGGTTGATTCCGGCAATTCGAACATAACAGGACTCCCGACCGCCCGGCTCGGCGACGGTGGCGCTCCCGGTGCGTAACGACTTGCCCGTCCGCCTTCCGGAGGCCGCCGGGTGATCGGTAGAACAGCCGTACCACCATCGCCGAGGCAGGGAACCAGCCACGATGAGCACCAACGGCCCCACCGGGTACGGGCAGAACCAGAACCCGTACGACGGGTCCAACCCCTACGGCCAGCAGAATCCCCACGGCGGCCGGCAGGACCCGTACGGGCAGCAGCCTCCGTACGGCCAGCCCCCGTACGGGCAGCCGCCGTACCAGCAGGAGGCCCCGTACCAGCAGGAGGTGCCGTACGCCCCGCCCGGCTACGGCACTCCCCCGCAGCAGCCCTACGGCCAGCAGCCGCAGGGGTTCTGGCCGTACTGGCTCGCCCAGCCCGGCGGGTACGGCGGCGCCCCGCTGCCCGGTTCCCGGCAGCTCGCGCCGATCGGCGAGCGCCTGGTCGCCCGGCTGATCGACGTCGCCGTGCTGATCGTCCCCACCGTGCTGGCGTTCGTCCTCCTCGGGCCGTCGATCCTGTACTACGTCGTGGCGGCCCTGCTCTCCTTCGGCTACGAGGCGGCGATGCTGCTCACCCAGGGCGGTCAGACGCTCGGCAAGAAGGCGATGAAGCTGCGGGTCGTCGACCTCGGGCACGGCGGGAAGCCCGCCGAGAACGCGCTGCTGGTCCGCGCCGCGGTGTACACGCTGCCCAACGCGGTCTACTGCGTCGGTTCGCTCTTCGCGCTCCTCAACGTCCTGTGGCCGCTGTGGGACAAGCCGCTCCAGCAGGCGCTGCACGACAAGCCCGCGAAGACCCTGGTGGTCAAGGAGGCCTGAGCCGCGATGCGAGGCACTCACTGACGCGGCATCACCTCAGGTCAGGTCAGTTCCCGGCGGTCCGTCCACGGACCGAGGACACAGTCCGGGCCGGATCGTCAACGTTTACATTCCTCGCGCGTCCTCGCATAGTGACAGGCCGAACAGAGAGGAGCGCTTCCTTGCCGCAGGTCGAGGACAACGCAGGACACCAGGTGGAACTGGAACGGGCGGAGGTGGCCGCCGTCGTCGCACTGTTCGACGAGCGGCTCGCCGACACCCGGGCCCAGCTCGTCGGGACACTGGCCGGGCGGGCGGACGGCGCCGGCGAGGCGTACGAGCGGGACTTGGCGGCCGAACGGCTCGCCCGGGAGGTGCGGCGCCTCGAAGGTGCCGAGGGCGGGCTGGTGTTCGGGCGCATCGACCTGACGGACGGCACGGCGCTGCGGATCGGCCGGCTCGGCCTCCAGCGCGAGGAGGACGAGCTGCCGGTCCTGGTCGACTGGCGGGCCGACGCGGCGCGCCCCTTTTACGAGGCGACGCCGGTGCACCCGATGGGCCTTCGGCGGCGCCGGCACCTGCGCCTCGCCGAACGCACCGTGGTCGGGGTGAGCGACGAGCTGCTCGACGGCTCCGAGCCCACCGCGGAGGACGTGGTCGGCGACGGCCCGCTCGCCGCCGCGCTCCAGGCGCGGCGCACGGGACGGATGGGCACCGCGGTGGCCACCCTGCAGACCGAGCAGGACGCGATCGTCCGCTCGTCGCACCGCGGCGTCACCGTGGTCCAGGGCGGCCCCGGTACGGGCAAGACGGTGGTCGCGCTGCACCGCGCCGCCTATGTGCTCTACGCCTTTCCGAAGGCCGCCGAGCGGGGGGTGCTGGTGCTGGGGCCGAACGCCCGGTTCCTGGACTACATCTCGCAGGTGCTGCCCTCCCTCGGCGAGAACGACGTCATCCTCGCGACCTGCGCCGAACTGGCCGGGCCGCGGGGGCCGAAGGGGCCGGGCGGGCCGGACGGAGCGAGCAGAACGGACGGCGCCGACGGGACGGCCTGGGCGTACGGCGCCGACGGGGCGGAAGGCGCCCGGGGACCGGGCCGGGCGGACGGCGGGGTCGGCCCGGAGGCGGTGGCGCCGGGCGTCGTCGAGCGCCCGGAGGTGGCCCGGCTGAAGGGCCACGCGGCGCTCGCCGAGGCACTGGCCGCGGTGGTCCGCGACCGGCAGGCGCCGGACGGGGGCTTCACGGTGCGGGTCGGGAAGGAGGACGTCCACCTGGACGAGGCGGAGGTCGCCCAGGCTCGTGACGTCGCACGCCGGAGCGGGCTCGCCCACCACCGGACCCGCCGGCTGTTCAAGGAGCTGCTGGTCGACGCGGTGACCACCGCCCTGGCCCGGGAGGCCGCCGAGACCCTGGAGCGGATCGACGCCGAGGTGGCGGCGCTGACCGGCCTGGACCTGGACCGGGCCGCCGCCGCGGATCTGCGCAATCTGGGCCTGGAAGCCGATCCGGCCGACACCGGACCGGAGTTCGACGTGGACGCGATGCGGGCCGAGCTGCTCGACGACGACCACGTCGAGCGCATGGTCGAGGAGTTGTGGCCGCACCTCACCCCGGGCGCGGTGGTGGACGCACTGCTCGGCGACCCCGGGGCGCCCGCCGTCTACCTGCCGGGGTTCACCGCCGAGGAGCACGGCCTGCTGCTGCGCACGCCGGGAGACCCGTGGACCGACGCCGACCTGCCGCTGCTGGACGAGGCGGCGAGCCTGCTGGACGGCCCGCCGGAGCGGACCTTCGGCCACGTCGTGGTGGACGAGGCCCAGGAGTTCACCGCGCTCCAGTGGCGGATGGTCCTGCGCCGCTGCCCGGCCCGGTCGATGACCCTGGTCGGTGACTTCGCCCAGGCCGGTCCGGCGACCACCGCGCACGGCTGGCACGAGGCGCTGGACCCGCACCTTGGGGGCCGCTTCGACCTGCGCACGCTGACCGTCAGCTACCGGACCACCGAGGAGATCCTCGCCACCACGCGCGAACTGCTCGCCCGGATCGCCCCCGACCAGGCCCCGATCGGCTCGATCCGGCACGGCGAGGAGCCCCGCACCCGCGAGACCCCGCCGGCCGGGCTGACGGACGCCGTGCTCGCCGAGGTGCGGGAGCAGGCGGCCGCGCACCCCGGCGACCTGATCGGCGTGGTCTGCGCGGACGCCTCGGTGCCCGCGCTGACGGAGGCCGGCGTGACCCGGCACGCCCGGCTGGTCCCGGCCTCCGAGGCACGGGGCCTCGAGTTCGACACGACCGTGGTCGTCGACCCCGGGGCGATCACCGGCGCCCGCCCCGGCGGCGACCGGGACCTGTACGTCGCGCTCACCCGGGCCACCAAGCGGCTGTGCACGGTGGTGGTGCGGCGGGCCTGAGCGGGGGCGGGACCGCCCGGAGCAGGACGCCGGGGGCGGCGGGCCGAGGTGGCCCGCCGCCCCCGGCGGCGTTCAGGCGGGGTCAGGCGGGGTCGGGCACGATCCGGCGGGGTCAGGCACGGTAGGCGACCAGCCCCATCATCCCGGCCTCACCGTGGTAGGCGTTGTGACAGTGCGTCATCCACCGGCCGGGGTTGTCCGCGTCGAAGTCGCAGACCACCGTCCGCCCGGGCAGCACGATCACGGTGTCCTTGCGCGGGCCCTCGGCGCCGACCTGGAAGGTGTGGCCGTGCAGGTGCACGGGGTGCCACATGGCGGTCCGGTTGACGAACTCCAGCCGGACCCGCTCGCCGTCGCCCACCAGGAACGGGTGCGCCGTCGGGTCGGCCATGTCGAAGGGGCGGCCGTTGAGCGCCCAGTCGTACCGGGCCATCCCGCCCGTCAGCTCGATCCGGTGGGTGCGGTCCGGTGCGCGGCCCGGCAGCCGGACCTCGTCCGCGGCCCGGAGGTCGGTGGCGGCGAGGATCCGGCCGTTCAGCTCGGCGGGCCGGTCGGTGACGGCCGGCCCGCCGCCCGCGCCCGTGCGGACCAGCGCCCGCCCCGCGGCGTTCTTGCCCTCGGCGAGCGCGGTGAGCGGGAAGACGCCGTCCTGGAGGGTGACCAGGACGTCGTAGCGCTCGCCCATGCCGACCAGCAGGGCGTCCACCTCCTCGTGCCGGACGGGGTAGCCGTCGGTGTGGGTGACGGTCAGCCGGTGGCCGCCCAGGGCGAGGCGGTAGGCGGTGTCGCCGCCGGCGTTGACGATCCGCAGCCGCACCCGGCGGCCGGGCGCCGACCGGTACACCTCGGGGTCGGCGGCGGTCCGGCCGTTCACCAGGTGGTGCGGGTACCGGACGTCACCGGCGTCGCCGCCGAGCAGGTCGCTGGTCGCCCCCATCAGCATGAAGGAGCTACCGCCACCGGCGGCCGGTGCGGGGCCGGGCCCGCCGTGGCCGGCGTGGCCGCCCGAGCCGCCCATCCCCCCGCGGAGCTCGGCGAAGGCCTGGTCCGGGGTGCCGGTGACGCCGTCCAGCCAGTCGTCCAGCACGACCACCCACTCCTCGTCGTACCCGAGCGGCTCCCGCGGGTCCTCGACGATCAGCGGCGCGTACAGGCCACGGTCGAGCTGGACGCCGACGTGCGGGTGGAACCAGTAGGTGCCCGGCCGGTCGGTGACGAAGCGGTAGGTGAAGCGGTCGCCCGGCGCGACCGGCCGCATGGTGACCGGCGGCACGCCGTCCATGTCGTTGCGCAGTGCAAGACCGTGCCAGTGGAGGGTGGTCGGGACGGGCAGGCGGTTGTCGAGCGTGGCGACCAGGGTGTCCCCGGCCGTGGTGCGGATCGCGGTGCCCGGCAGGGCTCCGTAGGTCCAGGTCCGGGCGGTGGTGCCGCCGCCCAGGTCGACGGTGGCGGCCGCCGCGGTGACGGTCACCGGGCGCTCCCGCCCGGTGGCGCGCCGGGCGGCCTCCGCCCGGGCGACGGGGCTGCCGGAGGGGTCGACGAGCGGCGGGGCCGCGGGCGCGTCCGAGCAGGCGGCGAGCAGGCCGGCGCCGGCGGCGCCGAGGCCCGCGAGCAGGAGGGAACGACGGTTGACGGTGAACTCGGGCATCGAGGTCTCTCGTGTGAGCGCGTCGGCACGGCGGTCGTCCGTGCCGGTGGACAGGGCCGTTCGGCGGCGGGGACCCGGAGTTCCGGTTCCCGGCCGCCGTGGGGCCGCCTATCTGCGCGAGACGGAGAGGACGTCGAGGTCGGGCGGTGGTGCCCCCGGCCACGGAAGGCCGGGGTGGACCGCCGGGCGCGGCGCCGGGTCGACGGGTCCGGCCGTGTCGGGGCCCGCCGCCTGCGGGGCGGCGAGGACGACGCCGCGCGCGGGCGCCGTCGAGGAGCAGACCCGGTGTTCGGCGCAGTCCCGGGCGGGGTGGGCGGCGACGGCCCGGCCGACGGCGGGGTGCCCGACGGGCCGGCCGTCGACCGGCGTCGCGCGGCCGCCGGGGTCGGGGGCGTGCCGGTGGGTCACGGCCGCCGGAGCGGCGTGCGGGACGGCGTGCGGAGTGGTGACGTGCCGGGCCGCGACGTGCGGGACGGCGTGCGGAGTGGTGACGTGCCGGGCCGCGGCGTGCGGCGCCGGTGCGACGCCGGCTGGCAGGGTGTGGTGCCCGAGCAGCCCGAGGGCGGTCAGCAGGAGCAGCAGCAGAGCCGCGCCCGTCCACCGGCGGTGGTGGCCCCGGGACGGGTGCCGGGCCGCCCCGGTACGGGCGGTGGGCCCGTCGGCGGCGGGTCGGGTGTCCGGGCGGCACATGGCGGTCACTGTACCCCGCCGGGGTATATGGACCGGGTAAGCCCGCATGCCCGCCCGGTCACCCCTCGTCGGCCTGCTCCGCCGACCACGTCACCCATGGCGGGCGGACGGCCGCGCAGAGCGGGTGGCCCTTGCCGTCCGTCAACCCGAGCCGGGCGACCAGCCGTCCGGCGGCCGCCGCCTCGGCGAGGACCTGACCGTCCACCGCGTCGAGCATCAGCTTGGCCCGCCGGAACATGGTGAACCCGCCCGCGTCGTCGATGTCGCCCCACACCAGGTAGACGAAGCGCTGCCCGGGCCGCCCCTGGACGTGGCGGCCCTTGATGTCCAGGCCCTCGGCGAGCGGGGTCGCGGTGCACTCCAGCGTCCAGGCGACCGAGGCCGCGTCGCCGGGGTGGAGCTCGAGCAGCTCGTCGGGGCGTTCGCGCCGCTGGACGGCCACATGGACGTTGCGGTAGCCGGGGAAGCCCGGCGCGGCGGGGCAGGAGCGGCCGGGGAGGTCGTCGGCTTCGATGCGGATCTGCACGGGCCCAGTCTCCCCGGCCCGACCGGCCCGGCGCACCCCCGACGGGCCCCGGATCGGAGCTCCCGGAGTCAGAGCTCCCAGAGTCCCTTGCCGAGGGTGACCAGACCGCCGGCCAGCGCCAGGGTCAGCACCACCAGCCGGGCGGGGCGCTCCCCCACCCGTGCCGCCAGCATCCGGCCGACGCCCGCGCCGACCGCGATCCCGGCCGCCGTGGTCGCCCAGGCCGGGGCGGCCAGGTGCGGAACCCCCTTGGCCGCGACCGAGAAGACGTTGACGGCCACTCCGTAGAACTGTGCGTTCGGGAGGAACTCCCGGGCGGTCCACCCCGTGTTGACCGCGTAGAGGGAGACGGCCGGGCCGCCGACCCCGGCGGCGGAGTTCATGAACCCGCTCGCCGCACCCGCCGCCAGCGCGCCCCGGGTGCCGCGCAGCGAGGAGGCCCGGATCCCCCGGAGCACCAGCAGGGCCGCCGCGCTGACCAGCAGTCCGATGCCGATCAGCAGGGCGGGTGAGGGCACCCGCCCGGCGACCCAGGCCCCCACCGGGACGGTGCACGCCGCGGCGCCGATCAGCGGCAGCATCCGTGCCAGCCGCACCTGCCGCCAGCTGCCGGCCAGTCCGACGGCGCTGATGACGCCCGCCGCGCAGTTGGACAGCGTCACCCCGTCGCCCGGCCCCAGCAGCAGGACCAGCGCCGGCCCGCAGACGAGGGCGAAGCCGATGCCCGCCAGCCGCTGCACGGACGATCCCACCAGCACCAGCAGTCCCAGCAGCGACGCCGCACCCCACTCCACTGCCACCGCTCCCCCTCCACCCGCCCCAGCGTTCCCACGCACCTCGGCGCCGCGCCGTGCGGAGCCACCCAACCGTAGGCCCACCGCCCCCGCGCCCGGGGCCCACTCCGGGACTCCCACGAACTACTACAGATCTGTAGAGTCATTAGGCGATCACGCACACGATCCCGCGTACGAGCCGCACCACGGCCCGCACCACAGTCAGCAGGGGGAGACATGGCAGACCGTTCGCACCGTCCGGACCGACCGGACACCACCGGCGAGCCGGCCGACGGACCCGGGTGGCAGCCGCCCGAGCACGAGGTCGAGCCCGTCTACCAGCCCGTCCAGATCAACCGCGCGGACGGCAGCTGGGCGGTCGGCCGGATCAACGCCTGGTGGCGGCCGTCCGCCGACGCCGAGGCCTGGTGCCGCGTCCGGGCGACGGGCCGGGGCGAGACCGCCGCCTGGGTGCCCTTCGACCCCGAACGCCTCCTGCTGCTCCCGGCCGGCGGCACCTGACCGCGCTCCGGTCCGGCCGCCGCGCCCCTCAGCCGCCGGGAGGGCCCGCCGGCGGCCGCTGCCCCAGCAGGCACGCCACCTCGCGGTCGGTGACGTCCCGGAAGTCGGCGTACCAGGGGCCCACCGCGTGCAGGTACGTCGTCTCGTGCAGACAGAGCAGGTCGTCGACGTTCCGGCGGAGCACCACCGCCGACCGCGCGTCGCACACCGGCGCCGCCAGCACCAGCCGCTCGGGCCCGCGGGCCCGCAGCGCGTGCACCGCGGCATGGGTGAGCGCGCCGTGCAGCACGCCGTCGGTGACCAGCACCGCCGTCCGGCCGTCGAGCGGGAGCGGCGGCCGCCGACTGCGGTACAGCTTCTCCAGGCGGTGCAGCTCCACCCGCTGCCGGACCACCTCGGCGGCGAGGTCCGCCGTGCCGAGCCCGAGCCCCCGCATCAACCGCCGGTCCAGGACGGGCGGGTCCTCCCCGGCGAGCGCGCCGAGCAGCGTGCCGTTGCCGGGGGCGGTGAGCGGGCGCGCCACGAGGACGTCCAGCGGCGCGGCCAGCTCCTGCGCCACCTCCAGCGCGACCGCGACACCGCCGGGGCCCAGCCCCACCACGACGGGATCGGCGCCGGCGTGGGCGCCCAGGTGGTCACGCGTCCGCCGGGCCAGTCGGCGCCCGGCGTCGCGACGGTCGGTGAACAGCGCGGCCACGTCCTCCTCCTCGCCGGCGCCCCCACCCGGCCGGCCCGCGTCGCGCACCGGTCTCCCCGGTCCGAGCGGTCGCCGCCTCTGACCCGGGCGCCTACCCCCGCCCGTTCCTCCGTACACGCCGCGACGCGGGCGATCCCGGGGTGGCGATCCGGTGGCCGAGGAGACCGGCATCGACCTGCGGGACCGGGGCACCCGACAGCAGGTTCGGTGCGTCGGCCCCGCCAGGTCGCACGTGTTCACGACCGACGGTGCGCAGTTCTGCTGCGCGTACCAGGAGCTCCAGCACAAACGGGAGGTCCTCGGAGCGGCGAACGCCGCGATCCGGGACCGGGCCGTCCTGGACTTCCTCTCGCCGTGCGTCCGTCGGGGCGCCGCGTCGGCTCGCCGGCCGGGGCGCCGTTGCGCTCCGTCCTATCCCCGTCCGTCGTGCGGCCGCGGGCGCCGCCCGGCCGATTCACCGGGATGCCCGTTCCGCTCATCCCACCGCCGCAACGGCGGTCCGGTGCCCGGACGACGGGCCTCGGGCGGTCTCCCCCACGATCTTGTAGTGCACATAACATCGGCCGCACAAGCGATTACCGATCGACAGGCGGGGAGAGGGACATGACCGTGAAGGTCGCAGTCATCCACTACAGCGCCACGGGTACCGTGCACGCGCTCGCGCGGGCGGTCGCCGAGGGGGCGGCGTCGACCGGGGCCGAGGTCCGGCTGCGGCGGGTCGCCGAACTGGCGCCCGACAGCGCGATCGACCGCAATCCGCAGTGGCGGCAGCACGCCGACGCCACCGCGTCGATGGAGGAGGCCTCACTGGAGGACCTGGCGTGGGCCGACGCCTTCGCCTTCGGCACGCCCTCGCGGTTCGGGGCACCGGCCGCGCAGCTCAAGCAGTTCATCGACCAGGCCAGCGGGCTGTGGGAGGAGGGCCGGCTGGCGGACAAACCGGTGACGGTCTTCACCGCCGCGTTCAACCGGCACGGCGGCACCGAGGCCACCATCCTGTCGCTGTCCAACGTCTTCTACCACTGGGGCGCGTTGATCGTCCCACCCGGCTACACCGACCCGATCGTCTTCGCGGCCGGCGGCAACCCGTACGGCACGTCGTTCGCGACCGGCACCTCCGAGGACGGTCCCGACGCGTCCACCCTGGCCGCCGCCCACTACCAGGGCGAGCGGCTGGCCCGCACCACGCTCCGCCTCCGGGCGGGCACCCACGCGCTCGCCGCGGCGGGCGGTGCCGAGGGGAGCGTCGACCTGGCCCCCGGCGGGGCCGGCAACGGCAAGGCCGCCGGCTCGGGGGCGGGCAGCGTGCTCCGCGCCCACACCTCGCCCGGCCGGTGACCGGGGGCGCGCCGGCGGTGCTCCGGGCTGATCCTGCCTCGTCCGGTCCTATCCGCCCCGGACCGGTGTGATCAAGTAATCCGGCCCCTGCCGGGGAGCCCTTCTTCGGGCTCCCCGGCAGGGTTTCCTCCGAGGCGCGCGGAACGGCCGGGCAGTCCTGTCTCCACCCGCCGTGGCTGGGTAGGCGCCGAGCCGAGGGAGGTGTGCAGCATGAGCGGCGACGAGGCGACGACCCTGGGCGACGCGCTCGCCCGACTGCTGGCCCGGTCCCAGTCCGGCGGGCCGGCGGAGCTGCCCGGCCTGGTTCGGGAGGCGGCCCGGGGGCTGGGCGCCGACGGCGCCCGGATCCTCCTCTCCGACGTCCAGCAACGACAGCTCGTCCCCCTCACCGGCCCCGCGGAGGACACCGGGGGCGGCGGGAGCGACGGGAGCGGCGGGAGCGGCGGGAGCGACGGGAGCGACGGGAGCGGCGGGAGCGGCGGGAGCGGCGGCGCGGACGCCACGGCGGACGACACCGATGACGGCCGGCTCGACATCGAGGGCACCCTCGGCGGACGCGCCTACCGGCTGCAGCAGACCCAGCTCTCCTCCGGCTCGCCCCCGGTCGGCTGGTTCCCGCTGGTCGACGGCGTCGAGCGGATCGGCGTCCTCCGGGTCGAGGGCGGGGCCACCGACCGCCGCGCGGTCCGCGACCACGAGGCCCTCGCGGCGCTGACCGCGCTGCTGGTGGTGTCGAAGAGCTCGTACAGCGACGTCATCGTCGACGTCCGCCGCCGGGAGCGGATGAGCCTGCAGGCCGAGATGCTGTGGGCGTTCCTGCCGCCCCGCACCATCGGGACCCGCGACGTCACGTCCAGCGCCGTCCTGGAACCCGCCTACGACGTGGGCGGGGACGCCTTCGACCACTCGGTGGCCCGGGGGAACCTGCACATCTCGGTGTTCGACGCGATGGGCCACGACCTCGCCTCGGGCGGCGCCAGCTCCGTGGCCCTGGCCGCCTGCCGCTCCACCCGACGGGCCGGCGGCGGCCTCGCCGACATCGCGCGGGCGATCGACAGCACCCTCGCCCGGTGGATCCCGGACCGGTTGCTGACCGCCCTGGTCGCCGATCTCGACACCACCACCGGAGAACTCTCCTGGGTCAACTGCGGCCACCCGCCGCCGCTCCTGGTCAGGGACCGCCGGATCGTCCCGGAGGCCCTGCACCGGCGCGCCGAACTCCCGCTCGGGCTCGGCTTCCACCTGGAGGGGGAGCAACCCGTCCACCACGCCCGGCTTCAGCCCGGCGACCGGGTGCTGGTCCACACCGACGGGGTCACCGAGGCGCGCTCGACCACCGGCGAACTCTTCGGCGAGGACCGGCTGGCCGACATCCTCGTCCAGCACATGGCGGGCGGGGAACCCGCTCCCGAGGCCCTGCGCCACCTGATCCACGCACTGGTCACCCACCAGGACCACCAACTGCGCGACGACGCCACCATCCTGCTGGCGGAGTGGCACCCGCACCGCCCCGGACCCTGAGGCCGGCCGTCCTCCGTGCGACCACCCGTCGGCGGTGCGGCCTTCGCCCTACGACGTCGCCGACTTCCGCGGGCCGGGGCGGGCGCCGGGCGGGGTCGGGTGCCGGCGGGCGCGGCGGCGGGGGCGGTCGCCGCGGACGGCCGCGGTGAGGCGGTGCCGCTGGAGGGCCTCGACGCCCGTGGCGGCGACGGCGGCCCAGGTGGTGCGGCCCGCCGGGGCGAGGGCGTCCGGGGGGAGGTGCCAGCCCGGGGGCAGTGGGGCGCCGGTGCGCAGGGCGGCCAGCAGGGGTTCGACGCGGCGGGCCGGGCGCCAGTACGGGCCGACCGGGCCGGTCGGGACGGCGGGCGTGCCGTAGCGGCTCAGGACATGGGCGATCAGGAGCGGGACCAGCGCGGACAGCAGGAAGGCGAGGCCGGGGTTCACGCCGAGGACCGCCGAAACCCGGACGGTGACGACGGCGACGACGACGAGCAGGGCGCCGGCCAGCCACGTCGGCAGCAGCAACGGGCGGCCCCGGTCGGGTTTGCCGGGGCCGGTGCCGCCCACGATCAGGCCGCGGCGCCGCAGCCCCTCCTCCAGCCGCCGGGCCGGCGCGCTCGGTCCCAGGGCCGAACGCGGAGCGCCGAGCCAACCCGTGCCGGACGGTCCCAGGGCGGCGAGCAGGGTGGCCTCGACCTCGTCACGGGGACGGGGGCGAACGACCCGGACCGTCCCGTGCCGGTCGATCTCCACCCGGGCCTCCAGGAGCATCCGCGCCAGCGCCGTCTCGGCCAGCCGCCAGCCGCCCCCGGCCAGGTAGGCGATCTCATGGAGCGTCAGCTGCTCGCCCTCAGCCGTCTGTTCGTCATCCGTACGGCTCCGCGGTCCGCGCACGGCCACCACCCCGCCCCGTCCCTGACCCCGTTCCACCGGGGAACGACCGGCGCGTGACCGGCCGGCGCCCGCAAGACTACCGAGGGACACCGTCACCGGGAGGCCCCCGGGGTGGGTGCGGGCCGGTGCAGGGCGGGTGCAGGGTGGGTGCAGGGCAGTGCGGGGCAGGCAGGAGGAGCCGCCGGGGAGGCCGTCGGGGAGGCCGTCGGGGTGGCGCCGCATCGGCGGGCGGCGACAGGGGTACGCGGATCGTTCGGGGATGGAAGTCCACCCACCCTCCCGGCCCTCCGGGCCGCCCGACGACGTACGGAGCCCGCGTGCAGGCAGCATCCGCCGATCCGAGCATCCCCGACGCCTTCCTCACCCCCGTCGACCACGTCTTCGTCCGCAGCCACCTCGGTCCGCCACCGGAACTCGACGCCGCCACCTGGACCCTGAGCGTCGAGGGCCTGGTGGAGCGGCCGCTGCGACTGGACCTGCCCGCCCTGCGCCGGATGGCGCGGACCGACGTCACCGCCTTCCACGAGTGCTTCGGCAGTCCCGAGCGCCCCGACGTGCCGACCCGCGCCGTCGCCAACCTGGCGTGGTCCGGGGTCGCGCTGTCCGCCGTCCTGGACCTGGCCGGGGTGCGCCCGCAGGCCCGCCACGTCTGGCTGGAGGGCGCGGACCGCGGCACGTTCGCCGGCGAGCGCGGGGTGGCGTACCTCAAGGACCTGCCGCTGGACCGGGCCCGGGAGGAGGTGCTCCTGGCCGACACGGTGAACGGCGCGCCGCTGCCCGGGCGGCACGGCTTCCCGGTGCGCGCCGTGGTGCCGCGGCTGTTCGGCACCAACGCGGTCAAGTGGCTGACCCGCGTGGTGGTGGCCGACCACCGGCCCGAGCACCTCTTCACCACCCGGCTGTACACCCGCGTCCCGCCCGGCGGCGGCGCCCCGCAGCCGGTCCGGGAGGTCGACGTCAACAGCCAGCTGCTCGGCCCGCCGGACGGCGCCGCGGTCCCCGCCGGGCCGTACCGGGTGACCGGCCGGGCCTGGGGCTTCGCGGCGGTCGTCGCGGTGGAGGTCGCCGTCGACGACGGCGGCTGGCGCCCGGCCCAGTTGGAACCGCGCGGCCCGCAGCCCGTCTGGCAGCGGTTCACCCTGCCCTGCGCGCTCGCCCCGGGCCGGCACCTGATCCGCTGCCGGGCCACCGACGCCCGGGGGCGCGTCCAGCCGCCGAGCGGTGCGCGGAACGCCGTGCACGGGATCGAGTTGACGGCCCGCTGAGCGCGCCGGGGCCGGGTGGGGCGGGATGTTGACGGCTCCCGGCCGACCGGGGTCCGACGGCCGGACGGTCGGATGGCCGGACGGCCGGATGGCCCGATCTGCCAGATCCTCGTCATTGCGGACATGCCCGGCCCGGCGCGAGGATCGACGCATGCCCGCACCGCACCAGGTCGTCATCGTCGCCTTCTCCGGCATCGAACTGCTGGACGTCACCGGCCCCGCCGAGGTGTTCTCCGTCGCCTCCCGGGTCGCCGGGGCGGACCACGCCGGCTACGCGGTGCGGATCGCGACGTCCGACGGCGGGCCGGTGGCCACCTCCAGCGGGGTCCGGCTGCTGGCCGACCTGACCCTCGACGCCGTGCCGGACCGGATGGACACCCTGCTGGTGGCGGGGGCGATCGAGCTGGTCGGCGAGGCCGTGGAGCCGGTGGTCGACCAGGAGGTCATCGCGTGGCTGCGGGGCGCCGCGCCCCGGGCCGGGCGGGTCGGTTCGGTCTGCGCCGGCGCCCACCTGCTGGCGGCGGCCGGGCTGCTCGACGGGCGGCCCGCCACCACGCACTGGCTGACCGCGCCGCGGCTGGCCGCCGAGCACCCCGAGGTCCGGGTCGACCCCGACCCGATCTTCGTCCGGGCCGACCGGGTGTGGACCTGCGCCGGGGTCACCTCCGGGATGGACATGGCGCTGGCCATGGTCGCCGAGGACCACGGTCAGGCGCTGGCGCTGGCGACCGCGCGGGCGATGGTGATGTACGTCAAACGGTCCGGCGGACAGAGCCAGTTCAGCGTTCCGCTCTCGGTGCCGGCCTGCGCCGACGACCGGATCGACGACCTGCGGCGGTGGATCACCGAGCACCTCACCGAGGACCTGTCGGCCGAGGCGCTCGCCGCGCGGCTGCACCTGAGCGTGCGGCACTTCACCCGGCTCTTTCGACAGCGCACCGCCACGACGCCGGCCGCCTACGTGGAGGCGGCCCGGCTCGAGGCCGCCCGGCGGCTGCTGGAGGACGGTGACCACGGGCTGCCGGAGGTCGCCGCCGCCAGCGGTCTGGGGTCCGTGGAGACGCTCCACCGAGTGTTCCGGCGGCGCCTCGGCACGACGCCGGCGGAGTACCGGCGGCGGTTCTGAGCCCTGGTAGTCCGCACCTGCCCCCGTCCTGCTCGTCCTGCCCGCCCTGCCCGCCCTGTCAATGCTGTTCGTCCCTCACCGCTCGCCACGGCGGGGCTCCGCCCTGCCCGCGCGCACCCCCCTTCTCCGGAGCACACCCATGTCCCGCACCAAGATCGTCCCCATTCCGGTCCTCGGCCGGCACACCGTCAACGCCTATCTGCTGCTCGGCCGGCGCCCCGTCGTCGTCGACGCCGGAACGCCCGGCAGCGGCCGACGGATCCACGAACAGATCGCCGCCCACGGGGTGGACCCCACCGACATCGCGCTGATCGTCCTCACCCACGGCCACATCGACCACTTCGGCTCCGCCGCCGAACTGCGCCGGCTCACCGGCGCGCCCGTCGCCGGACACGTCGCCGACCTCGGACCGTACCGGTCCGGCCGGGCCCGCGCCCCGTACCTCGCCACCGGGCCGATGGGCCGACTGATGAGCCGGAGCAGCAAACTGCACGTCCGCGCCGAGCCGTTCGAACCGCAGGTGCTGATCGACGGCGAGGCCGACCTCGACGCGTTCGGGATCGCGGGTCGCATCGTCCCCACCCCCGGACACACCGCGGGCTCGGTGTCCGTACTCACCGACGACGGGGACCTCGTCGCGGGGGACCTCGTCGCCAACTCCTTCATGGGCCTCATCCCCGGCCGCCCCGCCAACCCGCCCTTCCACGACGACCCCCGGCAGAACCTCGCCAGCCTCCGGCGGATGCTCGCGCTCTCCCCGACCGCCCTCCACGTCGGCCACGGCGCGCCGCTCGACCCCGACCGGATCCGCCGGTGGGCCGAGCGCGAGGACCGCCGCCTCGCCCGCCGCGAGGCCGCCGGACGGCTCCGGGTGCGCGACGCCCGGGATCCCGCACGGGAATCCCTGTGAGCCGGACGTCGGACGTCCCGCCCCGGGGATCTCCCGACCGCGCGCCGATGCCGCGTCAGGCGAGGAGCTGCTCGCCGAGGACGGTGCCCTCCGGGGCTCCGGGGAGGACGTAGGCGACGGCGGAGGCGGTGTGGGCGAGGAAGGGGTTGAGCGCGTCCCGGTCGGCGAGGCGGCTCTGCACCCGGGTGAACTGGGCCGTGTCCCGCATGTAGGCGCAGAACAGCAACCCGCGGTCACCCGGGCCGTCGTCGTAGCTGTAGCCGCGGCGGAGCATCCGGGCGCCGCCGTCGAGCCGGGGGCCGGTGAGCCGGACGTGGGCGGTGGCCGGGATGACGTACGCGCCGTCCGGGTGCTTGGCGTAGAGGTCCGGCTCGTCGTGCTCGGCGGCGCCGGTCAGCGGAGCACCGTCGCCGGCCCGGCGGCCCATGGCGGCGCTCTGCTGCTCCTCGGGGAGCGCGGCGAACGCGGCGGTGTCCATCCGGATCCGCCGGTAGACCAGGACGGTGGCGTGCTCGTGCGGTCCCGGCGGGCCCCAGACCCACTGGCGGGCGGCCTCCTCGTCCGGATTGGCGGTGCCGTCCTTGAAGCCGAACAGGTTGCGCGGTGTGCCGCCCGGCGCCGTCCGGGGCAGGAAGCCGGACTGCGACCAACGGGGTGCGGCACCGACGGAGTGGGCGGCGGTGGTGGCGAGTTCGGCCAGTACGGCCGTCGTCCAGGGGTCGGCGGCGGACAGGTGGAGCAGCAGGTCACCGCCGCTGCGCGCCGGCTCGAGGCGGTCACCGGGGAAGGCCGGCGGCTCCGCCAGCCCGGCGGGGACGGCGAGCTCCAGTCGGGCTGCGAGGGCCGGGCCGATCCCGACCAGGGCGGCGAGCCGGGGCGGTCCGCCGTCGCCCCGCAGCCGGGCGTCCGGCGGCGAACCGGCCGCCGTACCGGACAGGAGCCGGGTCCAGGCGGTGAGGAGGGTGCGCAGCGCCGCCCGGTCGGCGGCGACGGAGGTCGGCGGGAGGTCGAAGGCGAGCAGGCTGGTGGCCGGGAGTTGAGGTGACGTCAGTCCGGACTGCCGGACGCCGTGGAAGGGGATCGCCGCCTCGGCCGGCGGCGCCCCGGCGGGGGCGCGGCTTGCGCCGGGGCCCTGGCCCGGGCCGGTCGGCGCACCGGACGCCGGTCCTTCGTGCGCCGGTCCTTCGTGCGCCGGTCCTTCGTGCGCCAGTTCGGCGTGCGCCAGTTCGGCGACCGCCGCGCCGACACCGGCGGCGAGCACCGCCCCGGCGGCCAGCAGCGCGCGCCGCCGTCCGAGACCGGTCGCGCCCGACGCGGGCCCGGTCGACGCGGACCCGGCCGACGCGGTGCGCGCGGCTGACGCGGTGCGCGCCGCGGGCGCTGCGGGCGGGCTCGACAGCGGCGCGTTTTCCGGTTCGGTGGGCATGCGCCCTATTGGAGACGATAGAACACTTGCCATGCAAATCACGTTTCCTGTTCGTCAGTTGGCTGTTGCGGTCGTGGTCGCGACGGTGGCCGCCGGGACCGCCACCGGCTGTTCCTCCACCGGCCCGGGCTCCGCGGACGCCGGGCATCCGGCCGGGAGCGTGGTCCGGGTGCCGGAGGACTTCCCCACCGTGCAGCGGGCCGTGGACGTCGCGCGCGACGGCGACACGGTCCTGATCGGCCCGGGCACCTACCGCGAGAGCGTGCACATCGCCAGGAGCAACCTCGTGCTGCGCGGGACGGACCGCTCCGCGGTGGTGCTCGACGGCGGGCTCAAGCTGGCCAACGGCATCACCGTCACCGGCCCCGGCTCGGTGGTGGAGAACCTCACCGTGCACGGCTACCTGGCCAACGGCGTGCTGTTCACGGGCGTCACCGACGAGAAACTGCAGCAGCGCGGCGCGGGCGGCTCGGCGTACGACCCCCTGGACACCGCGCGGTTCCCGCCCGTGCAGGGCTTCCGGGCGACCCGGGTGACGGCGTACAACAACGGCCTGTACGGCATCTACGCGTTCGACGCGCGCGGCGGGGTGATCGAGGACTCCTACGCCTCCGGGCACGCCGACTCGGGCATCTACGTCGGCCAGTGCAAGCCCTGCGACACCCTGGTGCGCGGCAACACGGTCGAGCGCAACGCCGTCGGCGTCGAACTGACCAACGCCTCGGACGGCCTGTCGATCCTGGGCAACCGGGTGGCCGGCAACCGGGTCGGCGTCACCGTGAACTCCAACGACCTCGAGGCGCTCGCCCCGCAGCACGGCGCGGTGATCGCGGGCAACGTCGTCGTCGACAACAACGCCGCCGACACTCCGCAGCAGGCGGACGGGGGCTTCGGACTGGGGATCGGGATCGGCGGCGGCACGGCGAACCGGGTGGAACGCAACCTCGTCCGGGGCAACCGGGCTGCCGGGATCGTCGTCACCGACCCGCCGGGCCACCCGGCGAGCGGCAACCGGGTCGAGGGCAACCAGGTGGACGGCAACGGCGCCGACCTCGTGCTCGGCTCGGTCGACCCCGGCAACTGCTTCAGCGGCAACCGCCCCGCCACGCAGAGCCCCGCCGGCCTGGAGGCGGCGGCCCCCTGCGACGGCGGGGCGCGCGGCCCGCTCGCCCCCGGACGCACGGCGCCGGTGCAGGCGCCGCCCGGCGTGCCGTTCAGTCAGGTGCCGGCCCCGCCCGCACAGCCGTCGCTGCCCGATCCCACGGCCCCGGGCCGGCCGGCCGTCGGTCTGCCGGGGGCGGTGGATCCGGCGGCGTACCCGCTGCCGACGGATCCCGGCGCGCTCCCGCCCCGGCCGGCGGGGGCGGGAGGGTAGCGGCGGTGCGGTCGCTCAACGGCCGCGACGACCGCGACGACCGCGACGACCGCAGTCGGGCCGGGGAGGCACTCTGGTTGCGCCGACACAGATCTGACACGATCCGATCAACATCAGCGCAATCCGTGTAGCAGTCGAGAAGATCTGAGGCAGGCCTTGAGGAACTTACGGACCCGCGTACCCCATCTGATGACCGTCGTCCTGCTGCTCCTGGGGGTGATGACCGGCGCTGCGGCGCAGGCGCAGGCAGCCCAGCAGCAGGTCACCGCCAGCACGACCGTCTGCTCCAACTCACCCGTCCCGGAGGGATGGGTCATCACGCACTCGTACCCCAGCCGCAACTGTCCCGCCACCCGTGTCGAGTACTCCATCACCGACTCGAGCGGGCAGACGTATTTCGACGTGTGCTCGTTCTCGCGCATCCCTGCGGGTTGGGCCGTCACCGGCTCGTACAGCGGCAGCACCAAGTGCGCCGGCAGCGGCGTCGACTACACCATCAAGAACACCGCCGGCCTGACCACCCCCCTCAGCGTCTGCTCGTTCTCCCCGATCCCGGCCGGGTGGGTCGTCAGCAGCTCCTACGGCGGCAGCGGGACCTGCGCGGGCACCGGTGTCGAGTACGTCCTCATCAACGTCAGCAACCAGACCTACGCCTGGGCGTGCTCCTTCTCCCCGGTCCCCGCCGGATGGGGCGTCACGTCCGCGCGCAGCACGAGCAGCTGCGCCGGCAGCGGCGTCGAGTACCTCATCGACAACCTCACCAACCAGACGTCCGCCGTCGTGTGCTCCTACTCCCCCATCCCGGCGGGTTGGGTCGTGACGGGCTCGTCCAGCACCAGCAGCTGCATCGGCACCACCCGCGCCTTCTCCATCAACAAGGCCTGACCTCTGCTCTGCGACTCCCGGCCCGGCTGCCCGCCCGATGCGGGGGGCGGGCGGGGGGCGGAGAGCCGGCCCGGGTGCGTCGTCAGCCTGCGGCCCCGGCCCGCAGGTTCGCCGCCGACCCGGCGCCGCCACGCTCCAGTTCTGATTGGCGGGCCGGCCGCGCGCCGTTGTGACGGACAGGGCGCCGGGGCGCAGGCTCAGCCCTCACGTGTTGGTCGGCCGGCCAACTTGGCGGGCAGCCTATTGGTCGGGCGATCAACTGCGGGGCCGAACTACTGGCCGCCCGACCAATAAGCCATTGGTCGGGCGACCAGTTGCGCAACAACCTTGTTGGCCGGTTGGCCAATGTGAACGTATCGGCCTATTGTCCAGTGGACCATTAAGGCAATTGGTCACTCGCCCAATTGCTCGGCCGATCAGCCGGTCAGCCACGGAGCTTCGGGCAGCTTGGCGCTGCCGTCCTGCCCCGAGAAGTCCACCGCGGTCGGGGTGCCCAGTCCAGGCATCCGCATGGTCACCCGGCGCAGCATGCCGTCCCCGTCCACCCAGTAGGTCAGCGGGGAGCGACCACCATCGGCCGCTGCGCCTTGGGCGCGCGGGCCGGCGAACCGGTCGTAGTCCCGGCCGTCGAGGCGCTCGCCGCCGAGGCGGCGGGCGCCGGACTGAGCCAGCAGCAGCGGGTTGTCGGGACGGTCCGCGCCGAGTTGGACGACGAGTTGGAGGCCGGCATCCAGGGGATCGGCCGTGTAGGCGCGGGGCGACCAGCCCTGGCGGGGCACCCGCTCGGCCTGTTCCCAGGCCGGGCCGTCGACGCCGGCCGGTTCCGGGGCGAGCCCGAGGCCGCCCGCGTCCCAGACGACCAGGCCGTGGTCGAGCGCGCCGTTCGCGCCGGTGACCCGGTAGCGGCCCACGCCCCGGCGGGCACGGTAGTCCACGACACCCTCGACCCGGACGGTGACGTCCCCGCCCTCGGCGGCGGTGAGGGCGACGCTGACCGGGCTCGCCTGGAACAGGTTGAGGCGGGACAGGGCCAGCCGGGAGGCCTCGTCGACGGTCACCGGGCGTTCCCCGGTGCCCCCGGTGACGGTCCGGTAGGCCACCAGACCGCCCACCACGGCGGCGCACACCACGAGGACGGCCAGGATCCTGAGCCTGGCGGTGCGGCGGCGCGGCCCGCCGGTCGCGTCCGGCGCGGTCCGGGTGGCCTGCTCGGCGACCACCGGCCTGCGGGCCTGCCGCGTCCGGTCCTGAGACGTCCGGTCCTGACGCGTCCTGGCCGGGCTCGTCCGGGCCATTCGGGGTTCCCCACTCTCGTTCGTCGTTCGTCGTTCGTCGGTCCGTCGGGTTCGTCGTCCGTGCCCGTCGTTCCGCCGGCCGATCGCCGTCTCGTGGCGGACACGGCGACGCGCGAGTACGTGAGCGGGCGGGCCCGGGGACCGGGAGGTCCGCGGGCCCGCCCGCCCGGGCGGCGGTCACTCAGGACCGCCACCCGGGCCGTACCACTGCTACCACCGCTACTGCCGCTACTGCTGCCGCGCCCTGCGACGGCGGGCCAGCAGGAGGAGCGTCAGGCCGAGCAGCGTCAGCGTTCCCGCACCGGCCAGCATCACCGGGATGCCCTCGCTCGCACCGGTGCTGGGCAGGTGCGAGCCGGGGGCGGGAGCCGGCGGAGCGGGCGGCGGCACGGCCGGGCCGGGCTGCGCCGGCGGCCAGGTCGCGGGCGGCGTCACCACGGGCGGCGCCGTGGTCGGCGTGGCCGTCGGCGTCGGTGTGGGGGTCGGGCTGGCCGTCGGCGTCGGCGTCGGCGTCGGCGTCGGCGTCGGCGTCGGCGTCGGGGTGGGCGTCGGGATCAGCTTGTTGACGGCCGTCACCGAGACACCCGTGGCCAGGTTCTCGGCGGTCAGCGTCAGCGGGCCGAACACCGTCACCTCCGGCGCGGAGTACCCCTCCGGCGGGCTCAGCTCCTGCCAGTAGTACGTCCCCACCGTTCCGGCGCCCTGGCAGGTGCCGTCGGCCCCGGTCGTGCACGGGTCGCCCACCGCGGCGTCGGGCTTGTCGCCGGTGCTCTGCAGCCCGTCCGTGCCGTTGGACTCCTTCCACAGCCGGAACTTCGCGCCCGCCAGCGGCTTGCCGTCCTGGTCGTGCTTGACCAGGCGCAGCGCGCCTTCCTGCTGTCGGAAGCCGAAGTCGTAGGTGTGGTCGTTCTCGCCCGGTCCGCCCGTGGTCAGGGCGCGTTCGACGTACTGCCCGCCCGCCGGGACGACGCCCTTGGAGTCGACGAAGCGGTTGTCGCCGACGTCCGCGGCCGTGGGGGCCCACTGGTACAGCGGGCCGCCCTTGGCGTAGTCGGCCGGGTTGTCCAGCCGGATCGTGTACTTGGTGCGCGGCTTGAGGCCGCCGGTGACGTTGGAGTCGTCGAAGTAGTACTCGCCGCGCGCGGTGGTCTTCGTGGTGCCGACGAGCTTCCCCGACTCGTCGTACAGGTTGACCGTGGCGCCCGGCACCGGTCGCTGGCCGGGCAGTTGGAGGCCGGAGCGCTCGGGGTCGTACCAGACCCGGTTGCCGATCTGGAGCGGCGCCTGGTCGCAGAGCACCTCCAGGTCGCCCATCGAGGCGCCCTTGCCGAAGGGGGCCGCCGTGCCCGCCGGGTTGAGCCGCAGGCCGAACTTCGGGTCCTGCTGGCCGTTCCGCTGGAGGAACGACGTGCCGTAGCCGAGTGCGGTGTGGTTGGGGTCGAAGGCGGAGGTCGCGATGGTGTTCTCGACCTTGGAGAAGGCCATGCCGGCGAACGCCGTGTTGCGGTGGCCTCCCCAGCTGGTGTCGAAGAAGCGGGTGCCCCGGGGGGACATCCCGCACCCGTTGTTGGTGTCCATCACGTACGCGCCGTTCACCGGGCAGGCCTTGTTGAGGTCGCCGCCCGACATGACGACGGCGACGGAGCCCGGCGTGGGGCCGGCCGGCGCGCGGTCGCCGAAGCGGTCGCGGAAGGACAGCAGCATCGAGCCGTCGGTCTCGAAGGCGATCTCGCCCAACTCCGGTTCGGGGTTGGCGATGGTGGCGTTGCCGCACGGGTTGCCGTGCTGGGAGGTCGGGTAGGTGTCGGTCCACGGGAACCAGCCCGCCCCGTCGCAGGGGCCGCCGCCGACGGTGCTCTGGCGCGGGTAGTCGAGCGGCTGGTTCAGCACCGCCGCCGCGAAGACGCCGGTGGAGAGGTCGAACGGCAGCACGACGGCGCGCAGGTCGGCGACCTTGCCCGTCGACTCGCCCGAGCAGACGCCGCCGAGGTACCCGGTGCCGTCCTGGAGGCCCAGGCCGAACGGGCGCCAGTCCCCGGCCGCCGGGCAGCCCGGGTCGGGGATCGGGTAGGCGGCCTTCGGCGCGGCGGCCGTGGGCCCGGTGGCGTCGTAGCGGTAGAGCTTGCGGTCGTTGAGGTTGACGACGAAGAGGTCCTTGCCGTCGTCGGTGATCTTGATGCCGCCGAGGCTCTCCTTGCCCGGCACACCGAGGAACGCGTCGTCGGTGCCGCCGCCGTGGACGGTCGCACCGGCGTTCGGGACGCTGGTGAACAGCGTCGTGCGCTTCGCGACCGGGTCGGTCACGTAGATCGCACCGGCGCCGCCGGGGCCGTAGTCCGTGGTGCGCTTGGCCACGGCGGAGGAGAACACCCGCCGGTCCGCCCGGTTCCAGGCGATGCCGTAGAGGGTGCCGGTGTCGGCGTTGGTGGCGAGGTCGGTGGCGTCGACGTCGACGCCCTCCTGGCCGCGCGCGCTGTACGGGAAGGACAGCAGCGTCCGCTGCGCCCCGCCCTCGCGCGTGGTGGGCTGACAGGCCGTCACCAGGGGCGCGTTCTTCTGACAGTAGTCGCCGGGGCTCCACAGGCCGGTGGTGTACGTCACCTTCGCACCGCCGGAGAGGTCGACGAACTCCTCGTTGCTGCTCAGCTGGTTGGGCGCGCCGGCGAGGCCCTGCCGGGAGGCGAAGGCCGGGTGGAGCTTGCCCGGCTTCGGATTCACCACCTGGACGCGGTACTTGCCGCCGGACAGTTTGGCCGCGGCCGGTGCCAGCGTCACCGTGCCGTCCGCGGCCGTGGTGCCCTCGATACCGGCGCCGGCGTCGTCCGTGAGGGTCACCCGGACGCCGGCCATGCCCGGTTCCAGCGCGGGCGTCCACACTCCGCTCGCGTCCACGGCCCGCACCACGCGGACCGTCACCGTGCCGTCGCCCGCCTGCGGGAAGGCCGCCGGGGCGGCCACCAGCGAGCCGGCGCCGATCCCGACGGCCAGCGCCACCGCGCCGCCGACGGTCCGGCGGCCGAGCGCCCCCGGCCGTCGCCGCTCCGGGCGGCGCGCGGCGCCGCCCTGCTGTTCACGTGTCGTCGTCATCCCTGCTCTCTCGTGCAGTTGGGCCTGCCGCCCCGACCTCGTGAGGGAGTCGTGTGTGGCGGAAAGGCCGCCATTGGTAAGGGGAGCTTAAAGGGGATTCTCAGAAGTTCGCAGGAGAACCAGGAACTTTGACGTCTCGTCAGGCGTTCGGTTCACGGTTTCCTGATGTCGCGTCAACTTCCTTGCCGGCCATGCCCTGGGGCGCGCGCTCGCGCATCCGCCCCTGATCCGCGCGCTCCCGACGTGCGCCCGACGGCGGACCGTGCCGCGCGTTCGGAGACCCAGGAGTGCACCGGCGGGCTCCTCAGGAGGGGACGACGAGGGGAAGCGCCTGTCGACGGCGATCTCAGGAGGTTGCCATGAACGATCGGAGCAGGACGGCAAGGGTCCCGGACCGCTCACTGGTACCGGTTCTGCTCGTCCTCGCAGGACTGGCCTCGACCGTCATCGGCTTCGTCTGGTTCGCCGGGGCCGACATCCGGGTGTACGCCTACCGCAACGCCCCGACGTGCAGTGCCGCGGCGCAGCGGCCCGGCGCGAACTGCGTGCGGCACGAGACGGGCAGGGTGACGGCCAAGAACGTCCACCCCGGCGCCGGCCCCGGTGCGGCGGACCCGGCCGCCGGACACACGGTGACCGTGGCACGCGCAGCGGGCCCTGCACGGGGCTACGAGGTCCCCGAGGCCTTCTACGACAACGTACGGGTCGGCACGGACGTCGACCTCACGATCTTCCGGGGGCGGGTGGCCGCCCTCACCCACCAGGGCCGCCGCACCGACAACCCCGACGTGTCCTACCTCGTCTCGTTCGGGGTCCCCCTCCTGGTCGGCCTGGGCTCGGCAGTCACCACCCACGGCCTGACCCGGTCACGCCCGGGACCGGGAGCGGCCAGGTTCGGCACCGTCGCCGGAGTCGCCCTCGTCCTCGCGTTCATCAGCTCGCTCTGCTTCGTGTCCCTGCCGATGCCACCCGCTCTCCTCGTGGCCGTCTCCGTTCTCCTCTGGCTGATCGCGACCGCTGCCTGCACGGCGTTCGCCTGGAACTTCTGACACTCCGTGCTCGAAGTCCGACGGAACACGGCCACGGGCACGTTCGCCGCGTGGACCCGGGACACTGGCGACCTGGTCGACGCCTGCCGGGGAGCCGCGGGCCGGAAGTGGCACGACCTGCTCGCTGCCGGCGCGCCGGCCCGCAGGGCACCGCTTCCGTCGACCTCGTTCTGCGGGTGTGGGACGGCCCGGCGCCGCAGGACGCGGAGTGGGCGCGGAGGGCGAGGCGCACCTGGCCTCCGAGGTCCCGACCGGTGAGAGCGGGGAGGACCTCGGCGTCTTCACTGGGGAGTTCGGGCGCGCCCGGCTGACCGGCGCCCTCAACCGCCTGTCCGCCTCCCACCTCCCACCTCCCGCCTCCCACCTCCCACCTCCTGGAAGGCTGCGGCCACTGGATCCAGCAGGAACGCCCCGACGAGGTCGACAGCCTGCTGACTGACCGACTGGCTAGCCACGATCCGGCGGACGTTGTGAACGGCTCTGCCCGATTCGGCTGTTGGCCCGGATCAGGAGGGCCGGCGGGCCGGGGAGTCCGGCTGGGGCCGCATCAGGAGCAGGTCCTCACCCCAGGCCTCCAGCACGGCCGCGTGGCCGGCGGCCCGGGCAACCGCCTCGACCCGGGCGAAGAGTCGCTGCTGCGGCGCCACGTCGCCGGTCGCGGTGATTCGGGCGACGGCTTCCAGCAGCTCGCCGCTCCCCCAGCCGGGCAGCGGGAACCGGTCCAGCTCCCAGGCCAGGTACTTGTTGTAGGGACGCGGTCGGCGGTCCAGTGCGAAGAGCAGGTCGAGCAGGAATCCGACGCTGTCGGCCGCGTCGAGGTGACCGGCGAGCGGGTTGCCGTCGCGGTGGTTCTTGACGGAGCGGTAGAGCGCGTTGGCGTAGGCGTCCAGCAGGGCGGCACCGGACCGGAACGCATCCTCGTCGCCGAGCCGTCCCGTCGCGGCGACGATCCGGGTGACCTCCCCGTCGCAGCGGTCGAGCAACACCCGGGAGCGGGCGATCGCGTACCGCTCCCAGTCGGCCGGCCGGCGGAACCGCTCGAGGGTCGTGACGACCAGATCGAGCGCCGCGGAACGGTAGCCGTCGAGCACGGCCAGCCCGCTCGCCGCGTCGTCGGCGAGGATGACGTAGAGGTCGTGATCGGAGTGAGGGGTGGTCATGCCGTCGTGGGCCCGGGAACCCTTGAGGACGAGCCCGACGACGGCCGGGTCGGCGGTCGCCTCGGCGACGAACGCCGCGAAATCCGGCGTCACGCCAGGACCTTGCGCATCAGCGTGCACATCGCCTCGTGCCGTTGGAGGGAGCCGTCCTCGGCCTCCACGTCCCAGGAGTCGAGTTCGCGGCCGAAGGCGCGGTAGCCCAGGCGTTCGTAGAGGGCGCGGGCGCGCGGGTTGCTCTCCTCGACGCCGAGTTCGGCGCGCGCCAGGCCGCGGGCGCCGATCCGCTGCTCGGCGGAGCGGATCAGCAGCGTGCCGATCCCGCAGGACTGCAGGGCCGGGTGGACGCCGAGTTGCCAGAGCATGCCGGCGCCGGGCTCGACCGTGTAGTCGATGCCGCCGACCGCCACCGGGAACCCGACCGGCGTGCAGACCGCCAGGTAGTCGATCTCACCCGTTTCGGCGCGGCGGATCTGGTGGACGAGCTCGCGCACGTGCTTGGGGGAGCCGGCCCAACTGCAGAACGGCAGGTCCGCGTCGGTGAGGTCGCGCACCGACAGGTGCAGCCTGATCTCGGTCATTGCCGCGTCCCTTCGACTCCAACAGCGGCCGTCTCCCATTTCAGCAGGCCGTTCCCCGTGCCGTCCAAGGGGTTTCGGGCCCTTGGACGGCTCCCGCTGCACGATCTCGCCCACCGCCGCCCCCGGGCACGACTGCCCCACCCAGGTCACCGGTCTCTCCCTGCCGATCGTCCTGCCGCAGGGCGTCCGGGTGTCCGTCCGCCCGCACCGGGACGGAGTGCTGCGCGGGCACCACGCCCGGTTCGGCGGGGCCACCGTCCTCGGGCTCGACACGCCACGGCCCGGCCGGGTGCAGGGCCCGGGACCTGGACCTGAGACCTGGACCTGGACCGCCTTCGACTGGCCCGCCTCGCCGACCACGCCGGGCAGGCGGAATTTCGGTGTCCCGGCGGCCTGCTGGTCGGCATACTCTGGAGTGTGGAGGGTGCTGCGGACATTGACGAGCTGCGCGAACTGGTGGGGCGACTGAGCGGTTGCGCTGTGAAAGCGGTGCAGGTTCCGCCCGACGGCGAGGGCCGGTTCGGCCTGCGGCTGTCGGTGCAGGGGAGGCTCAGGTGGCTGTGGATCCACTCGGCGGCCTGGCGGTTGGACGGCCGGGAGGCCGTACTCGCGGCTGCGGGCGACGATGGTGGACGGCTTGCCGTGGACCTCACGATGCTGGTCGACCGGGTGATCACCT
The DNA here is from genome assembly GCA_000719695.1 of Streptomyces sp. NRRL F-6131. Lineage (GTDB taxonomy): Bacteria > Actinomycetota > Actinomycetes > Streptomycetales > Streptomycetaceae > Kitasatospora. The sequence goes on from JOHN01000009.1 coordinate 73,813, forward strand.
CGGTGGACGTGCGGCTGCCTGGTGGGGACACCCGGATCCGTTTCGAGGACGAGGTGCTGACGGTCTTCCCCGTGCATCACCACGACACATCTGCCCCGCCGGACTGGACATTTCGCCTGCCGTCCGGACGACTGCTACAGGTCGGGCCGGGTCCGCGATGGGCAGTGGTCGAATGAGCAGCATCGACCTCTCGGCGGCCCGGCAGAGGATCGACCCGCTGTTGGGGCAGCGGGCGTGGAACGTCCGTCGCGGCGTCGGCAGCTTCGTCACGATCGAGTTCGGCCGGCCGCTGCCACCCGACGCCCGCGGCAACGTGCACGGCGAGTACCACCTGTGGATCATGATGGCCGCGTGGCGGCTGGAGACCGCGGACCGGGTGATCGTCGGATCGGAGGACCAGGACCAGCACATCGAGCAGGCGCTCGCCCGACTTGAAGGCAGGCGGCTCACCGAGGTTCTGATCCGGCCGCCCGCACTGGAGACCCGGTTCGACTTCGCCGGGCTCGGGCTGGAGACCTTCCCGATCCACCGGCGTGACCCCGAGGAAGGCGAGTACGACCACTGGCTCCTCCGGCTCGGTGACGGCGACGTGCTGGTGGCCGGCTCCGCATTGACGACTGCGCCGAGGCTCCGGGCGGCCCGGCCCACCGGGCGGTCGGCGAAGCCCTGGTCGGCCCGGATCTTCCGCAAGCTCGGGTAGCCGGGACGAGTCCACGGCGACGCCCGCTTCCCGCCGTCGCGGCCCTGCAGCTCCGCGGCGACGACGTGGACCGCCAGGAGCAGGCCGAGCGTGTCGGTCGCGAGAAACCGTCCCCTGGCGGCGCGGCGGGGTGCCGGGCGGCGCGGCGCGGTGACGGATCGGGCTTGAGGGGTGACGCGTTGTTCGCCTCAGGTCTTCCTGGCCCTCTACAGGCGGCCGCACTTCTTCAAGTAGTGTCGCCAGCCGGGCCCCTGGGGCTCGGAACTTCCTTGCTGCTCACGATCCGGATCTACGGCTGGAGTTCAAGGCGATGACGGCGGCGACCGGGATTGACGCTCGCTTTGCGTACCGTGTCTACCACTCACTTCTTCGCACCAAGGACGGCGGCATACGCCCGGACGACATCGCCCGGGACCTCGGCGCCGAGCCCGAGGAGGTGAGGGAGGCCGTGGACTGGCTGACCGGCAACGGTCTGCTCGGCCGGGGCCGGGGGGCGCCGCCGGCCACGCCGCAGAGCGTGCTGAGACGCTTGGTCGCCGATCAGCAGGAGCGTCTGGCGGAGTTCACCCGGACGCACGACCTGATCTCCGACCTCACCGACGGCTTCCTCGCCACTCCGGCCTCCACGGGAGAGAGTCCGGCGGTCGAGGTGGTCGAGTCACGGGCCCAACTGGGGCAGCGACTCGGTGAGTTGCATGCTTCCAGCCGCTCCGAGGTGGCGGTGATGCTGCCGACCTCGGCCGAGCCGGAGCCGCTGCACCCGTGCATCCGCGAGGACGTCGAGCTGCTGCGCAGGGGCGTCCACTACCGGCTCGTGGCGCCGGCCTCGGCCCTGGGGAGCCCGGCCGTCGTCGAGTACGTCAACGCGCTCCAGGAGGCGGGCGCCGAGATCCGCACCGCCGAGTCCCTGCCGCTGCGACTGGTCATCGTCGACCGGGAGAAGGTGGTCACCCGGTCGCAGGTCGAGGGGCTGCGCCGGAGCGTGGTGATCGACGGCGGACTGCTCGCCCAGCTCTTCACCCGGGTGTTCGAACACAGCTGGTCCACGGCCGCGCCGTACAGCCGGCAGCGGCGCGGCGGGGACTCGGCACCGGTGCTGTCCGGCACCCACCGGCTGGTGCTGCGGATGATGGCCGCCGGGGCCACCGACAAGTCGATCGCCCGTCACCTCGGCTACTCGGACCGGACGGTGCGGCGTTTCGTCGCCGAGATCCTGCGGGTGCTGGAGACCGACAACCGGCTCACCGCGATGGTGCGGGCGACCCGCCTCGGGCTCCTCGAACACGACGGCAGGAGCGACGGCTGGGGCGGCAGCGGCGACGACGGAGAGGTGAAGGAGGTGCCGGCGGCCCGGGGGTGAGGGATCCGTCGCGCGTCAAGCCGCCCATCGCGCCGCTCAACTCGTCCTACAGCAGGCCCCGTTCGGCGGCGATCCGGGCGGCGTCGAAGCGGTTGCGCCCGTCGAGCTTGCGCATCGCGCCCGAGGTGAGGTTGCGGACGGTGCCCGCCGCCAGATAGAGCTCGCGGGCCACCTCCTTCACCGAGGCGCCGGTCGCGGTGAGCCGCAGGATCTCCCGCTCGCGTTCGCTCAGCACCTGCTCGGCGACGGCGCTGCGGGCCGTCCGGGCGGCCGGGTCGTCGGCCGGCGGTTCGGCGTCGCCGGGCGCGGGGCGGCCGCCCGCGGCGGCGTCCCGGATGGCGTCGACCAGGCGGGGGATCTTGGTCTGTTTGGTGACGACCCCGAGCACCCCCGCCGACACCGCGCGGTCCACCAGGGTCCGGGTGGGCCGCGCGGCCATCAGGACGACCCGGCAGTCCGGTAGGCGCATCCCCAGTTCCCGCACCAGGCGGAAGCCGCCCTGTGCGGTCCCCATGCCCAGCACGGCGACGTCCGGCCGCCGGCGCACCGCCACCGGGACGATCATCGAGCTCCGACTCACCGCCCCGACAACCTCGAAGTCCTTCACGGACGAGAGCACTTCGGCGATCGCATCGAGCGGCAGCAACTGCTCGTCCGCCACCAACACACGAATGGTCATCACTTGGTCTCCCCCGAGGATCCCGTGAACGGAACTCATGGTGATCGTTGCGACCGTGCCCAGTGTCCGGCGGGCCGCCCGGTCCCGTCGACCGCGCCCGGGCGTCCGGGTGCGGCCATGTCCTCAGCAGGACCGGTCGGTCTACGCGTGTCATTCGGTGACCCCTCAACTTATCCCCGCTCCGGCCGCGGACCGCCCGACCGCGGGCAGGGACGTGACAAGTGTCAGTAAAAGCAGGTCAAAGCCTTGTCGGCGGTGACCGGCCGGGACCACGATGCGCACTGCTGATCGACTGCCGCGCGGGGCCCGTCCGCCCCGCGCGGCCCCCGACACCCGTCCGCCCCCTGCCCGTCCGCCACCCGACGGCCCCGCGCCCGACCGACCGACCGTCCGTCCGGCCGTCCGCCCGACGACACCCACCACCGCTCGCGCGGCACCCTCCCGCGCGGCACCTGTCTGCCCCGACCCCTGCCCGCGCCCCGACGGCGCCCCTCCCCCGGCGTGCCCCCGCACGCCCCGGGCCGGGTGCCGGCCCGGGGGCGAGCCGGCTCACCACGGATGCCCGAGGAAGAGGACATGCACACAGACCCTGTGGTCCAGGACCCGACTCAGGCGCTGGCCGTCGTCGGCATGGCGGGACGGTTCCCCGACGCCCCGGACGTCGAGAGCTTCTGGCGGCTGCTGACGGAGCGGCACAACGCGATCCGTCCCGTCCCCGCCTCGCGGTGGGACGCCACCGCCCAACTCGACCCGCAGCGCGAGATCCAGGCCGTCGGCGGGTTCCTCGACGACGTCGACCGGTTCGACGCGACCTTCTTCGGCATCTCCCCCCGCGAGGCCGAGATGCTCGACCCCCAGCAGCGGCTGATGCTGGAGGCCGCCTGGCGGGCACTGGAGGACGCCGGGACGCCGGCCGCCGCGCTGGCCGGCAGCCGGACCGGCGTGTTCGTCGGCGCCGGCTGGCACGACTACGAGCACGTCGGCCGCAAGAGCGGCAGCGGGGTCACCCAGCACACCGCGCCGGGCTACGCGCTCGACATGATCGCCGCCCGGGTCTCGTACTTCCTCGGGCTCACCGGGCCCAGCCTGGTCGTCGAGACCGGCTGCTCCTCCGCGCTGGTCGCCGCGCACCTCGCCGCCCAGGCGCTGCGCGCCGGCGAGGTGGACGCGGCGATCGTCGGCGGTGTCGCGCTGATGCTCGATCCGACCGCCTCGATCGGCCTGACGTACTTCGGCGGGCTGTCCCCCGACGGCCGCTGCAAGGCCTTCGGCGCCGGGGCGAACGGCTTCGTGCGCGGCGAGGGCGTCGGCGCCCTGTACGTGAAGACCGTGGCCCGCGCGCAGGCGGACGGGGACCGGATCCACGGCGTGATCGCCGGCACCGCGGTGAACAACGACGGCGGCGGGCAGAGCGTCGTCGCCCCCAGCCCGCTCGGCCAGGAGCGGCTGCTGCGGGACTCCTACCGGCAGTGGGGCATCCCGGCGGACCGGGTCGCCTACGTGGAGGCGCACGGCACCGGCACCTCGGTCGGCGACCCGATCGAGGCCGGTGCGGTCGGGCGGGTCCTGGGGCAGGCCCGCAGCGCGGACGCGGGCCCGCTGCCGATCGGCTCGGTGAAGACCAACATCGGGCACCTGGAGGCCGCCGCCGGGATCCCCGGCCTGTTCAAGGTGCTGCTGGCGCTGCGCCACGGGGTGGTGCCGCCGAGCCTGCACTCGGCCGAGCTCAACCCGGAGATCGCCTTCGACGAGCTGAACGTGACGGTGGTCCGCGAGCCGCTGCCGCTGCCGGCGGACGAGCAGGTCTTCCTCGGCGTGAGCAGCTTCGGCTGGGGCGGCACCAACGCGCACGTGGTGCTGACCGGCGCGCCGCAGGCCGCCGTCACCCCGCCCGTCACCCCCGCGGCCCCGGCCTCCAGCACGGTCGCACGGGACGCGACGGTCCTGCTGCCGGTGTCCGCGCACTCGGAGCAGGCGCTGACCGAGCGCGCCCGCGAGCTGCGCGCACTCCTCACCGACGGCGCGGCCACCGACGGCGCGGCCGCCGACGACGCGGCCACCGACGGCGCCGCCACCCCGCTGCCGGCACTGGCCGGCACCCTGGCCTGGCAACGCGACCAGTTCCCGGTCCGGGCCGCCCTCCTCGCCGCCGACGCCGCCGAGGCGGCCGGGCAGCTGGAGCGGCTGGCCGCCGACCCGGCGGGCGCCGAGGCCGGTGCCGAGAGCGGAATCTTCACCGGACGCGCCGCGACCAGGGGCCGGACGGCCTTCGTCTTCCCCGGCCAGGGCTCGCAGTGGCACGCCATGGGCCGCGAACTGCTCGCCGCCGAACCGGTGTTCGCCGCCGTGATCGAGCGCTGCGCGGAGGCGCTGGAGCCGTACGTCGAGTGGGACCTGGTGCGGGTCGTCTCCGGCGAGGCGGGCGAGGAGTGGCTGTCGCGGATCGACATGCTGCAGCCGACCCTGTGGGCGGTCTCGCTGGGCCTGTGCGAGCTGTGGCGGGCGGCCGGCGTCGTGCCGGACGTGGTGGTCGGCCACAGCCAGGGCGAGGTCACCGCGGCCACCGCCGCGGGCATCCTCTCCTACGAGGACGGCGCGATGGTGGTGGCCCGGCGCAGCGCGATCGCCCGCCGCACCTCGGGCCGGGGCCGGATGCTGGCGGTGGACCTCTCGCTGGACGCGGCGAAGGCGGCGCTGTCCGGCTTCGAGGAGGGCGTCTCGCTGGCCGTGAACAACGGCCCGAACAGCTGCGTGCTCTCCGGTGACACCGAACTCGTGCTGGCGCTCAAGGAGTTGCTGGAGGCCGAGGGCACCTTCTGCCGACTGGTCAACGTGGACTACGCCTCGCACAGCCCGCAGATGGACGAGCTGGAGGACGACCTGCTGGCGGCGCTGCGGTCGGTGCGCCCGGGCCGGGGCGCCGTCGAGCTGATGTCGACGGTGCGGGTGGCTCCGTTGGAGGGGCCGGAGCTGGACGCCCGCTACTGGGTGGACAACCTGCGCCGGCCGGTGATGTTCGCCGACGCGATGGAGCGGCTGTTCGACACCGGGGTGACCCATGTGGTCGAGATCAGCCCGCACCCGGTGCTCACCCCGGCGCTGGAGCAGTTGGCGGCGCAGCGGCCCGTCCCGCCGCAGGTGCTGTCGACGCTGCGGCGCGACCAGGGCTCGCCGGGCACGGTGCGCGCGTCGTTGGCCCGGGCGTACGTGAGCGGGCTGGAGCCGTTCGGCGGTCTGCCGCGGGACGCCTGGGCACCGGTGCCGCCGTACCCGTGGCAGCGCACCGTCCACTGGGTGGAGCAGGTGCGCCGGCGGGCCGGGAGCGGCGCCGGGGAGGAGCTGCGGCTGGTGCCGTCGGTGACCGAACAGGGCGCCTGGACGGGGACGTTGGAGCTGGCGCCGGCGGACATCCCGTGGGTGCGCGACCACAGGGTGTACGACGCGGTGGTGCTGCCCGGCACCGGGATGCTGGAGCTGGCGCTGCGGACGGCGCTGGCCCGGACCGGCGGCGCACACCGCACGCTGGCGGACGTGGGCCTGCACAGCCATCTGACGCTCACCGAGGAGCCGGTGACGGTGGCGCTGGGCTGGCGGGACGATGTGACGGGCGGGGGCAGCTTCACGCTCTCCTCGCTGGAGCCGGGAGGGCAGGGCTGGGTGCGGCACGCCTCGGCGCGGGTGCTGGCGGAGGACACCGCACCGCGGGTGCCGGCCTTCCCCGAGCGGCTGCTCGGTCTGGAGGCCTCGCCGGGCGACGCGTTCTACGCCGACTGCGCGGCCCGGGGACTGAACTACGGTCCGGCGTTCCAGGGTGTGGTGGAGCTGCGCGCCGGGGCCGCGGAGTGCCTGGCCGAGGTGCGGCTGCCGGAGGGCTGCCTGGCCGGCGGTCACCCGCACCGGCTGCACCCGGCGTTGTGGGACGCGGCGCTGCAGGCGTCGGTCCCGCTGTTCCCGGGCGAGGGGGCGGCGGTGCCGGTCGGGGTGGGCCGGGTCCATGTGCACCAGGACCTGGCGGAGCCGGTCACGGCGCTGTGGTCGCACGCGGTGCGCCGGGACGACGGCGAGGAGGTCGACCTGTTCCTGTTCGACGCGCTCCGGCGGCCGGTGCTGAGTCTGCTGGGACTGCGAATGCGGGCGCTGGCGGCCTCGGCCGATCCGGGTGCGGCGGACGCCGAGCGGATCCACCGGCTGGAGTTCCGGCCGAAGGCCCGCCCCGAGGACGGCAGAGCGGACGGCAACACGGACGGGGACGGGCACGGCGGCTGGGCGGTGTGCACCGCCGACGCGGTCGGCGGCACGGCGGCCTGGGCGCGGGCGGGCGAGCTGGCCGAGGCGCTGGGCGCGCACGGCGCGACGGCGCTGGCCCAGGTGGCGGACGGCGCGGCGGCCGAGCGGACCGAGCTCTGGGAGGAGCGGCTGGCCCCGGTCGAGGGGCTCGGCGGCGTGGTCTTCCTGGCGCCGCGCGCGGACGCCGGGCCGGACGCCCAGCGGGCGGGCCTGCTGGCGCTGGCCGCGCTGGTGCGGGCCTGCTCCGCGCGCCCGCTGGTGCCCCGGCTGGTCGTGGTGACCGCCGACGCGCAACTGCCGCCGTCGGTGGCCGGGACGTCGGATCCGGGCGCGGCCCTGTACTGGGGCTTCGGGCGGGTGCTGCGCCGCGAGCACCCCGAGCTGCGGCCGGTGCTGGTGGACGTGGCCGGTGACGACGCCGACTGGGCGGCGCGGTGCGCCGTCGAGCTGCTCACCGAGGACGGCGCGGACCAGGTGGTGCTGAAGGCCGGGGACCGGCTGGTCGGCCGGCTGGTGCGCGGTGCGGCCGGGGCCGCGGACGCGCCGGCCGACGGCGACCGGCCGCACTGGCGGGCGGCCGCGCAGCCGCAGCCGTTCCGGCTCGCCCCGGACGGTCGGAGCGGCTGGGACGGGCTGGCGTTCCGCCCGCTGGAACGGCGTGCGCCGGGCGCCGGGGAGATCGAGCTCGCGGTCGGATCGGCGGCGCTGAACTTCATCGACGTGATGAAGGTGATGGGCACCTACCCGGACCCGTCGGCCGACGCCCGGCTGCTCGGTCTGGACGGGGTGGGCGTGGTGACCAGGACGGGCGAGGGCGTGACGCGCTTCGCCCCCGGCGACCGGGTGGTGGCCTGCACCAGCGGGGGCGCGCTCGCCACCCACTGGACGGTGCTCGCCGACCACGCGCAGCACGTCCCGGCGGGGATGGCGGACGCGGACGCGGCGGCGTTCCCGGCGGTGACCGTCACCGCCTGGTACGGGCTGCGGCACCTGGCGGCGCTGGCGCCGGGCGAGACGGTGCTGATCCACTCGGCGGCGGGCGGTCTGGGGCTGGCGGCGATCGCGGTGGCGCGGCTGCTGGGCGCCGAGGTGATCGCCACGGCGGGCAGCGAGCAGAAGCGGGCGCGGCTGCGCGAGCTGGGCGTGGAGCACGTCTTCGACTCCCGGGACCTCGCCTGGGCGGACCGGGTGCGCGGGGCGACCGGTGGGCGCGGGGTGGACGTGGTGCTCAACTCGCTGACGGGCGCGGCGATCCCGCTGGGCCTGGAGGTGCTGGCCGAGGGCGGGCGGTTCGTCGAGGTCGGCAAGGCCGACATCTACGGCGGGCGCACGCTGGCCCTGGACGCGTTCCGCAAGGGCATCGCGCTGGCCTCGCTGGACCTCGCCGCGGTGATCGCCCGGCGGCCCGCGCTGTTCACCCGGCTGTTCGCCGAGGTGTGGGAGCGGGTCGAGGCGGGCGAGCTGGCGCCGCTGCCGGTGCTCTCCTACCCGTTCGCGGAGGCCGCCGAGGCGCTGCGGGAGATGTCGCGCGGCCGGCACATCGGGAAGTTCGTGCTGTCGGACCCGTCGACGGTGGTCTCGGTGGCGCCGGAGCCGCTGCGCGACGGCCGGTTCCGGGGTGACGGCACCTACCTGATCACCGGTGGGCTCGGGGCGCTCGGCCTGTCGCTGGCGGAGTTCATGGCGGAGCGCGGGGCGGGCCGGCTGGCGCTGGTCGGCCGTTCGGCGCCGCGGGAGGACGCGGCGGCCCGGATCGAGGCGCTGCGCGGGCGCGGCGTGCGGGTGGAGACCTTCGCGGCGGACGTGGCCGATCCGGCGGCGGTGCGCCGGGTCCGGGAGCAACTGCCGCCGCTGCGGGGTGTGGTGCACGCCGCCGGTCTGCTGGACGACGCCACCGTGCTGAATCTGACGGGCGATCAGTTGCGGCGGGTGCTGGCGCCCAAGGTGGACGGCGCGGTCCATCTGGACGCGGTCACCGAGGGCGATCCGCTGGACTTCTTCCTGCTGTTCTCCTCGGCGGCGGCGCTGTTCGGCAACGCCGGCCAGGCCGCCTACGCGGCGGGCAACGCGTTCATGGACGCGCTGGCGGTCGCCCGGCGACGGCGCGGGCTGCCCGCGCTGAGCGTGCAGTGGGGCCCGTTCAGCGACGTCGGGCTGGCCGCCGCGGAGGACCACCGCGGGGCCCGGCTCGCCGAGCGCGGCATGGCCGGGTTCACCACCGACGAGGCGTGGCGGGCCCTGGAGGGCTTCCTCGGCGGTGACGAGCCGGTGGTCGCCTATGTGCCGATCGACCTGCGGCAGTACCTGGAGGCGTACCCGGACACCGCGACGCTGGACAGCTGGAGCGCGCTGCGCGAGCTGGCCCGGCACGGCGGGAGCGGCAGCAGCGCGGGTGCGGCCTTCCTCGCCGAACTGCGCGAGGCGCCCCGGGAGCGCTGGCCCGGGCTGCTGGAGGCCAAGGTGGAGGAGCTGGCCGGGCGGGTGCTGCGGCTGGACGCCGGGGCGATCGACCGGGACACGCCGTTCAAGTCCCTGGGGCTGGACTCGCTGATGGGCCTGGAGCTGCGCAACCGGCTGGAGGCGGCGTTCGGGCTGCGGCTGTCGCCGACCCTGCTGTGGACGTACGGCACGCCGCGGGCGCTCTCCGCGGTGCTGGCGGAGCGGCTGCTCGGCGACCCGGCGGCCGGCGAGGAGGGGGCTCCGGACGGCTCCGGGGCCCCGGCCGACGGCAGTGCCGACACGGACGGCGAGGGCTGAGCACCATGACGGAGCAGAACGCGGAGCAGAATCCCGCCCCCGCGCCCACCCCGCTCACCCGGGCGCTCGACACCGTCCGCAAGCTGCGCGCCCAGCTGGACGCCGCGAGCGGCACCGGCCCGCTGGCGGTGGTCGGCATCGGGCTGCGGCTCCCCGGCGGCATCGCCGACCTGGACGGCTACTGGTCCGCCCTGGCCGAGGGCCGCGACCTGGTGGGCCCGCTGCCCGCCGGACGGCGCGGTCCCTTCGCCGCCGAGTGGGAGCGGCTGCCGCACACGGGCGGATTCCTGGACGAGGTGATGGACTTCGACGCGGAGTTCTTCGGGATGGGCGCCGCGGAGGCCCGGGGCGTCGACCCGCAGCAGCGGCTGTTGCTGGAGGTCGCCTGGGAGGCGCTGGAGAACGCGGCGCTCCCGCCGGACCGGCTGGACGAGGCCCGCACCGGGCTGTTCGTCGGGATCACCGGCCAGGAGTACTGGGACTGGCACCGCGGCGAGCCGGACACCCACTGGGCCGGCGGCAACGGCCACTGCTTCACGGTGGGCCGCGTCGCGTACGCGCTCGGGCTGGCCGGCCCGGCGATCACGGTGGACACCGCCTGCTCCTCCTCCCTGGTGTCGGTCCATCTCGCGCGCCAGGCACTGGCCCGCCGGGAGTGCGACGTGGCGCTCGCCGGCGGGGTGAACCTGGTGCTCTCGCCGCGCGCGACCCGGCTGCACCAGCTGGCGGGCACCCTGTCGCCGGACGGGCGGTGCCGGCCCTTCGACGCCCGGGCGAACGGCTTCACCCGGGGCGAGGGCTGCGGCGTCCTGGTGCTCAAGCGGCTGGAGGACGCGCGGCGCGACGGCGACCGGGTGCACGCGGTGGTGCACGGCTCGGCGGTGAACCAGACCGGCCGCTCGACCGGCTTCACCGCGCCCAACGTGCTGTCGGAGGTCGCGCTGATCGAGGCGGCCCTGGCCGACGCCGGGCTCGCCGCCGCCGACATCGGCCTGGTGGAGGCGCACGGGACGGGCACCTCGCTCGGCGACACCATCGAGATGGAGGCCATCGCCGCCGCGCTGGGCCGCCGCAACGGCGGGGCCGAGCTGACCGTCGGCTCGGTCAAGGCCAATCTGGGCCACCCGGAGTCCGCGGCCGGGGTGATCTCCCTGGTGAAGGCGGTGCTGTGCCTGCGCCGGCGCGAGGTGCCGCCGCTGGCCGACTTCGCCACCCTCAACCCGCTGATCGACCTGGACGGCACCGGCATCACCCTGCCCACGACGCTGCGGCCCTGGCCGGAGCGGGCCGGGCGGCACGCGGCGGTGAGCGCCTTCGGCATGGGCGGGACCAACGCCCAGGTGATCCTCGGCGCGCCCGAGGAGGACGGCGCGCCGGTCACCGGCGCCGTCCCGGTCGAGGGTTTCGAGCTCTCCGCGCGGACCCCGGAGGCGGTCCGCGCCCTGGCCGGTGCCTTCCACGGCCGGCTCGCCGGGCTGCCGGACGCCAGCTACCCGGCGTTCGCGTACTCGGCGGGTGCCGGGCGCGCCCGGCACCGCTGGCGGGCCCGGATCACCGCCGCCGACCGGACCGCCGCGCTGCGGGCGCTGCACGGGCTCGCCGAGGGCGGTGCGCCGCCCGGGGTGGTGCTCGCCGAGCGCGAGCGCGACCACGGCCGGGACGACGTCGAGGGTGCCGACGGCCCGCCCGCGATGCTGCCCCGGGCCGTCCTCGACCTGCCGAACTACCCTTGGCAGCGCCGCCGTTACGCCCCCGATCCGGCATCCTTCGTCGATTCGCCCGCCACACCGCCGGCCCCCGACCCGGCACCGACGCCCGCCGTCGAACCGGCACCGACGCCCGCCGTCGAACCGGCCGCGACCGGCACGGCGGGCGGAGCCGCGGCGGCCGACGCCGGGCGGGCCCTGTTCGCCCTGGAGTGGGCGGCCGCCGGGGACGGCGCGGGCGCGGCGACGGCCGGGGCGCCCGGCCGGTGGCTGCTGTTCGCCGACCGCGCCGGCACGGCCGCGGCCCTGGGCGCGGAACTCCTCGCCCGGCGCGGCAGCTGGGTGACCGTCACCGCGGGCAGCGCATCCCGGCGGCTCGACCCGCTGCGGTACGAACTCGACCCGGGGCGGCCCGAGGATCTCACCGCCCTGCTCAAGGAGTTGCGCGCGGCCGGCGACGAACCGTGGGCCGGTGTCCTGTACGCCTGGGGCCTGGACGCCGCCACCGGCCCGGTGCCGGACGGGCCGGCAACGGACGGCCCGGGGGGTCCGGCGCCGTTCCCGCTGACCGAGGAGCGCGGGGCCGTCGTCCGCCCGGCGCCGCGGCTGCTCCGGAAGCTGGCCGCCGAGGGGCTGCCCGGCGGCCCCCGCCTGGTGCTGCTGACCCGGGGCGCGCAGCGGGTGACCGAGCGGGACGGCGCGCCCGACCCGGCCCAGGCCCTGCTGTGGGGTGCGGTCGGCGAGGCCGCGACCGAGCACGACGCGCCCCGGCCGCTGGTCGTCGACCTCGACCCCGACCCGGGGCGGGACGACGCCTCCCGACTGTTGGACGTTCTGCTGCGCCCGGCCGGGGAGCCCTCGGCCGCGCTGCGCGGACCGCTCAGGTACGCCCCCGTCCGGGTGCCGCAGGACTCCGCCGACGGCACCGAACCGACGTGGCAGCGACGGCCGTTCGACCCGGAGCTGGACACCAACCAGCGGATCCTGGCGGTCCGGCCGGGCCTCCTGGAGAGCCTGACGCCGACCCGCTGGGAGCGGACCGCGCCCGGGCCGGGCCAGGTCGAGATCGAGATCGCGGCGGCCGGGCTGAACTTCAGCGACGTGCTCAAGGCGATGGGCGCCTACCCCGGCGCGGCCGGCACGGTCCCGCTGGGCGTCGAGTGCGCGGGCCGGGTGAGCGCGGTCGGCGCGGGCGTCGAGCGCTTCCGGGTCGGCGACCCGGTGATGGCGGTGGCGCCGTCCGCGCTGGCGGCGTACGCCACCACCGAGGCGCACCTGGTGGCGCCGCGGCCGGCGGCCCTCGACGACGCGCAGGCGGCGGCCGTGCCGGTCGCCTTCCTGACCGCCGTGTACGCGCTCGGCCACCTGGCCGGGCTGCGGGCGGGCGAGACGGTGCTGGTCCACTCGGCGAGCGGCGGGGTGGGCCTGGCCGCGCTGGCGGTGGCCCGCCGGGGCGGGGCACGGGTGTTCGCGACCGCCGGGACGCCCGAGAAGCGCCGCTTCCTGCGCGAACTCGGCGGCGTGGAGCGGGTGATGGACTCCCGCTCGGTCGGCTTCGCCGAGGAGGTCGCGGCGGCCACCGACGGGCGCGGGGTCGATGTGGTGCTCAACTCGCTGACCGGGGAGGCGCTGCGGCGCGGACTGGCGCTGCTGGCGCCGGGCGGCCGGTTCGTCGAGCTGGGCAAGCGCGACATCCACGACGACAGCCCGGTCGGCCTCGGCCACCTCAAGGGGAACCGCGCGCTGTTCGCCGTCGACCTGGACCACACCTTCTACGCCCGGCCGGCGCTGCTGGCCGAGCTGTTCGAGGAGGTGGTGCGGGGCTTCGACAGCGGCGGGTTCGGGCCGCTGCCGGTCACCGTCCGCCCGTTCGCCGAGGCCCGGGAGGCCTTCGCCACCATGGCGCAGGCCCGGCACATCGGCAAGCTGGTGCTGCGGCCGGAGCCGGCGCCGGAGCTCGCGGTGCCGCCGATCCGCTCGGTCGTCCGGCCGCAGGCCGGCTACCTGGTCACCGGGGGCACCGCACCGGCCGCCCTGGCGGCGGCCCGGCGGCTGGCGGAGCTGGGCGCCCGCCGGATCACCCTGCTCCGCTCGCCCGGGGCCGCCCCCGACGCCGCGGCGGAGCAGGCCGTGGCCGAACTGCGCGCCCGGGGCGTCGAGGTGGCGCTGCCGGTCGCGGACCTGTCCGACGCCGAAGCGGCCACCAGCTCGCCCGGCGACCCGCTGGCCGACCTGCTGGCCCGGCTCGACACCCCGGCGGCGCCGCTGGCCGGTGTGGTGCATCTCGCGTCCGGCCCGGACGGCGGCGCCCCGGAGGCGGCCGAGCGGGACGACCCGCTGGACACCGCCGCCGCCCGGGCCGCCGAGGCCTGGCGGCTCCACCGCGCCACCGCCGGGCGGACCCTGGACTTCCTCGTGCTGTCCGACCCGGCCGGCGCCCCCGGTCGGGAGACCGCGCTCGGCGCCTGCCTGGACGCGCTCGCCGAGCACCGGCGGGCTCGCGGGCTGCCCGGGCTGAGCGTGGACGGCGCGGGCCTGGCGTCCCTCGGCCGGCTGCTGGGCAGCCCGGCGGCGATCGTCCGGTCGGCGGCCGGGGCCGGCGCCCCGGCCGAGGAGTCCGACGGCGGGGAGGCGCTCCGGCGGCAGCTGCTGGCGGTCGAACCGGGCCGGCGCCGGCGGGCCGTGCTGGTCCGGCACTGCCGGGAGTTGGCCGCCGTGGTGCTCGACGGGCCCGACGCGGCGGACGCGGCGGCGGTCGACAGCGCGGCGCCGCTGGCCGGCCTCGGCTTCGACTCGATGCGCACCCTGGAGCTGCGTTCACGGCTGGAGCTGTCGCTCGGGGTGCCGCTGCCCGCCACGCTGGGGTGGCAGTACCCGACGCTGGACGCGCTGGTGCCGTTCCTCGCCGAGCGGATGGGCATCCCCCTGGAGGCCGGGACGGCCGGGACGAACGGCACGGCCGCCGCGCCTCCGGTCCGGGGAGCCGAGGAGGCCCCGACCACCGCCGTGCCGACGACGGCCACCTCCGCTGCCTTCGAATCCGCCGAGGACCTCGACGGGTTCGACGACCTCGACGGGCTCTCCGAGAGCGACCTCGAAGCGCTCCTCCTCGCCAAGACCGAGCAGTTCGACGCCAGTGCCGATCCGACCGACCGGGGGCAGGGACGATGACCACGCACGAGGACACCACCCGGGGCGACACCCCCGAGGAGCGTTCCGGCTCGATGACCGCGATGAAGCGCGCCTATCTGACGATGGAGCGGATGCAGCGCCGGATCGACGACCACGAGCGGGCCCGCTCCGAACCGATCGCCATCGTCGGTGTCGGCTGCCGCTTCCCCGGCGGGGTCACCGACCCCGAGTCCTACTGGGAGCTGCTGAGCGCCGGCACCGACACCATCGGCGAGATCCCGGCCGACCGCTGGGACGTCGACGCCTTCTACGACGAGCAGCCGCGCACCCCGGGCAGGCACAGCACCCGGTGGGGCGGCTTCCTGGACCGGATCGACCGCTTCGACCACGAGTTCTTCGGCATCTCCCGCCGCGAGGCGGTGTCCATGGACCCGCAGCAGCGGCTGGTGCTGGAGGTGGCCTGGGAGGCGCTGGAGGACGCCGGGCAGGCACCGACCGCCCTGGCCGGCAGCCGGACCGGGGTGTTCCTGGGGATCTGCAGCAACGACTACGCCGGACTGCTGTTCCGCGAGCCGCAGGACATCACCGCCCACGCCAGCACCGGCATCGCGCACAGCATCGCCAGCGGCCGGCTCTCCTACCTGCTGGACCTGCGCGGGCCGAGCGTCTCGGTCGACACCGCCTGCTCCTCCTCGCTGGTCGCCGTGCACCAGGCGTGCCAGAACCTGCGACTCGGCGAGTGCGACCTGGCGATGGCCGGCGGCGTCAACGCGGTGATCTCCCCGGACGCGGCGATCTCCTTCTCGCAGTTCCCGGAGATGCTCGCCGACGACGGCCGCTGCAAGACCTTCGACGCGTCGGCGAACGGCTTCGTCCGCAGCGAGGGCTGCGGCGTCGTGGTGCTCAAGCGGCTGTCGGACGCGCGGCGCGACGGCAACCGGGTGCTCGCGGTGATCCGCGGCTCGGCCGTCAACCAGGACGGCCGCAGCTCCGGCCTGACCGCGCCCAACGGCGCCGCGCAACGCGAGGTGTTCCGCCGGGCGCTGGCCGCCGCCGGGGTCGGCCCGGAGCGGATCGGCTACATCGAGACGCACGGCGCGGGCACCAAGCTGGGCGACCCGATCGAGGTGGCCGCGCTGGCCGAGGTCTACGGCCGGCCGGAGGGCGCGCCGCTGCACCTGGGCGCCGTCAAGACCAACCTCGGCCACCTGGAGGCCGCGGCCGGGATCGCCGGGCTGATCAAGGCCGCGCTCTGCGTCGACCGCGGGCAGATCCCGGCCAATCTGCACTTCGGCGAGCTCAATCCGCACATCTCCTTCGACGGGACCACCTTCGCCGTGCCGACCGCGCTCACCCCGTGGCCGTCCGACGGGGCGCGGCGGCTGGCCGGTGTGAGCAGCTTCGGCTTCAGCGGCACCAACGCGCACCTGATCGTCGAGCAGGCACCGGAGCATCCGGCCGCCGCGCCGGAGGACGGCCGCCCGCTCTCCGTGCTCGCCCTGTCGGCGAAGAGCGGCAGCGCCCTGCTGAAGCTCGCCCGGCGCTACCAGGACCGGCTGGCGACGGCCGGGCCGGAGACCGCCGCCGATCTGTGCTTCTCCGCGAACACCGGCCGCTCGCACTTCCCGCACCGCCTCGCCGCCGTGGGCGCCTCCCCCGGCGAACTCGCCGAGCGGCTGGCGGACTTCGTCCGCGACGACCCGGGCGAGGGGCTGCTGCTGGGCCGTCCGGAGGGCGCCACCGCGTCCGGGCCGGGACCGGCCGCCGAACCGGTCTTCCTGTTCACCGGCCAGGGTCCGCAACGCGCGGGCATGGCAAGGCAGTTGTACGAGACGCAGCCGCTCTTCCGGCGCACCCTGGACGCGTGCGACGAGATTCTGCGGGACGTCCTGCCGGCGCCGCTGCTCTCCGCCCTGTACCCGGCCTCGGCGGCGGACGGCGAGCTGATCAACACCATGGAGTTCGCTCAACCCGGCCTGTTCGCCGTGGAGTTCGCGCTGGCCGGGCTCTGGCGCTCGTGGGGCGTGGAGCCGGCCGCCGTCATCGGCCACAGCCTCGGCGAGTACACCGCCGCGTGCTTCGCGGGCGCGCTGTCGCTGGAGGACGGCCTGCGGCTGGTCGCCGAACGCGGCCGGCTGCTCCAGCGGCTCGCGGAGTCCGGCGCGATGGCGGCGATCTCCGCCCCGGCGGACGAGGTCACCGCCGAACTCGCCCGCCACGACGCCGCACTGGTCGCGGTCGCCGCGGTCAACGGTCCGGCGAACACCACCGTCTCGGGTGTGCGGGAGGTCGTCGAGGCGGTCTGCGAGGCCTTCACCGCGCGCGGTGCCGAGGTGCGGCGGCTACGCATCTCCACCTCCTCGCACTCCCCGCTGGTCGAGCCGGTGCTGGAGCCGCTGCGCACCGCCCTGGAGAAGGTCCCGTTCGGCGCGCCCGCGATCCCGCTGCTGTCCAACCTGACCGGTGCGCTCTGGCCGTGGGACCGGCCGCTGGACACCGACTACTGGCTGCGGCACGCCCGGCAGCCGGTGCTGTTCGCGGACGGGGTGCGGGCCCTGTACGGGCTCGGGTACCGGACCTTCCTGGAGGTCGGTCCGGCGCCGACCCTGCTGGGCCTGGTCCGCGAGGTGCTGACCGGCGACGACGTGCTGATGCTGCCCAGTCTGCGGCCGAAGTACGACGACTGGGAGGTCCTGCTGGGCAGTCTCGGCCGGCTGTACGTCGAGGGGGCCGAGGTCGACTGGGCCGGGTTCGACCGGGACCACGCCCGCGCCCGGACGGCGCTGCCGCACTACCCGTTCGCCGCCACCCGCTGCTGGCACGAGCCGAGCGGCGACGGCGGCGCGACGACGGCCGCCCGCCGCTCACCCCAGCCGGCCGCCCGGCCGACGGGGCCTGCCGCGCGCACCGGGCGGACGGCGCCGACGCGCACAGCGCCCACCCGCACGGCACCCACCCGTGTCGAGTCCACCCGCACGGCTCCCACTCGCACGGTCCCGGCGCGGCAGCTGCCCGGCGCGCCGGGCCGGGCGGCGGCGAGCGCGCTGCCGACCGCCGAGGAGCTGCTGGGGCTGCCCGCCGAGCAGCGGATCGAGGCGCTGGTCACCGGGCTGACAGCCGGGGTGCGCACCGCCCTGGGGTCGCGCGGGTCCGCCGTCGACGCCGACGCGCCGCTGTCGGGCCTCGGGCTCGACTCGCTGATGGCCGTGGAGCTGCGCAACGAGATCCAGGGCCGGCTCGGGGTCAAGGTGACGGTCGCCGACTTCCTCAAGGGCGCGACGGTCCGCAGCCTCGCCCTCCAGGTGGTCGAGGGGCTGGCGGCGGCCGGGCCAGGGACGGCGGCCGGCGAGGAGGCCACGGCGATCCGCCGGGTGGCCCGCGCCACGGACCGCACCGCGGAGAGCACCACGGACCGCACCCCGGCGAGCACCACCGACGTCACCGCCGAGCTGCTCGCCCTCCTGGAACAGGTCACCCAGGAGTCGGAGCGGGTCGATGACTGAGCTCGAGGAGCGCCTCGCCGCACTGACCCCGGCGCAGCGGGCGCGGCTGGACCAGCTGCTCGCCGAACGGCGGAGTGCGGCCGAGGCCGGCACCGCGGCACCGGAGACCACCGAGGACGTGTTCCCGCTCTCGCTGTTCCAGCAGGGCATGTGGTTCTTGGAACAGGTACGGCCGGCGAACCCGGCCTACGTCGTCCCGGGCGCGGTGCGGGTGCGCGGGCCGGTGGACGCGCGGGTGCTGCGGGCGGCGCTGCGCGAGGTGGTCCGCCGGCACGAGTCGCTGCGCACCACCTTCGGTCTGCGCGACGGCCGCCCGGTCCAAGTGGTCCACGCGGCAAGGAAATCGGACCGCACCGACCGGCCCGACACCGACCTGCCGGAGATCGACCTGCGCCACGCCGCCCTCACCCCGGCCGAGCTGGACGAGCGGATCGTGGCCGCCGCGATCGGCGAGCCGTTCGACCTGGAGACCGGTCCACCCCTGCGGTTGGCCCTGCTGCGCACCGCCGAGGACGAGTCGGTGCTGGTGCTGGCGCTGCACCACCTGGTCTCCGACCGCTGGTCGTTCTGGGTGCTGCTGTCCGAACTGGCCGCCCTGTACGAGGCGTTCGCCGCCGGTCGGCCGTCGCCGCTGCCGGAGCTGCCCGTGCAGTACGCCGACTTCGCGGTCTGGCAGCGCGAGCAGCACGAACAGGGCCGCTGGGCCGAGCAGTTGGCGTACTGGCGGGAGCGGCTGGCCGGGGCGCCGGCCGCGCTGGAGCTGCCGACGGACCGGCCGCGGCCCGCCGTCCAGGGCTTCAACGGCGGCGCGCTGCCGTTCGAGCTGCCCGAACCGCTGGTGCGCGGGCTGTCCGCCCTCGCCCACCGGCGCGGCGCGACCACCTACATGGCACTGCTGGCCGTCTTCACGGTGCTGCTCTCCCGGTACGGCCGCAGCCGGGACGTCCTGGTCGGCGTGCCCACGGCCGTCCGTGACCGGCCCGAACTGGAGCCGCTGATCGGCTACTTCGTCAACACCCTGCCGATCCGCACCGAGCTGGACGGGGAGCCGTCCTTCACCGAGGTGCTGGACCGGGTGAAGGCCTCCTGCCTGGGCGCCTACGCGCACCAGGAGGTGCCGCTCGAGCTGGTGGTCGGGGAGCTGAACACGGCGCGGGACCTCAGCCGGCCTCCGGTGTACCAGGTGAGCTTCGCCTACGGCCGGGAGGCCGTGCCGGACCTCACCCTGGACGGTGCCCGGCTGGAACAGGTGCTGGTGCGCAGCGGCGGCGCGCGGTTCGACCTGGAGCTCCAGGCCTTCGACCGGGACGGCGGGCTGAGCGGCTGGTTCGAGTACGACCGCGACCTGTTCGACGAGTCCACCGTCGCCCGGCTGGCGGCGCACTTCCGCCGGCTGGCCGAGCAGGCGCTGGCGGCGCCGGAGCGGCCGGTGGAGCAGTTGGAGCTGCTGACGGACGCCGAACGCCACCGGGTGCTGGTGGAGTTCAACGCGACCGCCCGGGAGTGGCCGGCCGGGGCCGGCCGGCTCCACGAGGCCTTCGAGGAGCGGGCGCGGCTGCACCCGGAGGCGACGGCGCTGCGGTTCGAGGGCCGTTCGGTGGGCTACGGCGAGCTGGACCGGCGGGCCAACCGGCTCGCCCACCGGCTGCGCCGGCTCGGAGTCGGGCGGGACGTGGTGGTGGGCGTCGGCATGGAGCGCGCGCCGGAGCTGGTGGTGACGCTGCTGGCGGTGCTGAAGGCGGGCGGCGCGTACCTGCCGCTGGACCCGGAGCTGCCGGCGGCCCGGCTGGAGCACATGGTGCGGGACGCCCGGGTGCCGGTGCTGCTCACCCAGCGCCGGGTGCTCGGGCGGCTGCCGGGGGTCGGGGCCGAAGTGCTGTGCGTGGAGGAGTTCGAGGCGACCCCGGGCGACGAGCCGGACACGGCTCCGGGGGTCGCGGTGGGCGACGAGGACCTCGCCTACGTCATCTACACCTCCGGCTCGACCGGCACCCCCAAGGGCGTCATGAACGGGCACGCGGCGATCCGCAACCGGCTGCTGTGGATGCAGGACGCCTACCGGCTGGACGCCGACGACCGCGTGCTGCAGAAGACGCCGTTCTCCTTCGACGTGTCGGTGTGGGAGTTCTTCTGGCCGCTGGCGACCGGGGCGACGCTGGTCCTGGCCCGGCCCGGGGGCCACCGGGACACCGGCTACCTGGCCCGGACGATCCGCGCGGAGGGCGTGACGACGGTGCACTTCGTGCCGTCGATGCTGCAGGCGTTCCTCCGGGAACCGGTGGAGGAGTGCGTCAGCCTGCGCCGGGTGGTGTGCAGCGGCGAGGCGCTGCCGCGCGACCTCCAGGACCGGTTCCTGGCCCGCTCCTCCGCCGCCCTGTACAACCTGTACGGTCCGACCGAGGCGGCCGTCGACGTGACCCACTGGACCTGCGGACCGGACGCCGATCCCCGGCGGCCGGTGCCGATCGGCCGGCCGATCGCCAACACCCGGATCCTCGTGCTGGACGCGGCGCTGCGACCGGTGCCGGTCGGGGTGCCGGGGGAGCTGCACATCGGCGGCCGGGGCCTGGCACGCGGCTACCTGAACCGGCCCGAGCTGACCGCCGAGCGCTTCGTGCGGGACCCGTTCGACCCGGACCCGACGGCGCGGCTGTACCGGACCGGGGACCTCGCGCGGTTCCGCGAGGACGGCGCGGTGGAGTACCTGGGCCGGCTGGACCACCAGGTGAAGCTGCGCGGCCTGCGGATCGAGCTCGGCGAGATCGAGGCCGTGCTGGCCGGGCACCCGGGGGTCCGGGAGGCGGTGGTGACGGCCCGTCCGCACCGGACCGGGGACGTCCGGCTGGTGGCGTACCTGACGGCGGCGGACGGCGCCGGGGTGCCGCCGCCCGGGCCCGCCGAGCTGGCCGTCCACCTGCGCGGCCGGCTGCCCGGGTACATGGTGCCGGCGGTGTTCGAGGTGCTGGACGCGCTGCCGCTCACCCCGAGCGGCAAGGTGGACCGCAACGCCCTGCCGGAGCCGGGCGACGACCGGGCCGCGGCGGGCGCGCCGTTCACCGCGCCCGGCGCCGGCCTGGAGCGGTCGCTGGCCGGGTTGTGGCGCACGGTGCTGGGGGTCGAGCGGGTCGGCGCCCACGACAACTTCTTCGACCTCGGCGGGCACTCCCTGCTGATGGCGGAGCTGCGGTCGCTGCTCGCGGCGGACCTCGGGCACCGGGTGTCGATGGTCGAACTGTTCCAGCACCCCACGGTGGCCTCGCTGGCCGCCCATCTGAGCCGCCCCGAGGGGGAGCCGTCCGCGGCCCCCGGGGCGGACGCGCGCGAACGCGCGGAGAACCGACGCCGGGCCGGTGCCCGGCGGCAACAGGCGGCCGTGCGCCGTGCCCGTTCCTGAGAGCGCGATGTGAGAGAGCGACAGGTGACCCCGATGCCGGAGATGTCCGAAGAACTCGACCAGATCGCCGTCGTGGGGATGGCCGGCCGCTTCCCCGGCGCCCCCGACGTCGACACCTTCTGGAGGAACCTGGAGGAGGGCCGGGAGTCGATCGCCGTCCTCTCCGAGGCCGAACTCCGCGCCGCCGGGGTGGACCCGGAGGTGTCCGGCCGGGACGGCTACGTCCGGGCCAAGGGGGTGCTCGCGGAGGCCGACCGCTTCGACGCGGCGTTCTTCGGCTACAGCCCCCGCGAGGCCGAGATCATGGATCCGCAGCACCGGGTGTTCCTGGAGTGCGCCTGGGAGGCCCTGGAGTCGGCGGGCTGCGTGCCGGAGGAGTTCGAGGGCCGGATCGGGGTGTTCGCCGGAGCCGGGATGAACACCTACCTGCTGCACAACGTGACGGCCAACCGCCGGGCCTTCGACTCGGCGGGCCCATACCAGACGCTGCTCGCCTCCGACAAGGACTTCCTGGCCACCCGGGTCGCCTACAAACTCGGGCTCACCGGCCCGGCGATGAGCGTGCAGACCGCCTGCTCGACCTCGCTCACCGCCGTCCACCTGGCCTGCCAGAGCCTGCTCAACGGCGAGTGCGACGTAGCCCTGGCCGGCGGTGTGTCGATCGGCTCCCCGCTCGCGCAGGGCTACCAGTACGAGCCGGGCGGCATCCTCTCCCCGGACGGGCACTGCCGGCCGTTCGACGCGGCGGCGGCCGGCACCGTGCCCGGCAACGGCGTCGGCGTGGTGGTGCTGCGCCGGTTGGCCGACGCGCGGCGCGACGGCGACACCGTGGACGCCGTGGTGCTCGGCTCGGCCGTCAACAACGACGGCTCGCTGAAGGCCGGGTACACCGCGCCCAGCGTCGACGGTCAGGCCGCGGTGGTCTCCGAGGCGCTGGCGATGGCCGGGGTCGACGCCGGCTCGGTCGGCTACGTGGAGACCCACGGCACCGGCACCCCGCTCGGCGACCCGATCGAGATCGCCGCACTGACCCGGGCGTTCCGCGAGGACACCGTGGCCACCGGCAGCTGCGCGATCGGCTCGGTGAAGGGCAACATCGGTCACCTGGACGCCGCCGCCGGGGTCGCCGCGCTGATCAAGACGGTGCTGGCGCTGCGGCACGAGGCGATCCCGCCGTCCCTGCACTTCACCAAGCCCGGTCCGGAACTCGACCTGGAGTCCGGCCCGTTCTTCGTCAACGACCGGCTGCGGCCGTGGCCCCGGGGCGCGGAGCCCCGGCGGGCCGGGGTCAGCTCCTTCGGCATCGGCGGCACCAACGTGCACCTGGTGCTCGCGGAGGGTCCCGCCCCCGAGCCGGCCCCGGTGCGCGCCCCGGCGTCCGCGCTTGCCGAGGGGGACGCCGCGCCCGTCCTGCTGCCGCTGTCCGGGCGCACCGCCGAGGCCGTCGCGGAGGGCGCGCGGCGGCTCGCCGACCACCTGGACGCCCACCCCGAGGTGCGGCTCGACGACCTCGCCCACACCCTCACCCACCGCCGGCAGGTCTTCGTCCGGCGCCGCGCCGTGGTGGCCCGGGACCGGGCGGAGGCGGTGGCCGCGCTGCGCGCCGTGACCGCCGCCGGGACGGCCGAGGCCGTCGACGGGGCCCGGGTGGCCTTCCTCTTCCCCGGCCAGGGCACCCAGTACGTGGACATGGCCCGCGGCCTGTACCGACGGGAGCCGGTGTTCACGGCCGAACTCGACCGCTGCGCCGAGCTGTTCGCCGCCGAGCTGGGCGAGGACCTCCGGGCGCTGCTGTTCCCCGCGCCCGGCCGGGCCGGGGCGGCGGCGGAGCGGCTGACCCGCACCGAGTTCGCCCAGCCCGCGCTGTTCCTGGTGGAGTACGCGCTGGCCCGGCAGTGGGAGGCCTGGGGCGTGCGGCCGGGCGCGATGGCCGGCCACAGCGTCGGCGAGTACGTCGCGGCCTGCCTGGCGGGCGTGTTCGCACCGGAGGACGCCGTCCGGCTGGTCGCGGCCCGGGGCCGGCTGGTCCAGGGCAGGCCCCCCGGGTCGATGCTCACCGTGTTCCTCTCCGAGGCCGACCTCGCGCCGTGGCTGGCCGACGGCGCCGGCCTCGCCGTGGCGGCGCTCAACTCCACCGGGCTGAGCGTGGCCTCCGGCCCGACCGACGCGGTGGACGCGCTGGAGCGCCGGCTGAAGGCGGCCGCCGTCCCCTGCCGACGGCTGCACACCTCGCACGCCTTCCACTCGGCGGCCATGGACGGCGCCGTCGACCCGCTGGTCGAGGCGGTCCGCGCGGTACCGCTGAGCCCGCCGCTGATCCCGTTCTGCTCCAACGTCACCGGCACCTGGATCACCGACGAGGAGGCGACCGACCCCGAGTACTGGGGCCGCCACCTGCGGCAGCCGGTCCGCTTCGCCGACGCCGCCGGACTGCTGCTCGCCGACCCGTCCTGGGTGCTGCTGGAGGTCGGCCCGGGCCACACCCTCGGCGACTTCGTCCGCCGGCACGGCGCCTGGCAGGAGGGCCGGACCGTGGTCGGCTCGCTGCGCCACCCGCACGAGCGGGAGGACGACCCGGTCCGGCTGCGCCGGGCCCTGGGCGCGCTGTGGAGCGCGGGCGTGCCGGTCGAGCGGGACGTCCTGCGGCCGGGCGCCGACGGCCGGGTGCTGCGGCTGCCCGGATACGCCTTCCAGCGGCAGCGCTACTGGGTGGACCCGGACCCGGCCGCCACCGCCGACACCACCGGCGCGCAGGACCGGCCGACCGGCCCGGCGCCGGTCGAGGACTGGTTCCGCACGCCCGGCTGGCGGCGCCTCGCACCGCGGGCCGCCAGCCGGTCGGCCGGGGAGGGCGACGGCGAACCGCTCTGGGTGGTGCTCGGCGACGGCACCGGTCTCGGCGCCGCGCTCGCCGGACGGCTCGCCGAGCGGGGCGGCGCCGTGGTCCGGGTCGGCACCGGGGACGGCTCCGCGCGCGGCGACGGGCTGCGCGTCCCCGGGCTGCACGCCCGCGGGGAGCACTCGTGGTCGCTGGACCCGGCCGACCGCGCGCAGGCCGCCGAGCTGCTCGGTGCCCTGGACCTGCGGGGCGCGACCTCGATCCGCCTGGTGCACCTGTTCAGCCTCGGCGACGGCCCCGGCCCCGGCGACGGCCCCGACGGCCCCGACGACTCTGACGCCTCCGACGACGACACCGCCCGGCTGGCCTCGGCCCGCCGGCTCGGCCTGGACAGCCTGGCCGCCCTCGCCCAGGGTCTCGCCGACGCCCGCCCGGCCGTACCGGTCGCCGTCGACGTGCTCTGCCGGGGCGTCCACAGCGTCACCGGCGACGAGCCGCTGCGGCCCGAGCAGGCCCTGCTGATCGGCCCCTGCACGGTGATCCCCCAGGAGCTGCCGGACGTCGGCTGCCGCCTGCTGGACGTCACCGGGACCGATCCGGCCGCCCCGGCGGAGGAGGCGGTCCACGCCGTGCACCAGCTGCTGCTGCGCGACACCGAGGAGCGCGACCTGGCGCTGCGCGGCCGGCACTGGTGGGTGCGCGACTTCGACGCCCTCCCCCTCCCCGCCGACGGCACCGCCCGGGAAACCGCCCACGACGCCGCCGCCGTCCCCTCCGGAGCCGGGCCCGCGCAGCTGCGCGACGGCGGCGTCTACCTGGTCACCGGCGGGCTCGGCGGCGTCGGCCTGGCCCTCGCCGAGCAGCTCGCCGCGGGCGCCGAGGCGCCCGTCCTGGGACTGCTCGGCCGCTCCGACTTCCCCGCCGAGGAGGCCTGGCCGGCCTGGCTGGACGCGCACGGCGAGCAGGACCCGACCAGTGTGCGGATCCGCCGGCTCGACCGGCTCCGGGAGCGCGGCGCGCGGATCGCCGTCCTGCGGGCCGACGTCACCGACGAGCCGGCGCTGAGCGCCGCCCTCGCCGAACTGCGCACCCGCTTCGGCCCGTTGAACGGCGTGGTGCACGCCGCCGGGGCGCCGTCCACCGGGATGCTCGCCCGCCGGACCCGCGAGGACGCCGACGGCGTGCTGGCGGCGAAGACTTTCGGCACCCTGCTGCTGGACCGGCTGTGCGCGGCCGACCCGCTGGACTTCTTCCTGCTCTGCTCCTCGGTCAGCGCCGTCCTCGGCGGTCCCGGCCAGAGCGACTACGGCGCGGCCAACGCCTTCCTGGACGCCTTCGCCCAGGAACGGCGTCGGCGGGGCCGGCCGGTGACCTCGCTCGGCTGGGGCACCTGGGAGGGCGTCGGCATGGCCGCCGGGCTCACCGCCCGGGCGGTCTCCGCCGGACCGGGCGCCGGGTCCGCCGGGGGCGGCCACCCGCTGCTGCGCCCGGTCCGCGCCGAGGGCGGCACCCGCGTCTTCGAGACCGTGCTCTCCACCGCGGAGCACTGGATCGTCGACGACCACCGGCTGATGGGTCACGGCCTGGTGCCGGGCACCGCCTACCTGGAACTCGTCCGGGCCGCGCTCGCCGAGCAGGCCGGCGACCGTGAGATCGAGCTGCACGACGTGCTGTTCATGACGCCGGTGATCGTCCCCGACGGGCAGCACCGGACGGTGTACACCACGATCGAGGAGCGCGACGGCCGCCCGCACTTCACGGTCCGCAGCAGTCCCGGCGCGGGCGCGCCGTGGCGCGACCACGCCACCGGCTCGGCCTCGTTCCACGAGCGCGGCGAGGACGTCGTGCGGGACCTGGCCGAGGTGGAGGCCCGCTGCGAGGTGACCGAGGTCCTGGCGACCGAGGAGGAGATCCGCCGCCGGCTCGGCGTCGAGCGCTTCGAGGAGGGCGGCGGGCCGCTGCGGTTCTGGTTCGGCCCGCGCTGGCAGGTGCTGAAGACGATCCGCACCGGCGGACGGCGGATGCTCGCCACCCTCCGGCTGGACGACGCCTTCCTCGGCGACCTCGACGACCACCCGCTGCACCCGGCGCTGCTCGACATGGCCGGCGGCGTCTTCCGGCTGCACGCCGAGGACCCGTACTACCTGCCGCTGACCTACCGCAGCCTGCGGATCCTGCACCCGCTGACCGGCACGGTGGAGGTCTCCGTGGAGATCAGGCACCCGGCCGGATCGACCGGCGAGACGCTCAGCTGCGACCTCGAACTCCTCGACCCCGAGGGGCGGTTGCTGGTCCGGGTGACCGACTTCACGGTCAAGCGGATCAATGACGTCGAGGCGCTGCTGGCCCAGATCGGGCAGACCGTCGCGGAGGCCGAGTCGGCGGGAGAGCCGGCGGGCGGGTCGGCGGGCGACGGCGCCGGGTCCGCCGCCGGGCCCGGGGCGGCCGGGGTGCTGGCGGCGCTCGGCGAGGGCTTCACCGAGTCGGACGGCCGGGCCGCGTTCGCCCGGATCCTGGCGCAGCCCGAGCTGCCGGCCCATCTGGTGGTCACCCCGCAGGACTTCACGGCGCTGCGCCGGATGGCCCGCTCGATCACCCCGGCGCTGCTGGCCCGCGAGTTGGAGCACCTGGCGCCACTGGGCGGCAGCCACCCGCGGCCCGACCTGGCGACCCCGTTCGTGGCGCCGGCCACCGAGCGGGAGGAGGCGGTCGCGGCGCTCTGGCGGGAGGTCCTCGGCGTCCAGGAGGTCGGTGTGCACGACGACTTCTTCGCGCTGGGCGGCCACTCGCTGGCCGCCGTGCAGATCAACACCCGGATCCGGAGCCGCTTCGGGACCGAGCTCGACCTGCGGGACTTCTTCCACTCCCCCACCGTCGCCCACACCGTCGAGCTGCTGGACGGGGCCGGAGGCGGCGGGACCGGCGGGGCCGGGGACACCATCGAGGCGCTGAGCCGCGGCACGGCGGACGACGCCCCGGACCGCCTCGCCGGCCTGACCGGGATCGACCGACTCGACGGCGTGGACCGGCTGGACGGGCTGGACGAGCTGGAGGACCTCGACAGCCTGTCCGACGACGAGGTGGAGGCCCGCCTCCAGGCCCTGCTCGCCGAGGAGTCCGCCGACCGGGAGGACCAGGAATGAGCGCCCGCGACACCCACGAGGACGGACCCGAGGACGGACGTGCGATGACCACCCCCGACCCCGCGAACCTCTCGGCCACCGAGAAGCGGGCCCTGCTGGCCGAGGCGCTGCGCCGCAAGCGCGCCGCCACCGCCCGCCCGAAGGCCCCCGAGCCCCGGCAGCACCGGTTCCCGGCCTCCTTCCCGCAGCAGCGGATGTGGTTCCTGGACCAGCTGACGCCCGGTGACACCGCCTACAACGTCTGCGGTGCCACCCGGATCCGCGGCCCGCTCGACCTGGACCTCTGGCGGCGCGCCGTCTCCGCGATCGCCCGGCGCCACGAGGCCCTGCGCACCACCTTCCGCGAGGTCGACGGCGAGCCGGTCCAGGTGGTCACCGAGGGAGCCGAACCGGAGTTCGCCGTCGTGCCGTGCGAGCACCTGGCCGGTCCGGACGGGGAGGACCGCCTGCACGCCCTGGCCCGCGAGGAGTTCGCCCGCCCGTTCGACCTGGCCACCGGCCCGCTGGTGCGGATGCGCTTCCTGCGGCTGGCCGACGACGAGCACGTCCTGCTGCTGACCATCCACCACATCGCCGGCGACCTCTGGTCCACCTCGGTGTTCCTGGACGAGCTGGTCACCCTCTACGGCGGGTACGCCGGCGGCACCGAGGTCCCACTGCCCGCGCTGCCGATCCAGTACGCCGACTACGCGGTGTGGCAGCGCAAGCGGCTCGACGGCGACGGCGCGACGGCCGACCTGGAGTACTGGAAGCAGACGCTCGCCGGGGCGCCGGCCGCCCTGGAGCTGCCCACCGACCGCCCCCGGCCCGCCGTGCAGAGCACCCGCGGCGGCTCGCGCCCGTTCGCACTGCCTACCGAACTGATGGACCGGGTCCGGGAGTTCAGCCGGAGCGAGGGCGTCACCCCGTTCATGACCCTGCTCGCCGCCTTCCAGGTGCTGCTGCACCGCTACACCCGGGAGGAGGACGTCGTCGTCGGCGTGCCGGTCGCCAACCGGGGCCGCCCCGAGGTCGAGCGGCTGATCGGCTACTTCGCCAACATGCTGGCGCTGCGCACCGATCTGTCGGGCGCGCCGTCCTTCCGGGAGCTGCTGGGCCGGGTCCGGCCGGTCTGCCTGGGCGCCTTCGCCCACCAGGAGCTGCCGTTCGAGCGGCTGGTGGAGGAGCTGCACCCGCGCCGGGACCTCTCCCGCACCCCGGTGTTCCAGGTCTCCTTCGTCTTCCAGAACATCGCGATGCCCTCCTTCGACGTGGCGGGCCTGCACCTGGAGCCGATGGAGGTGGCGGGCAGCACGGCCCGGTTCGACCTGGAGCTCCAGGTCTTCGACCGGCCGGAGGGCCTGAGCGGCCGCTTCGAGTACAACAGCGACCTGTTCGACGCGGCCACCGTCGACCAACTGGCCGGCCATCTGCGGCTGCTGGTGGAGAACCTGCTCGCCGAGCCGGACCTGCCGGTCGGCCGGGTGCCGATGCTCCCGGCCGAGGAGGAGCGGCGGCTGCGCGCGCAGGGGAACGACACCCGCCGGGAGTGGCCCGACCCGGGTCTCGTCCACCACCGGTTCGCCGCGCAGGCCGCCCGCACCCCGGACGCCGAGGCCGTGCGCTGCGGCACCGAGGCGTTGGACTACGCGGAGCTGGAGCGGCGCTCCGACCGGCTGGCCCACCGGCTCCGGCGGCGCGGCGTGGGCAGGGACGTCCTGGTGGGCGTCTGCACCGAGCGCTCGGTGGACCTGGTGGTGGCCCTGCTGGCGGTGCTGAAGGCGGGCGGCGCGTTCGTCCCGCTGGACCCGGAGTTCCCGCCGGAGCGGATCGCGTACATGCTGGCCGACTCCGGACTGCCGGTGCTGCTCACCCAGCGCCCGGTGGCCGAGCGACTGCCCGCGAGCACCGCCGAGGTGCTCTGCCTCGACGAGTCGGACCTGCTGAACGAACCGGGCGAGCCACGTGGTCCGGGCGGGCCGGGCGACGCCCCGCCGACCGCCGTGACGGCGGACGACCTCGCCTACGTCATATACACCTCGGGCTCCACCGGCCGGCCGAAGGGCGTGCAGGTCCCGCACCGGGCACTCGCCAACTTCCTGCGAGCGATGGAGGAACGGCCGGGCCTCGCCCCGGACGACACCCTGCTCGCGGTCACCACCCACTCCTTCGACATCTCGCTGCTGGAACTGCTGCTGCCCCTGGTGACCGGCGCCCGGGTGGTGGTCGCCGAGCGCGGCGCGGCCGCCGACGGCGAGCGGCTGGCCCGGCTGCTGACCGCCTCCGGCGCGAGCGTCGTGCAGGCCACGCCGTCCACCTGGCGGATGCTGCTGGACGCGGGCTGGCGGGGCACGCCGGGTCTGAAGGTGCTGGCGGGCGGCGAGGCGCTGCCCGCCGACCTGGCCCGGCGGCTGCGGGCCGGCGGCGTGCGGCTGTGGAACATGTACGGGCCCACCGAGACCACCATCTGGTCGGCGGTGGTCGAGGTCGGCGACGGCCCGATCTCGATCGGCGCGCCGATAGCCAACACCGAGCTGCACGTGCTCGACGAACAGGGCCGGCTGACACCGCCCGGCGTGCCCGGGGAGCTGTACATCGGCGGCGCCGGGCTGGCCCGCGGCTATCTGGGCCGGCCGGAGCTGACCGCCGAGCGGTTCGTCCCGCACCCGTTCGGGGCGGGGCCGCAGGACCGGCTGTACCGCACCGGGGACCTGGTGCGCCGTCGGCGGGACGGCGGCCTTGAGTTCCTCGGTCGGCTGGACCACCAGGTGAAGGTGCGCGGCTTCCGGATCGAGCTCGGCGAGATCGAGAGCGAGCTGGCGCGGCGTCCGGAGGTCGGCCACGCCGTGGTGACGGTCCGAGAGGACGTGCCCGGGGACCAGCGGCTGGTGGCGTACCTGGTGCCGGCGGCCGACGGCGGCTCCGGCACCGTGGAGGAGTGGCCGGACCAGGTCGAGGAGTGGCGCCGGATCTGGGACACCGCCTACGAAGCCCCGGACGACGGCCCGGACGACACCCCGGACGACGGCCCGGACGACGCCCCGGCGCCCGCCACCACGCCCACCCCCGCGACCCCGGCCCCTGATCCGGGGATCCCCGGCGAGGACCTGCGCGGCTGGAACAGCAGCTACACCGGCGAGCCGATCCCCGCCGGGGAGATGCGCGAGTGGGCCGACCGCACGGCGGAGCGGGTGCTCGGCCTGCGCCCCTGCTCGGTGCTGGAGATCGGCTGCGGCACCGGCCTGATCCTCCAGCGGGTCGCGCCGCACGTCGACCGGTACTGGGGCACCGACATCTCCGAGGTCGCCCTCACCGGCCTGCGCAAGGTCGTCGACGGGTCCGCCGACACCCTCGGCGAGGTCGCGCTGCACCCCTGCCCGGCCGACCGGCTCGACGTCCTTCCCGAGGGGCTCTTCGACGTCATCGTGCTCAACTCGGTGGTCCAGTACTTCCCCGACGAGCGCTACCTGCTGCGGGTGATCGAGGGCGCGCTGCCCCGGCTCGCCCCGGGCGGCTCGCTGTTCCTCGGCGACATCCGCAGCCTGCCCCTGCTGGAGTCCTTCCACCTGTCGGTGCAGCTCGCCCACGCCGAACCGGGGCTGCCGCCCGCCCAGCTGCTCGCCCGGACCCGCCGCCACCTGGCGGAGGACGAGGAACTCGTCTTGGACCCCCGCTTGTTCACCGCCCTGCCTCGGCGCTTCCCGGCCGTCGACGAGGTCCGCGTGCTGCCCAAGCGGGCCGCCACCGCCAATGAGCTCACCCGCTTCCGCTACGACGTCGTCCTCACCACCCGACCGCCGGCCGCAGGACCACCCGGCACCGCTCCGGCGGACGCCGACCCGCTCGACTGGACGGCCGACGGCCTGACCGTGGCCGCGCTGGGCGAGCGGCTGACGGCCGGGCGGCCCGCCCTGCTGACCGTCCGCAGCGTGCCCAACGCCCGCCTCCGGGACCTCGCCGACACCCTCGACACCCTCGAACGGCGCACCGGGGCCGAACCGACCGCCGAACCGACCGCCGAACCGACCGTCGAACCGACCGTCGAACCGACCGTCGAACCGACCGCCGAGCCTCCCACCGCACCCCCCACCGGCCGACCGGACGCCGTCGACCCCGAGGAGCTGTGGTCCCTCGGCGAAGCGCTCGGCTACCGGATCGACCTCGACTGGTCGGAGCACGGCCCCGACGGCGCGCTCACCCTGGTGGCCCGGCGGCTCGACGCCGACGGCACACCCGCCTGCGCCCTCCCCCGCGCCGTCGAACCGCCGCCGGAGGAGCCGGACTGGGGCCGCCACGTCAGCGGCACCCGCCGCCGGCTGGCCCGTCGACTCGTCCCGGTGCTGCGCGCCGCCCTGGCCGAACGCCTGCCCGCCTACATGGTCCCGTCCGCCTTCGTCCTGCTGGACGCCCTGCCGCTGACCCCCAACGGCAAGACCGACCGCAAGGCGCTGCCCGCGCCCGACGGCGACCGCCGCGACCTCGACGCGGTGTACGTCGCCCCGCGCGA
Source organism: Streptomyces sp. NRRL F-6131 (assembly GCA_000719695.1). Lineage (GTDB taxonomy): Bacteria > Actinomycetota > Actinomycetes > Streptomycetales > Streptomycetaceae > Kitasatospora. The sequence goes on from JOHN01000009.1 coordinate 105,799, forward strand.
CGAGCGGGAGGAGGCGCTCTGCGCGCTGTTCGCCAAGGTGCTCGGGGTGCCCGCGGTCGGCGTCCACGACAGCTTCTTCGACCTGGGCGGCCATTCGCTGCTCGCCACCCGGCTGGTCTCCCAGATCCGCGCGGCCCTGGGCGCCGAGGTCCAGGTCCGGGCGCTGTTCGAGACCCCGACGGTGGCCGGCCTGGCCCGCCGCCTCGCCGGCGGGGGCCCGGAGCGGGCCGGGGCCGGGGAACCCCGCCCCGCCCTCGCCCCGCAGCCCCGGCCGGCCGAGTTGCCGCTCTCCTTCGCCCAGCGCAGGCTCTGGTTCCTGGACCGCCTGGAGGGCCCCTCCGCCACCTACAACATCCCGATGGCGGTGCGGCTCACCGGCCTGCTGGACGCCGGGGCCCTGCGGGCCGCGCTCGCCGACGTGGTGGAGCGGCACGAGGCGCTGCGCACCGTCTTCCCCGACACCGGCGGCGTGCCGCGCCAGCTCGTCCTCGACCCGGCCGCCGCCCGCCCCGCGCTGACGGTGACCGAACTGCCCGAGGCCGACGCGGCACCGGCCGTGCGGGCGGCCGCGCGGCACTGCTTCGACCTGGCCGGCGGGATCCCGCTCCACGCCGAGCTGCTGGTGCACGGCCCGGAGCGGTCGACACTGGTCCTGGTGGTGCACCACATCGCCGCCGACGGCTGGTCCGTCGCCGTGCTCGGCCGCGACCTCGCCACCGCCTACACCGCCCGCCGCGAGGGCCGCGCCCCGCGCTGGACACCACTGCCCGTCCAGTACGCCGACTACACCCTGTGGCAGCGCGGCCTGCTCGGCGACCGGGACGACCCGGACAGCGTGTGGAACCGGCAACTCGCCCACTGGCGGCAGGCCCTGGACGGTCTGCCGGAGCGGATCGCGCTGCCCACCGACCGGCCGCACCCGGCGGTGGCGACCCACCGCGGCGGCACCGTCGCCCTGCGCTGGGACGCCGAACTGCACGCCGCGGTCGCGGCGCTGGCGCGCCGGCACGACGCGAGCGAGTTCATGGTGGTGCACGCGGCCCTGGCCGCCCTGCTGCACCGGCTCGGCGCCGGGGACGACATCCCGGTCGGGGCGACCGTCGCCGGGCGCACCGACGCGGCCACCGAGGAGTTGGTCGGCTTCTTCGTCAACACCCTGGTGCTACGGGTCGACGCCGGCGGCCGGCCCACCTTCCGGCAGCTGCTGGCCCGGGTCCGCGAGCGCGGCCTGGACGGCTACGCCCACCAGGAGGTGCCGTTCGAGTTCCTGGTGGACGCCCTGCGGCCGGCCCGCTCGACCGCGCACCATCCGCTGTTCCAGGTGATGCTCGCCTGGCAGAACGTCCCGGACGCGGTGCTCGGCCTGCCCGGCCTGACCGAGGAGGCCGTGCCGGTGGACGGCGGCGGGGCCCGGATGGACCTGGTGTTCTCGCTGACCGGCCGGCGCGCGCCCGGTGACGGCGCGCCCGCCGGGATCGACGGGGTGGTCGAGTACAACGCCGACGTCTTCGACCCGGCCACCGTGGAGCTGCTGGCGGAGCGGCTGCGGCGGTTGCTGCTGGCGGTCTGCGCCGCACCGGACCGCCCGATCGGCGAGGTCGACCTGCTCGCCCCGGTCGAGCGCCACCGGTTGCTCACCGAGTGGAGCGGCGCCGCCCGTGCAGGGACCGCCGCCCGCACGCTGCCGACCGTCGCCCGCACGTCAGCCGCCGCCCGCACGTCGCCCGCCGCGACCCTGCCGGAGCTGTTCGAGGCGCAGGCGGCCCGCACCCCGGACCGGACCGCGCTCGTCGACGCCGAGCGGGAGCTGACGTACGCGGAGCTGGACGCCGAGGCCAACCGGCTGGCCCACCTGCTGATCGCCCGCGGCGCGGGCCCGGAGCGGCCGGTCGCGGTCGCCCTGGCCCGCTCGGCCCGGTCGGTGGTGGCGATGCTGGCCGTGGTCAAGGCGGGCTCCGTCTACCTGCCGGTCGACCCGGACTACCCGGCGCAGCGGATCGACTTCCTGCTGCGCGACGCCCGTCCGGTGCTGCTGCTGACCGACGGGGAGTCGGCCGGCGCGCTGCCGGAGAGCGACGTCCCGGTGCTGCGGCTGGACGGGCCGGAGCTGCTGCGGGAGCCGGCCGACCGGCCCGCCGTCGCACCGACCGACGCCGACCGGACGGAGCCGCTGACACCGGAGCACGCCGCGTACGTCATCTACACCTCGGGTTCCACCGGCACCCCCAAGGGCGTGGTGGTCACCCACGCCGGCCTCCCCGGCCTGGTCGCGGCGCAGGCGGAGGGCTTCGGGCTGGACGGTCACAGCCGGGTGCTGCAGTTCGCCTCGCCGAGCTTCGACGCCTCGGTGGCGGAGCGCTGCGACGCGCTGCTGACCGGCGCCGCGCTGGTCGTCGTCCCGAAGGAGGAGCTGCTCCCCGGCGAGCCGCTGAGCCGTACCTGCGAGCGGTACGGCGTGACGAACGTGACGCTGCCGCCGAGCGTGCTGGCCGCCGTGCCGGACGGCGGACTGCCCGCCGGACTGTCCCTGGTGGTGGCCGGCGAGGCCTGCCTGGCCGGGATCGCCGACCGCTGGTCGGCCGGCCGGCGGATGGTCAACGCCTACGGGCCGACCGAGACCACCGTGTGCGCGACCCTGACCGGTCCGCTGGTTCCCGGCGACGGCGTCCCGCCGATCGGCCGCCCGATCGCGGGCGCCCGGGTGTACGTGCTGGACGAGGGGCTGCGGCCGGTGCCGGCCGGCGTGCCGGGCGAGCTGTTCGTGGCGGGCGACGGCCTGGCCCGCGGCTACCTGGGCCGGCCGGGCCTGACGGCGCGCCGCTTCCTGCCCGACCCGTACGGGCCGCCCGGATCGAGGATGTACCGCACCGGGGACCTCGCGCGCTGGCGGGCGGACGGCCGGCTGGACTTCCTCGGCCGCACCGACCACCAGGTGAAGGTCCGGGGCTTCCGGATCGAGCTGGGCGAGATCGAGTCCGCGCTGGCCGCCCACCCGGCGGCCGCCCAGGTGGTGGTGACGGTCCGGGAGGACCGGCCGGGGCAGCGCACCCTGGTCGGCTACCTGGTCCCCCGCCCGGGGAAGGCGCCGGACGGGGCGGCGGTGCGGTCCGCGCTCGCCGCGCAGCTGCCGCCGTACCTCGTGCCGGCCGCGGTGGTGGTGCTCGACGCGCTGCCGCTCACCCCCAACGGCAAGGTGGACCGCGAGCGGCTGCCCGCCCCCGGGTTCGCCCCGGCCGCCGGCTCCGGCCGGCCGCGCACACCGGTCGAGGAGACGCTGTGCGCGATCTACGCCGAGGTGCTCGGGCTGCCCGAGGTCGGTACCGGGGACGGCTTCTTCGACCTCGGCGGTGACAGCATCCAGGCGATCCAGGTGGTCTCCCAGGCCCGGACCGCCGGTCTGGTGATCGGCGCGCGGGACGTCTTCGCCCACCAGTCGGTGGCCGCGCTCGCCGCGGTGGCCGTCCCCGCGGACGGCGCGGCCGGGCCGGAGGACGACGGCACCGGCGAGATCGCGCCCACCCCGATCGTCGAGTGGCTGCGCTCCCTGGACACCCCGATCGGCGAGTTCGGCCAGGAGGCGGTGGTCGCCCTGCCGCCGGCCGGCGGGCTGGACCTGCCGCGGCTGACCGCCGCGCTCCAGGCGGTGGTGGACCACCACGCCGTGCTGCGCTCCCGGCTGCTCGTCCGGGAGGACGGCCGCTGGGCGCTGGAGGTCGGCCCGGTGGGCTCGGTGGCGGTCGCCGACCACCTGGTCCGGGTGGACGCGACCGGACTGGACGCCGAGGGCCTGCGGGCGCTGACCGCCGCCCGGGCCGCCGAGGCCCGGCGCGGTCTGGATCCGGCCGCCGGGGTGGTGCTCCGGGCCGTCTGGCTGGACGCCGGGGAGCAGGCGCCCGGCCGACTGCTGCTGGTGCTGCACCACCTGGTGGTGGACGGGGTGTCCTGGCGGATCCTGCTGCCGGACCTGCGGGCCGCGGGCGAGGCCGTCCTGGCGGACCGTCCGGTGGTGCTGGCCCCGGTGGGCACCTCGGTGCGCCGCTGGTCCGAGCTGCTGGCCGCCGAGGCCGGCGCCCCGCACCGGCTCGCCGAACTCCCCGCCTGGCAGGCCCTGTTGACCGGCACCCCGGCGCTGCTGCCCGCCGCCCCGCCGGCCACCGGCGCCGGCACCGGCACCGGCACCGACGCCGGCACCCAAGCAGGAACAGGAACCGGCCGACTGGTCCTCACCCTGCCGCCCGAGGACACCGCCCCGCTGCTCGGCACCGCCCCCGGCGCCTTCCACACCGGTGTGCAGGACGTGCTGCTGGCCGCGTTCGGCATCGCCCTGGAGGAGTGGCGCCGCCGCCGCGCACCGGGGGAGGGGCCGGCCGGCGGCGTGCTGGTCGCCGTGGAGAACCACGGCCGCCAGGAGGACCTCGCCGACGGGGTCGACCTCTCCCGCACCGTCGGCTGGTTCACCAGCGTCCAGCCGGTCCGGCTCGCACCCGGCCCGCTGGACTGGGTACAGGTGACGGAGGCCGGGACCGAGCTGGCCGCCGCCGTCGTCCGGGTCCGCGAACAGCTGGCCGCGCTGCCCGGCGACGGCCTCGGCCACGGGCTGCTGCGCCGGCTCAACCCCGACACCGCCCCGGCGCTGGCCGAACTCCCCGCCCCGCAGGTCGCGTTCAACTACCTCGGGCGGTTCGCCGACGCCGGCCCCGACACCCCCTGGGCGCCGGTCACCGCCGACGCCGCCCTCGCCCTGGGCGACCCGGACGCGCCGGCGGGCCTGCTCACCCACCCCGTGGAGCTCAACGCCGTCACCTTCGACGGCCCCGACGGCCCGCGGCTGGCGGCCGGCTGGACGTGGGCGGAGGGCCCGCTGACCGAACCCGAGGTGCGGGAGCTGGCCGGGACCTGGTTCGCCGTGCTCAAGGCCGTCGGCAGCTGCGCCGCCCTGCCCGGCGCCGGCGGCCCACCGCCCGTTCGGGCCGCGTCCCCCCGCCGGCCCCGGCCCGTCCGGACCGCCCCGGCCACTGCCACCGTCCCGCCCGCCGACCGCACCCACGGCGTGCTGCTCTCCTTCGCCCAGCTGGACATCATGCACCAGCCCGTCGACCCGGAGGCCCCGCACCACAACGTCGTCACCGCCACCGTCCTCAGCGGCACCCTCGACCCGGCGGCGCTGCGCGCCGCCCTCGACACCGTGGTGCGCCGCCACGAGGCCCTGCGGACCAGGATCGTCGGGGACGGCCCCGACTCCTGGCGCCAGCTGGTCGACCCGGACGGCGGCTGGCCGCTGGCCACCGTCGACCTGCGCGGCGAGCCCGCGGCCGACCGGCCGGAGGCGCTGCGGCGCCTGGTCGGGGCCGAGGCGGCACGCCCCTTCCGGCTGGCCGAGGGGCCGCTGGTGCGGGGCACCCTGATCGCCACCGCCCCCGGCGAGTGGGTGCTGGTCCTGGTGCTGCACCACATCGTGGTCGACCTCTGGTCGTACGCGCTGCTCGGCCGGGAGCTCGGCGAGCTGTACACCGCCCGGGTGTTGGGCCGCGAACCGGTCCTCCCCGCACCCGCGGTCCAGTACCCGGACTGGGCGGCCTGGCAGCGGCGACGGCTCGCCGACGGCCTGCTGGACGAGCACGTCGCGCACTGGGAGCGGCTGCTGGCGGACCAGCCGGCCCTGCCCCGGTTCGAGGCGCCCGAGCACCAGCGGGCGGGCGGGGTCACCGGCTTCACCAGCGGATTCGTCCTGGCGCCCGCGATCACCGCGGCCCTCAAGGAGGCCGCGCACCGCGAGGGCGTGACCCTGTTCATGCTGCTGCTGTCCGCCTTCCAGCTGCTGCTCCGGAGCTACGCCCGGGGCGAGGCCGCGGCCGGCGACCTCGCGGTCGGCTTCCCGCTCGCCGGGCGGGAACACCCGCAGACCGAGCAGATGATCGGATTCTTCATCAACCCGGTCGTGGTCCGCCCCCGCACGGGCGCCGACGCGACCGTCCGCGACCTCGTCGCCGCCGTCCGCGCCGGCGTCCTGGACGCCCACCGGCACCAAGAGGTCCCGCTGCGGCAGCTCCGCCGCGACGCCGGGGAGGACCACAACCCGCTGCGGCTGCTGTTCAACCTGCTCAACGTCGCGGGCGCCCCGCTGGACCTGCACGGCCTGACCGCGGCCCCGCTGAACCTCGACGTCGGCGACGCCGAGGTGATCCCCGAGCTGATCACCGAGATGCGCCCGCACAACGCCGACCTCTACCTGATGATGCACGAGTCCGACGCCGGCCTGCGCGGCCTGTGGCTGTACTCGCCGGACCGCGTCGACCCGCGCTCGATGGCCGCCATGATGCGCCAATGGCCCTTCGTCCTGGACCTGTTGGCCCACCGGCCGGACCTCCCGCTGGCCGAGCTGCGCCGCCGCGTCCGCAACCGCTCGGCCGACTGACCGACCGCCCCGGCCCCTCCCCTCCGACCCGAAAGGCACTCGATGAACCGGACGGCCAACCCCGTCGCGCTGATCACCGGCGGCACCCGCGGCATCGGCCGCGCCACCGCCCTGCGGCTGGCCGAGGACGGCTACGACGTCGCCCTCTGCTACGGCGCCGACGCCGAGTCCGCCCGCACCCTGGAGAAGCAGCTGCTGGACCTCGGCCGCACCGCCTACGTCCGCCGGACCGACGTCGCGGACGCCGAGGCCGTCCGCGACCTGGTCGACGGCGTCGAGGACGCGCTCGGCCCGATCACCGCGCTGGTCACCTCGGCGGCCATCCTCCGGGACACCCCGCTGCTGCTGATGGAGGACCAGGACTGGCAGGACGTCCTCCAGGTCAACCTCAGCGGCGTCTACCACGCCTGCCGCGCGGTCGTCGACGGCATGGCGCTGCGCCGGCACGGCGCCATCGTCAACCTCTCCTCCGTCGCCGGGATCTGCGGCAACCCCGGCCAGACCAACTACGCGGCGACCAAGGCCGGGATCATCGGCTTCACCCGCTCACTGGCCCAGGAGGTCGGCCGCTACGGCATCCGCGCCAATGTCGTCGCCCCCGGCTACATCGACACCGATCTCGTCGCCGGGCTGCCCGAGGAGGCCGTCGAGCAGTCCCTGGAGCAGATCGCCCTGCGCCGCCTCGGCCGCCCGGAGGAGGTGGCCGACCTGGTCGCCTTCCTCCTCTCCGACCGGGCGAGCTACCTCACCGGCGAGGTCCTCCGCATCGACGGCGGCTTCCGCTGACCCGCCGCCCGCCCGCCGCCCCTGGAGTCCCCGTGCCCGACACCCCACCCGACACCCCCGCCCTGCAGTGGACCGTCCCGCAGTGGACCGTCCTGGTCAACGACGCCCGGCAGCACGCCCTCCTCCCCGTCGGCCTCCCCGTCCCCGCCGGCTGGCACCCCACCGGCTTCACCGGCACCGAGGAAGCCTGCGAAACCCACGTCGACGCCACCTGGCCCGACATCCGTCCGCTCCCGCCGCGCGCCTAGGGCCGCTCTCCTCCGACCCCGGCCTCCCCGGGGCGGGCCCGGTACGCGCCCGACACGCACCGAACCCTGCCGCGTGGCACGCATGCGAACGGGTCACCGCCGAAGGCGTCGCGTGCCGACGGACTCCCCGTCCGGGTGAAGCTCCCGCGTCGACCCCGCCCCACAAGGACGGGTCGTGTGCGATCTGCCACCCTGAGGGCCCGTCGGCCACCCGGCCGGCGCCGGGTCCCACCCCACGAGGAGCCCCGCATGAGCACCCCCGACGTCCTCGCCGCGCCCGAGGCGGAGGACGCGCCGCCCCGTCACGGCCACCGCTTCCTCCTCATCGGCACCGAGACGATCTTCGTCTACCACCTGCCGCTCTACTTCGTCCCCGTCCACGCCTTCCAGCTGATCATCCGGTTCGGCCTGGACGCGACGCTCCGCGACAGCTACCTCCGGGACCTCACCCAGAACTGGGGCAAGCGGGTCTACCACTCCCTGTTCTCCGAGGGCCATTGGCCGCTCAAGGAGCTCGTCGACGGCACCCGCACCTCGCTGCCGGTGGAGCTGGAGCGGGTGACCGTCGACGACGCGGGCAAGCGGACCTTCACCAAGATCCTCGACGAGACCGTCGCCACGAGCCGCAAGGAGGACGTCGTCCACTACCGGCCGCTCGACGCCACGACCTACCCCGACTACCTCACCTACCTCGCCTTCGGCCGGGGCGAGGAGGTCCACCTGGCCCACCAGCTCGCCGCCTCCCCCAACTGGGACGAGGTCATCACCGCCACCGGGCCCACCGGCTTCCTCCCGGGCGACCTCGACCGCGCCGCCGCCGTCACCATCCCGGCGATCAAGGACCCCAAGGGCGTCGTCACCACCAGTCCGCTGACGAAGGGCCAGCCCTACGAGGGGCGGATCGACGACCGGACGGTCACCTTCACCGCGGGCCGCCAGGGCTGGTGGAACCACACCAGCCTGAACAACGAGTAACCCCCGGGTGCCCGGGGGCGACCCGCGTCGAAGCCCACCCCCGGGCACCGCACCCAATCATTCGGAAACTTTCCTAACCAAATCCATTGACCCCGCGGCCCGGTGCCCCGATCCTGTGAGACACCCGCCGCGGGCCGCCGTCGTCCGCCACGGGCGGCCCCTCCGCCTCCCCCTGATCTGCCGTCACCCGTGCCGTGGATCGACGAAAGCGAGTTGGCATGCGCAAGACCATCGGAGTCCGCCTCACCGCCCCGCTGCTGGCCGCCGCCCTCGGTCCGGCCGCCCTCCTGCTCGCCCCGGTGACCACCGCCGCGGCGGCCCCCGCCCGCACGGACGTCGCCGCCGCGGCCGTCCCGGGCATGGCGGCCGCACCCTACGAGTACCTCGGCTGGGGCAGCCCGCAGAAGCCGACCGACGTCATGAAGGCGACCGGCGTCAAGTGGTTCACGCTGGCCTTCATCCTCTCCGACGGCGGGTGCAACCCGAAGTGGGACGGCAGCCGGCCGCTCACCGGAGGGTCCGACGAGGCCGCGATCAAGTCGATCCGGGCGGCCGGCGGCGACGTGGTCGTCTCGGTCGGCGGCTGGAGCGGCAACAAGCTCGGCGAGAAGTGTTCCAGCGCGAGCGCGCTGGCCGCCGCCTACCAGAAGGTGATCGACGCCTACCGGCTGAAGGCCTTCGACGTCGACATCGAGAACACCGAGTTCGGCAACGCGACGGTCCGTCAGCGGGTGGTCGACGCGCTGAAGATCGTCAAGACGAAGAACCCCGGCATCGTCACCTACATCACCCTGGGGACCACCCCCACCGGCCCGGACGCCACCGGCAAGGACCTCATCAAGCGCGGCGCGGCGGCGGGCCTCGCCAACGACGGCTGGGTGGTGATGCCGTTCGACTTCGGCGGCCACAGCGGCACCATGGGGCAGGCCTCGGTCGGCGCGCTCGAAGGCCTGAAGGCGGCGGTCAAGAGCGCGTACGGCTACAGCGACGACGCCGCCTACCGGCACATCGGGGTGTCCTCCATGAACGGGAACACCGACGAGGCGGGCGAGACCGTCACCACCGCCGACTTCCGCACCATCCTCGGGTACGCCAAGCAGCACCACCTGGCCCGGTTCTCCTTCTGGTCGGTCAACCGCGACCGCGCCTGCGGGTCCGGCACCGACGCCGACGCGTGCAGCGGCGTCGCGCAGTCCCCCTACGAGTTCACCAGGATCGTCGTCCAGTACCAGGGCTGAGGAGCCCCTGGGCCGCCACGGCTCCCCCGGCCGCTACGACTCCTGCGTCTCCGGGGGCTCGTGCGGCTCCGCGGGCTCGTGACGGTCGATCTCCTCCTCCCGGACCAGCCAGAACGCGAGCACCGCGCCGACCAGGCTGACCAGTCCGCCGAGCAGCAGCACCAGGTTCAGGCCGTCGAGGAAGCCGGCCCGGGCGGCGGCCGACGCGGCCTCCCGGGCCGGCTCGGGCAGGGCGGCGAGGGCCTGCGGCAGGCTGCCGGAGGAGGCCGCCTCGATCAGTTCGCGCGGACGCGGCCCCTCGGCGATCGGCGTGCCCGCCGCCACCTCGCGGACCGTGCTGGAGCCGCGGCCGACGAAGACCGCACCCCAGACGGCGATGCCGACCGCGATGCCGACCTGGCGGAAGGTATCGTTGATGCCCGCCGCCATGCCGCTCTTCTCCTTGGGCACCACGCTCACCGCGACGTCCGCGATCACCGGGTTGATCAGGCCGACGCCCGCCCCGCCGACCAGGAACCCGGCCAGCAGTCCGGTCCAGGTGTCCTCGGGCCGGAGGCCCCCCATCAGCAGCAGGCCCGCGCCGACCGCCGCCAGGCCCACGCCGAGCAGCAACCGCGCCTGCACCCGCGACAGCAGGATCCCGGCCAGCGGCGCCACCAGGAAGCTCAGCAGGGTGATCGGCAGGTAGCGCACACCCGCCGCGAACGGCGAGAGCCCGAGGTAGTTCTGCAGGTACAGCGTCAGGTAGAGGAAGAGCGCGAACAGCGAGCCGGACACCGCGAACGCGGCCAGCTGGACACCGGTGAACGCGTGCCGGCGGAACAGCCCGAGCGGCAGCATCGGCTCCGGGGCCCGGCGTTCGACCACCACGAAGGCGCCCAGCAGCACGACCGCGCCCGCGAACAGCGAGACGATCAGCGCACTGCCCCACCCCTCGGCGTTGCCCCGCACCAGCGCGAGGACGAGCAGGAACAGGGCGCTGCTGAAGGTGACCACCCCGGCCCAGTCGATCCGGGTGGCGTTCGGATCGCGGCTCTCGGCGAGCTTGAGGAAGGTGACGGCCAGGACCGCCACGCCGATCGGGAGGTTGAGGTAGAAGATCCACTCCCAGCCGAGCGAGTCGGTCAGCGCGCCGCCGACCAGCGGGCCGACGGCGACCGCCACCCCGATCGTCGCCCCGTAGATCCCCATCGCGGTGCCGCGCTCGCGGCCGGGCGGGAACTCCTGCGCCACCAGGGCGAGCGAGACCGCGAACATCACCGCGCCGCCGACCCCCTGAACGGCGCGCGACACGTTGAGGAAGACCGGGCTCGGTGCCAGCGCGCAGAGCAACGAGGCCGCGGAGAAGATCACCAGTCCCGCGGCGAAGGCCCGGCGGCGCCCGAGCCGGTCGGCCAGCGAACCGGCCGTCAGGACCAGGGCGGCCAGCGAGAGGGCGTAGGCGTCGAACACCCACTGGAGGTCGGTGAAGCTCGCGTCGAGGTCCTCGCGGATCGACGGCAGGGCCACGTTGACCACGGTGATGTCGAGCAGCAGCATGAACGTCGCGACCGAGACGGCGACCAGCGTCCACCACTTGCGTTGCACGGCTGGGTGTCTCCTTCGGCGGCGTACGTCCGGTCGGCCGCCGTCCGGGACCCGGCGGCGACCCGGCCGACCGTACGCAACGCCACCGCCCCGACCGGCGCCGACACGGCCGAACGCGCCCGGGACGCCCTGTCCGGCGGATGGCCGGGGCCGCGCCCGGCCGGGTGGGCCCGACCCCCGGTCACTCCGCCCGGACGGCGCACCCGGTCTGCCGATCTCGCAACCGCGCACGGTGATCGGCGGTCAGCTGCCCGCCGCCCTGATCGGCTGCGCCACCCCGGCGGTCACCGACAGCACTGCCTGGAGCGCGGCGATCGCCGCCGGGCCGGCGCTGGGCGCGATGATGCTCCGCCACCTCTCGCACTCCCCGGCGGTCGCCAGCGCCGTCGTCGTGGTGGGGTCGACGTGACCACGGCGGGCGGTGTGACCCACCGGGGGTCCACCGATCGGACGACCCCGTCGTCCACCGACCGGCGCCGCCGCACGGGCCGGGCGGCCGATCCCGCTTCGGCGGCCGGGCGCGCAGAGTGGAAGGCGACCCCCGCCACCCACCCCGGCCGCCGCCCCGTGGAGGAGCCCGCGATGACCGACCGCCCCCCGGCCGTCCTCGGCCGGGCCACGGCCCTGGCCGCGCTGGCCGCGCTCACCGCCGTCCTGCTCACCGGCTGCGACCGGTCCGAGCCGGCGCCCCCGGCGGCGATCGCACCCACGTCCGCGCCCGCACCCACACCCACGGCCTCCGCCACGGCGCAGGTGCCGAACTCCCCCACCCTCCTCGTCACCGACTTCGGGGCGGACACCGTCACCTTCGTCGACCCGGCCCGCACCGGCCGCGCCGCCGACCTCGGTTCGGTCCACGTCGGCACCGCCCCGTACGGACTCGCCGTCGCCCCCGACGGCACGGCCTGGGTGGCGACCGCCGAGGGCACCGCCGCCGTCGACACCCGGACCCGCACCCGCACCGCCCTGGTCCCCCACACGACCCGCACCGGCCCCGTCACCACCGGCGAGTACCGCGGCGGCGGCATGGGCATCGCCCTCTCCCCGGACGGCAGCCGGGCGTACGTCGGCGTCAACGTGCCCGGAGGCAACGGCACCCTGGAGGTCGTCGACACCGCGACCCGCGCCGTCGTCCGGGTCGTCCCGGTCGGCCGCCGCCCCTTCGACGTCGACGTCTCGGCCGACGGGCGCCACGTCTTCGTCACCGACCACGACTCCTTCGACGTCACCACGGTCGACACCACCACCTGGGCCACCCGCCGCATCGAGGTCGCGCCCTACGGCACCGAGGGCGGCCTCGGCTCCTGGCTCAAGCCCCACTACACCGCCGTCCGCCCCTCCGACGGCGCCCTGCTGCTGCCCTTCGAGGGCGAGCGCCTCGCCGTCGTCGACCCGTCGACCGGCCGCGTCACCGTCGAGCCGATGACCGCCGACACCCACCAGCACGGCGTCACCGTCGGGCCCGACGGCACCCTCTACGTCGTCGGCACCGGCCCGATCGACCCGGCCGCGGACGCCGGACCGTCCCTCACCGTCCGCGCTCCCGACGGCACCGAGCGGCTGGTCCCGCTCGACGGCCCGCACGAGACCGTCACCCTCTCCCCCGACGGCCGCACCGCCTACGTCTCCGGCGGCTTCACCCGCGAGGGCGCCTGGGACGGTCTCACCCTCGTCGACACCGCCACCGGCCGCACCACCCGCCTGCCCGTCGGCCACCACCCCCTCGCCGTCGCCGTCCTCCCGGACCGGCCGGCCGGGTAGGGCGGTCCGGGCCGTGCGGAGCCTGGTCGGTGCGGAGCCGACGCGGTTCAGCCGGGCCGGGCGGCCTCCGGCCGGGCCGAAAGTGAGTACGCGTACTCAGGACGAGCGGGCGGACCGGTCGTCAGACTCGGCGAGTGATCAACTCCTCTTCCTCGCCCCGGACCCCCGGCCCCCGCTCCCGTCCCCGCCGCCCGAGGCGGCCCGAGCGCACCAGCGGGTGCGCGGACGCCCTGCTCGGCCTGTTGCTGCTGATGGTCCTGGGCGCGTTCTTCCTCAGCGGGGCGTTCTCGGCCGCCATGGAGAGCTGGGCCCGGTCCTACGACGGGCAGCAGGGACAGGAGGCGATCCGGCGGATCCGCCAGGATCAGGCCAACGAGATCGGCTACCTGATGCTGGCCGCACTGGGTCTGGGCGCGGTGGCGCTCTGGGCGCGCCGACCGTGGACCGCCGGACTGATGGTGTTCGGCACGTTCGCCTTCGTGGTGCTGCTCGGCGTGATCCGCCACGGCACCTCCTGACGCCCGCCGATCCCCCCCGGCGGGAGCGGTGCGTCCGGCGGCGGCAGCCCGGACACGGCCGGGCCGCCGTCCTCCGTCGCGGACCCGCGACGCCCTACCGCGAGCCGTGCAGCAGGACCGGGAGGGAGCGGTGACCGTTGGAGATCAGGGACTCGACGGGCGTCAGCTCGGTGCCCGGGGCGAGGGTGACGTCCGGGAAGCGCTCGAACAGCGCCCGCAGGGCGGTGGCGCCCTCCAGCCGGGCCAGCGGGGCGCCGAGGCAGAAGTGCGGGCCGTGGCCGAAGGCCAGGTGCTCCTTGACCGGGCGGGTGACGTCGAAGACGCCGCCGTCCTCGCCGTAGCGGACGGGGTGGCGGCCGGCGGCGGCGTACGAGGCCAGGATCGCCTCGCCCTTGGGGATGGTCAGCCCGCCGGGCAGCTCGATGTCCTCGACGGCGAAGCGCAGCGGGAGGTGGGCGACGGGAGCGTCCCGGCGCAGCGCCTCCTCGACCACGTCCCCCCAGCCGGCCTTGCCGGACCGGACCAGGGCGAGCTGTTCCGGGTGGGTGAGCAGTGCGGCGATGCCGTTGTCGATGAGGTTGACGGTGGTCTCGTAGCCGGCCGAGACGACCAGCAGGAGGGTGTCCCGCAGTTCCTCCTCGGTCAGCGCCGCGGGCGCCCCGGACGCCTCGGAGCCTTCCGCGCCGTCGGCACCGTCGGGGCCGTCGGCGCCCTCGGTGTCGCGGGCCGCGATCAGCAGCGAGGTCATGTCGTCGGCGGGCTCGCGCCGCTTGATGGCGATCAGCTCGTCCAGCATGGCGTAGAACGCCATCAGGTTGGCGATCGACTCCTCGGCGGTGAGGGTGGTGGCGAAGACCCGGTCCACCTTGGTGCGGAAGTTGTCCTTCAGATGCTCCGGGAGACCGAGCAGCCGGGCGATGACCTGGATCGGCAGCCGGTAGGCCAGGTGCTCGCGCAGGTCGACGACGGTGCCGGGCGCCAGCGCGGCGAGGTCGTCCAACAGGGCCCCGGTCAGCTGTTCGACCTGCTCGGTCATGGCGTTGATCTGCCGGGCCGAGAACGCCGTGCCGACCAGTCGGCGCAGCCGCCGGTGGTCCGCGCCGTGGGCGGTGAACATGTTGCGGGCGCCCACCCAGACCGCCAGCGGCCAGGTGGGGACCACCTCGGCGAAGGCCGGCCAGTGCTGGAGCCCGTCCTTGGACACCCGGGGGTCCTTGAGCAGGTCCTCCAGCAGCTCCGGGTCGGCCACCGCCCAGGCCCGCACCCCCAGGATGTCGACGGGCGTCGCCGGCCCGCGCCGGAACAGCTCGGCGCTCTCGGCGTCGCGGTCGCGGCCGGTCGGGTCCAGCACGAGACGGTCCACGGGGGCTCCTTCGGGTCGGGTCGGGTCGGGTCGGGTCGACCGGTTGGGTCGGGTCGACCGGTCGGGCAGGCCGGGCGACGGGGGCGCGGCGCCGGTTCCCGCGCGGGGCCCGGCACGGGGACGAGCATGCCGCCGCCCGACCGTCCGCGTCGAGAGGGCCTGTGCGCGACAGGGACGGTGACGGAGGATCAGCGCACGTGGCCGCCGACGGCCACGGCCGTGCGGGGCGCGGGAAAATCAGTGGACGATCCAACCGGGACTGTTAGACTCGCAGGACCGTGGATCTTTCCTCGGACCTCGGCCGAGCACCTCACGGCTGAGCACTTCACGTCATTGCCTCAAGGAGACCGGACATGGTGGTGGACGACGACATCTCCGGGTGACCACCCGGAGCCGACAGGCCGCTCGCCGGTGCATCGAAGCACTGCTGCCGCGGCCCGGCTGTCGTCCCCTCCTCCCCTTTGTCCGACACCGGGACGGGTGTGTCCTTCCCCGCCCCGTCACTCCACGAGGTCACCCCATGTCCGGCGCTTCCGTCGTCTGCTCCAACCTGTCCTTCTCCTGGCCCGACGACACCCCCGTCTTCCAGGACCTCTCCTTCGCCGTGGGCCCGGGCCGCACCGGCCTGGTCGCGCCCAACGGCAGCGGCAAGAGCACGCTGCTCGGGCTCGTCGCCGGCGAACTGCGCCCCACCGCCGGGTCGGTGACCGTCGAGGGCACCCTCGGCCACCTCCCGCAGACCCTCCCGCTGACCGCCGGGCTCACCGTCGCCGAGGTCCTGGGCGTCGCCGAGGTGATCCGGGCCATCGACGCGGTGGAGTCCGGGGACGTCGACGAGCGGCACTTCACCACCATCGGCGACGACTGGGACATCGAGGAGCGCACCCGCGCCCAGCTCGACCGCCTCGACCTGGGGCACCTCGCCCTCGACCGCACCCTGAGCACCCTCAGCGGCGGCCAGATCGTCTCGCTGGGCCTGGCCGGCCAGTTGCTGAGGCGGCCCGACGTGCTGCTGCTCGACGAGCCGACCAACAACCTCGACCTCGACGCCCGGCACCGGCTGTACGACGTCCTGGAGGACTTCCACGGCTGCCTGCTGCTGGTCAGCCACGACCGCGCGCTGCTCGACCGGACGGACCGCATCGCCGAGCTGGACCGCGGCGAACTCCGCTTCCACGGGGGCAACTTCACCGCGTACGAGGAGGCCGTCCGGGCCGAGCAGGAGGCCGCCGAGCGCAATGTCCGCAACGCCGAGCAGGAGCTGAAGCGGGAGAAGCGGGAGATGCAGCAGGCCCGCGAGCGGGCCGACCGCCGGCAGAGCAACGCCGCCCGCAACCTGAAGAACGCCGGCCTGCCGCGGATCTTCGCCGGCACCATGAAGCGCGGCGCGCAGGAGGCCGCCGGCCGGGCCGGCCAGGTGCACGCCGGCCGGGTCGGGGAGGCCAAGGCGCGGCTGGACGAGGCCGGCCGCGCGCTGCGCGAGGAGCAGCGGATCGTCCTGGAGCTGCCGGACACCCAGGTGCCCGCCGGGCGCACCCTGTTCCTCGGCGAGCGGCTGCGGGTGCGGCTCGGCGAGCGGGAGGTCTTCGCCGCGCCCGGGGTCGACCTGACCGTCCGCGGCCCGGAGCGCATCGCGCTGACCGGACCGAACGGCGCCGGCAAGAGCACCCTGCTGCGACTGCTG
Organism: Streptomyces sp. NRRL F-6131; assembly: GCA_000719695.1. Taxonomy (GTDB): domain Bacteria; phylum Actinomycetota; class Actinomycetes; order Streptomycetales; family Streptomycetaceae; genus Kitasatospora. The sequence continues at coordinate 122,374 of JOHN01000009.1, forward strand.
GAGGGCGGCCTCGCCCCGGACGGCGGCGAGACCCGGCGGGCCGACGGGCGGATCGCCCACCTGTCCCAGCGACTGGACCTGCTCGACCCGGAGCGCACGGTCGCGGAGAACTTCGCCGCGTTCGCCCCGGAGCGACCGGAGGCCGAGCGGATGAACCTGCTGGCCCGCTTCCTGTTCCGGGGCACCCGCGCCCATCTGCCGGTCGGGGTGCTGTCGGGCGGCGAGCGGCTGCGCGCCACCCTGGCGTGCGTCCTGTGCGCGGAGCCGGCGCCGCACCTGCTGCTCCTGGACGAGCCGACCAACAACCTCGACCTGGTCAGCGTCGGCCAGCTGGAGAACGCGCTGAACGCCTACCGGGGCGCCTTCGTGGTGATCAGCCACGACGAGCGGTTCCTGGAGCGGATCGGCGTCACCCGCCGGCTGCACCTGGCCGACGGCGAGCTGCGGGAGGTCGCGGCGCCCACCGCCCCCTGACCCGACCGCCCCCTGACCCGACCTCGCCTGACCCGACCGCTGCTGCCCCGACCGTTCCTGTCCCGGGCGCCCCTCATCCGGGCGTCCCGGGGCGGGACGGCGCTGCCGCCGTCCCGCCCGGGGCACCGCGCGCCCCGCTGTCGGGGGGACTACCGGCCGGTACCGGACGATCGGCGCGGCGGCCCGGGAACGCTGCTCCGGATCGGTGCACAGCCGTGCCGAAGACCCGGGAGCCGTTCATGCCGCCGTCCGTTCCGCCGTCCACGCCGCCGTCCGACCGCCGCGGCCCGTCGGCCGCCGGGCCCCCGGCCAAGCGTGCGGCCCTGCGCCGGCTGGGCGAATGGTGCGCCCGCCACTCGGTGCTGGTCATCGTGCTCTGGATCGTGGCGCTGGCCGCCGTCCAGGCCTCGAACAAGACGGTCGGCGGTGAGTACTCGGACGACTTCTCGCTGCCCGGCTCCCAGGCGCAGCAGGGCCAGACCGTCCTCCAGGCGCACGTGCCGGCCGCCGCGGGCACCAGCTCCCAGGTGGTGCTGCACGACCCCCAGTCGCTGACCGGCTTCGCCCCGCAGATCTCGCAGGCCGTCACCTCGCTGACCCAGCTGCCGCACGTGCTGGGCGCGCAGGGCCCGCTGCCGCCCGCCGGGCAGCCCGCCCCGCCCGGTGGCCCGCTGTCCGCGGACGGCCTGACCGGGTACATCACCGTCCGTTTCGACACCAACCCCACGCTCCTCGACGAGGACTACCTGGACGGCGTGGACGCGGCGGTCGCCCCGCTGCGGGACGCCGGTGTGCAGGTCGAGTACGGCGGACCGCTGGGCGAGCTGGCGCAGCCCGAGCCCGACGACCGCACCAGCGAGGCGATCGGCTTCGCGGTGGCGATCGTGGTGCTGCTGATCGGCTTCCGAAGTGCCGTCGCGGCCGGGCTGCCGCTGGTGACGGCACTGTTCGCGGCGGTGGTGGGCCTCGGTGTGCTGGGCCTGATCGCGGCGCTCTCCACCTTCGCCACCGTCGCGCCGACCCTGGCGACCATGATCGGCATCGGCGTCGGCATCGACTACGCGCTGTTCCTGCTCACCAGACACCGACAGAACCTGATGGACGGCGTGGATCCGGTGGCCTCCGCCGGGCAGGCGGTGGCCACCAGCGGCCGCGCGGTGCTGGTCTCCGGCTGCACCGTGATCATCGCGCTGTCCGGCCTGTCGGTCTCCGGCATCTCCTTCATGGCCAAGCTCGGGATCGCCGCCGCGGTGACCGTGGTCTCGGCAGTGCTCGGCGCGCTCACCCTGCTGCCCGCGCTGATGGGCCTGATCGGCCGCCGGATGGACCGGATCACCGTCGGCCGGCCGATCGCCGAGGCCGGTGGCGCCCCGGGCGACGAGGCCGCCGGTGTCTGGCACCGCTACGCCCGGCAGGTCGAGGGGCGCCCCTGGTGGTACCTGGTCGCCGGCGTGGTGGCGCTGGGGATCCTGGCGATCCCGCTGTTCTCCATCCAGCTCGGCCACATCGGGGACGGCGCGGACTCCACCGACTTCACCGACCGGCGCGCCTACGACCTGATGTCGGAGGCCTTCGGCCCCGGCTCCAACGGCCCGCTGACCCTCGTCGTCGACCAGAGCGCCGTCCCCGCCGAGAACCGGCCGACCGTCCAGGCCTCCGTCCAGCAGGCCCTCACCGGCCTGCCGGGCGCGGCGAGCGTGAGCCCGCTGCAGCTCAGCCCGGACGGCCTGGTGCTGTTCAACACCGTCGTCCCGACCACCTCGCCGCAGGAGCAGGCCACCACCGACCTGGTCGACCGGCTGTCGGACACCGTCCTGCCGGACTCCGTGACCGGCACCGGGGCGAAGACGTACGTGACCGGCAACACCGCCGCGCAGGTCGACTTCCTGGACATCGTGTCGAGCCGGCTGGTGCTGATCATCGCGGTGGTGGTCGGGCTCGCCTTCCTGATCATCCTCGCCGTCTTCCGCGGCCTGCTGGTCGCCGTCAAGGCCGCCGTGCTCAACCTGCTCTCGATCGCCGCCTCGTACGGCGTCCTGGTGGCGGTCTTCCAGTGGGGCTGGGGCGGTCCGGCCCTCGGGGTGAACGGGACGGTGCCGATCGAGAGCTACGTGCCGATGATGATGTTCGCCATCGTCTTCGGCCTGAGCATGGACTACGAGATCTTCCTGCTCTCCCGGGTGCACGAGGCCTGGCTGCGCACCGGCCGCAGCCAGGACGCCGTCGCGCACGCCCTGGAGATCACCGCCCGGGTGATCAGCTGCGCCGCGCTGATCATGGTGAGCGTCTTCGCGGCGTTCATCGTCAGCGACAACATCGTGATCAAGATGATGGGCCTGGGCCTGGCCGTCAGCGTCCTGGTCGACGCCACCATCGTCCGCCTGCTGCTCGTCCCGGCCGTGATGACCCTGCTCGGCGCGTCCGCCTGGTGGACCCCGCGCTTCCTCGACCGGATCCTCCCCCACATCGACGCCGAGGGCGAGGGCGAGAAGGCGTAGCCGGTCGGCCGGCGACACCGCCCCCGGGCGCCCCTCCTTCACCAGGCCGGGGCGCCCCGGCCGCATCCGCGGTCGTCCACCCCGCCGTCCGCACGTCGGCCCCCACGCCCGTCGCCGCCCCGGTCGCCTCCCCGGCCGCCTCCGGATCCGTCGCTCCCGGCGTCCTCACCGTCGGCGCGGGTACGGGCGTGCGCGCCGAGCCCCAGCTCCCGTTCCAGTTCGTCGATGCGCACCCGCAGCTCGCCCGCCCGGGCGGCCGGGTCGCCGGCCCGGCGGGCGAGGACCGGGCCGAGCAGGGCGGACTTCAGGGCCAGCACGGGGACGGCCACCACCCAGCACACCCCGCAGAGCAGCGCGATCGCCTCCAGCTGGTGCCGCTCCCACCGTTCGAACTCGACCGCCGCCCCCTCCTCCCCCCGTCGGCACGCCACGCGCTGCAGGAAATGCGCCCGGCCGCGTTCGACCACCAGGCGCGCGGTCAGCGCCGCCCCGAGCCCGTATCCGCCGAACGTGCCCATCCACCACCACAGCACCGTCGATCGCCTCCCGCTCCGGTCTCCCGCTGTCGCGACCCGGCCCCCGTCTGCCCCGGACCCACGCCCTGGAACCGGCCCCGACGAACCGTTTGCCGACGCACCGTCGGGTCAGCGGCACGGGAGGCCCGTCGGACGTCGAACGTCGGACGTCCGACGTCGAGGTCGGACGTCGAGGTCGTGCCACGGAACGCTCCGCACCGGCCCGGAAGCTGCTCCGTGACCCCTGGTGGGGCGCCCGCGGCTCGTCCCGCGGGCGCCCCGTCCCGGTGCGACGGCGCGGGGATCAGCCGTCCCCCTCGCCGGGCTCGTCGTCATCGTCGAGCCGCCGGGCCCGGCCGGGCTCGACGGTGGTGGCGTCCCCCTCGTCCCCCGCGTCCCCCTCGTCCCCCGCGTCCCGCGCGTCCCCCTGCCGACCGCCCTCGCCCGGGCCGGTGTCGCTCCGGTCCGGGGGCCGCGCAGGGTCCGGGTCCTCGTTCCGCGGGACGCCGCCCGCACCGCCCTGGGGAATCTCGTTCACCGTCTTCTCCTCGCCTCGTGCCGGGTGGGAGCACCGCCGACGGCGGGCTTCCGCCTCGCCGGGCGCGTGCCCGGCCACGTCCGGCGCAATCCCCCGATGCCCCCGCACCGGCCCCGCACCGGCGCCGCTCCCGCCCCGCCGTGGATTTCCGGGAGGCAGGTGTCCCGGGAGGCAGGTGTCCCAGGAGTCAGGTGTCCCGGCCGTGGGTGCGGGGCAGACGCGCCGACGTGAATCCGATCGAACGGGCCCTGCGCGCACTGGACGGCTTCCAGCAGCGCCGCCGGCCGACGGCCGTGGTCGTCGGCGTCGTGAAGAAGTACGGGGACGACCGGGGCGGCCTGCTCTGCGCCCTGCTCACCTACTACGGTTTCGTCGCCCTCGTCCCCCTGCTGCTCCTGCTCAGCACCGTCCTCGGCTTCGTCCTGCACGGCCACCCCGACGCCCAGCAGGCCGTGGTCGACTCCGCGCTCGCCGACTTCCCGATCATCGGCGACCAGCTGCGCCAGAACATCCACACCCTCCAGGGCAGCGGCCTGGCCGTGGCGATCGGCGCGTTCGGCATGCTGTACGGCGCGCTCGGCGTCACCCAGGTGCTGCAGCACGCGATGGCCGAGATCTGGAACGTGCCCGGGTTCCGGCGCCCCGGGTACTGGCCGCGGCTGGCCCGCGGCCTGCTGCTGTTCGCCGTACTGGGCATCGGACTGGTGCTGGCCGCGGCCGGTGCCGCGCTGGTCGGCACCACCCTGGGCGGCCTGCCCGCCCGGATCGGGGCGCTGCTGGTCTCCGCCGTGCTGAACACCGCCCTGTGCCTGGCCTGCTTCCGGGTCCTCACCCCGCACGAGGTGCCCACCCGGGCGCTGTGGCCCGGCTGCGTCGTCGCCGGTCCGCTGTTCACCGCCCTCCAGGCCTTCGGCTCGCTGCTGATCACCCACCAGCTGCGCCACACCGGCCAGGTCTACGGCTTCTTCGCCACGGTGATCGGCCTGCTCTCGTGGCTCTACCTGGCCGCGCAGATCACCGTGTACGCGGCCGAGACGGACGTGGTGCTCGCCCGTCGGCTGTGGCCGCGCAGCCTGCTGCAACCGCCGCTCACCGACGCCGACGAGAAGGTCCTGGCCTCCGTCGCCCGGCAGGAGGAACGCCGCCCGGAGGAGCACGTCGCCGTGTCCTTCCACGACCCCGACGACGGCCCGACGGACGAGCGGAAGGACGCCGGGGGGAACCCACCGGGCGACGGGTAGTCTCCCGCCGCCGGTCGTCCACCGAGCGGCTACCGACCGTCCCGCGAGCGGGGGACGGACCCCGGCGCGGGCCCGCCGGCCTCCGTCACCGAAACCCGCGGCAGGGCGTACGGGAAGTTGTCCCGCAGATGGGCCACGAGGTGCTCGCGCAGCTGGCAGCGGAGCTCGAACGCGTCCTCGGCGTTCGCCGCCGTGGCCAGCGCACGGACCACGATGGTGGTGGGCGTGGTGTCCACCACCTGGAGGGCGCTGCCCTCGCCGTCCCACAGCGGGTGCCCGGAGAGGAAGGCGTCGAACTCCTCCCGCAGCTTCCCCACCGGGGCGTGGTGGTCGAGGTGGAGCAGCGCCGTGCCGGTGATCCGGCTGGTCCGGCGCGACCAGTTCTCGAACGGACGGCCCACGAAGTACGACATCGGCATGACGATCCGCCGCTGGTCCCAGGTCGCGATCACCACCGCGGTCAGCGTGATCTCCTCCACCGTCCCCCACTCCCCGGCCACCACCACGACATCACCGATCCGGGCCAGGTCGCCGAAGGCCATCTGGACGCCCGCGAAGACGTTGCCGAGCGTGCTCTGCGCCGCCACCCCCGCCACCAGACCGACCAGCCCGGCGGAGGCGAGCAGACTCGTCCCGACCCCGCGCACCGCCGGGAAGGTCATCAGGATCGCGCCCAGCGTGGCCAGCGCCACGACCGCCTGGCAGATCCGGCCCAGCAGGTCGGCCTGCGTCCTGGCCCGACCGGCCCACGCCGGGTCGCGGCGGTGCACCGCGAGCCGCACGGTGCCGTCCACCAGCAGCGCCACCACCCGGGCCCCCAGCCAGCCCCCGGAGGCGATCGCCAGGATCACCATCAGGTGCCGCAGCGCGTCACGGGCGGCGGGCGGCGCGTCGATCCACGGCTGGGCGCCGAGCAGCAGCAGGCACGCCGTCAACGCCAGCAACGGGCGCCGGCAGCGGGCCAGCACACCGCGCACACCCGTCGGCCCGCCGTCGGCGCCCGCCCGCCGCGCCCCCGTGCGCGCGGCCCGGTCCAGGCCGTACGCGAGCAGGACGGCCGCGAACGCCGCCGCCGCCAGTCGTACCAGACTCCACCCCATGGTCCCGTTCTCCCCTTCTCTCCCGGTGCCGGTCCCGGGCCGTCGTGCCCGGTCCGCCGCCTCGCCTTTCCCGGCTCGGCCCGGCCACACCTGGCGGCCGTCCGACCGGAGGTGGCATGGATCCGCCGGACCGGGGCACCCGACCGGCGTAGGCCACCCGAACCGGGCGTACCGGCCCGAACGACGGAAGGGAGAAGGACACATGAGCGAGGGCGTCAACCTCTGGCAGTTCCGCGACACTTCCGGCCACACCGCCGGCACCGACCTCATCGGATTCCACGTGGAGGCCGTCGACGGCTCCGTCGGCAAGGTGGACCGGCTGTCGGAGGTGGTGGGTTCGCAGTACATGGTCGTCGACACCGGCCCGTGGATCTTCGGCCGCCTCGTGCTGCTCCCCGCCGGCACGGTCATCCGCATCGAGATCGCCGAGCAGAAGGTCTACGTCGACCGGACCAAGGACGACATCAAGAACAGCCCCACCCTGGGCGCGAGCGACTCCGACCAGGGACCGGACTTCCAGGACCGCTACGCCCTCTACTACGAGCCCTTCTACGGCGGCCGGCGTTTCTGAGCCGCGCACGGGCGCACTGATCGGCCCCGGGCCCGTGGAGGCCCGGGGCCGGCCTCACGGGCCCCCCGCGCTCCCGCGCCGACCGAGCCTCCGGACGTCCGCCACCGCCTCACGCACGTCCGGGTGCGGGTCGTCGGCGAGGGAAGCCAGCAGTTCGGCGACCCCGGGTGTGCGCCAGTCGCCGATCGCCCACGCCAAGTACGCCCGGACGCCGGCGTCGGGATGGGCGGCGAGGTGGGCGAGTTCGGCGATCGGCCCCCGCCCGCGCCGCAGCATCCTGAAGCAGTCCAGGGCCTCCCGCAGCTCGGCCGGGTCGCCCGGGTCGCCGGCGGCCGCGATCCGGGCGAGCAGCACGCCGGTCGGCGGCGGCGGGCCGTCCAGCGGATGCGCGAGTCGCTCGCGCAGCCGCCGCGCCCCGTACCCGCCGCGCACCCGGCACCCGAAGCAGGTGCAGGGCCGGGTGCCGTGCGCGTCGGGCCGGTACCGCCACCCCACCACCCGCGGTGCGGCGCGGACCCGGTGCACCTCCCCCGCCCCGATCCCCCGGGGCACGAACACCTCCCACCCGCGCGGGTCGTCCAGGGCCGCGATCCGGCGCACCGCCTCCGCCGCGGGGACGGTGGCCTCGGCACCGCGCACCCCGTCCCAGTAGGGCCCGACCAGCACCGGCTGGGCGTCGTCCAGCCGGACGTGCACGGCCACCCGCCCGCCCCGCCGGTCGAACCGGCCCAGCTCGCGCATCCACTGGTGGGTGAGCGTGTACGACGGCAGGACCGGGAAGCAGTACACCCCGCGCGCGCCGTCCTGGCCGTGACTGGCCGCACGGATCCCGGCCCGCCGGATGCGCGCCGCGTTCGCCGCGGCCGTCAGGTGCACGAACATCGCCATGGCTCGGCATGTTAGGCGATCGGTTCCTCGAACTCCCGGGAATTAACCGGCAGTCCTCGCCCGGCTGTTCGTGCCCGGCGGAGGTGGCGGACTCACCGTCCGGTCCGGGCGTGCAGGGCCGCGGTGAGCCAGCTGAACACCGGCGCCAGGCTCGGGGGGACGGGCCACCCGTTGACGACGGCGAGCAGGTGCCAGTAGCGCTCGGTGCGGGGGTCGCCGGCGATCTCCAGCCGGGTCAGCAGCCAGCGGCGCAGATCCGCGTCGTCCGGGCGGCCGAAGGTCTGCGCATAGCGGGCGGTCAGGGCGTCGAGGACGGGGTCGGCCCCGGGCGAGGCGGGGTCGGTTCCGGCGTCGAGCGCACGGCCGACGGTGTCGCGGACGGTCTCGGTGAGGTCGTGGTGCAGGCCGGTGTCGTCGCCGCGGGCGCGTTCGGCGGCCTGGTACTCGGCCATGCGCCGGACGGCGGCGCGGAAGTCGGGGTCCTGGGTGAGGTCGGCGAGTTCGACCCAGGCCTCGACCTGCTCGGGTTCGGGGTCGTCCGGCAGTTCGGGCACGGCGGTGCGCAGCATGTCGACGAAGTCGGCGTTGGCGTCCAGCCCGCCGAAGGTGTCGTCGACGAAGTCGGTGATCAGGCGCCGGCGTTCGTCGTCGGAGCGCTTGGCAAGCTTGTGCATGAGGTCCATCTCCTCCGGGGTGGAACCCCGCTCGGCCACCGCGCGCAGCACGGCGCGCCGCAGGCGCAGGGTTCGGATCTGTACGTCCAGGGCGTCGGCGTGCGCGGCGGCGACCTCGGGCACCGAGACCTTGCGGTCCAGGACCTGCCGCACGAGGGCGAGGTCGAGTCCCAGGTCACGCAGGGTGCGGACCAGGTCCAGGCGCGCGAGTGCGCCGGTGTCGTAGAGCCGGTAGCCGGCCGGACTGCGGTCGGTCGGCGGCACGATCCCGGTGTCGGAGTAGAACCGGATGGTCTTGACCGTGAGCCCGGTCCGCCGGGCCAGGTCACCGATGGTGAAGAGCGTTTCGCCGTCCATGCCTGTACTCTCCCGCCTCCCCCTGGGGGAGACTCAAGCCCGCGCCCTCCCCCGCCGTCCCCGCCTTCCCGCCGCTGCGCCGGTACGTCGGTACGCCGCAGCACGAACCGCGCCACCGACCGGCGGTCAGGCCGGGGGCTGCGGCGGCGGGTTGTCGAGGAGGAGGTCGTGCCCCACGTCGGTGACGGTGTGGCGGACCTGCTTGCCCTCCCGGCGGGTGGCGATCAGGCCGGCCGTGCGCAGGGCGGCGGCGTGGGCGGAGGCGGAGGGCGGGGTGACGCCGAGCCGTTGGGCGAGCTCGGTGGTGGAGCAGTCGCTGCCGGCGACGGCGCGCAGGACGCGGGCCCGGGCGGGGCCGAGCACGGCGGCCAGGCCGTCGGCGGCCGGAGTGCGGGTCGCGGTTGTGCGGCTCGCCGTTGCGTGGTTCGCGGTCGTGCGGCTCGCGGCTGTGCGGGTCGCGGGCGGGGCGGCCGGGGCGGCGATCGGGTGCAGCAGCAGGCTCTGGCGGTTCGGCCCGGCCAGCAGGCCGATGCTCCGCTCGACGAAGTAGTTGGGCCGGAGTTCCAGGCCCCGGCCGCCGAGTTCGAAGGAGCCCTCCAGTTCGCCGAGGGTGCACTCCAGCACTCCCTCGTCCCGCCAGACGGCCTTCGGATGGAGCGAGTCGAGCATTCCGCCAATCCCGGAGCGGGCTGCGGTGCGGGCCCGGGCGGCGATGTCGGCCTCGAGGGCGCGGCGTATGTCGGGCCAGTCCGGGGCGAGGCAGGACCGGAACAGCGCCCAGGCACCGTCGCTGACCTCCCGCAGGCCGCGGCTGCCGTCCTCCCGCAACCGGGCCAGGGCCGCCGGGACTTCCTGACCGCTGCCGAACCCGGCGACCCCCTCCTCCACGGTCTGCTGCGGGACGGAGAGGAGCGCGTCGAGCTCGTCGGCCAGCTGCCGGCGGACGGCGTCGAGGTCCGCCACCATGAAGTCGGGGACACCGACCGGGCTCGCGTTGACCACCTCCAGGAAGCGCACGGCCCGCCGGGGCACGTGGCGGCGGACGTCCCGCCACCAACGCTCGCTGCGCGACCCGCTGCCCTGGTGCACACCCGACCGGGCCGTGCCGGCCATCAGGTGGTCGAGCGGGGATATGACGAACCGGGTCCTCGCGAGGTCCGCGACCCCGAACCTCAGTGCGATCACGAACCTTCCTCCGGCTCCCCGCAGCAGTCCTGACCTGCCGCGTTGTTGACTATTAGGCCCAGAGGCTAATGCATGGCCGTCCGACCGCACCCGTTGGCATGATCTCTCTCGCCGGCGCGACCGAGACCCGCTCCGGCCCCCACCACGAGGGGAGTGGGGGCCGGAGCACGATCCCCGCCCGGGCGTCCACGGACCCGGACGGGCCGTCCGTGTCCACGACGCGAACGACCCCGCGACCGGTGGGCCGACGGCGCGGCCGGCCCCCCACGGGGTCGGGAGCGCTACCGGCGGGTCTCCGCCTGGGCACGGAACTGGCGCGCGTGGTCCGCGGTCTTGGCGAGATCGAGCCCGGTCGAACCGGAGCCGTCGCTGAAGGTCACATAGGTGTTCCCGTCCAACCACGCACACGTGGGGGCGTTGAACACGTCGCCGGCGACCGCGTCCGACTTGTCGATCTTCGTGATGACGACCTTGCACTTCATGACACCGCCCAGCGGTCCCGGGTCCGCGTCCTTGACCTCACCATGGGTCACCTTCATGCCCGGCACCTGCGTCGAGCCGTCGTTCATGTCGGCCTGCGCGTCCGCGCGGTCCTCCTCGGAGAACGGGACGTCGCTCTCGACCGCGACGACCAGGACGTGGTTCTCCCCGAACGAACCGCCCTTGTAGGAAGTCACGAGGACGTGCTTGTTCGGGTCGCCCTCCGTCACGGCCCCGGTCTGGCGCCGCATCATCGCGACCTCGGGGGCGCTGTCGTCACGCTTCATCCCGAGGAAGGTGTCGGGCAGCTTGATGCGGCCCATCGGCTGGTTCCCCGCGCCCGGCGCCCGACTGCTCGGTCCCCCACCGGCACTCGCATCCTCACCGGCACCGGCACTGGCGTCGCCGCCCGCCGGTGCGGCCCCGCCTGCCGCCGGAGCCGCCGCAGCACCCGCCGGCGCCGTCTCGGGGGCCGTGTCGTCCCCCGCCCTCGTCACGGCGAACGCCGCACCCGCCAGGACGATCGCACCCACGACCCCCAGCGCGATCCACCGCCCGGCTCGGGAGGACCGTGCCGGTGCCGGCCGGCTCCACCCCGCCGGTGGTGGTCCGTAGGCGGGCGCCGACGCGTCGTGGCCGGGCGGATACGGAGGCGGTGGCGGAACGCTCCCACCGGCCGGCTGATCGGGGGCGGGTATCGGTAAACCGGACTGCGGCTCGGCCATCTGCGAACTCCCGGACGACGAGTGACGATGGTGTGGACGATCTGTCGTCCAGGAAGGAATATGCCTGAGCGCGATAGCCGTGCCAAGCACGGACGATCACTGTTTCAGATCTGTAGCACGCACGTGCGGCACGCCGTCCGCTCCCGCCCCCGCGCTGCGGGCCCCCGGGGAGGGGCGTCGGGCGGCGGGCAGTAGGTTGGGCCAGGTCAGACGACCTCCTGGAGAGCCATGGCCGCCACCAAGCCCCGAGTCCTGTACGTCACCGACCTCACCTACCCCGCACGCGGGCGCCGGTACTGCGACGAGGACATCGCGCTCTCCGCCCGCCTGCGCGCGGACTTCGACATCGCCCTGTGCCACCCGCTGGACGCGGCCGCACTGATGGACGCCTTCGACCTGGTCGTGGTCCGCAACAGCGGGCCGGTGCTGCACTACCAGGCCCAGTACGACGCCTTCCGGGCCGCGGCGCTCCGGTCGGGCACCCGCGTCTACAACCAGCTGCGCGGCAAGGCCGACATGGCGGGCAAGCGGTACCTGCTCGAACTCACCGCCGCCGGCTACCCCGTCATCCCCACCGTCGACCGGGCCGAGGACCTCGCCCGACTGCCCGAGGTCCCCGAGTACGTGGTCAAGCCCGAGCAGGGCGCGGACTCCATCGGCCTGGCGTTCGTCCCCCGCGAGAAGCTCGCCGACCTCGCGTTCGGCGGCGTCCTCGTCCAGCCGCGGATCCCCTTCACCTACGAGGTCTCCTTCTACTTCGTCGACCGCGCCTTCCAGTACGCCCTCTACGCCCCGGACCCCGAACGGCGCTGGCAGCTGGAGCGTTACCACCCCTCGGACGCCGACCTCGCGTTCGCCCACCGCTTCGTCGACTGGAACGACATCGACCACGGCATCCAGCGCGTCGACGCCTGCCGCACCCCCGAGGGCGACCTCCTCCTGGTCGAACTGGAGGACCTCAACCCCTACCTCTCCCTCGACCTCCTGGACGACACCACCCGCGCCGCCTTCACCACCGCCCTCACCACCTCCCTCCACGCCCTGCTGTCCACCGCCCGCCCCTGACGGCCGGGTCCGCACGCCCGGTCGAGAGACCAGGAGGCCCGAGCGGCGGATCTACCAGTCGACCGTTCCGTCGCGGCACAGCATCGGCCGGTAGGCCGGTCCGATCCAGTCGCGACGGTCCGTGCCGACCGCTGCGGCCGTGCGTCCCGAGGACGCACCACCTCGCCCAGCCCCGTCAACAGGGGGTACGAGGCCCCGTGGGCTCCGCACCGCGCCTGGGAGCATTCCGAAATCACCAGGGGGAATCGGGCGAGGCGTACATCTTGAGCATGTGCCGGACGTCGCCCATGGTGCCGTGGCCCGGGCTGCGGTGGCCGGTGAGGCCGCGGCTGATCCCGTCGAGAACGGCGCGGCCGCGAAGGTCCCCGCGCGCTGCCAGCATGCCGGCCGCCCGGATCCGCACGTCGATGTCGACATCTGCGTCGTCGAGGCGGGCGGTGAGCACGGCCCTCAGGCCCGGTGTGTCCAGTCGGGAACAGTACAGTGCGTGAGTCGCAGCGGCACGGACGGCCGGCACCGGATCGTCGGCCAGACGCAGCACCGCAGCAGATATCTGCTGGTCGACGTCGGCGGCCGGCCCTCTGACGGCGTGGGTGAACGCGCCCGCGGTCTCTCGACGCACCTCGGGATCCGCGTCCGCGGCGCGGCGGAGCAACGCTGCCACGAGGTCGCGGTCCGGCACCACGGCGGGGCGTGCGAAGGCTCCCGCCACCGCGATCACGGCCGCCCTGCGCACCGCCGCGTCCACGTGCTCGATGTGCGGTAGGGCGGCCCGGTGGTCCTTCCAGTTGTGCATGGCCAGCGCGTACAGCACGGTCTTCAGCGCATACGGGTCCTGCTCGATGTCGAGCAGCGGCCGTAGGAACGCGACGGCAACCTCGGCGAAATCGGGTTCCTCGTCCTCGTCGCCGCCCGAACAGTTGAGGCCGAACCCGAGGTGGTGCAGGGCGTCGAGGGCGAAACGGCGCGCGTCGAGTGACGGCGCGTCCAGGACGCGGGCGCACGCCCAGTCGACGAGCTCGCGGTCGGCTCGGCAGGCGAGCACCAGCAGCGACTCCTCCCAGTCCGGGTGGTTCGGATCCGCGTGTACCAGGGCACGCGCCATCAATGTGTCCGGCGCACGGTAGAGGCCGAGGTCGAACTCCAGCATGCTGATCACGGCCCGACGGGCTTCCGGCCCGGTCGGATCTGCGGCAAGAGCGGCCTTGGCGATGCGTAGCGCACGCCGGTGGAGCGCGGAACTCCGGTCCCTCCCGCCGAGGAGGTAGCGCAGGACGTCGACCAGGCCTCGTTCTGCGGCCCAGCCGACCGGGTCGACACCCCCTGCCCACGGCCGGGAGGCATCGACGCGCCGCAGGTTGACCAGCTCCCGTACCGCCTCGGCCCGACCAGCCCGCGCAGCGGCCTCCAGCAACGCGACGCCCTCCGGACCCGCCAACTCGTCATCCGGGACGGCGTCCAGGAGCCGAGCGAATTCTTCCTCGTCGCCATCGGTGAGAGCGACGGTCAGTGCTTTGCGCTCCATCCGCGCGAGTCTGCCGCGACGAGGCTCCACCGTCCACCGGATTTCCTGCCCGGCCCACAGGAGCGTCATCCACCCTTGGTGTCGGGGTGCGGCCTCGCTGATGTCCGTGGTCGCCGTCGACAGGAGGGCCCTGAACGCGGACGTGAACCGGTCGGGAGTCCGGCAACGCGTCATCGGTTCCGGAGGAGGCCGAGTGTCGGGCCCGTGGTCGCGAGCGGTCTCGATACCCGATGTTCGAGCCGGTCCTGACTTCGGCCGAGATCGCTGAGGTGGATGCACAGTCCGGCGACGCGCGCGCCCGGACGGGTACCCCACGTTTCTCCGACCTGGAGGCCGACCGGCTCGAGCGGGACGCCTTTCACCACCCTTGCGCAGTAGGCCGACCGCAGCCACCGCCGTCATGCCTGTCGTCGTGGACGGTGTCTCCGGGACGCGAGAACCGGAGTGGCTCGGACCCGGCCGTCCGTGGCGGGTCGGCGGGCGGTGGCTGTCGATGTTCGGGCGGTCTGTCAACCGTCAACAGGGTTGCCCACGTTGTCGTCGCCGAACGGTACTCCCACCTGCCAGCGGGTGCCGCTGAACGGCGGGTCCGTGCTCGGGGCCAGGCCGACGCTGCCGTCGCCGGTGCGGCCGTCGAGGAACCGGTTGCCCTCGATGTCGCCGAGGCACTTGAACGTGGTCGAGCCGTCGCCGAGCTTGGCGGCGAGCCATCTGGTGCCGCTGAAGGGCGGATTGGTGTTGGGCGCGAGGCCGACCGTGCCGTCGGCCGTGCGGCCGTCGAGGAACCGGTTGCCGGGTACGTCGCCCTCGCAGAACAGCGTGACGACGCCCTCCGGGCCGCCGTTCATCTTCCAGCGGGTCCCGCTGAACGGCGCGCCGGGGTGCGGTGCGAGACCGACCGTGCCGTCGCCGGTGCGGCCGTCCAACAGACGCGGACCCGCGACGTCTCCGAGACAGGTGATGAGGACTTCCATGGCCAACTCCTCCCTTCGCGACCACGTGGTGGTCATCGGCGTAAGGGGGCATGTTCGGAGGGGGCGGAACGCCCCTACTGCCAATGTGCGCCCGCCCGTTGGGGGAAGTCAAACACCCGCACGCACAGTGTTCTCGGTGACTGCCGGTCACCCCCTTCGGCGATCGACTGGCCGGGCGAGTCCGACCGTCGCGCCGGGGTGTCGGCCGGCCCGTTCGCCTGCGGTGGGGTGGGGTGTACGGACGACCCCTCATCCACGGGAGTAATCATGCGCCTTCGCACCGCGACGGCCGCCGTACTCGCGGCGATCTCAC
Source organism: Streptomyces sp. NRRL F-6131 (assembly GCA_000719695.1). GTDB lineage: Bacteria > Actinomycetota > Actinomycetes > Streptomycetales > Streptomycetaceae > Kitasatospora. The sequence continues at coordinate 137,497 of JOHN01000009.1, forward strand.
TGACCCTGGCCGCACCCGCGCTCGCTCATGGAACCGGCAGCATCCGGGCCATCGACATCGACGGCTCCCAGTCCGGTGGCGTCACCATCCCGGGACAGGACCTCGTGGGCGCGGGACCGCTCACGTGGGACGGGAGCGCCAGCGGGTCCGTCACCGTGGGCGGGGAGGACCAGCGCCACGAGGCGGCCCGGCGCGGCACGAGCACGCCCCGCAGCGGGTCCCCCTCGGACATGGAGCTCGACGTGGATCTGGGCGACGTCGACACCACCTTCACTCCGTCCGGGTGAGGCCGGGGTCCCGGGAGTGCCCCGTCGGAGTCCGTCGGCGGGGCTGCTCCCGGTGCCTCACGTCAGGCAGATACCGGCGAGGGTGACCGCGTCGCGGTGGAGGGCCGGCGGCGGGTCGGCCTTTCGGAGACCCCGCAGGGCCGGACGCAGGTGCGCGTGGTTCTGCTCGCGGGTCCAGGCCCGGCCGGCGGGCCGGCGACGGCCGGCAGACCAGCGGTGGCAGGTTGCGTCAGGCGGCGTCAGGCGGTGCCCGACGCGGGGGCGAAGGGGCCGTCCAGGGCGGCCCATTGCAGGAGCAGGATGGTCTTGCCGTCGCTGATGCGTCCGTCGCGGACCATGGCGAGGGCGTCGGTGAAGGGCAGTTCGAGCACTTCGATGTCCTCGCCGTCCTCCTCCAGCCCGCCACCGGGTCCGGTGCGGTCGGCCGGGGTGTAGGGGGCGGCGTAGAAGTGCAGGCGCTCGGTGACCGAGCCGGGGCTCATGTAGGCGTCGAGGACGTGGGTGAGCGGTCCGAGGGTGACGCCGAGTTCCTCGGCGCTCTCGCGCCGGACGGCGTCAAGCGCGGCGTCGTCGTCGAGCAGCCCGGCCGCGGCCTCGACGAGCATGCCGTCCGGGTGGTCGTTGACGTAGGCCGGGTAGCGGAACTGGCGGGTGAGCAGCACCCGGCCGCGTTCGGTGTCGTAGGGCAGGACGACCGCGCCGTTGCCCCGGTCGTAGGTCTCGCGCTGTTGGGTGGTCCAGCGTCCGTCGCGGCGCCGGTAGTCGAAGGTGGTGCGGCGCAGGACGTGCCAGCCCTGTGAGGTGAGTTCGACGTCGCGGACCACGACGTCGGGGTTGCGGTCCAGGTCGCGCCCGGCGCGGTCGAGGGCGGTGCGGCCGCGGTGGTCGGGGGTGTCGATGCCGGGGCGGGCGTTCATGCGGCTCACGCGGTTCACGCGGTTCATGCGGTTCACGCGGTTCATGCGGCGTCCTGCGGGAGGCGGCGCGGGATCTCGTCGACGGAATGGTAGACGGGCAGGCCGCGGCGGTGGGCGGTGGCGACGTCCTGATCGGCTCCGGTGGAGTCGCCGGGGAGGCGGAGTACGGCGTCGCAGTGGGCGAGCAAGCGCTCGGCGGTCGGGTGGAGGACCTGGTCGGCGAGGGGGTCGGTGGGGCCGGCGCCGACCGACCGCAGCACCGGCAGGGCGATCCACTCCCCGATGGCGGGGACGTGGCCGGCGGCGAAGACCGGCCACCCCGCCGCTTCGAGGCGGGCGAGGTTGGTGGCCATGGCCTGGGCGTCGCCGCCGGTTCCGGAGCGGTAGGGCCCGGCGATGAGGATGAGCATGGGCTTGTCGGTCATGGCGCGCTACACTACACGCAGAAACGTGCAAGAACAGGAGAAAGTAAGGATGCTGGCTGCCGAGAGACGCGACCACCTGCTGGGACTGCTCGCCCGCGAGGGCAAGATCGTCGCCAAGGACGTCGCCGCCACCCTGGGCATCTCCGAGGACAGCGTGCGCCGCGACCTGCGCGACCTCGCCGCCGAGGGACTGTGCCAACGGGTCTACGGCGGAGCCCTGCCCGCCTCCCCCGCCGTCGTGGACTACGCCGCCCGGCAGACCGTCACCCTCGACGGCAAGCGCCAGGTCGCGGCGACGGCCGCCGCGCTCGTGCGGCCGGGCAGCGCCCTGATCCTGGACGGCGGCACCACGGCCCTCGCCGTCGCACGGGCGCTCCCCGCCGACCTGCCCTGCACGGCGATCACCCACAGTCCGACGGTCGCGGTCGCGCTCCTGGACCGTCCGCAGGTCGAGGTCTTCCTGATCGGCGGCCGGCTCTTCAAGCACTCGGCGGTCACCTGCGGTGCGGCCGCGGTCGAAGCGGCCCAGAACGTCTCCGCCGACCTGTGCCTGCTCGGCGTCACCGGCGTCCACCCGGAGGCGGGACTGACCACCGGCGACGCCGAGGAGGCCGCGATGAAGCGCGCCCTGGCGGCGCGGGCCGCGGAAACCTACATCCTCGCCTCGTCCGAGAAGATCGGCACGGCTTCACGGTTCCGCGTCCTGCCCTGGGAGGGGATCAGCGGGCTGATCACCGACGCCGCCCCGGGCCACCCGGTCGTCGAGCAGCTCACGGCGCGCGGTGTGTCGGTCCTGACGACCGGCTGACGACCGACCGACTGACGACTGACCGACCGACCGACTGACTGACTGACTGACTGACGGCGACGGGTCGAACGGACGGTACCCGGGGGCGGACGGGCCTGCGGGATGATGAGGCATGGACCAGCGCGAGCAGTTCTACGACTTGGTGACGTTCCTGGGCCGGCGGCTCGACGAGGACGAGCGGGCCGCACGGGACGCCGTCGCCGACGGCGCGGCGCGCTGGCAGGTCAGCGAGGACCCGCGGGCGCCGTTCGACGTGGTCGACGGCAACGGCGTGCGGGTGGCGCGCGGCGAAGAGCGCCCCTCGGCCGGACAGGTGGCGCACATCGCCCGTCACGATCCCGCGCGGGTGCTCGCCGAGATCCACGTCAAACGGCAGTTGCTGCAGATGTCGAACGCCTCGTGCCCCACCGGATGCCGCACGGAGCACCTGTTCAGCGGCTCGTGCAGCCTGCGCCGGATGGGCCCCGTGCGCGAGGAGGACGGGCAGCGATGGATCCACGACGACACCGGGGCTCGCTTCCGCGCACCGTCGGTGACGCCGGAATGGGCCCTGCGCGCCTTGGCCGTGCCCTACTTCCAGCACCCCGACTACCGGTCCGCGTGGGCAGCCGGCGCCTCGTGAGCGACGGCCGGGGGCGGCGCGGCCGAGGGCGGGGCGGACGGAGGCGGGGCGGACGATGAAACGGCCCCGAGCCGGCGAGGGCTCGGGGCCGTTACCCCCCGATGGTGTGCGGTCCGAGCGGGCCTACCGCTTGTAGACCTCCAGGGAGCCGCCGCCCCCGAAGAAGATCGTGCCGGTCGGATTGCCCGACCACGAGTTGACCGGGCCCGCGGAGGCGCCGTTGCCCCGGCCGCCCCACACCTGGGCGGACCACGCCGTCTCGCCATTGGCCGCCCGGACCCGGACCTGGAACGTCTGCCCGCTCCTGGCCGAGTAGCCGTTGGCCCAGGCGTGGCCGTCCCCGAGAGCGACGTGCACGGCCACCCAGTCGCCCTTGTACCAGGAGGAACCGTTGTAGACCATGTAGCACGAGAAGTCCGGCGGGCCGCCGACCTCGTTGACGCAGGAGCGGTAGCCCCCCAGCAGCGACGGCGCGGCCGAGGCCTCCGCCGGGACCGCGGCCGTCACCCCCAGCAAGGCCAGCGCGCCCAGCACGGTGGCGAGTGGCTTCGATCGCATGGCTGTCCTCCACTTCGATCGGCCGCCGCGCCCGTCGCGGCGGCCCTCGGTGCTTGCGGGAACGACTCTTCCGCCGCTCGCCAAGGATGCGCCGCGGTTTCGCCATGGCCGACCCATGGCCCGCCCGTGGCCGGCCCGTGGCCGGCCCGTTGTCGGCCCGTAGTCGGCCCATGGGCACTCCGCACCACGGGAGTTGGCTCCCCGTCGGCCGTCTGTCAGAGTGGCGTCCCAGGGGCGGGTGGACGACGGGGGTCGGACGTGGAGCTGCGGGTGCTCGGGCCGATGGAGGCGGAGACCGACGGCCGTACGGTCGACCTGCCCGGCGGGCGGGCCCGGGTGCTGCTCGCCGTGCTCGCGGTGCACCACGGCCGGGCGGTCACGGTCGAACGGCTGACCGGGGCGCTGTGGGGAACGGAGCCGCCGGCCACCGCGCGGGCCCAGGTCCAGGCCATGGTGTCGGCGCTCCGACGGGCCGCCGCCCGGCACGACCCGGCCGGAACGGGCGTCATCAGGACGGCGGAGGCCGGCTACCTGCTGTGCGCCGACGCCGTGCGGACCGACCTGGCCCGCTTCGAACGGCTCGTCCAGGAGGGCCGGACGGCCGCCGCCCGGCAGCGGAACGCCGAGGCCGTCGACGGGCTGCGGGCCGCCCTCGCACTCTGGCGCGGGCCCGCGTTCGACGGGTTGACGGCCGAGCCCCTGCGAGCGGAGGCGGAGCGGCTGGAGGAGGATCGGCTGACGGTCCTGGAGGAGTGTCTGGACCTCGAACTCGCCCTCGGGCCGCGGCCGGACCTGGTGGCGGTGGTCCGAGCGGTGGTGCGCGCCCATCCGCTGCGGGAGTCCGCGTACCGGCTGCTGATGCTCGCGCTGCACCGGTCCGGCCGCCCGGCCGAGGCGCTGACGGTCTTCCAGGAGGCGCGGTGCGCCCTCTCGGCCGAGCTGGGAGTGGAGCCGGGCGCCGCCCTCCAGGAGCTTCACCGGGCCGTGCTCACCGAGGACCCGGCGCTGCTCCTCCCCCGGGACCGCGTCCCGGGTCCACGAACCCTCCCCGACCCGGCCGCGCCGCCCGATCCCGTCCGGGCCGCACCCCCCTGGGCTCCGCTGTTCGGGCGGGACGCGGAACTCGCCGACCTGCGGGCGCTGCTCGACACCGGGCGACTGGTGACCCTGGTCGGCCCGCCCGGGGTCGGCAAGACGCGGCTGGCGCTCGCCGCCGCGGACGCGGCCTCGGCTCTGCGGGGGGACGGAGCCCCGCCGGTGGAGCTGGACGCCGTGGCCGATCCCGAACTCGTCCCCGCCGCCGTCGCGGCAGCACTCGGACTGCCCGCCGGACCGGGCCGCCCGATCCTCGACGCCGTCACCGCGGGCCTCGCCGCCCGCGACACGCTGCTGGTGCTCGACAACTGCGAACACCTGCTGGAGGCGTGCGCCGCCCTGGTCGACCACCTGCTGGCGCGCTGCCGGGGCCTGCGGATCCTCGCCACCAGCCGGGAGCCGCTGGCCGTGCCCGGCGAGACGGTCCGCCCGGTCGTCCCCCTGGACCTGCCCGCGACCGACCGCGCCGAGGACGTCCTGCGGTCCGGGGCCGGCCGGATGCTGGCCGACCGGGCTGCCGCCCAGGTGCCCGCCTTCGCCGTCACCGCGCACACCGCGCCCTCGGTGGCCCGGATCTGCCGGGCCACCGAGGGGCTGCCGTTGGCACTGGAGCTCGTCGCCGCCCAACTGCGCACCCTCACCGTCACGGAGGTCGCCGCCCGGCTCGACCGGCAGCTGGAACTCCTCGCGCGCCGCCGGGCCCGGCCGGCCCGACACGCCTCGCTGCGGTCGGCGATCGAGTGGAGCCACCGGCTGCTGACCGCCGAGGAGCGGGAGGTCTTCGCCCGACTGTCGGTCTTCGCGGGCGGCTTCACCGCGGAGGCCGCCCAGGCGGTCGTCGGCGGGACCGGACCGACCGTGCGCCGGGTGGGCCCGGCGCTGCGGGACCTGGTCGACCGCTCGCTGCTGGTGACGGAACCCGGCACCGACCCGGCGCGCTACCGCCTCCCCAGCGCCGTGCGGGAGTTCGCCGCCGAACAGCTGTCCCTGACCGGTCCGGACCGGTCGGGCCCGGTGCTGCGCCGGCACGCCGACCACTACCGGGAGCTCAGCGCCCTGGTCGGGGAGCGGGCCGCCGACGGGGGCGACCTCGCGCTGCGCGCCGCGCTCCGACTGGACCTGGCCAATCTGCGGGCCGGACTCGACTGGTCGCTCGGTTCCGGCGACCGGCCGGCGGGCGACCCCGTGCTGGGCGCCGACCTGGTCGGGGCGACGGCGTGGCTCTGGGGTGCCCTCCCGAGGGAGGGGCTGCACTGGGTCGGACGCGCACTGGCCCGACTGGAGCGGACCGCGCCGCCGGAGGCGTCCCGGCACGTGCGGTACGCGGCGGGCATGATCTCCTTCGGCATCGACCTGAACGCCTCCGGAGACCAGCTGGCCGAGGCCGCCCGGCTGGCGGAGTCCTGCGGCGACGTCCGGCTCCAGCTGGAGGCCCTGGCCCAACTCGCCGTCGTCCGCTGCCTCCAGGGGCGCACCGCGGAGGCCGTCGCGATCACGGACGGCGTCCTGCCCGCGGTCCTGGAACACGGCAGCGAGGTCGCGGCGGCCCGGATGCGGACCGCGACGGCCATCGCCCAGCTCGGCGCCGGCCGCCTCGACCTGGCCGCGGACCACCTCGCCCTGGCCGAGGAGGTCCTGACGGCCGCCGGCGCCCGGACTCCGCTCGCCGCCTCCCACTGGGTCAGGGCCGAGGTCGCCTACTACGGCGGCGACCCGGCCGGCGCCCTCCTGCTCTCCGAGGCCTCCCTCCGGCACACGAGCGGCACCGACGACCTGTTCGCCCTGGTGTGCCGGCGCTCCCACCACGCGCGGAGCCTCCACGCCTCCGGCGCCCGCCAGGAAGCCGCCCGCTGGCTGGCCGTCGTCCTGCGCGACTGCCTGGAGGCCGGGCTCTGGATGCCCGCCGTGGACGCCCTGGTCGCCGCCGCCCGCCGCGAGGCCGACGCCGCCCGCCCCGACCGGGCCGCCCTCCTCCTCGCCGGCGTCCAACCCCTGCGCGACCGGACCGGCCGCCACCCGGCCCCGGTCGAACTCCCCCTGCTGCACGCCCTCGACCAGCACCTGCGGGACGCCCTCCCCGCCGCGCCCCGGGCGGAGGCGGCACGTGCGGGCGCGGCGATGGACACCGAGGACCTCATCCGGTACGCCCTGGCCACGCTGTGACGCCGGCCGGCAGGGGAGCGTGTGCGGGAGCGGGCTGGGCGCACCGAACCCGTCGGGGAGTCCGTCCCACAGATGGGCGAGGCAACCCCACCACTCCGCCGACGGCTCGGCGTCCCCGCGCGGCCAGAGGAGGATGGGGGTGTAGGGCAGGAACGCGGTGACCAGTTCCAGCAGGTGGGGCGAGGTCGCCCGGTCGGTGAGGCCGACGGCCCGCTGGTAGCGGCCCCGGTTGAGGTCCGTGCTCAGCTCGGCGAGCGTCGTCCGGTCGGGGGCCACCCAGTCGACCGGGACTCCCCGGTCGAGGGTGGTGCGCTCCAGTCGCGCGAGTTGCTCCCGGGCCTCCCGGTTGACCCCCTCAGGTGGCCGCGTTCCACGAGCCGCCCGGCCCACCGCAGGGTCACCGTGCGGGTGACGCCGAGGAGGCGGCGGCCGACCAGCACCTCCTCGGGATGCCAGTCGACCAGAACGGGGGCGTTGACCACCAGGTCGACGAAGGCGACGGGGGGCGTCCCCGGACAGGCCGTCCGGTCCGGCGGGCCCAGTCGCGGATCCGCCGGTCCGCCGGGTCGACGCCGCACGCCTGCGCGCAGGCGACCACGTACCGGGCGAGCGCGCCGTCTGCGGAGGCTCCGGCGGCCGCAGTGGGCGCCAGGAGGGCCGCGTGTTCGAGCAGGTACTGCAGCAGCTCCCGGTCGTTGAGCGACGCGGCCGGCCGGACCGGTTCCGGGATCACGCCGGTCCAGCGGCGGTCGGCCCGAAGCGGAACGCCGGTCCGTACGTACGGACGCCCGTCGGGGGTTCGGTTTTCCGAACCCCCGGTCCGGGGGGTTGCACGATCGATCGGCACGGGCCCGGCCGCCGAGGATGGCGGTATGGATGGAACAGCACGGATCAGCGGTGCCCGGGTCGCCGTCAGGGCGGACGCGTTGCACCGCGAGTACGGGCGCGGCGGCGCCGAGGTGCGGGCCCTGCGCGGGGTGTCGGTGGCCTTCGGGGCCGGGACGTTCACGGCGGTGATGGGGCCGTCCGGCTCCGGGAAGACCACCTTGCTGCACTGCCTCGCCGGGATGGACCGGCCCAGCCGGGGAACGGTCCGGTGGGGCGACACCGAGGTGTCGCGGCTGCCGGAGCGGCGGTTGGCGGAGCTGCGGCGCGACCGGGTCGGGTTCGTGTTCCAGGCCTTCAACCTGATGCCGGCGATGACGGTCGCGCAGAACGTCGAGCTGCCGGGCCGGCTGGCCGGGCGGCGGCCCGACCGGGCGCGGGTGCTGGAGGCGCTGGCCCGGGTCGGTCTCGCCGGGCGGGAGGGGCACCGGCCCGGGCAGCTGTCCGGCGGGCAGCAGCAGCGGGTGGCGATCGCCCGGGCCTTGGTCTGCGGCCCCGAGGTGCTGTTCGCCGACGAGCCGACCGGCGCGCTGGACCGGTCCACCGGTCACGAGGTGCTCGCCCTGCTGCGGTCCGGCGTGGACGTGGACGGCCGGACGTGCGTCATGGTGACCCACGATCCGGTGGCCGCCGGGTACGCGGACCGGGTGCTGCTGCTCGCCGACGGCCTGGTGGTCGACGAGCTCGACCGCCCCACCGCCGCCCGGGTCGCCGACCGCCTGAGCCGGCTGGGCGGGTGAGCGCGATGGTCTCCCTCGTCCTCGGGCAGCTGCGCCGGCGACCGGCCGCCTTCGCCGGTCTGGCGGTCGCGCTGCTGCTCGCCATCGCCACCGTCACCCTGTTCGGTTCCCTGGCCGCCGCCGAACTCGCCACCCCGGCGGCGGTGCGGAAGGCGGCCGCCGGGCCCGGACTGATGGTGATCGCCGGCGCGTTCGGCGAGATCGCCGTCGTGGTGGCGTTCTTCGTCGTGGTCAACGCGCTGGGTTTCGCGCTCCGTCAGCAGCACCGCGAGCTGGCGTTGCTGCGCACCGTCGCGGCGACGCCCCGGCAGGTCCGGCGGCTGGTGCGCGGCCAGGTCGTCGCGACCACCCTGCTGGTGGCCGTGCCGGGTTGGGCCGTCGGAGCGGTGGCGGCCCGGTGCTTCCTCGCCGCGCTGCAGCAGCGCGGGATGGCGGCGCCGGGCCTCCGGGTGCCGGCGACACCGGTGCCGATGCTGGTCGCGCTGGTCGCGGCGCTGCTCGTCGGCCTGGCGGCCTCGGCCGTGGCGGCCCGGCGGATCTCCCGCATCGCGCCGGCGGCGGCGCTGACGGCGAGTTCGACCGAGCACGCCCGGACGGGTCCGCCGCGGCTGCTGGCCGGGGCCGCCGTGCTGGTGGGCGGCGCGCTGCTGCTGCGGCTGGCCGCGACGCGACCGGCCGACCAGGTGGACAAGGCGGGCCAGGCCGCGCTGCTCGGTTCGCTGGTGCTGCTGGTCGCGGTCGCCCTGGCGGGGCCGTTCGCGGCGCGCGCCCTGGCCACCGTCCTGGGCCTGCCGCTGCGTCTGCTGGTACCCGGGACGGGGTGGCTGGCCGATGCCAATCTGCGCGGCTACGCGCGGCGGCTGTCGTCGGCGGTGGTGCCGGTGGCGATGCTGGTGGGACTGTCGGGCACCATGTCGATCATGACTTTCACCGCCGAACACGCCGCCGCCGCGGCGCGGACCAGTGCCGGTGCCAGCGCCGGTGCCAGCGCCGGTGCCGGTGCCGGTGCGGCCGTCAGCGCCGTGACCTCCGCCACGGACGTCTGGCTCCGGCAGGCCGAGTTGGGGATGCTGGTCTGCTTCGCCACCGTCTCCGTCGTCAACACCCTGGTCGCCGTGACGGCCGACCGGCGCCGGGAGTTCGCCCTGCTGCGGCTGGTGGGCGGGACCAGGAGGCAGCTGCTGCGGATGCTCTCGGCGGAGGCCGTGCTGACCACGGCGGTCGGTGTCCTGCTGGGCGCGGCGGTCGCGGGTGCCGCAGCGGCGGCGTTCAGCACCGCGGTGACCGGTTCGGCGGTGCCGTCCGTCCCGGTGGCGACCTGCGGGTGGATCGTCGCGGGCGCGGCGGCGCTGACCCTGCCGGGCATCCTGGCCACGGGACGGTGGGCGGTCGGCGGGCCGGCGACGGAGCTGGTGGGCGGCGGTCGTGACTGAGCGCGGCGACGCCGACGGCATCCGCGAGGTCGACGGCATCGGTCCCGGCCCCGGGGCCGGGGCCGGCCGGGGGCGGCGGTACTTCGCCGTCCGGGGCGGTGACTGGGCGTTCGCGGTCGTCGGGCTGCCGATCGCGCTGCTCGGCGGCGGCTACGCGCTGGCCGTCCTCTACGCGGGGGGGCTGCTCTCGCTCACCGTGGTCGGCCTGCCGTTCGTGGTCGCCGCCCTGCTGGGCGCGCGGTTGCTCGGCACGCCGCACCGGCGACTGGTCGGCCGGCTGCTCGGCGAACGCGTCGAGGCCCCCGCCCCACTGCCCCGCCCCGCGGGGGCGTTCGCCCGGGGGCGGGTCGTGCTGACGGACCCGGTCGCCTGGCGCGTACTGCTCTACCTCGTGCTGCGCCTGCCGCTGGGCGTGCTCGGGTTCGCGGCCGCCGTACTGCTGCCGCTAGGAAGCGGGTGGCTGATCGGATTCCCGCTCTGGATCCGACTGTTGGAACCCGGCTCCAGGCCGGCGGGCTGGGCGGAGGCGGTCGCCGTGCCGCTGGGCCTGGCGCTGCTGGTCGCGGTGCCGGGCGTGGTCCGGGCGCTGGGCGGGGTGAACCGGCGACTGGCCGGACAGTTGCTCGGCCCGGTCCGCACCCAGCAACGCGTGCGGCAGCTGGAGGACGCCCGCGCCGGCCTGGTCGCGGCGAACACCGATCGGCTCCGCCGCCTGGAGCGGGACCTGCACGACGGCACCCAGGCGCGGCTGGTCGCCCTGGCCATCACGCTCGCCCTCACCGAGGACGCGCTCGCCCCCGCCGGGCCTGCGGCGGCCGGGACGCCGACCGACCGCGACCGGCTGCGGGCCCTGGTCACCCGGGCCCGGGGCCAGACCGACGACACCATCGCCGAACTCCGCGCGCTCACCAGGGGCATCCACCCCGTCACGCCGGACGGCGGACTCGCCGAGGCCCTCCCGGGGCTCACCGCGACCTGCCCCGTGCCGGTCGACGTCCGCCTCGACCTCCGGCAGCGCCCGGAACCGGTCATCGAGCAGGCGGTGTACTACTGCGCCGCCGAGTTGCTCACCAACATCGCCAAGCACAGCGGCGCCCGTTCGGCCGAACTCTCGGTGCGCACGGCCGACGACCGGGTCCGGCTGCGGGTGCGCGACGACGGCCGGGGCGGGGCGGCGCCCGGTGACGGGAGCGGTCTGACCGGTCTGACCGAACGGCTCGCGGCGGTGGACGGCGTCCTGCGGGTCGACAGCCCGCCCGGTGGGCCCACCACGGTCACGGCCGACCTTCCGACGGGCCTCTGACCGGCTGCTGACCGGCCGCCGACCGGGGGGGCGGCCCGGGCGGCGACCTGCCTCCGACGGAACTCCGGCCCGGCCGCCGACCGGGCGGCGACCTGCGCTCAGCCGCGCTGCTCCGCCAGATGGGCGAGGACGGCCTTCACCCGCCGGTTGTCCGCGTCCGTCGCCGGCAGGTCGAACTTGGTGAAGACGGCGGCGACGTGCTTCTCGACGGCGCGCTCCGACACCACCAGCAGGGTGGCGATCGAGCGGTTGGAGTGGCCCTGCGCCATCAGCTCCAGCACCTCGCGCTCACGCGGCGTCAGGGTGTCGACCCGGCCCCGCCGGCCGCCGCGCATCAGCCGGGTGACCACCTCCGGGTCGAGCGCCGTTCCTCCGGCGGCGACGCGGTGCAGCGCGTCCATGAACTCCGAGGTCCGGGCGACGCGTTCCTTCAGCAGGTACCCCGTGCCCGCCGCGCCGCCGGCCAGCAGCCGGGTCGCCCAGACCGTCTCGACGTGCTGGGAGAACACCAGGATGCCGACCCCGGGGTCGGTCGCCCGGATCTCGACGGCGGCCCGGATCCCCTCGTCGGTGTGGGTGGGCGGCATCCGGATGTCCACCACGGCCACGTCGGGCCGGTGTTCGGCGACCGCCGCGAGCAGTTCGGGCGCCGTGCCGGCGGTGGCCACCACCTCGCACCCGCGCGCGCCGAGCAGTTCGACCATGCCGTCCCGGAGGATGACGGAGTCCTCGGCCAGTACCACGCGCAGCTGCTTGTCGATCATGATGCCATTATCGTCCCAGCTCGCTCCCGGGCGGAGCGGCGACCGGTGCGCCGGGGCCCCCGGAGTGCCAGGTGGTCGCCGAGGGCCCCGAGGGGCTCCCGGAGACTTCCGGGACACCTCCGGGATACTTCCGGAATGACAAACGAACTGACGGTCCGGCCGGGAAAGACACCGGCCGGGGGCGGGGAGCGTCGGGCGCTGCGGCGGGACGTGTCGGGGCCGGCTCTGCTGGCCGGGCTGGTGTGCGTCGCGGTGTCGTTCTCGGGGCCGCTGGTGGTGGTGCTCGCGGCGGCCGCCGCCGGGCGGCTGGACTCCGCACAGACGGCCTCCTGGATCTGGGCGGTGGCGATCGGCAGCGGGGTGAGCGGTTTCGCACTGAGCTGGTGGACGCGGACGCCGGTGGTGACCGCCTGGTCGACGCCGGGGGCCGCGCTGCTGGTGACCAGTCTGGGCGAGTACCCGTACCGGGAGGCGGTCGGGGCGTTCCTGGTGAGCGCGGTGACCGTGACGCTGTTCGGGGTGACCGGGTGGTTCGGCCGGCTGATCGCGGCGGTGCCGGTGGGGATCGTGAACGCGATGCTGGCGGGCATCCTGTTCTCGTTCGGCGCCGGGATCTTCGGCGCCGTGCACAGCGCGCCGACGCTGGTGGTGGGCGCGTTCGCGGCGTTCCTGGTGGCCAAGCGGTTCGTGCCCCGGTACGCCGTCCCGGTGGCGCTGCTGGCCGGCGGAGTGCTGGCGGCGCTCACCGTCGGGCTTCCGCTGCACCTCGGTTCGGGCGGCCCGACGGTGCCCGTGCTGACGGCGCCGGCGTTCTCCTGGTCGGCCCTGGTGGGCCTGGCGCTGCCGCTGACGATCGTCACCCTGGCCTCGCAGAACGCCCCGGGCCTGGGGGTGATGCGGGCCTTCGGCTACCGGGCGGACGACCGGCTGCTGATCGGTTCGACCGGCGCGATGTCGGTGCTGATGGCGCCGTTCGGCTCCCCGGGGGTCAATCTGGCGGCGATCACGGCGGCGATCTGCTCGGGCCCGGAGGCCCACCCGGACCCGCGTCGCCGGTATGTGGCGGGCATGTCGTCGGGCGCGCTGTACGTGCTGGTGGGCAGCTTCGGCGGGGTGCTGGTGAGCCTGTTCACCGGACTGCCGAAGGAGCTGATCGCGGTGATCGCCGGGGTCGCGCTGCTCGCCTCGCTCCAGGGCAGCCTCGCGGCGGCGGTCGCCGAGGAGCGCGGCCGGGACGCGGCGGTGGTGACCTTCCTGGCGAGCGCCTCGGGGATGAGCCTGTTCGGCATCGGATCGGCCTTCTGGGGCCTGCTGTTCGGCCTCGGCACCCACCTGGTCCTGGACGCCCGACGGGGCGGGGACCGCGACTGACACGCCGGGGCGACGTCATGGTCCTCCGCTTCCGGCCCCCTCACCCGTCACTGCCGTTCCTTCGCCTCGCGGGCGAGGAGGGGGTCGAACACCGACGTGGTGAGGAACGCGCCGGTCGCGGTCAGGACGGCGACCACGACCGGCAGGGTCGGCGACTTCAGGATCAGGTAGAGCGGGGATCCGGGGACGATCAGTCCCCAGACGGCGAACGAGAAGGCCGGGATGACGGTGTCCGAGAGGGGGAACGGCCACTTGGCGGGGTTCTCCTGCGCCGGGGGCGGTGCTCCACCGGGCGGCGGTGCTCCAGCGGACAGCTTCTCGCCCGGTCTCTCGGGATGCGGGAGAACCGTCGGCCGCCCCGCGGCCGGCCGGCCGCCCGGGGCCAGGTAGTAGGACAGCGGCACCACCAGGAGGATCGCGACGATGCAGCCGCCGTACAACCACCACCGCAGTGGCAGGTACCCGTTGACCGGATTGATGGTCACGATTCCGGTCAGGACACCGAGGACACTGGTGTAGAGGGCGATCACATCGGCCGGGACCGAGGTGAGCATCGCGTCGCCCGGCGCGGCTGCCGCGACCTGGTCGTCGGCCGGCGCCCCGGACGCCGCCCAGGTCCCGGTCCGCGGGGCGGGCGTGGCCGTGCTCCCGCGCCGGGCGCGCGCGCGGGAGGCGATGGACCGGACGGTTCCCACGGTCACCCTCCCACCGGGGCGAGGAGGACTTCGCCGCCCAGTCCGTCGGCCAGGCACGACTGGAGGTCCTGGATGTACTGGAAGTCGAAGCTGGCGGGGGAGCTCCCCGAGCCGCCGACGAAGTGTCCGAGGACGGTGGAATCGTCGCGGAGGGCGACACTGCCGGAATCGCCCCGGACGAGCAGGCCCGACGGTGCGAAGGACCAGACGTTGAGCCATCTGCGCTGGTCGTCGCCGAGTGCCGCGAGGGCGCCGTTGATCGTTCCGACGGCGGCGGGTGTGTTCATCCGACGGTAGACGGTGGCGCCGCGCACGACGGGGTACCTTCCCGGCGGCGGCGCGGGTCCGTTGTGGGCGTAGGGGCGGACGGAGTCCGCGGGATCGGTGAGACGGACGACCGCGTAGTCCCAGCCCGGCTCCCCCGGCGTCCGGAACGGGTCCTGCCAGCACACGACCTCTCCGTCGACCCGGCGCCCACCGCCCGGACCGGTCGCGTCGACACTGACCCGGACGCCGCTCCGATCGACCAGGTGCCCTGCCGTGATGAAGCCCGGGCTCCCGGAGTCCCGCAGGACGCAGGGCATGCCGACCGTCGCGTGGTGGGCGGCGTACGCGTACCGGACCGCGTCGGTCGAGTGCACATCGGCCGCGGCTTCCGGCCGCCCGGTCACGTCGACCAGCGCGTCCTCCGGGACGTCCCACTCCGCCAGGAGGTCGGTGAGACGGTTCCGGTGGGTCATGGTCAGCAGGTCCCGGAGCACGTACCGGCCGGCCGCCACCGCGTCCCCGGCCTCCCGGACGGCCGATTCGTTCACGACCACCAAGGGACGGATCCACCGGCCCTTCTCGTCCGGAGCACTGCCGATGCCCCAGACCGCGGGCGGGAGCCCGGTCGGTGCGGCATCCCCGGCAGCCCTCGGACCGATGAGCAGATCCGTCAGTCGTCGGACGGTCCGGAGCAGCTCTGCCGATTCACCGTCGAAGGCTTCCCACCACACGGCTCCTCCTGCCCCGCCCGATCGGTCGGTGGAGCCGGCTCCCAAGGCGGCCACGGGCGACGAGGGTGGCGTTCAACGTTCCCCCGGCCAGGATCGGACAGCTCGGCGGGGCCCGCCATCCGGCCCGTCATGCCGTCACCCTCCGTCACCCGCCCTCGTGAGCCGTGGGGCAGAACCGGTTCCCCAGTGACGGCCGGTGACACGAACCGCCCCGGCGACGGAGTCGCGCCGACGCATCGGGACCGTCCGTCGGCCAGGACCGTACGTGGACGGAGCGAGGGGCGCAAGAGGGGCGTGTACGGATCGTCGCGCTCCCCGGCGGGGTTCGCCCGTTGGGGGCGCGGTGCGGTGTGGCGGCGCTCGGTGAGGCCCGAGTGGCCCGGTGCGGCGGGCCGGGGGCCGGTGAAACCGGCGCGTGAGGGTGCGGGCGCGGGCCGCGCGCGACACCGGGCGCCATCGCTCCGGTCTTGGCAGGGATCACCGCGACCCCCGACGCTCTGTGCACAGCCGATCATCGGCTGATCCCACACACCAGCCCCGGGAGGGCACCCATGTCGTTCTCGCGCACCCGCATCGCCGTCGTCGCCCTGCTCGTCGCCGGCACCACCGCGCTGGCCGTCCCCGCCCAGGCCGCCGACGGCCACCGCGCGCTCAGCCGGTTCGACGACGGCAGCTTCGAGACGCCCAAGGCCCCGGTCAACGCCTTCACCACGCTGGCCGCCGGTCAGACCGTCGGCCCGTGGCGGGTCACGGCCGGCAGCGTCGACCTGATCGGCGCCGGCTTCTGGCAGGCCGCCGAGGGCGACCAGTCGGTGGATCTCAACGGCAACAACAGCGGCACCGTCGCCCAGAGCTTCACCACCGTCCCGGGCACCACGTACTCCGTCACCTACGCGCTGGCCGGCAACCCGGCGGGCGCGCCCGTCCTGAAGACCGGCCGGGCGCTGATCGACGGCCAGAACTTCCAGGACTTCTCGTTCGACGTCACCGGCCGGACGATGGCCGCGATGGGCTACGTGGGCCGGCAGTTCAGCTTCGTGGCGCAGGGCACGTCGACCACGCTGACCTTCACCAGCACCGTAGCCGGGGCGTACGGGCCGGTCATCGACGACGTCCAGGTGAAGGAGTGCAAGCCCTGCTGCGGGTGATCCGGCCGCTGCACGGCCGTGTGGCCCGGAGGGGCGGCCGCCCCTCCGGGCCACACGGATCAGCGGATCACCGGATCACCGGATGCAGCTGATCAGCGGGTGCAGCTGATCGCGGCGTTCGCCCCGTAGTAGCCGGGGGCGAGCCGGTAGGACTCGGCGAACAGCAGCACGCACTGCTCGTTGAGGAAGCCGCTGAGCAGGGCGCTGTGGCGAGCCTGCGTCTCGGCCTCGCGCTTCGCCTCCTTGGGGCTGTTCTCGTAGGCGGAGCCCGTGAACCTCAGCGTCTCCTGCGCGACGGCGGCCGTGGCGGCGCCGGTGCGGGTGGCGGTGTCGGTGGTGGCGTGCGCGGCGGTCGGCACGAGGGCCGCCAGGCCCGCGAGGACGAGAGCGGCCCCGCCCCGGACGAGGGTCGACGTCATATCAGTGGTCCCACTTTCCTTCTCGGTGGACATCGGACTGGCTCGGGTCAGCGCTGGGTCAGCGCTGGGTCAGCGCTGGCAGAACACCTCGGCGACGGCGGAGAACCAGCCGCTGCCGGTGGCCCTGACGTCGGAGGCGCGGAGGTAGCACTGGCTCCGCTGCCAGCCGGCCCGCTGGGCGTTCGCGAAGGCCACGTTGGCCGCGCTGGTGATCGCCGAGGACTGCGTGCCACCGGTCCCGCTGCCCAGGAAGGTCGCCATCTCGGTCGCGGTGATCGCCCGGCTCGCGACGGACGCGGTGTCGGCGGGCGCGGCGGAGGCCGTCCCGGCGGTGGCGACACCGCCGAGGAGACAGGCCGAGGCGGCGAGGGTCACGGCCGCGGCCCGCAGGCGGAAGGGGGAGGAACGGTTCATGGGAACTCCTCGATGCTGGATCCGGTGTCACGGAACGGCCGGCGCGCAGGGTGGGGCTTCGCGATGCCCGGCACCCGCCCCGGCAACCCCCCAGGGGCCGCGTCGGCAGAGCCAGTCTCCGTGTACGACGTACGGCGCGGCAAAGCCCTTCGACGTCCGTCGAATTCGGACCTCCGGGCCCCCGGACCCCCGGACCCCCGGCCTCCGGACCTCCAGCCCTGGACCTCCGGCCCCCGGACCTGCGACCGACCGAGCGGGGTCGCTCAGGGCGCGGCGAAGAGCCCGGGGAAGGACGCCGCCAGCCACGGCCGGCGGCCCCACGCCAGTACCTTGCCCCGGACGAGGGCCTCGGTGGCCGTGCAGCGGCCCAGCGCGATGAGGAAGAACGCCACGGGTTCGGTGAGGATCGTGCAGTCCGGGCGGCGCGGCGGCGCCTGGCTCACCACCGCCGCACCGTCCGTGAAGGTGACCGCGAAGCCGTCCAGCCCCCGCACCCGCAGCCGGTAGCAGGCTCCGTGACCGGCGGCGGCGCGGGCGTCCACCACCCACGGCATGGCGATCCGCAGGAACGGCATCGTCAGCCCGACGCGCTCCCGGTCGATCGGGTGCGGGCGCCCCAACGCCACGGCGATGTCGTAGAGGTGGCCCAGCATGTGGGTCAACAGGTAGGCACCGAGGGTGTCGAGGTCCATCGCGCCCAGGGGGGTCCGTACCGTCCCGGCGCCGTCGCGCGGGCCGGCCTCCTCGGTGAACCGCCGGGCCTGCCGGGCGATCTCCGCACCGAGCACGGCCGGATCCCGCTCGGGCCGCGCGGCCAGCGACGCCTCGTTCGCCGCCGCCAGCGAGCCCGGAGTACCGTCCCCGTACGGGCGTTCCTCGCCGGCCGCCAGCTCCGCCATCAGCTCGTTGGCCATCGCCAGGTGGGCGGCCGCCTCGGCGACCGTCCACTCCGCGCCGGGTATCGGAGTGGTGCCGCGACAGCCGGCGAGCAGCGCGACGGCCTCGTCGCCGACGGCGGTGAGCGCGTCGAACAGGGCGCCGCGCCGCCCGGCACCGGGGCCCTGCGCGGGGAACGGGAGAGTCATGGTGGTGAACACTGACCGACTCCCCCGCCCCTGTCCAGACCCGCGACGCGGGCGGAGTACAGGGGGCCGCAGGGGCGGTGCCGCCGCCGGTTCAACGGCGGCCGTCCGCCGGGGCCACCGGGGCCGGTGCGCCCGGCCGTCGACGGTCGAGGGCCCGCAGGTGGAGGCGTTGCGGCCGCAGGACGGTGGTCAGGCGCATCGGACGGGCGTCGGAGCGGC
Source organism: Streptomyces sp. NRRL F-6131 (assembly GCA_000719695.1). Classification (GTDB taxonomy): domain Bacteria; phylum Actinomycetota; class Actinomycetes; order Streptomycetales; family Streptomycetaceae; genus Kitasatospora. Next base: position 155,846 of record JOHN01000009.1, read on the forward strand.
GGCCCGGCAGCGGGACGGGGTGCCAGCGGGACAGCAGGGTGGCCAGAGCGATGGTGGCCTCGGTCCGGGCGAAGTCGGCGCCCAGGCACTGGCGCGGGCCGTTGGCGAAGCCCGCGAACCCCCAGCGCGGCAGGGCGGCGGCCCGCTCGGGCAGCCAGCGGTCCGGGTCGAACCGGCTCGGGTCGGCGAAGATCCGCGGATTGTGGTGCGCGACGTACGGGCTGACCAGCACCTGGGTGCCGCGCGCCAGGGGCCGTCCGCCGAGCTCGGTGGCCCGGGTACAGGTGCGCATCAGTACCCAGCCCGGCGGGTGGAGCCGCAGCGCCTCGGTGAGCACGCGGTCGGTGCGGGTCAGCCGCGGCAGGTCGGACCACTGGGCGGGCCGGCCGTCCGGCAGCGCCGCGTCGACCTCCCCCTGCAGGTCGGCCAGTACCTCGGGGTGGGACATCAACAGCCGCAGGGTCCAGGAGAGTTGCGAGGCCGTGGTCTCGGTGCCGGCCAGCAGCACGGCGACCACCTGGTCGTGCAGCTCGGTGTCGGACATGGCCGAGCCGTCCTCGTCGCGGGCGGCGATCAGGCCCGCCAGCAGGTCCGTCCCGCCGGCGCCGTGCGCCCGGTGGTCGCGCACCAGGTCGGCGACGGTGCGCCGCAGGGTACGCACCGACGCACGGTAGCCGGGGCCGGCGGGCAGCCGCATCGCCCGCCACAACGCCCCGGCGAACGCCGTCTCGAAGGCGTGCTGCAACCGGCCGGCCAGTGCGTCGGGCACCCGGGTGCCGAGCAGGGTGCGGGTCACCACCCGCAGGGTGAAGCGGTAGCAGGACGGGAAGACGTACACCACCTCGCCGTGCCGCCACGAGTCGGCGAGCAGGGCGGCCTCCCGGGTCATCACGGCCGAGTGCACGGCGATCCGGTCGGGCCGGAACTCCGGTTGCATCATCCGGCGTTGACGACGGTGGTCGGCGTGGGCGCAGGTCGCCACCCCGTTGCCGAGGACCTCCCGGAACCGCCCGTAGATCGGTCCGCCCTTGTCGTAGGTGCGGTCGTCGGCGTACACCTGCCGCAGCAGCTCCGGATGGCAGGGCACCACCAGCCGGTTGGGCCCCAGCCGCAGGTCCACCAGGTCGCCGTACCGGTGCAGGCCGCCCAGCAGCGCGGCGGGATCGCGGACCAGCGCGGGCAGGTGGCCGAACACCGGCACCGCACCGGGCAGGCTCGCGTGGACGTAGGCCGTGGGCGCGGCATCCCGCGCGGACGAGGACACGGCAGCAGCGTAGACACGGCCGGCGGGCGGCGACAGTACCCACCGCCGCCACGCCCGCGCGCGCCGCCCGGTACGCGCCGCACCGCGCCCGCCGTGCGCCGCGGCGGAGTGCCGCGGCGCGCGTCGGGCGGGAAGGACGTCGGGTCGGGTCAGATCAGGAGAGGTCAGGTCGGCTCAGGTCAGGTCGGCTCAGGTCAGGACACCGCCGCCGCGGCGGCCGCTGCGGTGGCGGCGGACGTCGCGGCGATGACCGCGGCCTGGGTGGCGGTGATGGTCTCGCGGACGGAGTCCGCGGCCCACTGGCCCTTGGCGATGGCGGCCATCCGCGGCTCGACCTCCTTGCGCGGCCGGCCGGGGAAGGCGAGGCGGTGCAGGCGCGCACCGTGCAGGAGGCCGATCAGGCCCGCCGTCCGCGCGTCCGGCTCGGCGTCCTCCACCACGACGCGGGTCAGCCGGTCGCGCAACTCGCGCTCGACCGTGCCATCCGCCTCCGGAAAGCGGCGGACCGGGAAGAGGCCGAGCACCCGGTGGCGCTCCTCCACGACGATGCCGCGTGCGCACAGGCTGTCCAGGGTCGCCTGGACGCTCTTCACCTGGTCCTTCCGCAGCCAGGCCGCGACCGTGGCGGACTTCGTGCTCCCGGCCCAGGCCGCGACCATCTCCAGGCGACCGTCGAGCAGCGCGTCGCCGGTCGACGAGGTGTTGGTGACGTCCACCCGCCCGTCGTTCACCTGGAGGCGCTCGGCGAGTGCCAGCTCCAGCAGCAGGCCGCCGGCGACGATCCAGCCGGCCGTCCAGCGGTCCTTGGCCTGGCCGCTCTCGTCGTCGAGCGAGAGCAGCATGATCTCCTCGGCCAGCGTGACGTGCATGGTCCACCCCTTGTGATCGACGTACGAACGCCCGGACACGGGGGCGGGGAACCGTCCCCGAGACTCATCGGACGATCGAGTGATCATAGATCATTTCGGACGGACGGGACGGGGTGCAGGGGACCGGGGGAAAGGGGACCGGGGGAAAGGGAACGGGGTGCAGGGGGCGCTGTGCAGGGGACGGGCGGTGCGGGCGCGGGGAACCCCGCGCCCGCACCGTGCGCAGGCTCAGCGATCAGGCCCGGCGATCAGGCCCGGCGACCGGGACCGGCGATCACGGGCAGAGCTGGTGGCTGGTGGGGATGCACTCGGGGTCGGGGTCGATCGGGCCGGTCCCGCCAGGGCGGTAGTTGGACCACCAGAGGGGCGTGGTCCCGGCGTAGACGACGAGGTTGCCGCCGTTCTGGATGGCGAGGTAGGCGCCGGGGTGGCCGGCGGTGCGGCTTTCCCAGAGGGGGCGCCAGGCGGCGTCG
>JOHN01000010.1 GCA_000719695.1 Streptomyces sp. NRRL F-6131
AGCCCACTCCCACCCCCACCCCCACCGACGAGCCGCTCGGCACCACCGCCGTCGCCCCGGCCACCCCCGAAGCGGCCACCGTCGGCGCCCTGTTCACCGGCGGCGTCCGCGCCGGCAACCACTTCTGCACGGCCGGCGTGCTGCACAGCACCACCGGGAACCTGCTGCTCACCGCCGCGCACTGCCTCGACGACCCGAGCGGGGTCACCTTCGCACCCGGCTACCGCGACGGCCGGGCCCCGTACGGCACCTGGCGGGTCACCGCCGTGCACACCACCACCGGCTGGTCCCACGACGGCGACCAGGACGAGGACTTCGCGATTCTGGAGACCGCCGCCGACGACCGGGGCCGCCGGATCGAGGACGTGGTCGGCGGCACCACCCTCGGCACCGACGAGCCCTTCGGCACCACCGTCCGGCTCTACGGCTACCCCGCGGGCGGCGAGCAGCCCCTCCTGTGCACCAACACCACCGGCCGCCAGAGCGCCTTCCAACGGGTCGTCGACTGCCCCGACTACCCCGGCGGCACCAGCGGCGGCCCCTGGATCTCCACCGCGACCGGCCACGTCGTCGGCACCATCGGCGGCTACCAGGAGGGCGGCGACACCGACGACACCTCCTACAGCGCCTACTTCGACCACACCGTCGCGGCCCTCTACGCCGAGGCGGCGGCTGCGGCCGCCTCCTGAACACCGTCAGCGGCCCTCGGTCGAACCGAGCGAGGGCCGCTGGTGGTCAGGCGTGGTGGTCGAGTTCGCCGGTCTTGGTGGTGCGGAGAAGGTCGGCGAAGACATCGGGCGTGATGCGGAGTACGAGTTCGCCGTCATCGGACTCACGTATCTCGACCACCCCACCCACGGCACGCACCTCAACACAGTTGTCGTTCGCCGAAGGAACACTGGGGAACAGGAAGTCGACGGCATCGACTTCCCACTCCTGCTGGCTTCCGACCTCACCAGAGGAAGCGGCGCCGACGAGCGGCCGCCCACGGACGGGGACGCCGGTACGGACGGTGGTGTTCCGGTGGCCCCTTGCTGCATGCAAGGGGGCACCGGAAGCGACTCTCACGGCGTGCCCCAGGAGTAGGAAGTAGGCCCCTCCGACTTTCCACTCCACACCCCGAACCCGATCGCCCCCGGACTTCGAACGACCCAATCCCTGGCGCAGGAAATCGGCCTGGCCGACTTCCTGCGCGGGCGATGTGCTTGCTTCTGGTGGCCCCTCGCGGGCGCGAGGGGCCACCAGAACGATCGGGGCTGTTCTCCGGCATGTGATCTTGGTCGTGCAGGGACATCGTTGCCCGCCGCCGTCTTCGCCCAGGGCCGTCCTGGGGGCGCCGTACCTCCCGCCGGCTGTCATCGCACTGCTTGTCAGGGTGCGTTGTGGTCGGTTCCGGATCAGGCTGGAGGAACAGACGGTGCCAGGTGTCGAGAAAGGTGCACGAAATGGGCGACAGGGCGAATGGCGGGTCGGAGCAGGCACCCCAGCGGCTCTTCACGGGTTCGGAGCACCCGTTCGATGCCGAGGACCTGGTGATGGCCAGTGGCCGTGAGCCGACCCCGGAGCGGTTGGAGCGGGCCCGCCAACTGATCGAGAAAGAGGGTGCAAAGGCCCTGGAGCGGTACCTTCCGTAGACCTGTTCCTCCAGTGCCGGAGCGGCACTGGAGGAGGTCGAGATCAGTTGTCGGAGGAGGAGATCCCCCACGCTCCCGCCCGCCCCTGAAGTCCGCCGCCGCGCCCTTCCGGCCCGGCGGCCTGCCACGTCGAACTCCGGTTCGACCGGTGATCGCGCCCTGTGGGAGGCTCTCCGCGCACTGACCATCGTTTTCCGCCCTGGGGACCTCCATCACGATGCGCCGTACCACCGTCATCGCTGCCGCCGCGACCGCCGTCGCCCTGGCCGCGCTCACCGCCTGCAACGACACCGAGAACAAGAACGCGGCGGCCCCTGTCCCGGCGACCACCGCCGCCGCCGCGCCCGCGACCACCGCGGCCGAGACCCCGACCCCGACCCCGACCCCGGTCGTCACCACCCCGGCGCCGGTCGTCACGACCCCGGCCGCCCCGGCGGGGGACTTCGACCCGGCGAAGGCCGTGGAGAACGCGAGCAAGGAACCGTACGCGGTCTCCCTGAAGATGGTCACCGAGGTCGGGGGCAAGGCCGCCGGGATCACCACCGCCCGGCAGAACCTCAACACCGACTACACCGGCCGCGGTGAGATGAAGATCGCCGAGGCCGACCTCGTGGTCGAGACGGTCACCACCGCCGACGCCACGTACACCCGCATGGGCCCGGGCGAGAAGTGGACCAAGGGGCCGAAGTCCGCCGACACTACGGCGCTCGACTACACCGTCTACGCCAAGCTGCTGCTGGCCCAGGGTCCGTCCGCCCGCAAGGGCGCGGAGACCCGCGACGGCGTCCCGACGCAACACCTGTCCGGCCACATCGACCTGGAGCAGATCGCGGAGATCGACCCGCGCACCTACCGCTCCTCGAAGGCGAAGGGCATCAGCGGCTTCGACTTCGACCAGTGGATCGACGCCCAGGGCCGTACCCGGTACGTCGAGCAGGGTGTGGTCAGCAAGGGCGCCAAGGCCGTCAACAAGGTGACCTTCACCGACTTCGGCCCCGCCGAGACCTTCGCCGCCCCCGCCGGCGCGGGCGCCGCTGCCGCGAGCTGACCGTCGCACCCGTGGGGCCGCGACCCGGCCCCACGGGTTGCCCGCACCTCAGTGCCGGAAGGCGCCGGGAAAACGAATCAGGCCCAGTCCGGTGGCAACTCGCCACGGGCCTGGGCCTGTTCAGCACTTCTTGCGAAGTGCCCCCGGTAGGATTCGAACCTACGCACCCGCCTCCGGAGGGCGGTGCTCTATCCCCTGAGCTACGGGGGCCTGCTCAATCTCGTCGTCGCGTTCGCTTCGACGTGGAGAACACTACCAGGCCCGGGCCGTGCTCCGTGCACGGGTTTCCGGGGCGTCCGGCGCGGGCCCGGGCGGGCGGTGCGGCGGAAGTGCGGAAAGGCCGGACGGGGCGGCGGGGCCGCCGATACCCTCGGTGAGGTGTCGGGAGTGTCCGGGCGGGTCCTCGTGGTGGACGACAGCGAGGTGATCCGCCAGCTGATCAGGGTCAACCTGGAGCTCGAGGGCTTCGAGGTGGTGACCGCCGCCGACGGTGCCGAGTGCCTGGAGGTGGTCCGCCGGGTGAGGCCCGACGTGGTGACGCTGGACGTGATGATGCCGCGGCTGGACGGTCTGCGGACGGCGGCCCGGCTGCGGGCGGCACCCGGGACGCGGCTGCTGCCGATCGCGATCGTCAGCGCCTGCACGCCGGCCGATCTGGACCTGGGGGAGTCGGTCGGGGTGGACGGTTACCTCGGCAAGCCCTTCGACCCGGGGGACCTGGTCGCGCTGGTCCGGCGGCTGATGGAGCGCGGCCGGGACCACGGGGTGGCGGACGGGTTTCGCCCTGGGCGAACAGACGGGAAGGACCGGGCCTGAGGGGCCGCCCGGGCGTCTCAACCGGCAAACCGAGTGGCGGGGGCCCTCCCCCTCTCGCCTACGCTTGGCGTCGTGACCCCCGCAGAGCTTTCCCAGGCAGTCCAGGCCGCAGTGAGCGCCGCCGTCGAGGCGGGCGAGCTGACCGTCGCCGTGCCCGAGCACGTGACGGTCGAGCGGCCCAAGAACAGGGACCACGGCGACTACGCGACCAACGTGGCCCTCCAGCTCGCGAAGCCGGCCGGCAAGCCGCCGCGAGCCGTGGCGGACGTCCTGGCCGCCCGCCTGCGAGAGATCACCGGCGTCGCGAAGGTCGACATCGCCGGCCCGGGTTTCATGAACATCACCTTCGACGCCGCCACCCAGGGCGCGCTGGCCCGCACCGTCGTCGAGGCGGGCGAGGCCTACGGCCGCAACGAGGCGCTCAAGGGCCTGAAGATCAACCTGGAGTTCGTCTCCGCCAACCCGACCGGCCCGATCCACATCGGCGGCGTCCGCTGGGCCGCCGTCGGCGACTCGCTGGCGCGCGTGCTGCGGGCCTCCGGCGCCGACGTCACCACCGAGTACTACCTGAACGACGCCGGCGTGCAGATCGGCAAGTTCGCCGCCTCGCTCAGGGCCGCCGCCAACGGGCGGCCGGTGCCGGAGGACGGCTACGTCGGCGAGTACATCGTCGACATCGCCAAGGCGATCACCGAGGGTGTCCCGGGCGTGCTCGACCTCTCCGAGGACGAGCAGCTGCAGGTGTTCCGCACCGAGGGCCTCAAGCTCATGGTGGCCGAGATCCGGCGCTCGATGGAGGAGTTCGGCACCCACTTCGACGTCTGGTTCTCGGAGAAGTCGCTGCACGACTCCGGCGCCGTCGAGAAGTCCATCGACCGGCTGCGCGAGCAGGGCCACGTCTTCGAGCAGGACGGCGCCATCTGGCTGCGCACCACCGACTTCGGCGACGACAAGGACCGCGTCCTGGTCAAGGCCGACGGCGAGACCACCTACTTCGCCGCCGACGCCGCGTACTACCTCTCCAAGCGGGACCGCGGCTCCGAGGTCTCGGTCTACATGCTGGGCGCGGACCACCACGGCTACGTCAACCGCCTCAGGGCCATCGTGGCCTGCGCGGGCGACGACATGGACCGCAACATCGAGGTCCGGATCGGCCAGTTCGTGAAGATGCTTCGCGACGGCGAAGAGGTCCGGATGTCCAAGCGGGCCGGCAACATCATCACCATCGACGACGTGGTCGACTGGATCGGCGTGGACGCGGCCCGGTACACCCTGGCGCGGTCCTCCACCGACTCCACCATCACGCTCGACATCAACGTGCTGACCAGCCAGACCAACGAGAACCCGGTCTACTACGTCCAGTACGCGCACACCCGGATGTGCGGCGTCGCCCGCAAGGCCGCGGAGCTCGGCGTCGACAAGGGCGCGGCCGCCGACTTCAAACCCGAGCTGCTCGCCACCCAGTGGGAGAACGACATCCTCGGCGCCCTCGGCGAGTTCCCGCGGATCCTGGCCACGGCCGGCGAGCTGCGCGAGCCGCACCGGGTCGCGCGCTACCTGGAGGACCTCGCGGGCAAGTACCACCGCCTGTACGAGAACTGCATGTTCCTGCCCAAGGGCGACGAGGAGCTCAACGACACGCACCGCGCCCGGCTCTGGCTGGTCGAGGCCACCCGCACGGTCATGGCCAACGGCCTCACGCTCCTGGGCGTGACGGCGCCCGAGCGGATGTAGCACCACCCCCATGTGCACAGCGGGGGCGGCGGACGGTCAACGAGGACCGTCGCCGCCCCTCGCCATAGGTCGAGGAAACCAAGGACATGTCTCGCTCCGCACACCCCGCAGGCCCCCGACACGGTGACGTGCTGCCCGAGGGGCACTACCAGGCGCCGCCGAGCGACCTGAACGCGCTCGACCCCAAGGTCTGGTCGCGGACCGTCGACCGGGACGCCGAGGGCGTGGTCACCGTCGGCGGCGTCGACGTCAAGCGGCTGGCCGCCGAGTTCGGCACCCCGGCCTACGTCATGGACGAGGCCGACTTCCGGGCCCGGGCCCGGGCCTGGCGCGAGGCCTTCGGCACCGAGGCCGACGTCTTCTACGCGGGCAAGGCCTTCCTCTCCAAGGCGGTCGTGCGCTGGCTGCACGAGGAGGGCCTCAACCTCGACGTGTGCAGCCCCGGCGAACTCGCCGTCGCGCTGGCCGCCGGGATGCCGCCGGAGCGGATCGCGCTGCACGGCAACAACAAGTCGGTGGACGAGCTCGAGCACGCGGTGAAGACCGGGGTCGGGCACATCGTGGTCGACTCCTACGAGGAGATCGAGCGGCTGGCCGCCATCGCCGGCCGCCAGGGCGTCCGCCAGCCGGTGCTGATCCGGGTCACCGTCGGCGTGGAGGCGCACACCCACGAGTTCATCGCCACCGCGCACGAGGACCAGAAGTTCGGCCTCTCGCTCACCGGGGGAGCGGCCGCCGAGGCCGTCCGCCGGGTGCTGGCGCACGGCGGGAGCCTCGAACTGCGCGGCATCCACTCGCACATCGGCTCGCAGATCTTCGACACCGCCGGCTTCGAGGTGGCCGCCCGCCGGGTGGTCGGCCTGCTGGCGCGGATCCGCGACGAGCACGGCGTCGAGCTGCCCGAGATCGACCTGGGCGGCGGCCTCGGCATCGCCTACACCAGCGAGGACGACCCGCGCGAGCCGGCCGAGATCGCCGCCGCGCTGGCCGACATCGTGCGCCGCGAGTGCGCCGCCGCGAACCTCACCGCCCCCCGGCTGAGCGTGGAGCCGGGCCGGGCGATCGTCGGCCCGACCGCGTTCACCCTGTACGAGGTCGGCACCGTCAAGCCGCTGGAGGGTCTGCGCACCTACGTCAGCGTGGACGGCGGGATGTCCGACAACATCCGCACCGCGCTCTACGACGCCGAGTACACGGTGGCCCTGGTGTCGCGCACCAGCGACGCCGGACCGATGCTGGTCCGGGTGGTCGGCAAGCACTGCGAGTCCGGCGACATCGTCGTCCGGGACGCCTTCCTGCCGGCCGACCTGGCCCCCGGGGACCTGATCGCGGTGCCCGCCACCGGTGCCTACTGCCGCTCGATGGCGAGCAACTACAACCACGCCCTGAAGCCTCCGGTGCTCGCCGTCCGGGACGGCGCGGCCCGGGTGATCGTCCGGCGCGAGACGGAGGAGGATCTCCTGCGTCTCGATATCGGATGACGAAATCCTTGTCTCAGATCATGGAACGACCGTAGATCCGTACGGAAAGTCCCGGAGACTGGTAGGGACCGAAAGTCCGGCGGGCCGTCGAATTGCCCGCCGGAACGACCGAAGAACGATGAATGCAGAGCGGAGTCGGATGATGCGTACGCGGCCGCTGAAGGTGGCGTTGCTGGGCTGTGGTGTGGTGGGCTCCGAGGTGGCGCGCATCATGACGACAGACGCCGCCGACCTCGCCGCGCGCATCGGCGCGCCGGTCGAGCTCGCCGGCATCGCGGTCCGGCGCCAGGGGCGGGTGCGGCCGGGCGTGCCCGAGCACCTGCTCACCACCGACGCCGAGGCCCTGGTCACCCGGGGCGACATCGACGTGGTGATCGAGGTCGTGGGCGGCATCGAGCCGTCCAAACACCTCCTCCTCTCGGCGTTCGCGCAGGGCGCCTCGGTGGTCAGCGCCAACAAGGCGCTGCTCGCCCAGGACGGCACCGAGCTGCACGCGGCGGCGGCCGCGGCCGGCGTCGACCTCTACTACGAGGCCGCGGTGGCCGGGGCGATCCCGCTGCTGCGCCCGCTGCGCGAGTCGCTGGCCGGTGACCGGGTCAACCGGGTGCTGGGCATCGTCAACGGCACCACCAACTTCATCCTCGACAAGATGGACACCACCGGCGCCGGGTACTCGGAGGCGCTGGAGGAGGCCACCGCGCTCGGTTACGCCGAGGCCGACCCGACCGCGGACGTGGAGGGCTTCGACGCCGCCGCCAAGGCCGCGATCCTGGCCGGCATCGCCTTCCACACCGAGGTGACGGCGGCGGACGTCTATCGCGAGGGCATCACCGAGGTGACCGCCGCCGACATCGCCTCCGCCAAGGCGATGGGCTGCGTGGTCAAGCTGCTGGCGATCTGCGAGCGGGCCGCCGACGGCGAGTCGGTGACCGCGCGCGTCCACCCGGCGATGATCCCGCTGTCGCACCCGCTGGCCTCGGTCCGCGAGGCGTACAACGCGGTGTTCGTGGAGGCCGAGGCGGCGGGCCGGCTGATGTTCTACGGCCCGGGCGCGGGCGGCGCGCCGACCGCCTCGGCCGTCCTCGGCGACCTCGTGGCGGTCTGCCGCAACAAGCTCGCCGGCGCCACCGGCCCCGGCGACTCGGTCTACACCCAGCTGCCGGCCAAGCCGATGGACGAGGTCGTCACCCGCTACCACGTGAGCCTGGACGTCGACGACCGCGCGGGCGTGCTCGCCCAGGTCGCCTCCGTCTTCGCCGAGCACGGCGTCTCCATCGACACCGTGCGCCAGCAGGGCCGCGACGGCGACGCCTCGCTCGTCGTGGTCACCCACCGGGCCACCGACGCCGCGCTGTCGGCGACGGTCGACAAGCTCCGCGCACTCGACAGCGTGCGCGACGTGGCCAGCATCATGCGGGTCGAAGGGGAATAGGAACAGATGATGAGCAGCGTTGCCGAGAACGCCGCCAGAGGCACCCACACCCACCAGTGGCGGGGTCTGATCGAGGAGTACCGGGACCGCCTGCCGGTCAGCGCGGCGACCCCCGTGGTCACCCTGCTGGAGGGCGGCACCCCCCTGGTCCCCGCCCAGGTGCTGTCCGAGCGCACCGGCTGCGAGGTCTACCTCAAGGTCGAGGGCGCCAACCCGACCGGGTCCTTCAAGGACCGCGGCATGACGATGGCCATCTCCAAGGCGAAGGAGGACGGCGCCCAGGCCGTCATCTGCGCCTCCACCGGCAACACCTCGGCCTCCGCCGCCGCGTACGCGGTGCGCGCCGGGATGGTGTCGGCGGTCCTGGTCCCGCAGGGCAAGATCGCCCTCGGCAAGATGGGCCAGGCGCTGGTGCACGGCGCGAAGATCCTCCAGGTGGACGGGAACTTCGACGACTGCCTCACCCTTGCGCGTGAACTGTCCGAGAAGTACCCGGTGGCCCTGGTCAACTCGGTGAACCCGGTGCGGATCGAGGGCCAGAAGACCGCCGCCTTCGAGATCGTCGACATGCTCGGCGACGCGCCGGACATCCACGTCCTGCCGGTCGGCAACGCGGGCAACATCACCGCGTACTGGAAGGGCTACCGCGAGTACGCGACGGACGGCCTGGCCGCCCGCACCCCGCGGATGTGGGGCTTCCAGGCCGCCGGCTCGGCCCCGATCGTGGACGGCGCCCCGGTGCTCAAGCCGCAGACCATCGCCACCGCGATCCGGATCGGCAACCCGGCCTCCTGGGACTTCGCGCTCGCCGCGCGGGACGAGTCGGGCGGTCTGATCGACAAGGTGACCGACCGTCAGATCCTCTCGGCCTACCGACTGTTGGCCTCCCAGGAGGGCGTCTTCGTGGAGCCCGCCTCGGCCGCCTCGGTGGCCGGTCTGCTGGCCAAGGCGGAGGCCGGCCTGGTCGACCCGGGCCAGCGGATCGTCTGCACGGTGACCGGCAACGGCCTCAAGGACCCGGACTGGGCGGTGGCCGGCGCGCCGCAGCCGCAGATCGTTCCGATCGACCCCGAGGCCGCGGCCCGGCGGCTCGGCCTGCTCGACTGACGCGCCGCCGGCACCCCGCCGGCGCACCGCCGCAAAGGCGACGGGGACGGGCGGGCCGACGCCCGTCCCCCCACCTCGGGCCGACCCTTTCGGGGGTCGGCCCGGTCCCGTTCCGGGCTGCCACTTTTGTGTCAATTCCGCGGCGCATTCCGATCCGATTCCGGCATGAATTCCGGCCAGAACCGGCAACACACCAGATCGAAGGCCCACGGGGTGTACCGCTGTGGAACCTGTCTTCGATACTCTGGGTCCGGCCGTGTGGCACATGCCCCGGGTCCGGCCCCTCCGCGGGTCGCGCCACCGACGGTGACCGCCCGCCCCGGCCGGGGCCCCGCGGCCCGCTCCCCACCCTCGCACCGACGCGCTTCGCGCCGCCCGATTTCCCCAGGAGAGTCCACCGCATGGCCGGTCCTGCGTTCCGTGCCGCCGCCGTCCGGGTCCGGGTTCCCGCGACCAGTGCCAACCTCGGCCCGGGCTTCGACGCCTTCGGACTCGCGCTGGGTCTGTACGACGACGTGGTCGTCAGGGTCGCCGACTCCGGGCTCTCCGTCGACATCGCCGGCGAGGGCGCCGACACGCTCCCGCGCGACGAGCGCCACCTGCTGGTCCGCTCGATGCGCGCCGCCTTCGACCGGCTCGGCGGCCAGCCGCGCGGCCTCGAGGTGGTCTGCGCCAACCGGATACCGCACGGCCGCGGCCTGGGCTCCTCGTCCGCCGCGATCTGCGCCGGCATCGTCGCCGCCCGCGCCGTCACCATCGGCGGCCCGTCCGCCCTGGACGACGACGCCCTGCTGGCCCTCGCCTCCGAGCTGGAGGGCCATCCGGACAACGTCGCGGCCTGCCTGCGCGGCAACTTCACCGTGGCGTGGACCGAGGAGGACACCGCCCGGGCGATCGCCCTGGAGCCGTCCGCCGAGGTCGTCCCGGTGGTGTTCGTACCGGCCACCGAGGTGCTCACCGAGACCGCCCGGGGCCTGCTGCCGAAGACCGTCCCGCTGGCCGACGCCGCCGCCAACGCCGGCCGGTCCGCGCTGCTGGTCGAGGCGCTGACCCGGCGGCCCGAGCTGCTGCTCGCCGCCACCGAGGACCGGATCCACCAGGACTACCGGGCCTCCGCGATGCCCGACAGCGCCGCGCTGGTGGCCGCGCTGCGCGCCGAGAACGTGCCCGCGGTGATCTCCGGCGCCGGTCCGACCGTGCTCGCGCTCACCGACGAGGCGGGCGTGCAGAAGGTCCTGGACTTCGCCGGGGACCACGGTTCCGGCGGCCCGGTGTTCACCGCCCACCGGCTCGAACTCGACCGGACCGGCGCCTCGGTGCTCCCGCTGGACGTCTGACGCACGCCGTTCGCGACGGTCCGCGCCGGTGCGCCGGTGCCGGGCCGTCCGGACACGATTGGCAACCGCAAGGCTGGGGAATGTCTGAGGGGGTCGGTAGTGTTAACCTCATTGCTGCACCAGGTGCCCTCCGGGGCTCGGTGCGCCGCGTCCCGATCCCAGCACTCCGCGCCAGCGGGGTCCCGGCGATGTACGGGGCGACGATTCTCCGGGAGCCCACCGCAGCGCGTACGCAGCCTGCCTGCGCGACTTGCGGCCGCATCCCGAAGCCGTGACGGCACCTGACTCCCACCCGCGGCCTCCCACCTCGAGGCCAGGACGGGCGGAGCGCGGGCCACCGTCACGCGACGGGGGCCCGGGATTCGCAGGCAGCGTGGGGGCGCTTTCTCCCGGCCGGCGGCCGGGGGGAGGGTCGACGGACGACCGTCCCGCCACGCCACTCAGCACCACCGTGCGTCAAGCACCGCACCTCGCAGCTCTCCCCCGACCGGCACACCGCCATCCGGGGGATCACCGCCTCGGACCGACGCAGTCGAGCGTTGGTCAGGACAGCACAACCGGTCGCCGAGCCAGACAGGCCGACGTCCGCTCCAGGGAAGGACCCTTAGTGAGCGACACCACCGATCTGATGGGCGCGCGCCCGGACGCCGAGGCGTCGGACGCAGCCGCCGCCCCTGCGGCCCCGGCGCGGCGCCGCCGTACCGCCGCCGCGGGCCTGGACGGCATGGTCCTGGCCGAGCTGCAGAAGCTCGCCGCGGACCTGGGCATCACCGGTACCGGACGCATGCGCAAGAGCCAGCTGATCGAGACCATCAAGGAGAAGAGCGGCGGCGACCCGCTGCTCGCCGGCGCCGCCGCCGCTCCGGCCGCCAAGCGCGCGGCCAAGGCCGAGACCGCCGAGCCGGCCGAGAAGCCCGCCCGCCGGGCCACCAAGGCCGCCGCCCGGGCCGAGGCCCCCGCCGCCGCCGACGCGCAGGCCCAGATCGAGATCCCGGTCCAGGCCGCCGCCGAGACCGCCGCGCCCGCCCGTGCCGAGCGCACCCGCCGCCGGGCCACCTCGGCCGCCGGTGCCCCGGTCGCCGAGGCCGCCGAGGCTCCCGCCGCCGTGGCGACCGAGGCCAAGCAGGCCGAGGCCCGCCCCGAGGGCGCCCGCGCCCTGGAGGGCCGCGAGGAGGGTCGCACCGAGACCCGCCGTGACCGCCGTGACCGCCGCGACCGCCGCGAGGGCGGCGAGCGCGAGGGCCGCCAGGAGACCGCCGAGGCTCCGGCCGGCGACGCCGACTCGCGCGAGTCGCGTCGTGACCGCCGCAACCGCCGGGACCGCACCGACCGCGCCGACCGCCAGGGCGGCCAGCAGCAGGGCGCCCAGGGCGAGGCCCCGCAGAGCCGCCAGAGCGGCGGCCAGCAGGCCCAGCCGCAGGCGCAGCAGCAGGGCGGCTTCGAGGACGACGAGTTCGGCGACGGCCGTCGTGGCCGCCGCGGCCGCTACCGCGACCGCCGGGGCCGGGGCCGCCGCGAGGGCTTCGAGACCGGTGGTCCCGCGGAGCCGCAGATCGGTGAGGACGACGTCCTGATCCCGGTCGCGGGCATCCTCGACATCCTCGACAACTACGCGTTCGTCCGCACCTCCGGCTACCTGCCGGGGCAGAACGACGTCTACGTCTCGCTCGCCCAGGTCCGCAAGAACGGCCTGCGCAAGGGTGACGCCATCACCGGTGCGGTGCGCCAGCCGCGCGAGGGCGAGCGCCGCGAGAAGTTCAACGCCATGGTGCGGCTGGACTCCGTCAACGGCATGGACCCGGAGAGCGGCCGCGGCCGTCCCGAGTTCAACAAGCTGACCCCCCTGTACCCGCAGGAGCGGCTGCGCCTGGAGACCGACCCGGGCGTGCTGACCACCCGGATCATCGACCTGGTGTCGCCGATCGGCAAGGGCCAGCGCGGTCTCATCGTCGCGCCGCCGAAGACCGGCAAGACGATGGTGCTGCAGGCGGTCGCCAACGCGATCACCCACAACAACCCCGAGTGCCACCTGATGGTCGTCCTGGTCGACGAGCGTCCGGAAGAGGTCACCGACATGCAGCGGTCGGTGAAGGGCGAGGTCATCTCCTCGACCTTCGACCGCCCGGCGGAGGACCACACCACCGTCGCCGAGCTCGCCATCGAGCGCGCCAAGCGCCTGGTGGAGCTGGGCCACGACGTGGTGATCCTGCTGGACTCGATCACCCGCCTCGGCCGCGCCTACAACCTGGCGGCGCCGGCCTCCGGCCGCATCCTGTCCGGTGGTGTCGACTCGACCGCGCTCTACCCGCCGAAGAAGTTCTTCGGTGCCGCGCGCAACATCGAGAACGGCGGCTCGCTGACCATCCTGGCCACCGCGCTGGTCGAGACCGGCTCGCGGATGGACGAGGTGATCTTCGAGGAGTTCAAGGGCACCGGCAACATGGAGCTCAAGCTCGACCGGAAGCTCTCGGACAAGCGCATCTTCCCGGCCGTCGACGTGGACGCCTCCAGCACCCGCAAGGAGGAGATCCTGCTCGGTGGCGAGGAGCTGGCCATCGTCTGGAAGCTGCGCCGGGTGCTGCACGCGCTCGACTCGCAGCAGGCGATCGAGCTGCTGCTGGACAAGATGAAGCAGACCAAGAGCAACGCCGAGTTCCTGATGCAGATCGCCAAGACGACCCCCGGGTCCGGCGACTGACCGGCCGAGCCCAACGAGCCCCGGCCCGCGCGAGCGGGCCGGGGCTCGCTGCTTTCCCGGCCGGGGTGCGGTGCCGGGGTTTGTTCCAGACTTGGGACAGTCTGGGCCCTTTGGATCATCTTGTCCGATTTACTCTGGACCGTATGGCCGAACACAAGAGGGTCCCGAGCCGACGCCGCAAGCTCCTGCGCGCGGCGGCCTGCGGGTCCGCCGCGCTCGTCGTCCTCGGGGCCGGGGCCGCCGGGTACGCGTACCTGCGGCTGGACGGCAACATCAAGAGCGTCGACATCGACGCCCGGCTCGGCACCTCCCGCCCGCCGACGGCCACCGACGGCTCCTTCAACCTGCTGGTGCTCGGCTCGGACTCGCGGGCCGGCGGCAACGCGGACCTCGCCGGCGGTGACACGGGCGGCACCGCCCGCTCGGACACCGCGATGGTGCTGCACGTCAACCAGGACCACTCGCGCGCCGACGTGGTCTCGATCCCGCGCGACACCCTCGTCCCGCGGCCCGAGTGCACCGACCAGCGGGGCCGGACGGTGGCGGCCGCCAAGCGCGCGATGTTCAACAGCGCCTACGAGGCCGGCGGCGCGGCCTGCGCGGTGAAGACCGTGGAGCAGCTCAGCGGGCTGCGGATGGACCACTACGTCGAGGTGGACTTCGCCGGCTTCGCCCGGCTGGTGGACGCGATAGGCGGGGCCACCGTGACCACCACGGTGGCCATCCACGACGAGGACAGCGGACTGGACCTCGCGCCCGGCGAGCACCACCTGGACGGCAAGCAGGCGCTCGCCTTCGTCCGCACCCGGCACGGCGTCGGCGACGGCAGCGACCTCGGCCGGATCGAGCTGCAGAAGCAGATGGTGCGCTCGCTGCTCAAGCAGGCCGGCGGGATCGGGCTGCTGACCAACCCGGTGAAGCTCTGGTCGGTCGGCGACACCCTGACCCGCTCGATCACCACCGACTCCGCGCTCGCCTCGGTGAACTCCCTGGTCGGCCTGGCCGAGCAGCTCAAGGGCATCGGGCCGGACCAGCTGAGCCTGGTCACCCTGCCGGTGGTGGCCGCCCCCGGCGACCCGGACCGGGTGGTCGAGCAGCAGCCCGCCGCGGACCGGCTCTGGGCGGCCCTGAAGGCCGACGAGCCGGTGCCGGCGGGCGTGGTGGCCGCCCAGCCCCCGAACCCCGCCCAGGCCACCCCCACGGCCCCGGCGAAGGTCACCCCCACGACCCCCGCGACGGCCCGCGGAACGGCGCCCGCCGGACGCGGGTGAGCCCCCGGAGGGGCCCGGAATATCCCGGAGCGCCCCCCGGTTTGGGAAGAAGCGGCCCGTCCTGGCAGACTGGTCCGTCGGTCCCGGTTCACGAGCGGCGTCCCCGCCGCCGACCCGGTGCCCTCCCGAACACTAGGAGAACCCCTTGAAGTCCAACGTTCACCCCGAGTACGTGGTCACCCGCGTGACCTGCACCTGCGGTGCCGAGTTCGTCACCCGCTCCACCGAGAAGAGCGGCGAGATTCGCGCCGAGGTCTGCTCGCAGTGCCACCCGTTCTACACCGGCAAGCAGAAGATCCTCGACACCGGTGGCCGCGTCGCCCGCTTCGAGGCCCGCTTCGGCAAGCAGCACAGCGCGAAGGCCTAGCGCTCCCTCGGCGCCGGTTCCCGGTGCCCCCGTACTCGTTCCGGGGGCACTGGGGACCGGCGCCGTTCGCGTCCCCCCGCACCCTCCGCGCTCCGCGGTCCCCAGATCCACCCACCGATCCCCGGGAAGAAGGCCACCCCCATGTTCGAGGCAGTCGAAGAGCTCCTCGTCGAGCACGCCGACCTCGAAACGAGGCTGGCAGACCCGTCGGTCCACGCCGACCAGGCGAACGCCCGCAAGCTGGCCAAGCGCTACGCCGAGCTGACCCCGATCACCCGGGTCTACCGGGAGTGGAAGCAGGCCGGCGACGACATCGACACCGCCCGCGAACTCGCCGCCGAGGAGCCGGAGTTCCTCGCCGAGGTGAAGGCCGGCGAGGCCCGCCGCGAGGAGCTGACCGAGGAGCTGCGGCTGCTGCTGGTCCCGCGCGACCCGAGCGACGACAAGGACGTCATCCTGGAGATCAAGGCCGGTGAGGGCGGCGAGGAGTCCGCGCTGTTCGCCGGCGACCTGCTCCGGATGTACCTGCGGTTCGCCGAGCGGATCGGCTGGAAGACCGAGATCATCGACTCCAACGAGTCCGACCTCGGCGGTTACAAGGACGTCTCGGTGGCCGTGAAGACCAAGGGGAACGCCGAGCCCGGCCAGGGCGTCTGGGCCCGGCTGAAGTACGAGGGCGGCGTGCACCGCGTGCAGCGCGTCCCCGCCACCGAGTCGCAGGGCCGCATCCACACCTCGGCGGCGGGCGTGCTGGTCACCCCCGAGGCCGAGGAGGTCGAGGTCGAGATCGTCGCCAACGACCTGCGGATCGACGTGTACCGCTCCTCCGGCCCGGGCGGCCAGTCGGTCAACACCACCGACTCCGCGGTCCGGATCACCCACCTGCCGACCGGTATCGTGGCGTCCTGCCAGAACGAGAAGAGCCAGCTGCAGAACAAGGAGCAGGCGATGCGCATCCTGCGTTCGCGGCTGCTGGCCGCCGCGCAGGAGGAGGCCGAGCGCGAGGCCTCGGACGCGCGCCGCAGCCAGGTCCGCACGGTGGACCGCTCCGAGCGGATCCGGACGTACAACTACCCGGAGAACCGCATCTCGGACCACCGTACGGGCTTCAAGTCGTACAACCTGGACCAGGTGCTGGACGGCGACCTGAACGCCGTCATCCAGTCCTGCGTCGACGCGGACGCCGCGGCCAAGCTCGCCGCGGCCCAACAGAACTGACACCGGCGGCGGCGGGACCGACGTCGAGGCCGGAGAGCGGAAGCAAGAGGTCGTACGGATGAACCTGCTACTCGCCGAGGTGGCCCAGGCCACCCAGCGGTTGGCCGCGGCCGGCGTGCCGTCGCCGCGCTTCGACGCGGAGGAGCTCGCCGCACACGTCCACAACGTCAGGCGCAGCCAGCTGCACACCGTGCAGGACGCCGACTTCGACGCCCGGTACTGGGAGGCGGTGGCCCGCCGCGAGGCCCGCGAGCCGCTCCAGCACATCACCGGCCGGGCGTTCTTCCGCTACCTCGAACTCGAGGTCGGCCCGGGCGTCTTCGTGCCCCGCCCGGAGACCGAGTCGGTCGTCGAGTGGGCCATAGACGCCGTCCGCGACATGGACGTCGCCGAGCCGCTGGTCGTCGACCTGTGCTCCGGCTCCGGCGCCATCGCGCTCGCCCTCGCCCAGGAGCTGCCGCGCTCCGTGGTGCACGCCTTCGAGCTGGACGAGGGCGCGCTGCCCTACACCCGGCGCAACATCGAGGCCTCGCCCGACCGCGCGCGGGTCACCCTGCACGAGGGCGACGCCACCCGGGCCTTCGAGGACGAGCGCGCCTGGGACGGCCGCTTCGACCTGGTGATCTCCAACCCGCCCTACATCCCGCTCACCGAGTGGGAGTACGTGGCGCCGGAGGCCCGCGACCACGACCCGCAGATGTCGCTGTTCTCCGGCGAGGACGGCCTGCACACCATCCGCGGCATCGAGCGCGTCGCGGCCCGGCTGCTGCGCCCCGGCGGCGCCGTGGTGATCGAGCACGCCGACACCCAGGGCGGCCAGGTCCCGTGGATCTTCAACGAGGAGGCCGGCTGGACCGACACCGCCGACCACCGCGATCTGAACAACCGCCCGCGCTTCACGACGGCCCGCAAGGCGTCGTTGTGACCGGCGGGCACCGCACCACGGCCCGCGGGGCAGCGCAGTGAACACCGCAGTGAACAACGTCATGAGTCCGTCCGGAAGGGGACCGCACCGATGAGCCGCCGCTACGACTGTGCCGATGCCGGGGACCGCGCGACCGGTCTGCGCGAGGCCGCCTCGGCCGTCCGCCGCGGCGAACTCGTCGTGCTGCCCACCGACACCCTGTACGGGGTCGGCGCGGACGCCTTCTCGCCGGAGGCGGTGGCCGCCCTGCTGGCCGCCAAGGGCCGCGGCCGCAACATGCCCTCGCCGGTGCTGGTCGGCTCGCCGACCACCCTGCACGGCCTGGTCACCGACTTCTCCGAGCAGGCCTGGGAGCTCGTCGACGCCTTCTGGCCGGGCGGGCTCACGCTGGTCGCCCGGCACCAGCCCTCGCTGCGCTGGGACCTCGGCGAGACCCGCGGCACCGTCGCGGTCCGGATGCCGCTGCACCCGGTCGCCATCGAGCTGCTGAACGTGACCGGCCCGATGGCGGTCTCCAGCGCCAACCGGACCGGCGGCCCGTCCCCGGCCACCTGCGACGAGGCCCAGCAGCAGCTCGGCGACGCCATCTCGGTCTACCTGGACGGCGGCACCGCCGACCACGCCCAGGCCTCGTCGATCGTCGACGTCACCGGCAAGGTTCCGGTGCTGCTGCGGGCCGGCGCGATCTCCGTCGAGCAGCTGAGGGAGGTCGTCCCCGACCTGGAGGCCGGCAGTTGACGGCCGCCTCCCTCCATGCCGGGCCCGGCATATCGCCGTACCTGAGCGTGGGCCCCAGGCCGCTGGACCACTTCCGGATCCTGTACGTCTGCACGGGGAACATCTGCCGCTCGCCGATCGCCGAGCGGCTCACCCGACGTGAGCTGGACACCCGGCTCAACCCGCGGGTGGCCGGGCGGATCCTGGTCGAGTCGGCCGGGACCTGGGGCCACGTGGGCGCGCCGATGGAGGAGCACGCCGCCACGGTGCTGGACGAGTACGGCGCCGACAGCGGCGGCTTCACCGGCCGCGAACTGCTGGACGAGCACGTGGTCGAGGCCGACCTGGTGCTCACCGCGACCCTCGACCACCGCGCCCAGGTCATCTCGATGGGCCACGAGGCGGGGCTGCGGACCTTCACGCTGAAGGAGTTCACCCGGCTGGTCCGGACGATCGACCCGGGCACCCTCCCGGACCCGCGCCGCGGCGCCGACGTCACCGAGCGCGCCCGCGCCCTGGTGCGGGCCGCCGCGGCGCTGCGCGGCTGGTTGCTGGCCGCCGACCCGGAGACGGACGAGCTGCACGACCCGTACGGCGCGCCGATCGGCATGTTCCGCAACTGCGGCGAGGAGATATTCCACGCGGTCGACCCGGTGGTCACCGCGCTGACCGGAGTCCGCGCCCCGTACTGAGCGCCGTACCCGCCCGCACGTGCCCGCACCGGGTCCCGGCGCCCGGGACCCGGCCCCCTTTCGTACGGCCGGGCGTACCCGGCACGCGTCGCCGTGCCGGGGCCCGGAGGCGGTCCTAGGCTGGAGAAATCCGACCCGACGCGCCCGGGAGCCCCGCCATGACCGTCACCGATGCCGCGACCGGCCCCGTCGAGACCCCCGAGGCGCTCTCCGCCGCCCTGTTCCGGGCCGATCCCCAACTGGCCGACCTGCTGGCCGCCGAGGCCGAACGGCGGGCCGAGACGATCCAGCTGCTGGCGGGGGAGAACCTCACCGGCCCGGCCGTGCTGGCGGCCCTCACCGGCCCGCTGATCGACAAGTACGCCGAGGGCTACCCCGGCCGCCGCCACCACGCCGGCTGCTCGCTCGCCGACGCCGCCGAGCTGCTGGCGATCGACCGGGCCCGCGAGCTGTTCGGCGCCCCGCACGCCAATGTGCAGCCGCGCTCCGGCACCGCGGCGATGCTCGCCGCCTACGCCGCGCTGCTGAGGCCCGGCGACGTGGTGCTCGCGATGTCGCTGGAGCACGGCGGCCACCTCAGCTGCGGCTCGCGCGCCAACTTCTCCGGCCGCTGGTTCGACTTCGTCGGCTACGGGGTGCGCCGCGAGGACGGGCTCATCGACCTCGACCAGGTCCGCGAGCTGGCCCGGCGGTACCGCCCGAAGGCGATCGTGGCCGGTTCCATCTCCTACCCGCGCCACCCCGACTGGGCCGCCTTCCGGGAGATCGCCGACGAGACCGACGCCTACCTGGTGGCCGCCGCCGCGCAGACCACCGGCCTGGTCGCGGCCGGCGTGGCGCCCTCCCCGGTGCCGTACGCGGACGTCACCGTGGCGGCCACCCACAAGCTGCTCCGCGGCCCGCGCGGCGGCCTGCTGCTGTGCACGGCCGAGCTGGCCGAGCGGGTCGACCGGGCGGTCTTCCCGTTCAGCCAGGGCGGCGCCGCGATGAACGAGGTGGCCGCCAAGGCCGTCGCGCTGGCCGAGGCCTCGACGCCCGCCTACCGGGCCTACGCGCACCGCACGGTGGCGGGGGCGCGGGTGCTGGCGGCGGGGCTCGCCCGGGCCGGCGCGCGCCCGTTGACCGGCGGTACCGACACCCACCTGGTCACCGCCGACGTCGGCGGGCTCGGCGTCAGCGGCGCCGAGGCCGAGCGCCGCTGCGCCGCCGCCGGGCTGCTGCTCGGCAAGTGCGCGCTGCCGTTCGACCCGGTGCCGCCGTCGGAGGCCTCCGGGATCCGGCTCGGCACCGGCACGGTGACCTCGCAGGGCATGGGCGAGGCGGAGCTGGCGGAGGTCGCGGCGCTGATCGGACGGCTGCTCGTCGACGGCACGGACGTCCGGGTGGCGGAGCGGGCGCGGGAGCTCGCGCGGGCCTTCGCCGGGCGGCGGTGACCGGGGTCCGCGATCTCCTACCCGGTAGGGCGAACCGCGATGCGCGCCCCCGGCGTCGGACTCAATAAGGTGTGTGCCGTGGCGACGCACCTCGAACCTCGGACAGGCACGGGAGTACCTTCGGTACCCAACCGTCGGACAGCGCTGCAGGAGGCCAGTGGTGCGTGAGTATCTGCTGGTGCTGTTCTGCACCGCGGCGGTCACCTATCTGCTGACCGGCCCGGTCCGGAAGTTCGCCATCGCGGCGGGGGCGATGCCCCCGGTCCGCGCCCGTGACGTGCACCGGGAGCCGACGCCGCGGCTCGGCGGCATCGCGATGTTCGGCGGACTCTGCGCGGGCATCCTGGTCGCCTCCCAGCTCGACAACCTGAGCAAGGTGTTCTCCCAGGGCACCGACATCCGCGCGCTGCTCTCCGGCGCCGGCATCATGTGGCTGCTCGGCGTGCTGGACGACAAGTGGGGCGTGGACGCCCTGGTGAAGCTGGGCGGCCAGATGATCGCCGCCGGTGTGATGGTCTGGCAGGGCGTCACGGTGATCACCCTGCCGGTGCCGGGGGTCGGGCCGGTCGCGGTCAGTCCCACCCAGGGCATGGTCATCTCGGTGGTCCTGGTCGTCGTCATGGTCAACGCGGTGAACTTCATCGACGGCCTGGACGGCCTGGCCGGCGGCATGGTCTGCATCGCCGCGATGGCCTTCTTCCTGTACTCGTACCGGCTCTGGTACGGCTACACGATCTCCGACGCCGCCCCCGCCGTGCTCTTCAGCGTCCTGCTGATCGGCATGTGCGCGGGCTTCCTGGCGCACAACATGCACCCGGCCCGGATCTTCATGGGCGACTCCGGCTCGATGATGCTCGGCCTGATGCTGGCCGTCGCCGCGATCTCCATCACCGGCCGGGTCGACCCCGACCTCATCACCAGCGAGCTGGGGTCGCAGACCGCCACGGTGCACGCCCTGGTGCCGATCTACATCCCGCTGCTGCTGCCGCTGACGGTCATCGCGCTGCCGCTGGCGGACCTGCTGCTCGCGGTGGTCCGCCGCACCTGGGCGGGCCAGTCCCCGTTCGCCGCCGACAAGCGGCACCTGCACCACCGACTGCTCCAGGTCGGCCACTCGCACAGCCGCGCCGTACTGATCATGTACTTCTGGGCCGCGCTGATCGCCTTCGGGACCGTCGCCTTCTCGGTCACCAACACCGGCCGGACCGTCGTCCTCACGCTGGCCGGGCTCTGCCTGGTCGGCCTGGTGGTGCTGCTCACCCCGCGGTTCCGGCCGCGGGCCCCGCGCGCGGTGCAGGCCTTCGTGCCGCCGCGCTACCGCCGCCGTCCGGTGGGCCGGACCGCCGTCGCCCCGGTCGCGCCGGCGGTCAAGGCCGTCGAGGAGGGGGCCGGACCCACCGCGGAGCCGGCCGGTCGGACGACCTCCGAACCGACGGTCGAGCCGATGGCCGAACCGATGGCCGAACTGTCGGCCGAGGACAAGCGGCTGCTCGGCGGAGTGCCGAAGGGGTCGTCGACGGTCACCGGCCGCGGGCACGGCAACGGCCGGGGCCGTTAGGGGAAATGAGGGACTGTCATACGGTTCACCCGAAAGGCGGCACTCTTGGGCCATCGGTGTGACAGGTGCCACATATTCATGGTAAAGCTCTCATCAAATAGTTTGTGATACCGTTCACGAGTACTGAGAACACGCCGAAAGACCTGACAGGTGGATGACTTCCGTCCCTGGATGGTCCCCTCGACGGGCTCGCCGTCGAGCGGCCGGTTCGTAGCGTGGTTCCGGTCCGGTGTCACCCACCGAGTTCTGTGCCCGTCCCCCCGCCACATCGACATGCCGCCGGAGTTGCCGACATGCCGTCCAACGACGCCCGGATCCTCCGAGGCGCCGCGATCCCCACTGCGGTCGCCGGAGTCATCGCCATGGCGATCTCGTTCGCCGTCGCCGGGGGCAAGGGGCTGCTCGGGGCGCTCTTCGGGGCACTGCTGGTGATGGCCTTCTTCACCTTCGGCCAGGTCGCGCTCGACCGGCTGACCAGGTCGAACCCGCACATCCTGATGGCCGCCGCGCTGCTGGTCTACACGACCCAGATCCTGCTGGTCGGCATCGTGCTCGCGGTGTTCAAGAACACCGAGCTCTTCCATCGACAGGCCTTCGCCTTCACGCTGCTGGGCTGCGCGCTGATCTGGACCGGGTTCCAGGTGCGCGGCGCGCTGAAGGCCAAGACCTTCTACGTCGACCCCGAAGCCACCGGCTCCGGTCCCTCCGAAACGAAGGCCGAGAAGCCGTCCGACGACGGGCGTCAACAGTGATGACGCCTCACTGTCCCCCCAACGAGGGGGGCGGTGTTTATGCCGCACTGACGGGCTGCTATCGTCCGTCGCAACAACGGAGTACGGGAAGAGGCCTGGTCTGTCCGCACGGCGGACCGATCGCCCCCCGGGTCCGGGCAGTCTTCGATGATCCCGTGGTGCGCACTGTCGCGCGGGGTCGGCGAGAAACCCATCAAGTTCCAGTGCCGCTCCGTGGCCGCAGGCCACGCCGACACACCGAGGTTGCCGTAACCATGCGTCACGACGAAGGAGTCCGTGGTGAGTGCTGAACTCACGTCCCTCGCCTCAGGCAGTTGCCACTTCGGGGACGCTGGCTGCGGCTTCCCGGCCCCTGGCCTGAACGAGTTCCAGTTCGAGCCGATCTTCACGATCGGCAGCTTCGAGTTCAACAAGCCGATGCTGCTGTCGATCGTCGTGGCCGCGCTGGTCGTCGTGTTCTTCTGGGCCGCGTTCGCCAGGCCGAAGCTGCTCCCCGGCAAGCTCCAGCTGGTCGGTGAGATCGGCTACGACTTCGTCAAGCGCTCCATCGTGCTGGAGACGATCGGCAAAAAGGGCGAGAAGTACGTCCCGATGCTGGTCTCGATGTTCTTCTTCGTGTGGCTGCTGAACATCATGTCGGTCATCCCGTTCGCCCAGTTCCCGGTGACGGCGGCGATCGCCTTCCCGGCCGGCCTGGCCGCGGTCGTGTGGATCACCTACATGACGCTGACCTTCAAGAAGCACGGCTTCGTGGGCGGTCTCAAGAACCTCTGCTGGCCCTCGGGCATCCCCGGCTGGGTCATGTTCATCCTGGTGCCGATCGAGTTCTTCTCGAACATCTTCGTGCGCCCCTTCACGCTCGCGGTCCGAGCCTTCGCGAACATGTTCGCCGGCCACCTGCTGATCGTGATGTTCTCCATCGCCTCCTGGTACCTGCTCAGCCCGACCCTGGGCGCGCTCTACGGCTCGGCCTCGTTCATCGTCGCCGTCGGCCTGACCGCCTTCGAGCTGCTGGTCCAGTTCCTGCAGGCCTACATCTTCGTGATGCTGGCCAGCAGCTACATCGCCGGTGCCCTGGAAGAGGCGCACTGAGCCAGGGGCCCAGGGCCTCCTGAACCACTCCCGGAACGCCCGGTGGCCAATCACCACCGGTTCACCATCCCCGCAAAGGACACATTGCAATGAGCATGCTCGCTGAGGTCGGCGTCTACGGTTCCGTCGCTTCCATCGGCTACGGCCTCGCCGCGATCGGCCCCGGCATCGGTGTCGGTCTCATCTTCGGTAACGGTGTCCAGGCCATGGCCCGTCAGCCCGAGGCCGCCGGCCTGATCCGTTCCAACATGTTCATCGGCTTCGCGCTGACCGAGGCGCTCGCCCTCATCGGCATCGTCATGCCGTTCGTCTTCGGCCAGGGCCCCAAGTAATTCTCGCCGTAGACCCTTCGAGGAAGGTCCAGATATGAGCATCGCGGCTCACCTCGCGGAGGAGGGGGAGATCATGAACCCCCTTCTGCCCGCATGGCCCGAGATCATCATCGGCCTGCTCTGCTTCTTCATCGTCTTCGGGATCCTCGGCAAGAAGCTCCTCCCCAGCATCGAGAAGGTGCTGTCGGAGCGCCGGGACGCGATCGAGGGCGGCATGGAGCGCGCCGAGGCCGCCCAGGCCGAGGCCCAGGCCCTGCTTGAGCAGTACCGCGCCGAGCTCGCCGAGGCGCGTCACGAGGCTGCCCGCATCGTCGAGCAGGCTCGCGAGCAGGGCGCCGCCCAGCTCACCGAGATGCGCGAGGAGGGCCAGCGTCAGCGCGAGGCCATCGTCGCCGCCGGCCACGCGCAGATCGAGGCCGACAAGAAGCAGGCGACCGCCGTCCTGCGCCAGGACGTGGGTTCGCTCGCTTCGCAGCTGGCCTCCCGCATCGTGGGTGAGTCCCTCGAGGACCACGCGCGGCAGAGCGGCGTCATCGACCGCTTCCTGGACGAGCTGGAGGCCAAGGCCGCCGTTGCTCAGGGTGCGGCCAAGTGATCGGCGCCAGCCGCGAGGCCCTCGCCGCCGGGCGGCAGAACCTCGAAGGCCTGACCGACTCCACCTCGGTGGACGCGGTCAAGCTCGCCGAGGAGCTCACCGCCGTCACGGTCCTCCTGGACCGTGAGGTGTCGCTGCGCCGCGTCCTGACCGACCCCTCCCGGTCGGGCCAGGACAAGGCCCAGCTGGTCTCCTCGCTGCTGACCGGCCAGGTCTCCGGCGAGACCCTCGACCTGGTCTCCGGCCTGGTCCGCTCCCGCTGGTCGGGCTCGCGGGACCTGGTCGACGCCGTCGAGGAGCTGGCCGCGTACGCCGAGGTCATCGCCGCCGAGAAGGCCGGTGTCCTGGACGACGTCGAGGACGAGCTGTTCCGGTTCGGCCGGGTGGTGAGCGGCTCCAACGAGTTGCGCGCCGCGCTGACCGAGCCGAAGGCCGGCGCCACCGCCAAGGCGGCGCTGATCAAGAAGCTGCTCGGCGGCCGCGCCAACGGCGGCACCGTCCGGCTGGTCACCGCCCTGGTCAACGCCCCGCGTGGCCGTAGCCTTGAGCAGGGCCTCGAGTCCTACTCGAAGCTCGCCGCGGCTCGCCGCGGCCGTGTGGTGGCCCTGGTCACCACCGCGGTGCCGCTGTCGGACGGCCAGAAGGACCGCCTTTCGGGCGCCCTGGGCCGGCTGTACGGCCGCCAGGTGCACCTGAACATCGACGTCGACCCCGAGGTCGTCGGCGGTGTCCGGGTCGAGATCGGTGACGAGATCATCGACGGCACCGTGTCGAGCCGCCTCGAAGGCGCTCGCCAGTCGCTCGAAGGCTGAGCACCGAAGCACATCCGACCCTCGGTCGGGAACCGGCTCCACCGGAGCCGGCAAATCGTACGGCCGGTTCGAGAGACCCGGCCGAGAGTCGAATACTTGCGGCCCTCAATGGCGGGCCGAGGATCGCAAACTAGGAGAGCAGGGAAGCCTGATGGCGGAGCTTACGATCCGTCCGGAGGAGATCCGGGACGCGCTGGCCGACTTTGTCCAGTCGTACCAGCCGGACGCCGCCTCGCGTGAAGAGGTCGGCACGGTCACTGACGCGGCGGACGGCATCGCGCATGTCGAGGGTCTGCCCTCGGTCATGGCGAACGAGCTGCTGAAGTTCGAGGACGGCACGCTCGGCCTCGCGCTGAACCTCGACACCCGCGAGATCGGTGTCGTCATCCTCGGCGAGTTCGGCGGCATCGAGGAGGGTCAGACGGTGCGCCGCACCGGCGAGGTCCTCTCCGTCCCGGTCGGCGACGGCTACCTCGGCCGCGTCGTGGACCCGCTGGGCAACCCGATCGACGGTCTGGGCGACATCGCCTCCACCGGCCGCCGCGCCCTGGAGCTGCAGGCCCCCGGCGTCATGGCCCGCAAGTCGGTCAAGCAGCCGCTGCAGACCGGCATCAAGGCCATCGACGCGATGACCCCGATCGGCCGCGGCCAGCGCCAGCTGATCATCGGCGACCGCCAGACCGGCAAGACCGCGGTGGCCGTCGACACGATCATCAACCAGCGCGACAACTGGCGCTCGGGCGACCCGGAGAAGCAGGTCCGCTGCATCTACGTCGCCGTGGGCCAGAAGGGCTCCACCATCGCGTCCGTCCGCGGCGCCCTGGAGGAGGCCGGCGCGCTGGAGTACACCACCATCGTGGCCGCTCCCGCCTCCGACCCGGCAGGCTTCAAGTACCTCGCCCCGTACACCGGCTCCGCCATCGGCCAGGAGTGGATGTACGACGGCAAGCACGTCCTGATCATCTTCGACGACCTGTCGAAGCAGGCCGAGGCCTACCGCTCCGTCTCCCTGCTGCTGCGCCGCCCGCCGGGCCGCGAGGCCTACCCGGGTGACGTCTTCTACCTGCACTCCCGTCTGCTGGAGCGCTGCGCCAAGCTGAACGACGCCCTCGGCGGCGGCTCGATGACCGGTCTGCCGATCATCGAGACCAAGGCCAACGACGTCTCGGCGTACATCCCGACCAACGTCATCTCCATCACCGACGGCCAGTGCTTCCTGGAGTCCGACCTGTTCAACGCCGGCATCCGCCCGGCCGTGAACGTCGGCATCTCGGTCTCCCGCGTCGGTGGCTCCGCCCAGATCAAGGCCATGCGCTCGGTCGCCGGCCGTCTGCGCCTGGACCTCGCCCAGTACCGTGAGCTGGAGGCGTTCGCCGCCTTCGGTTCCGACCTGGACGCGGCCTCCAAGGCCCAGCTGGAGCGCGGTGCGCGCATGGTCGAGCTGCTGAAGCAGGGCCAGTACCAGCCGTTCCCGGTCGAGGAGCAGGTCGTCTCCATCTGGGCCGGTACCACCGGCAAGCTGGACGACGTCCCGGTGGCGGACATCCGCCGCTTCGAGCGCGAGTTCCTGGACCACGTGCGCCTGCAGCACAAGGACCTGCTGGCCGGCATCGTCGAGACCGGTCTGCTCGCCGACGGCACCGTCGACGCGCTGACCACCGCGATCGACGCCTTCAAGCAGGGCTTCACCACCGCCGACGGCAAGCTGCTCGGCGAGCAGGCCTGAGTCCGGTAGCGAGGGAAAGGACGTAACGACCCATGGGAGCACAGCTTCGGGTCTACAAGCGCCGGATCCGCTCTGTCACCGCGACGAAGAAGATCACCAAGGCGATGGAGATGATCTCCGCGTCGCGCATCGTCAAGGCGCAGCGCGCGGTGGCCGCCTCCACTCCGTACGCCGATGAGCTCACCCGGGCGGTGACGGCGGTGGCCACCCGGTCCAACGCCAAGCACCCGCTCACCACCGAGAACCCCAAGGCCACCCGCGCCGCCGTGCTGATGATCACGGCGGACCGCGGCCTGGCCGGCGGTTACTCGACCAACGCCATCAAGCAGGCGCTCTCGCTCAGTGCGAAGCTCCGCGAAGAGGGCAAGGACGTGGTGACGTACATCGTCGGCCGCAAGGGCGTCTCGTACTACGGCTTCCGTGACCTCGCGGTCGCCGGCTCGTGGACGGGATTCTCCGACAAGCCGACGTACGGTGACGCGAAGGCCGTGGCCGCGGACCTGATCGAGGCCTTCACGGCCGAGACGGGCGGCGTCGACGAGCTTCACCTGGTCTCGACCAAGTTCGAGTCGATGCTGACGCAGACCGCGGTGGACGCCCGGCTGCTGCCGCTGAAGCTCGACGAGGCGCAGCTCAGCGACGAGTCGAAGGCCAAGAACGAGATCTTCCCGCTGTACGACTTCGAGCCGTCGGCGGAGGGCGTCCTCGACGCACTGCTGCCGCGGTACGTCGAGAGCCGGATCTACAACGCGCTGCTGCAGTCCGCCGCCTCGGAGCACGCCGCTCGTCGGCGCGCGATGAAGAGCGCGACGGACAACGCCGGAGAGCTCATCAAGTCGCTCACGCGGCTTGCCAACTCGGCCCGCCAGGCCGAGATCACCCAGGAAATCAGCGAGATCGTCGGCGGTGCCAACGCCCTCGCCGACGCTAGCCGCGGGAGCGAATGAGAATGACCACCACTGTTGAGCCGACCACGGCGACGGGCCGCGTCGCGCGGGTCATCGGCCCGGTCGTCGACGTGGAGTTCCCCGTCGACGCGATTCCGGACATGTACAACGCCCTGCACGTCGAGGTGGACAACCCCGACGGCACGGGCCGCAAGACCCTGACCCTCGAGGTCGCCCAGCACCTGGGCGACGGCATGGTCCGCGGCATCTCGATGCAGCCGACCGACGGTCTGGTCCGTGGCACCCAGGTGTCCGACACCGGCGCCGCGATCTCCGTCCCGGTCGGCCAGATCACCAAGGGCAAGGTCTTCAACGCCCTCGGTGACGTGCTGAACGTCGACAAGGACGAGTTCGAGTCGCAGGTCAAGGTCCGCTGGCCGATCCACCGCAAGGCCCCGGAGTTCAAGGACCTCGAGTCCAAGACCGAGATGTTCGAGACCGGCATCAAGGTCATCGACCTCCTCACCCCGTACGTCACCGGTGGCAAGATCGGTCTGTTCGGTGGTGCCGGTGTCGGCAAGACCGTTCTGATCCAGGAGATGATCTACCGCGTCGCCGAGAACTTCGGTGGTGTGTCGGTGTTCGCCGGTGTCGGCGAGCGCACCCGTGAGGGCAACGACCTCATCGACGAGATGGTCGACTCGGGCGTTCTGGACAAGACCGCGCTGGTCTTCGGCCAGATGGACGAGCCGCCGGGCACCCGCCTTCGCGTCGCGCTCTCCGCGCTGACCATGGCGGAGTACTTCCGTGACGTCGAGAAGCAGGACGTGCTCCTCTTCATCGACAACATCTTCCGGTTCACCCAGGCCGGTTCCGAGGTGTCGACCCTGCTCGGCCGCATGCCCTCCGCGGTGGGCTACCAGCCGAACCTGGCCGACGAGATGGGCCTCCTCCAGGAGCGCATCACCTCGACCCGCGGTCACTCGATCACCTCGATGCAGGCGATCTACGTCCCCGCGGACGACCTGACCGACCCGGCGCCGGCCACCACCTTCGCCCACCTGGACGCGACCACCGTTCTGTCGCGCCCGATCTCGGAGAAGGGCATCTACCCGGCCGTCGACCCGCTGGACTCCACGTCCCGCATCCTCGACCCGCGGTACATCGCGCAGACCCACTACGACACGGCCATCCGTATCAAGGGGATCCTGCAGAAGTACAAGGACCTCCAGGACATCATCGCGATCCTCGGTATCGACGAGCTGTCCGAGGAGGACAAGGTCACGGTCCACCGTGCCCGCCGCATCGAGCGCTTCCTCTCGCAGAACACCTACGTGGCGAAGCAGTTCACCGGTGTCGAGGGCTCGACCGTCCCGCTGTCGGAGACCATCGAGGCCTTCAACGCGATCGCGGACGGCAAGTACGACGCCGTTCCCGAGCAGGCCTTCTTCATGTGCGGTGGCATCGAGGACCTCGAGAAGAACGCCGCCGAGCTCGCGAAGAAGTAGTCGCGTCCGGTAGCAGCCGAGAGTGACCGTGAGGGGTGGGCCCCAGCCCTGGGACCCACCCCTCACGTCGCACCGGCTGTGATTCCGGTCAAATCCGTGCCGCCGGTTTCATGCCGGGGGCGCGGGCCCGTTATTCTTACCGAAACTCCCGAGTAATCGGGGGTTGCATGAGCCTAGGAGCCCACGTTGGCTGAGCTGCACGTCGAGCTGGTCGCAGCCGACCGCAAGGTGTGGTCCGGTGCGGCCACCATCGTCGTCGCCCGTACGGCCTCCGGTGACACCGGCATCATGCCGGGTCACACCCCGGTGCTGAGCGTGCTGGAGACCGGTCCGGTCACCATCCGCACCACGGACGGCGGCACCGTGATCGCCGCGGTCCACGGTGGCTTCATCTCCTTCGCCGACAACAAGCTGTCTCTGCTCGCGGAGATCGCCGAGCTGGCGGACGAGATCGACGTCGCGCGCGCCGAGCGCGCACTGGAGAAGGCCAAGTCCGACCTGGACGAGCACGCCGAGCGGCGTGCCGAGGTCCGGCTGTTCGCGGCGCGCGGCCTCAAGGCCCACGCCTGAGTGTGCCGGACCCCGCCTGAGCGGGGTCGACCGACGGTCCCGGGGACGCGTGAGCGTGACCCCGGGACTGTCGTCTCAGTTGGTAGGTCAACGCGGTCGCCTGGTACGACCGAAACGGGGAACGCGGGTAGCGAGGAGGTAGGTGAGCATGGTCCTCGCCCTTGTGGTGTGTGCGGCGGTCGTGGCGCTCGGAGTGATCGGGTTGGTCGCGTTCGCGGTACGCCGCCGTGTGATCCAGCGGGTCGGCGGCACCTTCGACTGCAGCTACCGGCTCAAAATGCCCGCGGACGCCTCCACGCAGCCCGATCTCGACGAGAACGGCAAACCCACCTCGGCCCCGGTCCCCCAGACCGACGGCAAGGGGTGGGTTTTTGGTATCGGCCGGTACAGCGGTGACTCCATCGAGTGGTTCCGGGTCTTCTCGTACGCCCCGCGCCCCCGCAAGGTGCTGCCGCGCCGGGAGATCGAGGTCCTGGGCCGGCGCTACCCGGAGGGGCAGGAGGAGCTGGCCCTGCTCTCCGGCTCGGTCGTGCTGCGCTGCCTGCACAACGGGGCCCCGCTGGAGCTGGCGATGAGCGACGACGCGCTCACCGGCTTCCTCGCCTGGCTCGAGGCGGCACCTCCCGGGCAGCGAGTCAACGTCGCCTGACGGGGTCAACGTCGCCCAACCCGCCCGGTTACGCTGGCCGCATGGTCAATCTGACGCGCATCTACACCCGTACCGGCGACGACGGCACCACCGCGCTCGGCGACATGAGCCGGACGACCAAGACCGATCCGCGCCTGATCGCGTACGCGGACACCAACGAGGCCAACGCCGCGATCGGCGTGGCGATCGCCGCCGGCGCGCTGCCGGCCGACGTGGCCACGGTGCTCACCCGGGTGCAGAACGACCTCTTCGACGTCGGCGCCGACCTGGCGACCCCGGTGGTGGAGGACCCGAAGTACCCGCCGCTGCGGGTCGAGCAGTCCTACATCGACAAGCTGGAGTCGGACTGCGACCACTACCTGGCGGAGCTGGAGAAGCTCCGCAGCTTCATCCTGCCCGGCGGCACGGCGGGCGCCGCGTACCTGCACCTGGCCTGCACCGTGGTGCGGCGGGCCGAGCGGGCCACCTGGGCGGCGATCGACACCCACGGGGACAGCGTCAACCCGCTGACCGCCAAGTACCTCAACCGGCTGTCCGACCTGTTGTTCATCCTGGCCCGGGCGGCCAACAAGGAGCGCGGTGACGTGCTCTGGGTGCCCGGCGAGAACCGCTGACCCGACGGCGGACGGGTGCGCTGGACCGGCCCCCCGGCCGGCCCGGCGCACCCGTGTCCCGTCCCTCCCGCTCCCACGGGCGGCTCGCTAGTGGAGCGACTGCTGGGGGAGCTGCCAGCCGACGATCCGGCCGTCCTCGACGATCGCGCCGGCCGGCGGCTGCTTCGGCCAGAGCGTGTAGCTGACGGCGATCACGGTGTTCACCACCGCGGCGATGCTCAGCCGCCAGTACCAGGAGTCGAACACGCCGGTGCCGGGGGCGTCGGTGAACAGCTTCAGCGCGGTGACCAGGGTGACGGTGATCGCCACCGAGACCAGGGTGCGGCGGCAGACCTGCCATTCGTAGCGGCTGCGCTCGGCGCCGTACTTGGGCGCGGGCAGCGGCTTCGGGCCGCCGGCGAAGCGGTGCAGGAACCGGGCGTCGGCCCAGCGGACCAGGGAGGGCCCGAAGCCGACCGAGAAGCCCAGGTAGCTCGCGGCGAGCGCGTGCGTCCAGGAGGCGGTGGCGCCGCCGCGCAGGTCGAAGAAGGTGAGCAGGAAGAGCGCCAGGTCGATCACGGGCAGGCCGACCAGCAGGACGGTGCTCACCTTCCGCCACCGCAACAGGTAGCGGGCGGTCAGCCCCAGCGCGAGAACCACCCAGAAGGCGACCTCGGCGGAGAGGATGAGGGTGACGATCATGGTGTGCTCCGGGTCTCGACGACGGTTCCAGCCTTCCGGAGCGCCCTCGCGCGCGCGTCGTCGGCAGGGACGGACCGCGCTGCATCTTTCGATGTAGCCCGGCTCCTCCCGGCACCGGAGCCGGACACCGGGCCGGGGATGATCTGATGGGGGCGTGCGCAGACCCACTCCCACCCCGCGGCAGTTCGACGCGGCGATCGCGCTCTTCGGGCTGCTCGGCGGACTGCTGCTGATCGCCTTCGGGGTGTACGACCACGCCTCGGCCGTGCCGCGCTGGCAGGTGGTGCCGGCCCTGGTGGCGATGGCGGCCCTGGAACTGTTCCGGCGGACCAGGCCGATCACCATCGCCGTCCTCGGCGGACTGGTCTTCGCCGGGAGCATCTTCACCGGCGCCCTGCTGGCGACCACCATGCTGTACACCGACCTGCTCTACGCGGCGGTGGTCTACGGGCCCCGGCGGATGTCGCCGGCCCTGCACGTCAGCGGCACCGCCTCGGTGCTGGTGCTGACCACCCTGGCCTTCGTCTACGGCGACCCGGGCACGGCTGTCGCGGTGGTGGTGATCACCACCCTGGTGTTCCTGGGCCCGCTGTGGACCGCCGACATCGTGCGCAAGCACCGGCAGGAGGCGGAGGCCCAGCGGCTGCGGGCGGAACAGACCGCGCTGCTCTCCGAGATGGACCGGCGCGAGGCGGTGGTCGCGGAACGGGCGCGGATGGCCCGGGAGTTGCACGACGTGGTGGCCAACCACCTGTCGGCGATCGCGATCCACGCCACCGGCGCGCAGTCGATGGCGCGCCGTCAGCGGCGCGCGGCCGACGATCCGGTGGTGGAGGTGCTCGGGGTGATCCGCGAGAACAGCGTCCAGGGCCTGGCCGAAATGCGCCGCATCGTGGGGCTGCTGCGCGACAGCGGCGGCGGCGAGGCCGACGAGTCGTACGCCGCGCCGGACCTCGCGGCGGTCGACGCCCTGCTCACCAAGGCCCGGGCGGCCGGGCCGGACGTCGGGCTGGCCTTCGAGCTGGCCGAGCGGGGCGAGCGCGGCGAACTGCCGGTGCCGGTGCAGCTGGCCGCGTACCGGATCGTGCAGGAGTCGCTGACCAACGCGCTCAAGCACGCGGGCCCGGGCGAGGTCCGGGTGGTGCTGGACTTCCGTCCGGAGGAGCTGCGGATCGCCGTGGACAGCCCGTTCCGGCGCGGGGCGGGGCAGGCGCTGCCGGGCGCCCGGGCGGGGCTGGTCGGGATGGCGGAGCGGGCCTCGCTGCTGGGCGGCAGCTTCGAGGCCGGGCCGGTGGGCGAGTGCTGGAGCGTGCGCGCGGTGCTGCCGCGGGAGCCGGTGTCGGAGGAAGGGGTGGGACGGGCATGAGGATCCGGGTGCTGGTCGCGGAGGACCAGGCGGCGGTCCGGGCGGCGCTGGTGATGATCCTGCGGGCCGAGCCGGACCTGGAGGTGGTCGGGCAGGCGGCGGACGGGGAGGAGGCCGTCCGGCTCGCGCTGGAGCTGCGGCCGGACGTCGTCCTGATGGACGTGCAGATGCCGCGGCTGGACGGCGTCTCGGCGACCCGCCAGGTGGTGGCGGCCGGGGCGGCGCAGGTCCTGGTGCTGACCACCTTCGACCTGGACGAGTACGTCTACGGGGCGCTGCGAGCCGGGGCGGCCGGGTTCCTGCTGAAGGACCTGGAGGCGGACACCCTGGTCGACGGCATCCGCACGGTGGCCCGCGGGGACGGCATGCTGGCGCCCTCGGTGACCCGCCGGCTGATCGGCACCTTCGCCCGTCCGGAGCGCCGGGTGGGGCCGGAGGTGCGGGCGGCGGTGTCGGAGCTGACGCCGCGCGAGCGGGAGGTGCTGGCCTGCATCGGCGCGGGGCTGTCGAACGGTGAGATCGCCGGGCGGCTGGAGATGGCGGAGGCGACCACCAAGACCCATGTCAGCCGGATCCTGGCCAAGCTGCGGCTGCGCAGCCGGGTGCAGGCGGCGATCCTCGCCCAGGATCTCGGACTGGTGATCTGACCCGATGATCCGACCTGCTGGTCCGGTCGGACCCGCCGGTCCTCCCGGCGGAAGTGATCCGATCAACTGACCTTCTCGCCCGCTCAGGTCGGTTGCAGATCACACCCCCGGATGACACCACGGGCACCGTTTGGGCACTAAAGTCCGGCGCATGAGTGATGCGGCTCGGTGGGTGACCCCTGCCTTGAGCCGCCTTCAGGGCCCGCCCACCAGGGCGGCGACGGCATCGGGAGACCAAGCCATGAGCAGTGCGTCCAGCAAGCAGATCGCCGTGATCGGGGCCGGCCTGATGGGCGCCGGCATCGCCCAGGTGTCCGCCCAGGCCGGGCACCCGGTGGTCCTGCGCGACGTGACCGAGGAGGCCCTGCGCCGCGGTCTCGACGGCATCCGCGCCTCGTACGACAAGTTCGTCTCCAAGGGCCGGCTCACCGCCGAGGACGCCGAGGCGGCGCTCGGCCGGATCACCACCACCACCGACCTCGGCGCGGTCGCCGACGCGGACATCGTGGTCGAGGCGGTCTTCGAGCAGCTGGACGTCAAGGAGGGCGTCTTCAGGGAGCTCGACAAGATCGCCAAGGACGGCGCGGTGCTCGCCTCCAACACCTCCGCCATCCCGATCACCCGGATCGCCGCCGCCACCGCGCGCCCCGAGTCGGTCGTCGGCGTGCACTTCTTCTCGCCGGTGCCGCTGATGAAGCTGGTCGAGCTGGTCCGCGGCTACAAGACCAGCGACGAGACGCTGGCCACCGCCCGGGCCTTCGCCGAGGGCGTCGGCAAGGACGTCGTGGTGGTCAACCGCGACGTGGCCGGCTTCGTCACCACCCGCCTGATCACCGCGCTGGTCGTCGAGGCCGCCAAGCTCTACGAGTCGGGCGTCGCCTCCGCCGAGGACATCGACGCCGCCTGCCGGCTCGGCTTCGGCCACCCGATGGGCCCGCTGGAGACCGCCGACCTGACCGGCGTGGACATCCTGCTGCACGCCGCGCGGAACATCTACAGCGAGACCCAGGACGAGAAGTTCGCCGCCCCGGAGATCATGGCGCGCATGGTCACCGCCGGTGACCTGGGCCGCAAGAGCGGCCGCGGCTTCTACCCGTACCCGGGCAAGTGACCGCCCGCGGCTGAACCGGTGAGCGCGGCGGGCCGTGCGGTCGCGGGACCGTACGGCCCGTTCTGCCGGGGCGGGTGAGTTTCCTCACGCCGGTGCCGCAGACGGGTGATTTGGGCGGTAATCGAGCGTAGGTGTGGAGAGTTCCTGCGTATATTCCCTCGGACGAGTGAAGTTGCTTCAGATCCGGCCGGAACCAGCAACCCGGGGGCCCGGCTCGCCGTCAGATGGATGACGGGGAACCCGGTATTCCGGCCGGGGCCGGCGCGTGGGGCCGCGGGGCCCTCCCGGCGCCCGGAGCGCCACCGTCCCCCGGCCCGAGACCGTCAGCGTCACCCGTACCCAGCGACACCCACCCAGCCACCGACACCCGGCGACACCGAACGCCCGGTCCGGCCGACCCGGTCCGGCCCGCTCCGGCACGCCGCGGCCCGCCTCGCGGAGGAGGAGGAGAGCATGCGCATCACCGGCACCCACGCGGCGCTGGCCCTGGAAGGCCGGCTCGACGTGCGCACCGCCGCCGACGCGCGGGCGCGGCTGCACCAGGCCGTCGACGGCGGCTTCGGCGACCTCGTGCTCGACCTCGCCCGGCTGGAGTTCTGGGACGCCACCGGCCTGGGCGTGATCATGGGCACCCACCGCCGGGCCGGACGGATCGGCCGGAGGCTGGTGCTGCGCTCCGTCCCGGCCCAGCTGCAGCGGCTGCTGGTGGCCACCCGGCTGCACCGCATCCTCGCCGTCGAGGGCGTCGTCGCCGAGCCCCACGGGGCCACCCTGCCGGCGCTCTGACGCCCCGGCGCCTCCGGACCCCGACCTCCGGTTGCTCCGACACCGCCGTCGGCCGGGCCCCGGAGCGGCGAACGCCCCCCGCATCCCCTGCCGCGGACGGCCGCTGACGGGAGGGCGCTGCGCGGGCGGGGGCGGATGTGCGAGAGTCTGGCGTCAGGAAACGGCCGCCGGGCCCGGCCCCGGGCGGCACCCGGTGCGGGTCGACGGCGCGAGCGTGGGGCGGAGCAGAACGTGGCACAGCCAACCGGGGACTTCCGGCCGGAGTCCGTGCGCACCCGGAGCGGTGAACTGGTCTCCGGCGGACTGCTGGTGGGCGTCGGCGGTCCCGAGGGCTCCGAGGTCCGGCCCTGCCCCGAGGAGTGGCGCCCCCGCCCCCGCCGGACCGGGCCGGGAACACCGGCCCGCGGCCCGGCCGGTGAGGCCGCCCGCCAGGTCGGCCCGCTCGCGCTCGGCGCCGGGCCCGCCGACCTGCCGCTGCTCGACCGCGAGGCCGACGTCGCCCAGCTGCTCGGCCTGCTCGCCGAGGGGCGCTCGATACGCCTGGTCGGCCAGGCCGGCTCCGGCCGCAGCGCCCTGCTGTCGGCCGTCGCCGCGGCGGCCGGCGACCTCGCCCCCGGCGGTGTGGTCCAGCTCCGCGGCCACCGGCGCACCGCCGCCGACCTGCTCCAGGAGCTCTTCGCCGCCACCCACCACGCCCCCGGCTTCCGCCCCGACCCCGGCCAGCTCGCCGAGCACCTCGCCGGGGTCGGCGCGATCGTCGTCATCGACGAGGTCGAACCCACCGGCGCCGAGCTGGAGGCACTGCTCGCCACCGCCCCCGACTGCGCCTTCCTGATCTCCCCCGCCGCCGAGGGCCCGCCGCTGCCGGCCGACTCCCGGCTCCAGGACCACCTGGTCGCCGGGCTCTCCCGGCCGGCCTGCCTGGCCCTGGCCGCCCGGCTCGCCGGACGGCCCCTGGACGCGGCCGAGAAGGCCTGGGCGGTGGACCTCTGGTTCGAGTCCGAGGGACTCCCGCTGCGCTTCGTCCAGGCCGCCGCGCTGCTGCGCCAGCGGGACGTCGCGGTGGACGCCCTGGTCGCCGCCGAGGAGGACCGGATGGACGTCTTCGGCGCCGTCAAGGAGCCCGTCCACGACCCCGACCCGGCGGTCCGCGAGGCGGCGCTGCGCGGCACCGTGCCGCTGCCCTCGGTGGCCGAGTCCACCCTGCCCGCCGTCCGGCTCGCCGAGGGGCTGAGCGAGACCGCCCAGGCCGTGCTGAGGCTCGCCGTGGCGCTCGGCGGCGAGTGCCCGACCGCGCCGCACCTGCCCGCGCTGATCGACGTCGGCCAGGGCGAGAGCGCGCTCGCCGAACTCGCCGACGCCGGGCTCGCCGTCTCCATCGGCGGCCACCACCGGCTGACCGCCGGGGCGCTGGAACTGCTCGCCCCGCACTGGCCGCCCCGGGACAGCGTGGACGGCGCCGCCCAGCACTTCTCCTGGTGGGTCGGGCACTCCTCGGTCTCGCTGGCGCAGATCGCCGCCGAGGCCGAGGTGGTGATCGGAGTCCTGCTCGCCGACCGGGCCGCCGGTCGGCACGACGCGGTACGGCGGCTGGCCCGGGCGGCGGCCCCCGCGATGGCGCTGGCGCTGCGCTGGGGGGCCTGGGAGCGGACCCTGGAGCTCGGTCTGGAGGCGGCCCGGCGGGCCGGTGCCGGGGTCGACGAGGCCTGGTTCCGCCACGAGCTGGGCGTCCACGCCCTCTGCGTCCACCAACCCGGCCGGGCCGTCGCAGAGTTGGAGGCCGCGCTGGCGCTGCGGACCGCGCTCGGCGAGCAGCGCGGGGCGGCCGGGGCACGCCGGATGCTCGACCTGCTGCGCGCCGAGGGCCGGCAGCTGCCGGCCGCCGTGCCGGACGGGTCGGGGGCGGCCCGGCGGCCCGGCATCCGGGCCATCGCGCGGGTGCCGCTGCGGTTGGGCGCGGCCGCCGCCGGTCCGGGCCGGAACAGACGGACGGTGATCGCCGCCTCGGCGGCGGTGCTGGCGCTGGGCGTGCTCGGCACGGCGGTCGGGATGACGGTGGCCGGCGAGGACAGGGGCAACGACCCGCACAGCAGCAGCGACGACGGCTCCACGCTGCCCGGCGCCGGCGCCTCGACGCGTTCCACCACCCCGCGGCCCACGACGTCCGGCCCCTCCTCGGTCACGCTGCCGGCGACCGGACCGTCCGACGGGACGGGCGCGCCGTCCTCGGCGGAGCCGGCGGACGGGAACTCGCCGAGCGGTGGCGCCACGGCCTCGCGGACGCCGTCCGGTTCGCCGTCGGCCTCGGCGACGAAGAGGCCGAGCCGCTCGCCGAGCCCGGGGGAGAGCACCGGCACCACCCCGCCGCCGACCCAGGCCCCGAACCCGCCGCAGCCCCCCGGCGGCGGCGCCGCAGGGGGCCCGGGCGGCGGCACCGCGGGCGGTGCGGGCGGTGGTACGGGCGGTGGCGGCACGGGCGGCACCGGGGGCGGCAACGGCACGACCGGCGGCGGGACCCAGCCGACCGGCGAGCCCAGTCCGCCCCCCACCACGGCGCCCCCGACGACCACCCCGCCCACGACGCCGACCTCTACCGCGACGACGGGAACGCCGCCGAGCTCCCCGAGCCCGACGGCGTCCACCTCGGGGGCCTCGCCGACCGGCTGACCGGCCGACCGGGGGTCAGAACAGCTTCAGCTTGTCGTCGTCGATGCCGCGCAGCGCGTCGTAGTCCAGCACCACGCAGCCGATGCCGCGGTCGGTGGCCAGCACGCGGGCCTGCGGCTTGATCTCCTGCGCGGCGAAGACGCCCTTGACCGGGGCCAGCAGCGGGTCCCGGTTGAGCAGCTCCAGGTACCGGGTGAGCTGCTCGACGCCGTCGATCTCGCCGCGCCGCTTGATCTCGACGGCGACCGTGGCACCGTCCGAGTCGCGGCACAGGATGTCCACGGGGCCGATCGCGGTCGGGTACTCGCGGCGGATCAGGGACCAGCCGGCGCCGAGCACCTCCATCCGGTCCGCGAGCAGCTCCTGGAGGTGGGCCTCGACACCGTCCTTGATGAGTCCGGGGTCCACCCCGAGCTCGTGCGAGGAGTCGTGCAGCACCTCCTCCAGCGTGATGATGAGCTTCTCGCCGGCCTTGTTC
Source organism: Streptomyces sp. NRRL F-6131 (assembly GCA_000719695.1). GTDB lineage: Bacteria > Actinomycetota > Actinomycetes > Streptomycetales > Streptomycetaceae > Kitasatospora. Next base: position 38,742 of record JOHN01000010.1, read on the forward strand.
TCCACCGTCCAGACCCCGTCGGCCTCCTTGAGGACGCACGGCGGGGACATCCAGTTGAGCGGCTTGTAGGCGCGGTCGTCGGCGTGGATGCTGACGCTGCCGTCGGCCTTGACCAGGATGAGCCTGGTGGCGGAGGGCAGATGGGCGGAGAGCCGACCGGCATAGTCGACTGAGCAGCGGGCAATTACGAGACGCACGGTCGACCACGCTAGCCCACCGGGGCCAGTTGATGCGATTCCGCGACGGCCGGGTGAAGAATCCGCGAACCCGGCCACCATGGATGGCCTGCGATCCCGCGAAAGCCTGTCGGCACCCTGGCGGCCACCACCGTAGACAGCTACGGTGTGTGACGGCTTGCTTGCGGGAGCGCTGTCAACGGGGATGGAGACTTCAGATGAACGATCCGACAGGATCCGGCCAATCTGGTGCACCGGGGCGTATTCCCGGAGCAATCCACCGGAACCACCGGTCTGACCCGTCGTTGACTGCCACGCTGTTCTGAGCGGGCGGCGCCCCGGCCGCGTCCCTCGACGGGGCATCGGCGCCCCCGCCTCGGCGCGCAGCCGGAAACACGGTCGTCCGACGGCGTCACACCCGTCCGACGGTGTTCCGGACGGACACGCGCGCCTTCACCCTCACCCTCAGCTTTGACTTGGACTACGCATCACCGCCCGTGCGCCGCGCGGGCGGACCGCGAGAGGAGAATCCATGTCGCTCGACGTCTCACCGGCCCTGCTGGAGAAGGCCGAGCGGGACGAGGTCGACGAGCGGGAGTTCGTCGACTGCGTCCGCGTCTCCCTGCCGTACGCCTGGGAGCTGATCAGCTCGCTGGTCGCCCAGGCCGAGGTCGACGGCACCGACTTCGCCGACAACCACGTACCGCCGCCCAGCGAGCAGGCCCGCGGCCAGCTCCTGCGGGCACTGGCCAGCGACGCCATCCGGGGTGCCCTGGAGCGGCACTTCGGCGTCCGGCTGGCCTTCCAGAACTGTCACCGGGTGGCGGTGTTCCGGCCGTCCTCCGCCAACAAGAAGCGCTACGAGCGCTTCACCTCCGTCCGCGAGCAACTCCTCAACCAGTCGGACGAACTCAGGGACTGCTAAGTCGCCCGCTCGCCTCCGGGGTGGGGCTCGGGGCGGGAGTCGCCCGCTCGCCTCCGGGGTGGGGCTCGGGGCGGGAGTCGCCCGCTCGCCTCCGGGGTGAGGCTCGGGGCGGGAGTCGCCCGCTCGCCGTCCCACCGTCCGCCGGAGCCCGGCCGCCGGGCCCCGACGTGGGGTGCCCGGCGGCCGGGCTTCACCCCAGCTGCGGCAGGACCTCGGAGCCCAGCCGGGCGATGTTGTGGAGGGTGGCGTCCCGGTCGCCGCTGCCCTCGGCGAGCAGGGCGAAGCGGCGGATGCCGGTCCGCTCGGCGGTCGCCAGGAGCCGGTCCGCGCACTGCTTCGGCGTTCCGACCGCGTGCAGGTCGCAGAGCAGTTCGGTGTACTGGTGCGGGTCGCGCATCTTGCGCTCCCGGCCGTCCACCGTGCGGTGCGCGCCGAGCCCGAACTCGAACCAGCCGGGCATGGCGCGCAGCAGCGTGGCCCGGGCCGCCGAGGCGCGGTCGTCGACCTGGGCGACCCCGGCCGCGACGTGCTGGCGGGTGACGCGGCGCAGCTGCTCCTCGCCGCGCCCGGCCGCCAGCCAGGCGGAACGGTACAGCTCCAGCATCTGCCGCTTGTCGTCGTCGCCGGAGTGCATGCCGAGCAGCATCGGCAGGCCGCGCTCGGCGGCGGTGCGGACCCCGCCGGGCGAGGTGCAGGCGACCACCACCGGCGGGCCGGCCACCGGGCGGCCGGTGGCGGTGAGCTCCTCGGCGGAGCCGTCCGCGTCCTGCCGCTGGCGGGGGAAGCGCAGCGCGCCGGTCCGGTCGTCGAGGCCCAGCCAGGCGCCGAGGTCCGGGTGCCGGGGCGACTCGGTGGCCCGGGGCACCACGGCGACCTCGGGGAAGGTGAACTGCGGTCCGGCCGCGCCCACCCGGGTGCCGCGCAGCCAGCGCAGCAGCAGGTCGAGCCGTTCCGGGAAGCCCTGTTCGAAGGCGTCGACACCGCCGCCGAACACCTCCAGGTCGATCCACGGGCCGCCGCGTCCCACGCCGAGCGTGAAGCGTCCGCCGGAGGTGAGGTGGAGCAGCGCGGCCTGTTCGCCGAGGGCCACCGGGTGGGTGGTGGAGAGCACGCTGACCGCGGTTCCGATGCCGATCCGCCTGGTCCGGCCGAGCAGCAGTGCGGCCAGCGTGGCGGCGTTCGGGCAGACCCCGTACGGGACGAAGTGGTGCTCGGCCAGCCAGACGCTGTCCAGGCCCGCCTGTTCGGCCGCGACGGCGGCGCGGACGGTGCGGTCCAGCGCCTCCCCGTGGGTCTGGCCGGGGAACTGCGCGGAGAGCAGGAACGCGCCGACCCGGACGGGCGCGGTGTCCGCGGTGGTGGCGCCGGACCGCTGGGCCGTCGGCAGTGGGGTGCCGGCGGCGGCCGTGACGGTGGTGGGGGTCAGCGCCGGGCCGGGGGCCGGCGGGCGGACCCCGACGGGCCGGCGGGTCTCGGCGCGGGCGCTGGTTCTGGTCATTCTGAGGCCTCCTCGGGTGCGCGCAGGGTTTGCGGGCCCCGCCTGTCCCCTCGTGAGTAGCCCATGTCATGTGCCAATGGCACGCCGAACCACCAATTTCCCAGAGAAACGGGTGGATCTCACGGGAAACACCGGATCATCCCCCGATGCCGTGATAGTGGCCCGACCGGGCGGCGGGCCGCCGTAGGCTGGAACGGTTCACACCCCCGCAGAGAGGTAGCCCGCCGTGTCGCCCCGACGCAACCGGATCAAGAGCGCCGCCGACCGCGACCCGGCGGAGCCGGCCGCCCCGATGGGCGGCTCGTTGCGGCGCACCGAGAACTACCAGGGCGAGGACTGGGTGGTCCAGACGGTCGCCGGGACGGCCGGCCGGCACTACCGCTGCCCGGGCTGCGACCAGGAGATCCCGCCCGGGGTCGGCCACGTGGTGGCCTGGCCGATGCACGGCGCCGGGGTGGACGACCGGCGGCACTGGCACCGGGCCTGCTGGGGCGCGCGGGAGCGCCGGGCCTCGAACCTGCTCCGCGGCCGCGGCGCTCCCCGGTACTGACGCCCGCCGGGCGCTCAGGCGTCGCGGTTCTTCAGCACCAGCGCCCCGCCGACCAGGGCGGCGACCGTCCAGGCCAGGCAGATGACGAAGCCCGCCCACGGCCCGTACGGCTGGCCGTGCTGCTCGTAGACGAGGAGCATCCGGGAGCCCGCGTAGTCGGGGAAGTAGTGCGCGACGGTCTTGGCCCCCGGCACCGCCGAGAGGATCGGCGAGAGCAGGAAGAAGAACGGCACCAGCACGCCCAGTGCGAGGGTCTGGTTGTGCAGCATCGCGGTGACCCCGGCCGAGAACAGGCAGAGCATCGTGAGGTAGAGCGCGGCGCCGAACACCGCGCGCAGCACGTGCGGTTCGCCCAGCGACGTGGAGTGGTCGCCGAGCAGCGCCTGGCCGGTGAAGAAGGTCAGGAAGGCCGTCACCACCGAGACGGCCAGGGCGAGCCCGCCGAGCACCACGGCCTTGCCGGTGAGCAGGGTGCCGCGCTGCGGGACGGCGGCCAGGGTGACCCGGATCATCCCGCTGCTGTACTCGTTGCCGATCGCCAGGACGCCGAAGACGATGATGGCCAGTTCGCCGAGGATGATGCCCGAGAAGGCGGTGCCGGTGGCGTCGAACGGGCTGTCGTCGCTGCGGAACTCCTCGAAGTTGTTGTTGGTGAGCAGGGACAGCAGGGCGCCGATGCCGAGGGTGACCACGAAGGTCAGCGCGAGGGTCCAGACCGTCGAGCGGACGCTGCGGATCTTGGTCCACTCGGAGCGCAGGACCGCGGGGAAGGACGCCATCTCAGTTCTCCTCCGTGCCGCGGGCGACCGGCTGCTTCGCCGCGCCGCCCTTCCAGTCGGCGCCCCAGACGCCGGGTGCGCCGGCCGCGTCGCTGCCCGGCGCGGTACCGGCGTGGTACTCCACCGCGTCGGCCGTCATCTGCATGAACGCCTCCTCCAGCGAGGCCTGTTGCGGGCTGAGCTCGTGCAGCACCACGCCGTGCGCGGCGGCCAGGTCGCCGAGCGCGGCGAGGTCGCCGTCGACCACCTCGAACGCGCCCTCCGGGCCGGCCTCGTGCCGCAGTCCGGCGCCGGCCAGGACGTCGAGCAGCCGCTCGGGCTGGGGGCTGCGCAGCCGGACGGCGGAGCGGGAGTTGCGGCGGATGAATTCGGCCATCGGCAGGTCGGCGAGCAGCCGGCCCCGGCCGATGACCACCAGGTGGTCGGCGGTGACGGCCATCTCGCTCATCAGGTGCGAGGAGACGAAGACGGTCCGGCCCTCGGAGGCGAGGCGCTTCATGAGGTTGCGGATCCAGAGGATGCCCTCCGGGTCGAGCCCGTTGACCGGTTCGTCGAACATGACGATCTCCGGGTCGCCGAGCAGCGCGGAGGCGATGCCGAGGCGCTGGCCCATGCCGAGCGAGAAGCCGCGGGCCCGCTTGCGGGCGACCGGGGTGAGGCCGACCATCGCGAGCACCTCGTCCACCCGGCGCTCGGGGATGCGGTTGCTCTGGGCGAGCCAGAGCAGGTGGTCGCGGGCGGTGCGGCCGGGGTGGACGGCCTTGGCCTCCAGCAGCGCGCCGATGTACTTGAGCGGTTCGCTGAGCTGGCCGTACCGCTTGCCGTCGACGGTGACCCGGCCGCCGGTGGGGCGGTCGAGGTCGAGGATCATGCGCATCGTGGTGGACTTCCCGGCACCGTTGGGTCCCAGGAAGCCGGTGACCACGCCCTGGGGGACCTTGAAGCTCAGCCGGTCCACGGCCAGCGTCTTGCCGTAACGTTTCGTCAGGTCGTGCAACTCGATCATGGCGCTCCCTTACTCTCCGTCAGGCTATGACAAAGCGGACAAGCTGGCCCGCTGAGTGGGCCCGCCGGGCGCACCGCAATACGGTGGCCCCATGACCCAGCTCCCCTCCGCAGTGTCGGTCCGCGAGAGCGGCACCGGAACACCCCTCGTGCTGCTGCACGCCTTTCCGCTCAGTGCCGCCATGTGGTCCGCCCAACTGGACGCGCTGCCCGGCCCGGCCGGGGACCGGGCCCGGGTGATCGCCCCGGACCAGCGCGGCTTCGGCGGTGCCGGGCTGGGCTCCGAGGAGCCCTCGCTGGACACCGTCGCCGACGACGTCGCCCGACTGCTGGACGCCGCCGGGATCGACCGGACGGTGCTCGGCGGGCTCTCCATGGGCGGCTACGTGGCGCTGGCCTTCGCGCAGCGCCACCCCGACCGGCTGGCCGGCCTGCTGCTGGCCAACACCAAGGCCACCGCCGACCCGGACGCGGCCCGGACCAACCGGGAGCGGATCGCCGCCGCGGTACTGGCCCGCGACAGCGTCCGGCTGCTGCTCGACGAGCGGATGGCGGCCGGCCAGCTCGGGCCGGACTCCCAGCACCTGGTGGACCGGGTGGAGGGGATGATCGCCGCCGCCCCGCCGGCCGCCGTCGCCTGGGCGCAGCGGGCCATGGCGGCCCGTCCGGAGCGGCTGGACGTGCTGGCCGGGGTGCGGGTGCCGGCCGCCGTGGTGGCGGGCGCGGAGGACGGCCTGATGCCGGTCAGCGAGGCGGAGCTGATGGCCAAGGCCCTGCCGGACGCGGAACTGACCGTGCTCCCCGGGGTGGGCCACCTGAGCGCGATCGAGGCGCCGGAGGCGTTCGACGCGGTCGCGCGCCGGCTGCTGGAGCGGGTGGTGGCGGCGGGATGAAGGAGGAGCGTGCGGAGACCGGCGGCTGGGACTTCTCCGCGCTGGAGGTCACCGGCCGGATGCCGCTGACCAACCGCGGCGAGGGACTGCTCGAACTGACCCTGGAGCCGCTGGGCGAGGACTACTGGATGCGTCCGGGAGAGACGTTCATCGTCACCTCGTACGGCGACTACGGCTCCGGGCACCCGTTCGAGGTGCAGTACTGGCCGGACTCGGTGTCGGTCTGGTGCACCTCGTGGTTCGGCACGGTCTCGGACGACGAGGGCAACCAGCTCAGCTGCGGCCACCAGCGGCCGGACGGCGCCTACCCGCGCTGAGGCGGCCGGGAAGGCCGGACGGCCCCCGCCCGGGCTGGGCGGGGGCCGTCACGGGGCCTGCGGAGCGCGTCAGCGCGACTGCTGGGCGGGCACGCCCATGGTGTCGTCGTTCGGCAGCGAGGCGGCGGCCACGGCCGCGCCGGTCAGCGTCGCCAGCATCTCGCGGACGTTGGTCAGCTGGGCGTTGATGCTGTCGCGGCGGTTGGTGAGCGCCGCCAGTTCGCGCTCGGACTCGCTGCGGATCCGGTCGGCCTTGGCGTTGGCGTCGGCGACGATGTCCTCGGACTGGCGCTGGGCCGTCTCGACGGTCTGGCGGGCGCGGCGCTCGGCGTCGGTGCGCAGCTTCTCGGCCTCCAGGCGCAGCTGCTCCGCCCGGTGCTCGATCTCCGCCAGACGCTTCTCCGCCTTGGCCTGACGGGCCGCCAGGTCGCGCTCGGACTGCTCGCGGCGCTTGGCCAGGTTGGTCTCGAACTCCAGCGCGGCCTGGGCGGCCTTGGTGCGGGTCTCCTCGAAGAGGGCGTCCGCCTCCTCACGCTTGTTCTGGGCGTCCTTGTTGGCCTCGGCGCGCAGCTGGGCGGAGTCGCTCTTGGCCTTGTCGACGATCCGCAGACCCTCGTCCTCCGCCTTGGCCTTGCGGTCCTTGGCGTAGTTCTCGGCCTCGGTGCGCACCTGCTGGGCGGCGGCCTCGGCGAGCTCGCGGTGCTGCTCGGCGGCGCGGTGCGCCTCCTCGCGCAGGTCCTTGGCCTCCTCCTCGGCGAGCCGCAGGATCTTCTCGACCCGGGCACCGAGACCGGCGTACGACGGCTCCGCCTCGGCCACCGCGGCCTGGGCGGTCTGGGTCTCCAGGTGGAGCTCCTCGATGCGCTTCTCGAGGGCACTGATCCGGGTCAAGGCACTGTCACGGTCGGCCACCAGCTTGGTGATCCGCTCGTCGACCTGGGCACGCTCGTACCCACGGCGCACCAGGTCGAAGCCGTGAGGGGAGTGACTGTCGCTCATGGGGTTCTGGGCTTCCTGTCGTCAAACCGCTGAGGTGGTTGAGGGAATCCTGACACGGTACCGGAGTGTCGGCGGCGAAACGCCGTTGTCCCGCGGACAATGTCCGCTCAATCGGGTGGTGCGTTCTTGGAGCGATTGCCACCCGATCGGGGAGAGCCAATTCCGGCACCGGCCTTGGCACCCCCGTCCTTCTTGGTGCTGCTTCCCCCGTTTGCCTGTGCGACCGGTGACGGTGCCTCGAAGGCCTCCAGGGCGGACAGCACGTCCTGCACCCTGGAGATCTCGGTGTTGATGTCCTTGCGGCGGCGCACCAGTTCGTCCAGCTCGCGCCGGCCCTCGTCGGTGACCCGCTGCGCCTCGGCCCGCGCCTCGGCGAGCAGTCGCTCGGCCTCGGCCTTCGCCAGTTCGATCTGCTCGTCCGCGGTCCGGTCGGCGGCCCGCAGCCGCTTCTCGGCCTCGGCGGCGGCCGAGTCCAGCCGCTCCTCCGCCTCGTCCTGCGCCGACTTCAGCTTGGCCTCGGCCTTGACGATCAGGGCCTCGGCGCGGTCGGTGGAGCTGGCGAGCTTGGTCTCCGCCTCCTTCAGCAGGCCCTCGGCCTTGCGGACGGCGGACAGCCGGACCTTGCTGGCCTCGGCGGACGCCTCCGAGGTCAGCTCGTTGGCCCGGTCCTCGGCGGCCGCGACCAGCGCCGCCGCCCGGTCCTCGGCCTCGGCGACGGTGGCCACCGCCTGCTCCTCGGCCTCGGTCAGCTGGTCCTGGGCGGCCGTCACCAGGGCGTCCACCCGCTCGCCGGCCGACTTCATGGCCTGCGCGTTCTCCTTGCGGGCGCGCTCGTGCAGGGCCTCCACCTCGGCGTCGGTGCGCTCGCGCAGCTCCTCGGCGCGCTCGCGGATCGCGGTGGCGTCCCGGCGGGCCTCGGAGAGCAGCGCGTCGGCGTCGGACCGGCCCTTCTCGACGGCCTCCTGCCCGCCGGCCTCGCCGGCCGAGACCAGCCGGTCGGCCTCCTTGCGGGCGGCGGCGACCATCGCGTCGGCCTGCTCCTCGGCGGCGGCGGTGGTCGCCAGCGCGGTGGTGCGGGCGTCCTCGCCCAGCGACTCGGCGTCCGCGAAGGCCTTCTCCAGAACGGACTTGGCGTGCTCGCGGGTGGACCTGTCGAACTGCTCGGCGGCCTCGCGGGTCTCGGCGTCGTAGGCGTCGGCCCGGCCGCGGGTGGCCGTGTCGTAGTCGTCGGCGAGAGTGCGGGTGGCGAGCGCGTACTCCTCGGCCTCGGCGCGCAGCGCGGCGGCGAACTCCTCCGCCTCGGCGACGGTGCCGGCGGCCCGCTCCTCGCCGGCGGCCACCGTCCGGGAGGCCAGCTCCGCGGCCTCGGCCCGCTGGCGGTCGGACGACTCCTGGGCGGCGCGCAGGGTGTCCTCGGCCTCGGCGCGCAGCTGCTCGTCCCAGGCCTGGGCCTCGGCCCGCTGCCGGGCGATCTCGGCCTCGGCGGCCTCGCGCTCGGCGGTCAGCTCCAGTTCGGTCTGCTCGCGCAGCGCGGTCGTCTCGGCGGTGGTCCGGGCCCGCAGGTCGGCGGTCTCGTGCTCGGCGAGCGCGCGCAGCTCGGCCACCTCGTGCTCGACGGCGTCGCGCAGCTCGGCGGTCTCGCGGTCGGCCAGCGCCCGCAGCTCGGTGGTCTCCCGGTCGGCGGTGTCGCGCAGTCGGGCGGCGGCCTGCTCGGCCTGCTCGCGGAGCTCCTCGGCGTCCCGCTCGGCGGTGGCCCGGAGTTCGGCGATCTGCTGGGAGGCGGTCTCGTGCAGCCCGGCCACCGACTGGCGGACCTCGGCGGCCTCCTCCTCGGCGGCCTCGACCAGTCCGGCGGCCTCGGTGCGGGCGGCGGCGATCAGCTCCTCGCCGTCGCGCCGGGCCTGCTCCAGCTCCTCGCCGGCCTCGGCGCGGATCGTCGCGGCGGTGGACCGCGCCTCGGACAGCTCGCGGCCGGCCTCGGCGCGGACCGTCTCGGCCTGCTCCTCGGCGAGCGCCAGCTCGGCCGCGGCCCGCTCGCGCAGCTCCGTCGCGGCCGCCTCGGCCTCGGCCCGCAGTCGCGCGGTCTCGGCGGCGGTGCGCTCGGTCAGCTCCGTCGCGGCGGTCTCGGCCTCGGTGCGGACCTGTTCGGCGTGGGCGTCGGCGGCCTCGCGGACGGCGGCGGTCTCCGCCGCGGTGCGCTCGGTCAGCTCCGCCGCCGCGGCCTCGGCCTGCTCACGGGTCCGCGCGGCGGCGGCCAGCAGCTCGGCGGTCTCCTCGCGCTCGCGGAGCAGCCCGGCGGAGGCCTCCTCGCGCTCGCGCCGGCTCTCCTCGCGCAGCGCCTCGGCGACGGCCTCGGCCTCGGCCCGGCTGCGGGCCACCTCGGTGTCGGTCTCGGTGCGCAGTCGCTCGGCGGCGCTGACGGCGGCGTCCCGGACGGCGTTGGCCTCGGCCTGCGCGTCGGCCCGCAGGGCCTCCGCGGCGGCGGTCGCCGCGGCGCGCACCCGCTGGTCGAACTCGCCTGCCTCGCGGCGCAGTTCGGCGGTCTCACGTTCGGCGGCGGACCGGTTCTCGGCGGCCGCGGCCTTGGCGGCGGTGAGCGCGTCCTGGCCCTGCTGCTCGGCCGCGGCGGTGATCTTCGCGGCCTCGGCGCGGGCCCGCTCCAGGGTCTGCTCGGCCCGGCCCTGGGTCTCGGCGGCGTGTTCCTTGGCCTGCTCGCGCAGCCGCTCGATCTCGGCGGCGGCGCCGGAGCGCAGCTCGTCCGCGTCGGACTTCGCCTTGGTGAGCAGCTCCTCGGCGGTCTTCGCCGACTCCTCGATCTGCACCACGGCCTGCCGACGGGCCTCGCCGCGCACCCGCTCGGCCTCGGCGGCGGCCTGGGCGCGCAGCTCCTCGGCCTCGGCGCGCAGCCGGGCGGCCTCGTCCTGCATCTCCTGGATCCGCTCGCGGATCGCGGCGGCGTCGTCCAGGGCGGCGTTCTGGGCGGCCTCGACCGCGGCCTGCGCCTGCTCGCGCAGCCGCTCGGCCTCGGCGGCGGCCTCGGCCCGGATCCGCTCGGCCTCGGTGGTCGCCCCGGCGCGGGTGGCCTCGGCGTCCCGGCCGGCCCGGTCGAGCATCTCCTCGGCGCTCTTGGCGGCCTTGGCCAGGTGGGCGGCGGCGTCGGCGGCACCGGCCGCCCGGCCGGCCTCCTCGGCCTCGCCGCGCAGCCGCTCGGCGGCGGCCTCGGCCTGCGCCCGCAGTTCGGCGACGTCCCGCTCGGCCCGCTCGCGCATCTCGGCGATCGCGGCCTCGGCCTCGGCGCGCAGCTGACCGGCCACCGACTCGGCGGTGGCGCGCAGCCGCTCGCTCTCCTCGGCGGCGGCGGCCTTGGCGGCGTCCGCCTCGGCCTGCTTGGTGGCGGCGTCGACGCGGATCGCCTCGGCCTCCTTGGTGGCCTGCGCGACCATCCGGGCGACCTCGGCGCGGGCGGTCTGCGAGCGCTGCTCGCTGGCGGCCTCGCCGTCGGCGAACCGCCGCTCGGCGGCGGCCTCCGCGTCGGCCTGGAGCTGTTCGGCGGCGACCTCGGCCCGGGCCCGCAGCTCGGCGGCCTCCTGCCGGGCCCGCTCGGCCTCGGCGACGGCCTCGGCGCGCAGCCGTGCTATCTCCGCCTGGGCGTGGGCCAGCTGCTGCTCGGCGCGGGTCTGCTCGGCGGCGGCGGCCTCGGTGAGCCGGCCGATCTCCGCGCGGGCGGCGGCCAGCTCCTGCTCGGCGGCGGCGTGCGCGGCGGCGAGCTGCAGCTGGGCCTCGCCGCGGGCGGCGTCCACGTCGGCGGCGGCCTGGGCGCCGGCCTGCTGGGCCTGCTCGGAGGCGGCCCGCAGGAGCCGTTCGGCGTCGTTCTGGGCGCGGTGCAGCGCGGCCTCGGCGGCGGCCTGGGCCTCGCCGCGGGCGGCGTCCACGTCGGCGGCGGTCTGCGCGCGGGCCTGGTCGGCGAGGGCGGCGGCCTCGGCGCGGGCCGCGGCCATCAGCCGGTCGGCCTCGTTGCGGGCCTCCTGGAGCAGGCGCTGGGCCTCCTGCTCGGTGCCGGCCCGGGTCTGCTCGGCCCAGTTGACGTTCTCGTTGACGTGCTGCTCGGCGCTGCGCCGCAGTTCGGCGAGCTCGTCCTCCAGCTGGCGCCGGCGGGCGGCCAGGTCGGCCTCCAGCCGGGCGGTGCGCTCGGCGGCCTCGGCCATGATCCGCTGGGTCGCGGCCTGGGACTCGCGCAGCTGGCGCTCGGCGTCGGCGCGCAGCTGCTGGGCCTGCATCTCGGCCGTGCGGAGCATCTGCTCGGCCTGGCCCGAGACGGCGTCGAAGGCGCGCGGCTGGGCGAGCATGCGGCGGGATTCGTGCAGCTTGGCCCGGAGCACCTCCACCTGGTAGGCGAGGTCCTCGGCATGCTCGACTGACTTGTCCCGCTCCTTCCGAGTCCGATCCATCTCGGCCTCGAACTGGGAGAGGTGATCGTCAACCTCGTAGCGGTCGTAGCCCCGCACTCCGCGGTCCCATCCATCTCCTGGTCGCGTCCTCGACCCGGCCGGCCCGCGCCCGTGGTCCGGGCACTGTTCCGACTGGTCCTTGCATCCGCGGACGTTCGGACGTCCCCCTGTTCACACCGGGGACGCCCGCCGCGTCGTCGGAGTCCTGGGCGCGGGAGCGCGGTCGATCCGCATTCCCCCGTCCGGGTGGACTCCTGGGCGAACTCTTGCCTTGTGGAGAATGGTGACAGATCCGTCTTGCGACTGTTCGGTCGTGCCCGCGTAATGGACTCCCCTGCGACGGGCCTCCCACCGGGGCGGACGGGCCTGTCTTCGGCCGTGCCCGTCGTCCCCGTCCCCCGGAGTCTTCGCGCACCTGGGCATTGTAGTGGGAGCGTCTTGCGGGGGAATGGTCGCGTGGGGGTTTTCCGGCCCGACGGGCGAGGTTACCGACGGGTCGGGGGCGCTGCGGGGCTCCGGACGCCCGGGTACCGCCCCGTGGCGGCACCCGGGCGGAGGCTCAGTGCTCCTCGTGCGCGCCCGGCTCGGCGGAGGTGACGAGCTCGGTCAGCACCCCGCCGCAGTCCTTGGGGTGCAGGAAGGTGATCCGCGAGCCCATCGAGCCGATCCGCGGCTGCTCGTAGAGCACCCGGACGCCCTTGGCCCGGATGTCCTCGGAGTCGGCGTCGACGTCGGCGGTGCCGAAGGCGATGTGGTGGACGCCCTCGCCGTTCTTCTCCAGCCACTTGCCGACCGGGGAGTCCGGGCGGATCGGCTCCAGCAGCTGGAGGTAGGAGGCACCGCCGTCGCCGGTGTCGTTGATCTTGAGCATGGCCTCCCGGACGCCCTGCTCCTCGTTGACCTCGCTGTGGAACACCTCGAAGCCGTAGGTGGAGCGGTAGAACTCGACCGTCTTGTCGAGGTCTCGGCAGGCGATGCCGATGTGGTCGATGCGGGTGAGCACGGTGGCCTCCGGTGAGGGGCGGGCGTGACGGGACGGCAACAGTGCAGCGCATGACGGTCGGCGGCGCCAGCGATCCCGGTGCGAGCCTGCTCACACGGAGCCCGGGAGGGTTCACCCGGATCGGGTCGGCACGGTGTTGACTGGAGGGTGCCAGTGCGCTCGATCACACCATAGGTCCGGTGACGGGCGGGTAACAGGTCAGTACATTGAGCGGCATCCTCCACCCGGCCACGACGCGCAAAGGGGCTCGTCCCATGACCAACACCACCTCCGTGATCGTTGCCGGGGCACGGACCCCGATGGGCCGGCTGCTCGGCTCCCTCAAGGGGTTCTCCGGTGCGGAGCTCGGCGCCTTCGCGATCAAGGCGGCGCTGGAGCGGGCCGGCATCACCGGTGACCAGGTCCAGTACGTGATCATGGGCCAGGTGCTCCAGGCCGGCGCCGGCCAGATCCCGGCCCGCCAGGCCGCCGTCAAGGCCGGCATCCCGCTGAACGTCCCGGCGCTCACCATCAACAAGGTGTGCCTCTCCGGCCTGGACGCCATCGCGCTGGCCGACCAGCTGATCCGGGCCGGCGAGTTCGACGTCGTGGTGGCCGGCGGCCAGGAGTCGATGACCAACGCCCCGCACCTCCTGCCGAAGTCCCGCGAGGGCTACAAGTACGGCGCGATCGAGCTGCTCGACGCGATGGCCCACGACGGCCTGACCGACGCCTACGAGAACATCCCGATGGGCGAGTCCACCGAGAAGCACAACGCCCGGCTCGGCATCCCGCGCGAGGCCCAGGACGAGATCGCCGCCGCCTCGCACCAGCGCGCCGCCAAGGCGCAGGCCGACGGCGTCTTCGACGCCGAGATCGTCCCGGTGGAGATCCCGCAGCGCAAGGGCGAGCCGGTCGTCTTCAGCCAGGACGAGGGCATCCGCGCCGACACCACCGTCGAGGGTCTGGCCCGGCTGCGCCCGGCGTTCACCAAGGACGGCACCATCACCGCCGGCACCTCCTCGCAGATCTCGGACGGCGCCGCCGCCGTGGTCGTGATGAGCAAGGCCAAGGCCGAGGAGCTGGGCCTGAGCTGGATCGCCGAGATCGGCGCGCACGGCAACGTCGCGGGCCCGGACAACTCGCTGCAGTCGCAGCCGTCCAACGCGATCAAGCACGCGGTCGCCAAGGAGGGCATCGCCGTCGAGGACCTCGACCTGATCGAGATCAACGAGGCCTTCGCCGCCGTCGCCCACCAGTCGACCAAGGACCTCGGCGTCTCCCCGGAGATCGTCAACGTCAACGGTGGCGCGATCGCGCTCGGCCACCCGATCGGGATGTCCGGCGCCCGCGTGGTGCTGCACCTGGCGCTGGAGCTGCAGCGCCGCGGCGGCGGCGTCGGCGCGGCCGCGCTGTGCGGTGGCGGCGGCCAGGGCGACGCGCTGATCGTCCGGGTCCCCAAGGCCTGACGACACCGGCCCACCGACCGACGTACACCGGGGCTGCGGATCGCCACAAGCGATCCGCAGCCCTTCGGCGCAAGGAGACCCACCCATGATCGATGTGCCGACCCTGGTCGAGCAGGCCCGGCAGGGCCGTCCGCGGGCCGTCGCCCGCCTGATCTCGCTGGTCGAGAACGCCGCGCCGGAGCTGCGCGAGGTGATGGCCGCGCTGGCGCCGCACACCGGGAACGCCTACACCGTCGGGCTGACCGGCTCGCCGGGCGTGGGCAAGTCCACCTCCACCTCGGCGCTGGTCTCCGCCTACCGGCGGCTGGGCAAGCGGGTCGGCGTGCTGGCGGTCGACCCGTCCTCGCCGTTCTCCGGCGGGGCGCTGCTCGGCGACCGGGTCCGGATGCAGGACCACGCCACCGACCCCGAGGTGTTCATCCGCTCGATGGCCACCCGCGGCCACCTGGGCGGCCTGTCCTGGTCCGCCCCGCAGGCGCTGCGGGTGCTGGACGCGGCCGGCTGCGACGTGATCCTGGTGGAGACGGTCGGCGTCGGCCAGTCCGAGGTGGAGATCGCCGCGCAGGCCGACACCACGGTGGTGCTGCTCGCCCCCGGGATGGGGGACGGCATCCAGGCCGCCAAGGCCGGGATCCTGGAGATCGGCGACCTGTTCGTGGTCAACAAGGCCGACCGGGACGGCGCCGACGCCACCGCCCGGGAGCTGAACCACATGCTGGGCCTCGGCGAGGCCCGCGAGGCGGGGGACTGGCGCCCGCCGATCGTGAAGACCGTCGCGGCCCGCGGCGAGGGCGTGGACGAGGTGGTCGAGGCGCTGGAGAAGCACCGCGCCTGGCTGGACGAGCACGGCGAGCTGGCCGTCCGGCGCCGCCGTCGGGCCGCCGACGAGATCGAGGCGATCGCGCTGGCCGCGCTGCGTGCCCGGATCGGCGACCTGCACGGCGACCGGCAGCTGGCCGCGCTGGCCGAGCGGGTGGTGGCCGGCGAACTGGACCCGTACGGCGCGGCCGACCGGCTGGTGGCCGGCCTGACCACGCTCTGAGACGGTCCCCGGTCCGACGACCGGAGGCCGGCACCCGTCCGCGGGGTGCCGGCCTCCGGTCGTCGGTCGCGGGTGCTCAGCCGCGCCCGCGCAGGCCCCGCAGGTGCTCGGCGACCGGGGCCAGCGCCTCGTACATCGCGTCGAGCTGCTCGGGCGTGAAGCGGTCGATGAAGTGCGCCCGGACGCTGCGCACGTGGCAGGGCGCGACCCGCTGCATGGTCGCCCAGCCCTGTTCGGTGAGGTGGGCGTAGAGGCCGCGGCGGTCGCCGGGACACTCCTGGCGCAGCACCAGGCCGGCGTTCTCCATGCGGGTGATCTGGTGCGAGAGCCGGCTCTTCGACTGGAGGGTCGCGGTGGCCAGGTCGGTCATCCGCATCCGGCGCTCGGGCGCCTCGGAGAGCACGACCAGGATCTCGTAGTCGTTGATCGCCAGGTTGTGCGGCTGGAGTTCGCGACTGAGCTGGTACTCCAGCAGCTTGGCGACCTCCAGGTGGGCGCGCCACAACCGCTGCTCCCGGGCGGTCAGCCAGGGGGTCTCCTCCTCGGTCCCCCCGGGCTGCGGGGCCGAGACGTCTGCCGGGTCGATGGTGTGCGTGTCCATGGTTCCACGATAGCGTATTTAGTTAAATGTTGTACGACTTTACCGGCGTTCACGATCGGCGCCCGTCGCGATCCGGCCACGGCGCCGCGCGCGGGGCGCGGCGCCGTACCGGTCGACGGGTGCGGCGGCGCGGGTCAGAGCCCGAAGCGCCGTCCGAGGTCGCCCAGGTTACCGAGACCGGGCACGTTGACGTTCGGCAGCTGGCCGCCGTGGCCCTGGGCGTGCTGGGGCGGCACCCCGCCCATCGGCACCCCGGCCTCGGCGTGCACCTGGCCGACGGCCCGCTCGGCCATCAGCACCTCGGTCGACTGGAGCAGCACCTGGCCGGAGCCGATGAACTCGAACTGGTGCTCCTCGCCGGACGCCCCGCCCAGGCCGGTGAGCCGGCGCAGGCCGCCGATCACGCCGTGCATGTAGTCGTGGTCGTAGTGGTGGCACGGCGCCGGGCAGTCCGCCCAGCCCACCAGGGCCTGCGGGTCCACCCGGATCGGCGGCTCGACGAAGTGCACCGGCCCGTTCGAGGCGGCGACGAACTTGCCGCTGCCGATCAGGGTCAGGAAGCCCGGGATGATCGACTGCTTGAGTCGCAGGGTGGGCTCGTAGGCCAGCAGGTTCCCCGAGCGGACCGTCAGGTTCCCCTCCTCCAGGTCGTAGGAGTTGAGGTCGAAGGCCCGGTCGGCCAGCAGCAGCTTGCCGCGGCCCTCGGCGACCACCCAGTCCGCCGCGTGCATCGGCGAGTTGAAGTGCTGTCCGAGCATCCGGTCGATCGCGCCGGCGCCGACGCCCTTGAAGGAGATGTCGCCGTAGTAGGCGACCATCTTGCCCTTCTGCAGGAAGTACGAGCCGTTGAGGTCCACCGAGAAGGCGTACGGGTTGACGTTGTCGTTGGACGGCAGGCTGTGCACGTCGTGCACCACCGGTCCGGTGCCGCCCTGCGCCTTGGGCAGCGGAGCCTGCGCGCCGCCGTACTGGTCCTGGGCGTACTGCTGCGGCGGCTGGGCCGGGTAGCCCTGCGGCGGGGGCGGCGGGTAACCCTGCTGCGGGTAGCCCTGCGGGGGCTGGCCCTGCGGCGGGTACGGCTGCTGGCCCTGCTGGGGGTAGCCCTGCGGCGGGTAGCCGGGCGGCGGTGCGGCGGGGTAGCCGGGCTGGGTCGGCTGGCCGTACGGGGACTGGCCGTACGGGTCCTGGGGCTGCCCGTACGGGGGCTGCGGCGGGTAGGACATCAGAGCTTCTCCTCGCTCGCCTGCACGTACACCGTGCCGTGCCCGGACAGCTCCAGCTGGAACGCCTCGCCGGAGCCGCGGCCGATCATGTCGCGCCACCCCAGCGCGGTGGACAGCTTGTTCTGGACCTGGCCGCGGTGCGCGACATAGGCCTGCGGGTCGACGTGCACCGGCTGGTTCGGGGTGATCGGCAGCTCGAAGACGCCGCCGTGCGCCATCACCGCGACCGCGCCGTGGCCGTCCAGCTTGGTGGTGAACAGGCCCTGGCCGGTCACCTGGCCGCGGACCATGCCCATCACGCCGCCCTGCGAGCCCAGGAACATGGTGGACTGCTGCAGGCTGCCCTCGAAGGCCAGCAGCCGGTCGGCCTCGACGTACAGGGTGTCGCCGGTCAGGTCGATCACGTGCACGTGGTGGCCGCCGTGGCCGAACATCACGCTGCCCTGACCCTCGACGGTCATCAGCGGGGTGTCCTCGTTGGCCACCCGGCGGCCGATCATCGACATGACGCCGCCCTGCCCGCCGGTGACGTTCGGCGTGAACTTCACCTCGCCGGTGTACGCGAGCATCGCGCCGCGCTGGCTGAACAGCCGCTGCCCCGGCACGACCCGGGCCTCGATCATCTTGTTGTTGATCTTCGTGAACGCCATCAGACGTCGCCCCCGACGGTGAGCTTCTCGGAGGGCTGCACGTAGACCAGTCCCTCGCCGGTGAACTCCACCTGGACGGCCTCGCCGCCGCCCTCGCCGATGAAGGTGGTCCAGCCGGCGCCGGACTTGATGGAGCGGTTGAGGTTGCCGGTGTGCGCCACGTACGCGCCGGGGTCGACCCGCAGCGGCATGCCCTGGGTGACCCGCAGGATCATCGCCGGCCCCTTGGAGGTGACGGCGGCCCAGCCGTGGCCCTCGACCTTGGTGGTGAAGAGGCCGTTGCCGGAGGAGACGCCGTTCAGGCCGGTGAAGCTGGTCCCGGTCCTGAGCGTGCCCTCGGTGCAGAGCAGGTTGTCGGACTCGACGTAGAGCGTCTCGCCGTTCAGCCGCACCAGGTTGATCTCGGTCGCCCGGTCGGCGAAGTAGCAGGTGCCCTGTCCCTTCACCTCCATGACGGTCATCTGCTCGCCGGTGAGCCGACGCGTCACCATGCCGCGCAGGCCGTCGCCTCCGCCGCTGAGCTTCTTGAAGTTCATCTGGCCGGTGTACGCGACCATCGAACCGTTCTTGGCCTTCACGAGGTCGCCGGTCATGTCGACGGCGAGCGTCTTGGACCCCTGGAGTCGAAACTGTGCCACGGGCGCAATGTAGCGGTCGACGGGCCGGACGGGGGAGGGGGTGGCCGGGTTCTGGTACGCGTCTGCGACAAAGCGGGCGGTCGGACTCCGCTCGTCGCACCCCCGGGGGCGGGTCCGGACATGTGCTCGGTGATAATGGACCGGATGCTTGTGAGCCGGTTCACAAGCGATCTCCGATCCCCCGCATCGAGGTATCCATCGTGAACAGCAGCGCCGTCCACCGCCTGCGCCTGGTCTCCGGCCCCGAAGGGGTCTCCTTCCTCCTCCTGCTGCTGTGCTCGGTGCTCAAGCGCACCACCAGCTTCAACGGGGTGCCGGTGATGGGCATGGTCCACGGGATCCTGTTCATCCTGTACGTGGTCTTCTGGATCATGGCCTGGCAGGCGCAGAAGTGGGACGTCAAGCGCGGTGCCGTGCTGTTCGTCCTCTCGGTGCTGCCCGGCGGCGGCTTCGTGGCGGAGCGGATGCTCGCCAAGGAGGAGCGCGGCGAGGCCGTGGACCCGGTGCCGGCCGCGGCCTGACCGTCCCCGCGCCACCCCCCGACGCCGACAGGCTGCCGGGGCCCCCTCTCCCGGCGGGCCCCGGCAGCCTGTCGCTTTTCCGGGAGTGGTCCGCTCTCGGCTAGTTGACGTTCACCGCGCTCCAGGCCGCGGCCACCGTGTTGTACTCCACGCTGACGGCGCCGTAGAGGTCCTTGGCGGCGTTCAGCGTGCCGGTGCGGGCGGCCTTGTAGTTGGTGCTGGAGGTGAAGTAGGTCGTCAGCGCGCGGTACCAGATCGCCGCGGCCTTGTCCCGGCCGATGCCGGTGATCGTGGAGCCGTTCGAGGTCGGGCTGTTGTAGCTGACGCCGTTGATCACCTTCGCGCCGCTGCCCTCGGCCAGCAGGTAGAAGAAGTGGTTGGCGACACCCGAGGAGTAGTGGACGTCGATGCTGCCGATCCCGGAGTACCAGGAGTCCTTGGACGAGCCGTCCTTGGAGGGCTTGTCCATGTAGCGCAGCGGCTTGCCGTTGCCGAAGATGTTGATCTTCTCGCCGATGAGGTAGTCCGGCACGTCCGAGGGCAGGTTGGCGTACCACTCGACCATGGTGCCGAAGATGTCCGAGGTGGCCTCGTTGAGGCCGCCGGACTCGCCGGAGTAGGTGAGGTTGGCGGTCGCCGCCGTGACGCCGTGGCTCATCTCGTGGCCGGCCACGTCGATGGCGGTCAGCGGGTTGACGTTGCCGGTGCCGTCGCCGTAGGTCATGCAGAAGCAGGAGTCCTGCCAGAAGGCGTTGACGTAGGCGTTGCCGTAGTGGACCCGGTTGCTGGCGCCGACACCGTTGTTCTTGATGCCGTTCCGGTTGAACTTGGCCTTGTAGTAGTCCCAGGTGGCCCCGGTGCCGTACTGCGCGTCGACCGCGGCGGACTGGGTGTCCGAGGCGCTGCCGTTGCCCCAGTTGTTGTCCGCGTCGGTGTACAGGGCGTTGCCGCTCTTGGCGTTGCCGGTCCACTGGTTGCCGCGGGACGGGTCCTTGAGCTGGTAGGTGGAGCCGCTCTGGGTGGTGGTCAGCGTCACCGTCCCGACGTGCACGCCCTTGCCGGTGCCGGTCGCGGTCTGCACCTCCTCGTGGGTGGAGAGCAGCTGGCCGGTGGCGGCGTCGGTGACCAGCCGCTGGCTGCTCGGGGTGCCGTCGGCGCGCTCGCCGTGGACCACGGTCTGGTACGCCAGCCGCGGGCTGCCGTCACCGGCCCAGACCACCAGGGTCGGGGCGCTCGCACCGTCGACCCGGGAGACCGGGGAGGCGTCCTCGTCGGCCGGGGCGATGCCCACGGTGGCCCGGACCGACTCGACGGCCTGGGTGGAGGCGGTGCCGGCGGAGAGCTTCGGGGTGAGGCTCGGCAGCGAGAGCCGGCCGTCGAAGGCGCGGTCCACGGAGGCGACGGCGCCGTTCGCCTTCTGGTGGACGATGAGGTCGCCGCCCAGGACCGGCAGGCCGGCGTAGGTCCGGTCGTAGCGCAGGTGGCGGGTGCCGTTGGCGTCCACGATCGCGTCCTTGACGATCAGCTGCTCCTGGCCGCCGAGGCCGAGGGCCTTCGCCACCGGCGCGGCCTGCTGGCCGGCCAGGGCGATGATCGCCTCGCGCTGCTGGACGGGGGCGGCCTGGGCGGGGGCGGCGGCGACCTGGATGGCGCCGGCCAGCAGGGCGGAGGCGGAGAGTACGGCGCCGGCTGTCAGCTTTCGCTTCACGTGCGGGTTCCTTCCACGAAACCGCGGGTGCGCGGTCACGCCGCATACCGGGGCGCCGGGGTTGGCGCCGTGGGGCGGTAGGGCGCTGACGTGCTGCTCCCGTGCGGCCTGACGGTCCGTCGATGGGTGGGGGCGACGGACGTCCGGACGGGGCTTGGGCAGAAGCATGACAATTCAGGTCGTTGAGCAACAGGGCGCCACCGGCGATTGGCCAGGTCTCGCCACCGGCCGTACGGGAGGTTCGGGGGACGACAGTTGCCCGGTTCGTCCCGGTCCGTCCGCTGGCGAGGTCCCGCCAACGGCGCCCCTTGCCGCCCCCGCCGACCATTGCTACGCGCGAGCGCGTTCCCGATCCCGAGCCCCCTAACGGGAGGGGCCTGGGAGGCGAATCACCGCCCCGAGCCGAAGGGGCGCGCCGGTGCCGAAAGGGAGAAGCGAGGAGGTCGCGAGGTAGGAGCGGCGTTGGAGCGCCGACCGTCGGCGCCGGACGAGAGCGCCCCGGAGGCGAGCGGGCGAAAACACGAGCGCCCGGGGCCTCCCCTCCCAGTGAGGGCCCCGGGCGCTCGGCGAGCGGCTGCGGAACGTCAGTTGACGTTGACGCCGCTCCACGCGGCCGCGACCGCGTTGTACTCGGTGCTGCCGACGCCGTAGAGGTCCTTGGCGGCGTTCAGCGTGCCGGTGCGGGCGGCCTTGTAGTTGGTGGTCGAGGTGAAGTAGACGGTCAGCGCGCGGTACCAGATCGCCGCGGCCTTGTCCCGGCCGATGCCGGTCAGCGTCGAGCCGTTGGAGGTCGGGCTGTCGTAGGCGACGCCGTTGATGGTCCTGGCGCCGCTGCCCTCGGCCAGCAGGTAGAAGAAGTGGTTGCCCACGCCCGAGGAGTAGTGGACGTCCAGGCCGCCCACCGAGGAGGACCAGGAGTCGGCCGAGCCGCCGTCCTTGGAGGGCTTGTCCATGTAGCGCAGCGGGGTGCCGTCCCCGTTGATGTCGATCTTCTCGCCGATGAGGTAGTCCGGCTTGTCGGCGGCGAGGTTGGCCGACCACTCGACCATGGTGCCGAAGATGTCCGAGGTGGCCTCGTTGAGGCCGCCGGACTCGCCGGAGTAGTTCAGGCCGGCGGTGGCCGAGGTGACGCCGTGGGTCATCTCGTGGCCCGCGACGTCCAGCGCGGTCAGCGGGTTGACGTTGCCGTCGCCGTCGCCGTACGTCATGCAGAAGCAGGAGTCGTTCCAGAAGGCGTTGACGTAGTTGCGGCCGTAGTGGACCCGGCTGGTGGCGCCGACGCCGTTGTTCTTGATGCCGCTGCGGCCGAAGGTGTTCTTGTAGTAGTCCCAGGTGGCCGCCGCGCCGAACTGCGCGTCCACCGCGGCCGACTGGCGGTTGGCGGCGGTGCCGTCGCCCCACGCGTTGTCGGTGTCGGTGAAGAGCGTCCCGGAGCCGGAGGTCTTGCCCTTGAGGTCGCTGGTGGACTGGCCGCCGCGCGAGGCGTCCTTGAGCGAGTAGCCGCCGCTGACGCTGGTGGTGGTCAGCGGGACGCTGCCGAC
Source organism: Streptomyces sp. NRRL F-6131 (assembly GCA_000719695.1). Classification (GTDB taxonomy): domain Bacteria; phylum Actinomycetota; class Actinomycetes; order Streptomycetales; family Streptomycetaceae; genus Kitasatospora. The sequence continues at coordinate 60,707 of JOHN01000010.1, forward strand.
GAAGACGCCCTTGCCGGTGCCGGAGGCGGTCTGCACCTGCTCGTGGCTGGACAGCACCTGGCCGGTGGCGGCGTCGGTGACCAGCAGCTGGCTGCTCGGGGTGCCGTCGGCGCGGACGCCCTCGACGGTGGTCCGGTACGCCAGTCGCGGGTTGCCGTCGGAGGCCCAGACGACCAGCTGGGCGGCGCCGGCCTGGTGCACCTCGGTGATCGGGGACTCGTCCTTGTCGGCGGCGATGCCGACGGTGGACTGCACCGCGCCGGAGGCCTGGGCGGCCGCCTTGTCGGCCGGGATCTTGGGGGTGAGGCTCGGCAGCGCGATCTGCGCGGTGACGGCCTTGTCCACGGCCTCGACGGAGCCGCCGGAGGCCTGGTGGACGACCAGGTCGCCGCCGAGCACCGGCAGGCCGGCGTAGGTGCGCTCGAAGCGGAGGTGGCGCGTGCCGTCGGCGTCCACCACGGCGTCCTTGGCCACCAGCGTCTCCTGGCCGCCGAGCCCGAGGGCCTGGGTCAGCGGACCGGCCTGGCCGCTCGCCAGCGCGATCAGGCCGGCGCGGTGCTGGGCGGCCTGGGCCTGGACCGAGGGGGTGGGGGTGGCCTGGGCGGCGGTGCTCACCTGGATGACGCCGGTGAGGAGGGCGGTGGCGGAGAGTACGGCGCCGGCTGCGAGCTTTCGCTTCACGTACAGGTCCTTCCGGAAAACCGCGTGTGCGCGGTCGCGCCGCGCTCCGGGGTGCCGGGGTTGGCACCTGAGGGGCGGAACGGGCGCTGACGTGCTGCTCCGTGCGGTCCACGGTGGTCACCGGTGAGTGGGGCGGTGGCCACCGGACGGGGCTGGCCGAAAGCATGACAATCCAACAAGTGAAATGACAGGTCTTGTTCATGGATTGGCCAGGTCTCGCCAACGTGGCGGAATGTGAACAGAGTGACAATCGGGGCGTTTCGCCCCGGCTTTCAGCGGGTTACCGCCCGAACCGACGCCCGGTACCGGGCCGGAGGTCGCTTCGGGGGCCAACCATCCGGCCCGCGGAGATGGTTGGTGCCCGTTCACACCCCCGCAACGTGCTGGTACGGACCTGACGGGCCGACTGGCGGGATCCCGCCACGTGTCGCGCTTGTCCACCCCTCAGGACGCCTGGTAGCACCGGCCCCACCCGCCGGTACGGTTAGGAGGTGGCCAAGCCCCTCGCACTCGACTTCGACCCGATCGCCCGTGCCGACGAGCTGTGGACCCGCCGCTGGGGGACCGTCCCCGCGATGGCGGCGATCACCTCGATCATGCGGGCCCACCAGATCCTGCTCTCCCGCGTGGACGCCGTCCTCAAGCCGTACGGGCTGACCTTCGCCCGCTACGAGGCGCTGGTGCTGCTCACCTTCAGCCGGACCGGGGAGCTGTCGCTCTCCAAGATCGGCGAACGCCTGATGGTCCACCCGACCAGCGTCACCAACACCGTCGACCGCCTGGAGCGGGCCGGGCTGGTCGCCCGCCGCCCCAATCCGCTGGACGGCCGCGGGGTGCTCGCGACCATCACCGACCGGGGCCGCGAGGTGGTCGAGGGCGCCACCGGGGAGCTCATGGCGATGGAGTTCGGGCTGGAGGAGTTCGACGACGAGCAGTGCCGCAGGGTGTTCGAGCTGCTCCGCCCGCTGCGGGTGGCGGCCGGCGACTTCACCGAGGTGCCGGACGAGGGGGCTGCGCGGGACGGGGCGTGAAGGCGGCTACCCTCGTGGGAGCGGTGCGCGGATCCGGACGTACCCCCCCCGATGCTGCCGAGCGAGGCGATGTAGAGATGAAGGCGACCCCCCTGCTGGGCTGGTACCGCGCCCTGGCCATTGCGACCGGTGTGGCGCTGCTGGTCTTCTGCGGTTTCATGGTCGCGAAGTACGGCTTCCACGCGGCGGAGGACGTGACCACCTATGTCGCGATGCTGCACGGCTACCTCTACATCGGGTACTTCGTGGTGACCTTCCTGCTGGGCCAGAAGCTCAAGTGGCCGCTGGGCCGGATGGTCTTCTTCCTGGCCGCCGGCTGCATCCCGTTCGCCTCCTTCGTCGCCGAGCGCAAGGTGGTCGCCGAGGCCGCCGCCAAGCTGCCCGCCGGTGACGCCGCCCGCCAGCCGGCCGGCGTCTGAGCGGAGCCGCCGCGGGCCGGCTCCCGGCCGCGACAGTCTCGTCGAGGGCGCCCTTCCCCACTCGGGGGAGGGCGCCCTTTCGCATGCTCCCGATGCCTTCGGCCGGGTGTCCGTCGACAAGTACTAGGACGTCCGAGTAAATTAGTAGGACGTCCTAACAGCTGTGCCGCCCGCTGGTGTGGCGGCCGTACGGAGCGGAGTTCGGGGTCATGGACGCCGAGGAGATCGAGCGCGGACGGCAGCGCTGGCAGCAGCGGTACGACAGTGCCCGCAAGCGGGACGCGGACTTCACCACCCTGTCCGGGGACGAGGTCGAGCCCGTCTACGGCCCGGCCCCGGGGCAGCCCGTCGAGGGCTTCGAGCGGATCGGCTGGCCGGGCGAGTACCCGTACACCCGGGGTCTGCACGCCACCGGCTACCGCGGCCGGACGTGGACCATCCGCCAGTTCGCCGGCTTCGGCAACGCCGAGCAGACCAACGAGCGGTACCGGATGATCCTGGACGCGGGCGGCGGCGGCCTCTCGGTCGCCTTCGACATGCCCACCCTGATGGGCTACGACTCCGACGACGCCAAGTCGCTCGGCGAGGTCGGCCACTGCGGTGTGGCGATCGACTCGGCCGCCGACATGGAGGTCCTGTTCCGCGACATCCCGCTCGGCGGGGTCACCACCTCGATGACGATCAGCGGCCCGGCCGTGCCGATCTTCTGCATGTACCTGGTGGCCGCCGAGCGGCAGGGCGTCGACCCGGCGGTGCTCAACGGCACCCTGCAGACCGACATCTTCAAGGAGTACATCGCCCAGAAGGAGTGGCTCTTCGCCCCGGAGCCGCACCTGCGCCTGATCGGCGACCTGATGGCCCACTGCGCCGAGAACATCCCGGCGTACAAGCCGCTCTCGGTCTCCGGCTACCACATCCGCGAGGCCGGGGCGACGGCCGCGCAGGAACTGGCGTACACCCTGGCCGACGGCTTCGCCTACGTCGAGCTGGGCCTCTCCCGGGGCCTGGACGTGGACGTCTTCGCGCCCGGCCTGTCGTTCTTCTTCGACGCGCACCTCGACTTCTTCGAGGAGATCGCCAAGTTCCGCGCCGCCCGGCGGATCTGGGCCCGCTGGATGCGCGACCGGTTCGGCGCGAAGACCGACAAGGCCCAGTGGCTGCGGTTCCACACCCAGACCGCCGGCGTCTCGCTCACCGCGCAGCAGCCGTACAACAACGTGGTCCGCACCGCCGTCGAGGCGCTCTCGGCGGTGCTCGGCGGCACCAACTCGCTGCACACCAACGCCCTGGACGAGACCCTGGCGCTGCCCTCCGAGCAGGCCGCCGAGATCGCCCTGCGCACCCAGCAGGTGCTGATGGAGGAGACCGGCGTCACCAACGTGGCCGACCCGCTGGGCGGTTCCTGGTACGTCGAGGCGCTGACCGACCGGATCGAGCAGCAGGCCGAGGAGATCTTCCGGAAGATCCTGGACAAGGGCCGGGAGGACCACCCGATCGGTCCGATCACCTCCGGGATCCTGCGCGGGATCGAGGACGGCTGGTTCACCGGCGAGATCGCCGAGGCCGCCTTCCAGTACCAGCAGGGCGTGGAGAAGGGCGAGAAGAAGGTCGTCGGCGTCAACTGCCACCCCCGCAGCGTCACCCCCGAGCTGGAGATCCTCCGGGTCAGCCACGAGGTCGAGCGCGAGCAGGTCCGGGTGCTGGGCGCCCGCCGGGCGGCCCGGGACGAGGCGGCCGTCCGGGCCGGGCTGGACGCGATGCTGGACGCCGCGCGGTCCGGCGCGTCGATGATCCCGCCGATGCTCGACGCGGTGCGCGCCGAGGCGACCCTGGGCGAGATCTGCAACGCGCTGCGCGAGGAGTGGGGGATCTACCGGGAGACCGCCCGGTTCTGACCCGTCCCGCCCCGCCCCCGGCACCGTCGCCGCGGGCGGGGCCGCCCCCGTCGCGGGGGAGGGCCGCCCGGCGCCGTTCGGTCGCCGGGCGGCCCTCCGGCGTGCGCTCAGCCGCCCAGCAGGCTGGGGAACGGGCCGAGCAGCAGACTGGTGAACCGGCGGGTCCACTCCGGGGTGATCGGCTCGCCGCTGACCAGCACCCGGTGCTCGACCGTCCCGGCGATGGTGTCGAAGATGATGTCGATCTCCTCGCGGGCGACCGTCTCGTCCTCGTCCGGGGCGAGTTCGCCGCGCGCCTGGGCGGCCGCCCGGCCCTGCCGGACCAATCGTTTCTGCGGATCGACGATGGCCTCCCGGATCCGCCGCCGCAGCTGACGGTCGCGGGTGCCCTCGGCGAACAGGGCGAGCAGCGCGGCCTGGGTCTCCGGCCGCGCCAGCAGATCGGCGAACTGGGCCACCACCGCCTCGATGTCGGCCCGCAGACTGCCCAGGTCGGGCATCACCAGCTCGTCGAAGAGACTGGCGACCGCGTCCACCACCAGTTCGTTCTTGGACGGCCAGCGGCGGTACAGGGTGGTCTTGGCGACCCCGGCCCGGGTCGCGACGTGGCCCATGGTCAGCCCGCCCCACCCGAGTTCGGCGAGGGTCTCGCGGGTGGCGTCCAGGATGGCGCGGTCGGCGGCGGCACTGCGCGGGCGACCCTTGGCCCGGGTGGCGACCGCCTCCGGGCCCTCCGCGGGCCGGGCGGCGGACGGGACGGCGGACGGGGCCTGCGGGGCGTCCTGGGAGTCCTCGGCCGGGCGGACCTCGTGCTCCGGGCACGCGGGGGGCTGGGGGGCCGGCACCGGGCCTCCTTGCGATTTACCGGTAAGTAACTTGGGTGGGACCGGTAACGGTAGCGACTCCTCCGCACCCAGGTCAGCGGGGCCGCCCGGGAAAGTGGCTCAGCTCACGTCCGGCGCGGGGCGGTAGGGGTTGCGGCGGGTGCCCTCGGTCCAGTTACGCTACGACTCGTAGCGAAAGCGACGACCAGGCGCCGCGTCCCCGTGGGACGGGAGCGGCGCGGGCGCGGATGGGGATCCGCGCCGAACGGTTCAGGCTACTTCGGGGGTGGGTCCGCCACTCCGGGAACCGTGACCGCGCAGCCCGCGCGGGGCGTTTTCCGGGAGGTTGGTGCCCACCGGCGGCGCGGGCGGGGGAGGATGGTGCCATGCAGCCACGGAATTCTCGTCTCAACAGTGCCGCCCTGCGTGGCGCGGTCGACCTCGCCGCAGTGAAGGCAGCCGGCGAGGCTGCCCAGAAGGCCGAGCTGGCCAGGGCCGAGCGGGCCCGCCAGACGGCCGCCGCCGAGGAGGCCGGGGTCGCCCCGGCCGGGGCCGGTTACCCGCTCGTCATCGACGTCACCGAGGACACCTTCGAGACCGAGGTCGTCCAGCGGTCCACCGAGGTGCCGGTGGTCGTCGACTTCTGGGCCGAGTGGTGCGGGCCCTGCAAGCAGCTCAGCCCGATCCTGGAGCGCCTGGCCGAGGAGTACGCCGGCCGGATCGTCCTCGCCAAGATCGACGTGGACGCCAACCAGCTGATCGCCCAGCAGTTCGGCATCCAGGGCATCCCGGCCGTGATGGCCGTGGTGGCCGGCCAGTTGGTGCCGCTGTTCCAGGGCGCCGAGAACGAGGCCAACGTCCGCAAGGTGCTGGACCAGCTGATCCTGGTCGCCGAGCAGCGCTTCGGCATCGTCGGTGGTGCCGGCGGCGGGGTGCCGGCCGAAGGCGTCGAGGCCGAGGGCCCGCGCCGGCCGGAGGACCCGGCCCTGTCCGCGGCCCACGACGCGCTGGACCGGGGCGACCTCGCCGGCGCCGTCCAGGCCTACCGGAACGTGCTGGTCGAGCAGCCGGGCAACACCGAGGCCAGGATCGGCCTGGCCCAGGCGCAGCTGCTGCACCGGGTCGAGGGGCTGGACCTGCAGGCGGTCCGGGCGGCCGCCGCGGCCGACCCGAAGGACGTCGAGGCCCAGCTGCGGGCGGCCGACCTGGACCTGGTCGGCGGGCACGTCGAGGACGCCTTCGGCCGGCTGGTCGTCACGGTCGGCAAGACCTTCGGCGAGGACCGGGACGCCGTCCGGCTCCGGCTGCTGGAGCTCTTCGAGGTGATCGGCACGGAGGACCCGCGGGTCACCGCGGCGCGCCAGGCGCTGGCCCGGGTGCTCTTCTGAGTCGGTCGTCCCGCCGAGTCGGCCGTCCCGCGCCGGTCGTCCCGCGCCGGTCGTCCGAACGGGCCGCCCAGGACGGGCCGTTCGGAGCGGGCCTTCCGCGTCCGGCCGGTGACACGGCGGATGACCTGCGGTGCCGCCTGGTGATTTGCCGACAATACGGTCATCGCCTCTGAGGTTTACCAAATCTTGACAACGCCCGTGGACGGTCACGACATGTGACCGTCCACGGGTGTTTCGCTGATGTTTCCGAGGGATTTCGCCCTCACCAATCCTCCATTTCGTGACGCTGCGTGTCCGGGGGGCCGATTCCATGATCGTTTCGGCTCGTATGGGATTACCCGTCAGTAATGCGACCTCTTGTGCTTCGCCCGGGATTCGAGCAGCATCGGCACGCCCGGTCCCCACGCTTCGACCTCCGCCGGCAGCCGGTCGGCAGGCCCGAGACGGGGATCCCCACCGGGCTGCCGACGGCTCCGCCGCCGGCGAGAAGGCAGGGGGGTATCCGCTCCCACGGCGGTTCCTGTCCTTCGTAAGGCCGCGCTGCCCGCGCGGTCACTGGTTGTCGCTCGGGGGGATCGCCCGTGTTGCCACGGCGCTCTCCGCTACCGAGGACGTAGCTCTCTCCCATCCCAGGCCCCCACCGGTGCGGGACGCGCCACCGGGGAGCCGGAGATGTACGTCCAGAAGGAGGACACGCATGTCCCAGACCCACGGCAAGACCCGCTGGAAGCGCTTCGCCCTGGTGATGGTCCCGAGCATCGCGGCCACCGCGATGGTCGGTGTCTCGATCGCCAACAGTGCGCTCGCGGCGTCGTTCAGCGTCTCCGGCCAGCAGTTCAAGGTGAAGACCACGTACCTGAAGGGCGACAACTTCGCCCAGTTCGGCGCGGTCGACATCGAGGCCAACGGCACGCCGCACCCGGTCGCCGTCTCGGCCTTCGACAACGCCGAGATCCACAACCTCTGCCAGTCGGTGGTGACCGACCTGTCGAAGCTCGGCCTCGGCAAGATCACCCTGCAGCTGAACGCCGGCAACGACGAGAAGAAGCCGGTCACCGCGCACAACCTGCTGATCGACCTGGAGCAGCTGGACGCCGACGCGACGTTCACCGACATCAACATCGGCCAGGACGCCTCCACCCTCACCGGTTCGGCGACCCAGGGCTGGAAGGGTCACCCGGCGCTGAAGGAGGCCGGCGCGAAGCTCCCGAGCGGCTCCGTGGGCTTCGCCCAGGCGGCCAAGCAGGCCGTGCTGACCGACGTCAAGCAGACCGCGCGCGCCACCTCGGCCGGCACCTTCGTGCTCAACGGCCTGAGCCTGAAGCTCAAGAGCGGCGACGGCGCGGGCAACGAGTGCTTCTGATCCCGGCCTGACGGCGCGCCCACCCGCGCGCCCGACCGACGGGTTCTCACGCGGGCCGGGGGGCGGCGTTCGCCGCCCCCCGGCCCGACATCACAGTTTTTCGCCTCGTAGAGACATCGAGGAGCTGCACCATGTCCAGCGCAACGGCCGAGGCTCGGCCCGAACACCGGAACCTGGTCGGGTCGTTCTGGCGGGGCTTCCGCGATTTCCGCCGCACCAGGCCCTTCTGGGGCGGCCTGCTGGCCATGATCGCCGGCGTCCCGATCCTGTACTTCCCCTACGCCCACCTGTCGTTGGGCGGTGTGACCATCGCCATGTCGACCACGGCCGGCGCCGGCTCGCTGATCATCGGCGTGCTACTGATCATCCTCGGGCTCACCGCCTGGTTCCAGCCCGCCGTGCGGATCTTCGCCGGTGTCGCCACCACGCTGCTGACCCTGGTCTCGATCCCGGTCTCCAACCTCGCCGGCTTCGGTCTGGCCCTGCTGCCGGGACTCATCGGCGGCGGCCTGATGATGGCCTGGGCCAAGCTGCCCGAGCCGGCGACCGCCGGGGTCGAGGAGGCGACGGCGGAGTCCGTCGCCGCCGAGGAACCGGCCGCCGCGGGCGACGCCGTGCTCGCCTCCGAGGTCGCCGCCGACCCGGCGCAGGACCGGCCGGCGCCCCCGGCCGCCACCGGCGGGACCGTTCCGGCACAGCAGGCCGCAGAGCCCAAGGAGGTCCGGTGAGCGACCCGCGCGAGGAGCGCCCGGAGCCGGCCGAGCCACGCTCGCCCCGGCACGCGGCGCCCCGCACGCCCGTCCGGGTCCGGCTGCGCGGCCGGGCGCTGGCGATGGCCGCGGTGCCGACCGCGCTGCTGATGGCCGCCGCCTACACGCCGAACCCCGCGATCGCCGAGTCGACCGTCGGCAAGCCGTGCGCCACCGCCCCGGACACCGCCTCGAAGCCCGTGGTGGCCGAGACGCCGGTGCCCAAGAGCGAGCTGCCGCCGCCGATCCCCGGGCCGTCCGTGCCGGTCCCCGAGGCGCCGGTCACCGCCGGCCCCGAGCCGACGGCCGCGCCCGGCACCGACCCGACGGCCGTGCCCACGGCACCCGCCCCGACCGCGCCCACCGCACCGGCCCCGACGGCGCCCACCTCGTCCGTGCCCACCGCGCCGACCGCGCCGGAGCCGACCGCCACCAAGGCGCGGGCCACGGGCACCGGCGGCGGGGTCGTCCAGGCCGGGCTCATCGGCGACATCGTCAGCGGCGTCACCGACCTGGTCCGCCCGGGCGGTGCGCCGAGCCCCACCGCCACCGCGAGCCCGGCCGCCGGGACGCCCGCCGTCGCCCCGGCCGCTCCGGCGCCCGCCGCGGCGTCGAGCACCGCGCCGTCGGCCAAGCCGTCCTCGGCCCCGGCCGGCGCTCCGACGGGCACCCCGGCCGGTACCGCCGCGCCGACGTCCCCGGCCGCCCCGGGCACCACCGCGCCGACGAACCCGAAGCCGGCCGCGTCCACCCCGCCCGCGGCGAAGCCGTCGGCCGAGCGGAGCGGCACGCCCTCGGCGTCCGCCGCCGCGAAGCCGGCCGGCAAGCCGTCCGCGAAGCCCACCGCCGCCGGCACCGGCTCCGCGACGCCGTCCACCGCGGGCACGCCGTCGAAGGACCCGAACTGCCTGGTCGACACCAAGGCGCTGAGCCCGGCCGGCAAGCCGGCCGACAACGCGATCCTGGTGCCGGACCAGAACTGGACCCTCCAGACCAGTCGGCTCACCCTGAACCACGCCGTGCTGCTGGGCGTGGTCAACGTCCAGACGCCCACCGGCACCAAGCGGGTGCTGAAGTTCGAGGTCGAGACGGTCGACATCGAGAACCTGCACATGACGACGCTGGAGGGCAACGGCAAGACCTTCCACGTCAAGGGCGCGCCCGGCTCGGTCTCGACCATGCGCAAGGGCCCGGTCACCATGTACGTGGAGCGGCTCTCCGGCCACCTGGCCAAGGTGCTCGGCCTGCCGATCCCGATCGACCTGGGCGAGCTCACCCTCACCCCGGACGGGCCGCTGCCGCAGTGGCTGTACGACGTGATCGGCCAGCTCCACCTGCCGCTGTGGATCGAGCTGACCGGGGTGACCGCGGTCCAGTCGGGTCAGTTCGGCGGCACCCTGAAGATCCCCGGCATGCAGCTGTTCAACGACGACCAGCCGTACCCCGGGAACGCCTGATCCCGGTCGCCGAGACGCCCGTGGGGCGGCCCCTCCCGTGCGGAGGGACCGCCCCACGGGCGTCGTGCGCGGCGCCTACGCGTGGCGGGTGCCCATGTGGTGCACCTGGACCATGTTGGTGTTGCCGGGGATGCCGGGCGGCGAGCCGGCGGTGACGATCACGGTGTCGCCCACGGCCAGCTCGTCGATGCGCAGCAGCTCGCGGTCGACCTGGGCGACCATCTCGTCGGTGGTCTCCACCTGCTCGGTCACGTGGGACTCGACGCCCCAGCTCAGCGAGAGCTGGTTGCGGGTGGTGTGGTCCGGGGTGAACGCGATCACCGGGATCGGCGAGCGGTAGCGGGAGAGCCGGCGCGCGGTGTCACCGGACTTGGTGAACGCGACCAGCGCCTTGCCGTTGAGGAAGTCACCCAGCTCGCACGCGGCGCGGGCGATCGAGCCGCCCTGGGTGCGGGGCTTGCGGCCCGGGTTCAGCGGCTGGAGGCCCTGGGAGAGCAGCTCCTCCTCGGCCTTCTCGCAGATCCGGCTCATCGTGCGGACGGTCTCGACCGGGTACTTGCCGACGCTGGACTCCGCGGACAGCATGACCGCGTCGGTGCCGTCCAGGATGGCGTTGGCGACGTCGGAGACCTCGGCGCGGGTCGGGCGCGAGGCGTGGATCATCGACTCCATCATCTGGGTGGCGACGATGACCGGCTTGGCGTTGCGACGGGCCAGGGTGATCAGCTGCTTCTGGACCAGCGGCACCCGCTCCAGCGGGTACTCGACGGCCAGGTCGCCGCGGGCCACCATGATCGCGTCGAAGGCGAGGACGATCTCCTCCATGGCCTCGACGGCCTGCGGCTTCTCGATCTTGGCGATGACCGGCACCCGGATGCCGACCTCGTCCATGACCGCGTGGACGTCCTTGATGTCCGCGGCGTTGCGGACGAAGGACAGGGCGACCATGTCGACGCCCAGGCGGAGGGCGAACCGCAGGTCGTCCTTGTCCTTCTCGGACAGGGCGGGCACGTTGACCGCCGCACCGGGGAGGTTGATGCCCTTGTTGTTCGAGAGCACGCCGCCCTCGACGACCACGGTCCTCACCCGCGGGCCGTCGACGCTGACGACCTCCAGGGCGATGACGCCGTCGTTGATCAGGATCGGGTCGCCGGGCTTGACGTCGCCGGGCAGGCCCTTGTAGGTGGTCCCGCAGATGTGCTGGTCACCGGGGACGTCCTCGGTGGTGATGGTGAACTCGTCGCCGTTGTCGACGGTCACCGGGCCGTTGGCGAAGGTCGCCAGACGGATCTTGGGACCCTGGAGGTCGGCCAGGACGCCGATGGCCTTGCCGGTGTCCTCCGAGACCTGGCGGACCTTGTGGTACCGCTCCTCGTGGTCCGCGTGGGTGCCGTGGCTCATGTTCAGTCGGGCGACGTTCATGCCCGCCTCGACGATGGCCTTCAGCTGTTCGTAGGAGTCCGTCGCGGGACCCAGGGTGCAGACAATTTTCGCTCGGCGCATATCGATCAGTCTATCCGTTCGTGTTATGGGTGCATTCGGCCCGAATGGAGAGGAATCGCCGACGAAGGATTCCGCGGAACGAGACGACGGGGGGTCAGTTTTCGGACGACCGGTGCACCAGGGCGAAGGACTGCCGGGCGATCTCCAGTTCCTCGTCGGTCGGGACGACGGCGACCGCCACCCGTGCGCTGCCGCCCGAGGGGAGCAGCGCCGGGGAGATGATCCTCGGCTCGCGCGAGCGTACCGAGTTGAGCTCCGGGTCGACGGCGATGCCGAGCTCCTCCAGCCCGGCGGTGGCCGCCGCCCGCACCGGCGCCGCGTTCTCGCCGACGCCCGCCGTGAAGGCGATCGCGTCCACCCGGCCGAGCACCGCGTAGTACCCGCCGATGTACTTGCGGACCCGGTGGACGTACGCGTCGAAGGCCAGCCGAGCCCCGGCGTCCCCCTCGTCCGCGCGGCGCATGATCTCGCGCATGTCGTTGTCGCCGCACAGGCCCAGCAGCCCGCTGCGGCGGTTGAGCAGGTCGTCGATCGCGTCGATCGACAGACCGCCGACCCGGTGCAGGTGGAAGACCACGCCGGCGTCGATGTCACCCGAACGAGTGCCCATCACCAGGCCCTCCAGCGGGGTCAGGCCCATCGAGGTGTCGACGCAGCGCCCGCCGCTCACCGCCGAGGCCGAGGCGCCGTTGCCCAGGTGCAGCACGATCACGTTGACCTCGGCCGGGTCCTTGCCGAGCAGTCGCGCGGTGGCCCGCGAGACGTACTGGTGCGAGGTGCCGTGGAAGCCGTAGCGGCGCACCCGGTGCTGGTCGGCCACCGCCCGGTCGATCGCGTACCGGGCGGCGTACTCGGGCATCGAGGCGTGGAAGGCGGTGTCGAAGACGGCCACCTGCGGCAGGTCGGGCCGCAGCGCGCGGGCCACCTCGATGCCGGTGATGTTGGCCGGATTGTGCAGCGGCGCCACCGGGATCAGCCGGCGGATCTCGGTGAGCACCTCGTCGGTGATGACGGTCGGCTCGGTGAACCGCAGCCCGCCGTGCACCACCCGGTGACCGATCGCCGCCAGGTCGGGCGAGTCCAGCCCGAGCCCGTCGGCGGCCAGCTCCTCGGCGACCGCCTTGAGCGCCGCGCCGTGGTCGGGGAAGGCCTGCACGGCCTCCCGCTCGGCGCCGCCGCGCGGGGCGTGCACCAGTCGCCCGCCGGCCTCGCCGATCCGCTCCACCAGGCCGGAGGCCAGCCGGGCGCCGTCCAGCATGTCGATCAGCTGGTACTTCACCGACGAGGAACCGGCGTTCAGCACCAGGACCCGCGTGCCCTCACTCATGCGGCCACCTCGCTGCGCTCGGCGGTCGCTGCGCTCGGCGGTCGCTGCGCGAGACACGCCCTGTCCATAAGTCGCTCGCTGCGCTCACTCACCCTCGAGCTCCTTACGCTCCTGGGACTGGATGGCGGTGATCGCCACCGTGTTGACGATGTCCTGCACCAGCGCGCCGCGCGACAGGTCGTTGACCGGCTGGCGCAGGCCCTGGAGCACCGGGCCGACGGCGACCGCGCCCGCCGAGCGCTGCACTGCCTTGTAGGTGTTGTTGCCGGTGTTGAGGTCCGGGAAGATCAGCACGGTCGCCCGGCCGGCCACCGGCGAACCCGGCAGCTTGGTCGCCGCGACGTGCTCGTCCACCGCCGCGTCGTACTGGATCGGGCCCTCGACCAGGAGGTCCGGGCGCAGCGCGCGGACCAGCTCGGTGGCCTTGCGGACCTTGTCGACGTCCGCGCCGGAGCCGGAGGTGCCGGTCGAGTACGACAGCATCGCGACCCGCGGCTCCACGCCGAACTGGGCGGCGGTGGCGGCCGACTGGATGGCGATGTCGGCCAGCTGCTGGGCGTCCGGGTCGGGGTTGACCGCGCAGTCGCCGTACACCAGCACCCTGTCGGCCAGGCACATGAAGAAGACGCTGGAGACGATGGACGCGCCCGGCGAGGTCTTGATCACCTCGAAGGCCGGGCGGATGGTGGCGGCGGTGGAGTGCACCGCGCCGGAGACCATGCCGTCGGCGATGCCCTCCTGGACCATCAGGGTGCCGAAGTAGGAGACGTCGGTGACCACGTCCAGGGCCCGCTCCACGGTCATGCCCTTGTGCGCCCGCAGCTTCGCGTACAGCTCGGCGAACTGGCGGCGCAGCGGGCTGGTGGCCGGGTCGACGATCCGCACCTGGGCGCGGTCGGCGTCGGTGTCCGGCTCGGGCAGGGCGATGCCCAGGCCCGCGGCCTTGCGGCGGACGGCGTCGGTGTCGCCGAGCAGGGTCAGGTCGCAGATGTTGCGGCGCAGCAGGATCTCGGCGGCGCGCAGTACCCGCTCCTCGGTGCCCTCCGGCAGCACCACGTGCCGACGGGCCGCCCGGGCCCGCTCCAGCAGCGCGTGCTCGAACATCATCGGGGTCACCCGCTCGGACCGGCCGACCTCGATGCGGTTGGTCAACTCGGCGGTGTCCACGTGGAGTTCGAACAGGCCGAGGGCGGTCTCGGCCTTCCGCGGGCTGGCCGCGGAGAGCTTGCCCTCCAGGTGGGTCAGCGCGGCGGCGGTGAGCCAGCTGCCCTCCGGGACGACCGCGACCGGGGTGCCGGGGGCCAGCCGGGCGGCCAGCGCCATCACGTTCGGGCCCGGGTGCTGGCCGAGGGTGAGCAGCACCCCGGCGATCGGCGGGGCGCCGGCGGCGTGCGCGGCCAGCGAGCCGATCACCAGGTCGGCGCGGTCCCCGGGGGTGACGACCAGCGCGCCCTCGGTGAGCGCGTCCAGGAAGGTCGGCAGCATGGCGCCGCCGAAGACGAAGCCGCGGACGTCCCGGGCGAGGCCGGAGGCGTCGCCGATCAGCACCTCGGCGCCGGTCGCCTCGACCAGCTGGGCGACGGTCGGCGCGGCCAGCGCCGGCTCCTCGGGGATGACGTAGGCGGGGATCGGCAGCTTCTCGGTCAGCTTGCGCTGGACCGGCTGCTTGGCGGCCGGGGCGACCCGGTTGGCGACCATCGCCAGGGTCTCGCAGCCGAGGTCGGTGTAGGCCCGGTGGGCGTTGCGGACCTCGGCGATCACCACGTCGGCGTCCTCGCCGTGCCCGCCGACGACCGGGAGCACGGCGGCGCCGAACTCGTTGGCCAGCCGGGCGTTGAAGGCCAGCTCGTCGGGGATGTTGGTGTCGGCGAAGTCGGTGCCCAGCACCAGCACCGCCTGGCAGCGCCGCTCCAGTGCCCGGAACCGGTCCACCAGCACCGAGACCAGTTCGTCCTGCCCGTGCGCGGCCTGCAGGGCGGCGGCCTCCTCGTAGGTGAGGCCGTAGAGTTCGGCGGCCGGCAGGTCCAGCCGGTACCGGGCCCGCAGCAGCTCGACCACGTGGTCGGAGCCGTTCTCCCCCGGGGCGTGGGCGTGGACCAACGGCCGGAACACCCCGACCCGGTCCACCTGGCGGGTGAGCAGCTCCATGACCCCGAGCTCCACCGCCTGCCGGCCGTCGCCCCGGTCGATCCCGGTCACGTACACGCTGCGCGCCACGCGGCTCTCTCCGTCCCGTCGTCTCAGGAAGTGGTCATATCGACCCTACCTTCGCACTGCGAACACCTGTCCGCGAGCAGAGTGGCCGGGCGGGGCAAGGGGGCGCAGGCCTCGCCTCGGGAATTGCGCTGCCGCTCCTCCTTGATGTACCTACATGATGTAGTTACATTGGAGGCATGGAGACCATGGGACTGCGTGAGCTGAATCAGAATCCCTCCAAGGCGGTCGCGCGGGTCCGGGCCGGCGCGACGATCGTCGTGACCGATCGTGGACGGCCCGTGCTGAGACTGGTGCCGGAAGCGGCCCCCGCGGCGCTCCTCGAGCGGATGGTCGCGGCCGGAGAGGTCACGCCGCCCGCCGAACGGGGCATGCCGGAGCTGGCCCTCGACCTGCTGCCGGACGTGAGCAGCCTTTCGGAGCTGTTGATGGAGGACCGCGATCGGGAGCGCAAGCGTTGATCTACCTCGACTCGTGCGCGCTGCTCAAGTTCATCAAGCCGGAGCCCGAGACGGCCGCGCTGCGAGCCTGGCGGCAGAACCTGCCCGACGGCACCGAAATGATCACCAGTGAGCTGGCCCGGTTGGAGATCACCCGCACCCTGCTCCGGGCCGGGCTCGCGCATCAGCTCGTCCCGTACCACGTCGACCAGGCGCTCCGCGGCGTCTATCAGGTCGACCTCAGCAGCGCGGTGCTCGCCCGGGCGCTCTCCTACCGCACTCCGCGCCTCGGCTCGCTGGACGCACTGCACCTGGCCAGCGCAGACCCGTTCCGGACCGAGCTCACGGACTTCGTCACCTACGACCGGGAGCTGGCTCACGCCGCCGACGAGCTCGGCTTCCCGGTCTCGGCTCCGGCCTGACCGTCCGGTGCCGGTGAGGGGGCCCGGCACCGGACGACGGTTCAGTGCGCCGGGCGGAACCAGAGGGTCGCGAGCGGGGGGAGGACGACCTCGGCGCTGCGGGGCTGGCCGTTCCACTCGACGGCCTCGGACTTCACCGGGTGGGAGTTGCTCAGCCCGCCGCCGCCGTACGCCGCCGCGTCGGTGTTGAGGACCTCCTCCCAGAGCTGGTCGCGGCCGTCCAGCTCGGGCAGGCCGAGGCGGTGGCCGTGCCGGACCACGGGGGAGAAGTTGCAGACCGCGACCAGCGGGGTGCCGTCGGCGGCGTACCGGACGAAGGAGAGCAGGTTGTCCTCGGCGGCGCCGCCGTCGAGCCAGCGGAAGCCGGCCGGGGTGCTGTCCTGCTCCCACAGGGCGGGGGAGTCGAGGTAGCGGCGGTTGAGGTCGCCGACGAGCCGCCGGACCCCGAGGTGGTCCCGGTGGGCCGGCCACTGCTCGTCGAGCACCCACCACTGCGGGCCCTGCTCGTGGTCCCACTCCGCGCCCTGGGCGAACTCCTGTCCCATGAAGAGGAGTTGCTTGCCGGGGTGGGCCCACATGAAGCCGAGGTAGGCGCGGTGGTTGGCGCGCTGCTGCCACCAGTCGCCGGGCATCTTGGCGACCAGCGCCTGCTTGCCGTGCACCACCTCGTCGTGCGAGATCGGCAGGACGTAGTTCTCCGACCAGGCGTACACCAGCGAGAAGGTGATCTCGTTGTGGTGGAACCTCCGGTGCACCGGGTCCTTGCCCATGTAGACCAGGGAGTCGTGCATCCAGCCCATGTTCCACTTGAGCCCGAAGCCGAGGCCGCCCCGGTCGGTGGGCCGGGTGACGCCGTCCCAGGCGGTGGACTCCTCGGCGACGGTGATCACGCCGGGGCAGCGCCGGTAGACGGTGGCGTTCATCTCCTGGAGGAAGGCCGCCGCGTCGAGGTTCTCCCGCCCGCCGTACTGGTTGGGGGTCCAGGCGCCGCCCTCGCGCGAGTAGTCGAGGTAGAGCATGGAGGCGACGGCGTCCACCCGCAGGCCGTCGACGTGGAACTCCTCGCACCAGTAGACGGCGTTGGCCACCAGGAAGTTGCGCACCTCGACCCGGCCGTAGTCGAACTCCAGGGTGCCCCAGTCCGGGTGCTCGGCGCGCAGCGGGTCGGCGGGCTCGTACAGCGGCTCGCCGTCGAAGCGGGCGAGCGCGAAGTCGTCCTTGGGGAAGTGCGCGGGGACCCAGTCGACGATGACGCCGATGCCGTGCCGGTGCAGGGTGTCGACCAGGAAGCGGAAGTCGTCGGGGCCGCCGAGCCGGGCGGTGGGGGCGTAGTAGCCGGACACCTGGTAGCCCCAGGAGCCGCCGAACGGGTGTTCCATCACCGGCATGAACTCCACGTGGGTGAAGTTCAGCTCCTGGAGGTAGCGCGGCAGTTCGGCGGCGATGGCGCGGTAGGAGGTGAGGTCGGGCCGCCAGGACGCCAGGTGCAGCTCGTACACCGACATCGGGGCGCGGTGGTGCGCGGTGCGGGCCCGGCGGGCCATCCACTCGCCGTCCTGCCAGCGGTAGGAGGAGCTGGTGACGACCGAGGCGGTGCCGGGCGGCAGCTGTGCGGCCCGGGCCAGCGGGTCGGCCTTGTCGAGGACGGCGCCGTGCCGGGTGTGGATCTCGTACTTGTACTGGGCGCCCTCGCCGAGGTCGGGGACGAAGAGCTCCCAGACGCCGGAGGAGCCGAGCGAGCGCATCGGGTGGCCGGTGCCGTCCCAGTGGTTGAAGTCGCCGATCAGCCGCACGCCGGCGGCGTTCGGCGCCCAGACCGCGAACGCGGTGCCGCGCACCCCGCCGACGGTGCGCACGTGCGAGCCGAGCGCCTGCCAGAGCTGCTCGTGCCGGCCCTCGGAGATCAGGTGCAGGTCGAGTTCGCCGAGGGTGGGCGGGGTCCGGTAGCCGTCGTGCTGGCGCAGCGGCTCGGCGCCGGGGTAGCCGACCAGCAGCCGGTAGTCGGGGGCCTCCGCGGCCGCCAGCAGTCCGGTGAACAGGCCGCCCTGCTGGTGGGTGAGTTCGACGGGGCCCTGGTCGGTCTCCACCAGGACCCGGTCGGCGAACGGGCGGAGCACCCGGATCGCGGTGCCGCCGTGGACGGGGTGGGCACCGAGCAGGGCGTGCGGGTCGTGGTGCTGGCCGCCGACCAGCCGGTCCACCTCGCCGGGCGGCAGCGGCGCCTCGGGCAGCCGCAGCGCCCCGGCGGTCACCGGGGCGGCCGCGTCGTCGACGGGCGCGGGCGGCGCGGGCACGGGCGTGGCGTGCGCGGGCGTGGCGGGCACGGAACCGGAGGACGCGGCACCGCCGGACGCGGGGGTGGCGCGCGCCGAGCCGCCGGACGCGGAACCGCCGGGCGTCGACCCGGTGGCGCGCGCGGCCGCCGCGGTGGGTGCCGGCTCGGACCGCCGGGCGGCGGCGGGCTCGCGCTTCGGGGAGTCCGGGCCGGCCAGGAAGGTGGCCGGCACGGTGCGGGTGGTGCGGCCTGGCGGGTCGAGCGGCGTCACGGCGAGGACCTCCTGAGGCGGGGCGGGGCGGGGCGCGGATTCGGGGGGAGGGGCTGCGGATGCGGGTGCGGATGGGGCTGCGGGTGCGGGTGCCGGCGGGACCGTCGGTGCCGGGGAGGGCGGGCGGCGGGACGGAGGTCCGGCGGGTGACCCGGGTGGGGCCGGGTCGGGCGGGGGAGGGGGTGGCCCCCGGTGGAGCGGGGGCCGGGCCGGCCGGCGAGGGGGGCGCGGCGGATCAGACGGTGAGCGCGAGCCGGTTGATCGCGGCCAGCGGGATCGGCAGCCAGCCGGGTCGGTGCCGGGCCTCGTAGACCACCTCGTACACGGCCTTGTCGATCTCCAGCGCGCGCATCAGCTCCGGCGAGGCCGCCGGGTCGGTGCCGCCGCCCGCGGTGTAGCCGGCGCAGAAGGCGGTGCGGTTGCGCTGCGCCCAGGCGGCGGCGAGGTGGGCCAGCTCCGGGTCGGGCGGCCCGCCGGCCAGCAGGTGGGCGGCGGCGTAGTCGAAGGAGCGGAGCATCGCGGCGACGTCCCGCAGTGCGGTCTGCGGTTCGCGCCGCTCGGCGACCGACTTGGCCGGCTCGCCCTCGAAGTCCAGCAGGACCCAGCCGTGCGGGGTGCGCATCGCCTGGCCGAGGTGCAGGTCGCCGTGGATCCGCTGGACCGGCAGGCCGTCCGGGTGGGCGTCCGCCATCTGTCCGAAGGCCGAGCGCAGCGCGCCCCGGTAGCGCAGCAGCCCGGGGACGGCGGCGACCGCGCTGTCCAGCCGGTCGGCCATGGCGGTGGCCAACTGCCGGGTCTGCGCGCGGTCCAGCCGGGCGACCGGCATCGAGCGGGAGAGCACCCGGTGCACCTCGGCGGTGGCCCGGCCGAGCCGGTGCGCCTCGATGGCGAAGTTGCCGGGCGAGGGGTCGCCCTTCAGCCGCCCGACCTGGTCGAGGGCGAGTTCCCAGCCGTCCTCGGCCTCCGGGAGGTAGCGCTGGAGCAGCCCGAGGGTGGCCGGCTCGGCGCGCTCCAGGCGGCTCTCGAACCAGGCGGCGACCCGGGGGATGCGGGTCGAGCCGGCCCGGGAGAGCGCCAGCGAGAGTTCGAGGTCGGGGTTGGTGCCCGGGTGGACGCGCCGGAACAGCTTCAGGATGTAGGAGGTGCCGTAGATGACCGAGCTGTTGGACTGCTCGGCGGTGGAGGCCCGGCCGGGCAGGTTGGTGGGCAGCCCGGAGCCGGGGGTGCGGCGGAAGGAGAGCGAGCCGAACCGATCACCGGTGGCCAGGTGCTCCAGCAGCCGCCCGGTCAGCTCCGGGTCGTGCACCGCGTCGTAGAGCGTCGCCCCGTCGTACGGGCCCTGGGTGAGCCGGCCGAGGACGGCGTTCGGTTCGACGGTGGCCGGGCCCTGTGAGCGGATGCCGAGCAGCAGTTGGTACAGGTCGCCGTGCGGCGCGCCGGTGGTGGCGGCGTGCTCGACCCGGAGCAGCAGGTGCAGCAGGGCGGGGTCGCCGACCTGCAGGGGAGTGCCGACCACGGGGGTGAGGCGGGTGATCGGCCGTCCCTTCCCGGCGTACCAGCGCTGGCTGGGGAGCCACTCGGCGATCAGCGGCAGCGCCGCCTGGACGAGTTCGCTCACCCCCAGGGCGGTCCTCCGGACCCCGGTACCCCGCGGGACGGCCGACGCGGCGGGGCCGGCGGGGGCGTCATGGTGCAGGGGGGCTTGCGAACGGGAGGTTTCGGACATGACTCCCTTTCCCCGGAAGAGCTGGGCGGATCGCCCGACGGGTCTGGCCGGGTCCGTCAGTCTTCCGGATTGCGGCGGCGCGGCGGCGCGGCACGCGAGCGCTGGGCCCGGGTGTCACGCCTTCGTGTGGGTGGCCGTTGGGCTGTTCTCCGTACGCGGTGGTGCAGAGACGACCGGGGGCGCGGGGTACGAACTCGCGCCCCCGGAGGGTTCGGTGAAAGGCCTGCGGCGGGTGCCGGATCGTTACTTCGATCGCCTGGTTCCGCTCAGCCGGGGGGGCCGGCGGAGCTGGAACCAGTAGAAGCCGTGGCCGGCCAGGGTGAGCAGGTACGGCCACTCGCCGATCGAGGGGAAGCGCACCCCGCCGATCAGCTCGACCGGGTACCGTCCGCCGTACTGCCGCAGGTCCAGTTCGGTCGGCTGCGCGAACCTGGAGAAGTTGTTCACGCACATGACCAGGTCCCCCTCGTGCTCGCGGACGAAGGCCAGCACCGCGGGGTTGCTGGAGGGCAGCTCGGTGTAGGTGCCGAGGCCGAACGCCGGATTGAGCTTGCGGATCTCGATCATGCGACGTGTCCAGTGCAGCAGCGAACTCGAACTGCTCTGCTGCGCCTCGACGTTGGTCACCTGGTAGCCGTACACCGGATCCATGATGGGCGGCAGACTGAGCCTGCCCGGGTCGGCCGAGGAGAAACCCGCGTTGCGGTCCGGGGTCCACTGCATCGGGGTCCGGACGCCGTCCCGGTCGCCCAGCCAGATGTTGTCCCCCATGCCGATCTCGTCGCCGTAGTAGAGCACCGGCGAGCCGGGCAGGGAGAGCAGCAGGGCGGTGAAGAGCTCGATCTGGTTGTGGTCGTTCTCCAGCAGCGGGGCGAGCCGCCGGCGGATGCCCACGTTGGCGCGCATCCGCGGGTCCTTGGCGTACTCCGCGTACATGTAGTCGCGCTCCTCGTCGGTGACCATCTCCAGGGTCAGCTCGTCGTGGTTGCGCAGGAAGATGCCCCACTGGCAGCCGTGCGGGATGTTGGGCGTCTTGGCGAGGATCTCCGAGACGGGGTAGCGGGACTCCCGGCGGACCGCCATGAAGATCCGGGGCATCACCGGGAAGTGGAACGCCATGTGGCACTCGTCGCCGCCGGAGGCGAAGTCGCCGAAGTAGTCGACGACGTCCTCCGGCCACTGGTTGGCCTCGGCGAGCAGCACGGTGTCCGGGTAGTCCGCGTCGATCTCCTTGCGGACCCGCTGGAGGAACTCGTGGGTCTCCGGCAGGTTCTCGCAGTTGGTGCCCTCGCGGGCGAACAGGTACGGGACCGCGTCCAGCCGGAACCCGTCGATGCCGAGGTCGAGCCAGAACCGCAGCCCGGCGATCATCTCGTCCTGGACGCGGGGGTTGTCGTAGTTGAGGTCCGGCTGGTGGGAGAAGAACCGGTGCCAGAAGTACTGCTTGCGCACCGGGTCGTACGTCCAGTTGGAGGTCTCGGTGTCGACGAAGATGATCCGGGCGTCGGGGTACTGCTTGTCGTCGTCGGCCCACATGTAGAAGTCGCCGTACGGACCGTCCGGGTCCTCCCGGGAGGCCTGGAACCACGGGTGCTGGTCGCTGGTGTGGTTCATGACGAAGTCGATGATCACGCGCATGCCGCGGGCGTGCGCGGCGTCCACGAACTCCATGAAGTCGGCGAGGTCGCCGAACTCCGGCAGCACCGACTTGTAGTCGGACACGTCGTACCCGCCGTCGCGCAGCGGCGAGGCGAAGAACGGCGGCAGCCAGAGGCAGTCGACCCCGAGCCACTGCAGGTAGTCGAGCTTGGACGTGAGCCCCTTGAGGTCCCCGATCCCGTCGCCGTTGCTGTCCTGGAAGGACCGCACCAGCACCTCGTAGAAGACCGCACGCTTGAACCACTCGGGGTCCAGGTCCTTCTTCGAGGTCTCCGGGAAGATGTCGGGGACGGGCTCGTTCACTGTCACGCTGGGTTCCTCCGAACCGTGAGGAGGTGGGCCGGCTCGGCTGAGGGGTCGAGCCGGACGTAGTTGTGCCGGCCCCAGGTGTAGGCGGCACCGGTGAGCTCGTCGTGGACCGCGTACGGCCCGTCCCCGTCCAGGGTGACGGTGGCCTCCTGGACGTGACGGGGGTCCAGGTTGACCACGGTGATGAGGTGGTCGGTGAGGCCGTCGGGCGTCAGCGCGGTCTTGGAGTAGGCGAGCACCTGGTCGTTGTCGGTGGGGTGGAAGCGCAGCGAACGCAGCTGCTGGAGTGCCGGGTGACGGCGGCGCAGCCGGTTCAGGACGGTGAGCAACGGGGCGAGGGTGTCGGTGCGGCTCCAGTCCCGGGGGCGCAGTTCGTACTTCTCCGAGTGCAGGTACTCCTCGGAGCCGGGGTGGGCCGGCTCGTTCTCGTAGAGCTCGTAGCCGGCGTACACGCCGTAGCTGGGGGAGAGGGTGGCCGCCAGGACGGCGCGGACCGCGAACGCGGCCGGACCGCCGTGCTGGAGGTAGGCGTGCAGGATGTCGGGGGTGCTGGTGAAGAAGTTGGGGCGCATGTACGAGGCCGCGTCACCGCTGAGCTCGGTGAGGTACTCGGTGAGTTCGGCCTTGGTGTTGCGCCAGGTGAAGTACGTGTACGACTGGTGGAAACCGATCTTCCCCAGGGTGTGCATCATCGCGGGGCGGGTGAAGGCCTCGGCGAGGAAGACGACGTCCGGGTCGGTGCGGGCGATGTCGGCGAGGACCCGCTCCCAGAAGACCACCGGTTTGGTGTGCGGGTTGTCGACCCGGAAGATCCGCACCCCGTGCGCCATCCAGAACCGGAGGATCCTGATCGTCTCCTTGACGATTCCGTCCATGTCCTGGTCGAAGTTGATCGGATAAATATCCTGATATTTCTTCGGCGGATTCTCGGCGTAGGCGATGGTGCCGTCCACGCGGTGACTGAACCATTCCGGATGCTTGTTCACCCAGGGGTGGTCCGGGGAGCACTGCAGTGCGAAGTCCAGCGCCACCTCCAGGTGCAGCGCGGCGGCCTCGGCGACGAAGTGGTCGAAGTCCTCGATCGTGCCGAGGTCCGGGTGGACGGCGTCGTGGCCGCCCTCCGGGGAGCCGATCGCCCACGGCGAGCCGACGTCGTGCGGACCGGCCGTCAGGCTGTTGTCCGGGCCCTTGCGGAAGGCTCGCCCGATCGGGTGGACCGGCGGCAGGTAGACCACGTCGAAGCCCATCGCGGCGACCGCCGGCAGCCGTTCCGCGGCGGTCCGCAGGGTGCCCGAACGCGGCGGCTCCACCCCGGCCGGGTCGACCACCGCACCCTCGGAGCGCGGGAAGAACTCGTACCAGGAGCCGAACAGCGCCCGCTCCCGGTCCACCTGGAGCGGCGCCGGCCGGGAGGCGCTCACCAGTTCGCGCAGCGGGAAGCGGCCCAGCAGCTCCTGCACCTCGGGGGCGAGCGCGGCGGCCAGCCGCGACAGCGGCGGCAGGCCCGGGTCGCGCAGCGCGTCGGCGGCCGCCAGCACCACCGCCCGGCCGTCCTTCTTCGGCACCCCGGTGGCGGCGCGTTCCAGCAGCTGCGCGCCCTCCTCCAGGACGAGCGCGGTGTCGATCCCGGCCGGCAGCTTGATCGACGCGGCCTTGCGCCAGGTGGCCAGCGGGTCGGACCAGGCCTCGACCACGAAGGACCAGCGGCCGGGGGCCGTCGGGGTGACGTACGCGCCCCAGCGGTCGCTGCCCTCGGCCAGCTCGCGCATCGGCGTCCAGGGGCCGCCGCGGCCGCGCGGGTCGCGCAGCACCACATTGGCGGCGACCGCGTCGTGGCCCTCGCGGAACACGGTCGCGCAGACCCGGAAGGTCTCGCCCACCACGGCCTTGGCCGGGCGGCGGCCGGCGTCTACGAGGGGGCTGACGTCCAGGACGGGGATGCGGCCGATCACGGTGTCGCTCTCTGTCGTCGTGCGGGCGGTCTTGCGGGTGGTGGCGGGTTTCGCGCGCGCCCGGCCGGCGGCCGGCCGCTCGGCGGCGGCCCGGGCCGGTGCGGCGCCCGCGGCCTTCGTGGGGGCGGGTTCGGCGGTGCTCGCGCTGCGACGGGTGGTGGTGCGCCTGCGCGGGGCCTCGGCCCGGGTCGACCCCGGGGCGGTCCGGTCGTCCTCGGCCCCGGGTTCTCGGGCCGGCTCGTCCGGTCGCTCCGTCCGGACGGCCCCGGCGCCCCGGGGCCCCGGCATCGCCGGGTCTGTCCGAGTGTCAGAATCCGCCCGTCCGGCGGATTCCGCGACCGCTGCGTCGACGGTGTCGGCCACCGGTGTGGACTGGTCCCGCGTGTCGCCGTGCATGCCAAACTCCTGCCCGAGATCGGCGGCAGCTCCCGCGGGCCGGCGGGGCCAGGGGAGTACCGGGAGGACTGCTGGGTGGGGAGGACGTGCGACCGGAAGCCTGCCCGCGCCGCCGTTCCGGGCAACCTGCCCCGCTCCCGCCGAGCCCGTGGCGGAGAGCCCGAGAGCCCGCGCGCGTTCCGGCGCACGCCTCTGGAAGCGCGCCCCTGGACCACCCAACCCACCCGTGAACGAGCAGGGCGAGCGCGAGGACACGCGGCGGTCCGCGGTGGACGCCGAATGGACCAATCAGGATGAGGAACGGTCAACGCGAAAAGGATTCGGACGTGCTGCTTCGCGGGAGAACGCCACCCGTCTCCGCACTGCCCGCGACACCGACGTCCGGGCCTCATCCTCGCACCGGTGGGCCCGATTCCGCAGCGGTACGCGAGGAGTTCCGGGAGTGATCGGGCGCGGGTCCTCCGGTGGAAATGGATCTGTTCCGCGGTGTTCACGCATTGGTGGCGCGGCGCCCCGGAAAGTGCGCCTCGTGCGCCCCCCGTGCAGACCAATGCGCCGAATGCGATCTCATCAATAGGCCGAACGGATGCCGAATAGCCCAACTGACGCACCATCATGCCATCGGGCGCGGCTACGCTTCACGCCGTGAAGGCAATCCGCAGATTCACCGTCCGCACCGTCCTGCCCGAACAACTCCAGCCGTTGCACGAGCTGGCCCTCAACCTGCGCTGGTCCTGGCACCCCGAGACCCGGGACCTCTTCCGGTCCGTGGACCCGGACGTGTGGGCCGCGACGGGCGAGGACCCGGTGCGGCTGCTCGGGGAGGTCCCGGCCGCCCGGCTCGCCGCGCTCGCCGCCGACCGCCGGTTCCTGCGCCGGCTCGGCGACCTCGCCGACGACCTGCGGGAGTACCTGGCCGGGCCGCGCTGGTACCAGACCGCGGGTCAGCAGGCCGCCGCCCCGCCGCCCGCCGCCATCGCCTACTTCTCGCCCGAGTACGGCATCGCCGCCGCGCTGCCCCAGTACTCCGGCGGCCTCGGCATCCTCGCCGGCGACCACCTCAAGGCCGCCAGCGACCTCGGCGTCCCGATCATCGGCGTCGGCCTCTTCTACCGGCACGGCTACTTCCGGCAGTCCCTCGACCGGGAGGGCTGGCAGCAGGAGCGCTACCCGCTGCTCGACCCGGACGAGCTGGCCGTCACCCTGCTCCGCGAGCCCGACGGCAGCCCCAGCCGGGTCGACCTCGCCCTGCCCGGTGGCCGCACTCTGGCCGCGCACATCTGGAAGGCCCAGGTCGGCCGCGTCCCGCTGCTGCTGCTCGACTCCGGCATCGAGGCCAACTCGCCGGCCGAGCGCGACGTCACCGACCGCCTCTACGGCGGCGGCAGCGAGCACCGGCTGCTCCAGGAGATGCTGCTCGGCATCGGCGGCGTCCGGGCCGTGCGCGCCTACCAGCGGCTGACCGGACACCCCGCCCCCGAGGTCTTCCACACCAACGAGGGCCACGCCGGCTTCCTCGGCGTCGAGCGGATCCGCGAACTGGTCGCGGAGGCCGGACTCGACTTCGCCGCCGCCCTGGAGTCGGTCCGGGCCGGCACCCTCTTCACCACCCACACGCCCGTCCCGGCCGGCATCGACCGGTTCGACCGCGAGCTGGTCGCCCGGCACTTCGGCGGCGAGACCGCGCTGGCCGGCGTCCCGGTCGAGCAGGTCCTGGCGCTCGGCGCCGAGACCTGGCGCGGCGGCGACCCCAAGCTGTTCAACATGGCCGCCATGGGCCTGCGGCTCGCCCAGCGCGCCAACGGCGTCTCCACCCTGCACGGCGAGGTCAGCCGCTCGATGTTCAACGGCCTCTGGCCGGGCTTCGACGCCGCCGACGTGCCGATCACCTCGGTCACCAACGGCGTCCACGCGGCCACCTGGATCGACCCGGCGGTCGTCCGGCTGGGCGCCGCCGAGATCGGCGCCGACCGCGCCGAGGAGGCCATGACCACCGGCGAGACCCAGCGCTGGACCGGACTGGAGCGGATCGGCAACACCGAGGTCTGGGAGCTGCGCCGCACCCTGCGCGCCCAGCTGGTCGACGAGGTCCGCCGGAGGCTGCGCGTCTCCTGGCGCCAGCGCGGCGCCGGCGAGGCCGAGCTCGGCTGGGTGTCCTCGGTGCTCGACCCGGACGTGCTCACCATCGGCTTCGCCCGCCGGGTGCCGTCCTACAAGCGGCTCACCCTGATGCTCCGTGACCCGGAGCGGCTGCGCGCGCTGCTGCTGCACCCGACCCGCCCGGTGCAGATCGTGGTCGCCGGCAAGGCCCACCCGGCCGACGACGGCGGCAAGCGGCTGATCCAGCAGATGGTCGCCTTCGCCGACGACCCCGCCGTCCGGCACCGGATCGTCTTCCTGCCGGACTACGACATGGCGATGGCCCAGCACCTCTACCCGGGCTGCGACGTCTGGCTGAACAACCCGCTCCGCCCGCTGGAGGCCTGCGGCACCTCCGGGATGAAGGCCGCGCTCAACGGCTGCCTCAACCTGTCCGTGCTGGACGGCTGGTGGGACGAGTGGTTCGACGGCCAGAACGGCTGGGCGATCCCCACCGCCGACACCGGCGACGGCGTGCTCGACCCGGACAGCCGGGAGGCCGAGCGGCGCGACGACATCGAGGCCGCCGCGCTCTACGACCTGATCGAGGAGCAGGTCGCCACCCGCTTCTACGACCGGGGCTCCGACGGCCTGCCGCACCGGTGGATCGCCATGGTCCGGCACACCCTGGTCACCCTCGGGCCCAAGGTGCTGGCCGGCCGGATGGTCCGCGAGTACGTCGAACGGCTCTACGCCCCGGCCGCGCTGGCCCAGCGGGAGCTGGCGGGCAGCGGGGCGCACCGCGCCGCCCAGGAGCTGGCCGCCTGGAAGGCCAAGGTGCGGGAGGCGTGGCCCGCCGTCCGGGTGGAGCACGTCGAGGCGGACTGCCCGGACGAGGCCCAGGAGCTGGGCAGCGCGCTGGCCCTGCGGGTGCAGGTGACGCTGGGCCCGCTGGAGCCGGCCGACGTCGAGGTGCAGGTGGTCTCCGGCCGGGTGGACGAGTCGGACCGGATCTCGGACGCCTGCCTGCTCGCCCTCAAGCCGGTCGGCGGGCCCGACCTCGACGGGCGGACCAGGTACGAGGGCTCCCTGGAGCTCTGCCGCACTGGGCCGTTCGGCTACACCGTGCGGGTGCTGCCCTCGCACCCCCGGCTGGCCTCGCCCACCGAGCCGGGTCTGGTGGCGCTGCCGCCGGAGGTCCCGGGGATGGACGCCGTGCTGCTCCGCTGAGCGGGGCGCCCGGGGGCGGGGCACCGGCCTGACCGGTGCCCCGCCCCCGTTGCCCGCGTTGCCCCCGTTGCCCGCGTTGCGTCCGTCGTCCCCGACGGGCGGGCGGCGCGGTCCGTTCAGCGGACGGCGGCCACCATGGCGTCGGTGACCGAGCGCCAGGCCACCCCGGCCTCGGCGAAACCGGCCGCCACCAGCTGCTCGGTGTGCCAGCCGACGGGGTGGGACTCGCCGTCGGCGTGCGAGCCGTACAGCGCGTTGCGGGCCGCCACCTGGTCGGCGAGCAGCGGGTCGGCCGCGGCGGCCACCCACCAGCCCTCCCAGTCGAGGACGCCCTCGGCCTTCTCCTGCTCCTGCCGTCCGTGCCGCTGGGCCCGCTCGGCGGCGTTGAGCAGCGGGACCGCCGGATCCGGCATGTGGTCGGCGTTGAGGAAGACCCCGCCGGGGCGCACCAGGCCGGCGAGGTCGCCGTAGAGCCGGACCAGCGCGGCGGTGGGCAGCCAGTGCAGGGCGGTGGCGGTCACCACCGCGTCGAACGGCCCGGACGGCAGGGCGCGGGCCCACTCCGGGTCCTTGAGGTCGGCGGTCACCAGGGTGAACCGCTCGTCCTCGCCGAGCACGCCCCGGGCGATGGTCATCAGCGCCGGGTCCTGGTCCACGCCGACACTGGTGGCGCCGGGCAGCCGGGCGACCAGGCGCTCGGTGATGCTGCCGGTGCCGCAGGCCAGGTCGAGGACGCGCGGGGTCGGGCCGGCCACCGCCTCGACCAGGTCGAGCATCACCCGGAACCGCTCCTCGCGGTCGGGCAGGTACCACTGCTGCTGGCGGTCCCAGCTGCGCTGCCACTGCTCCCAGTGCTGACGGTCGACCATGGGCGTTCCCCTTCGTGGACACGGGCGATGAGTCCCGGGAACGACCCTAGACCCCTTCGGTAATGGACGAAAGGGTCCAGGGGCTATTACTTCCCCGGTGGAGGGGCGGCGGTCAGACCAGGCTGTCCCGCCAGGCCCGGTGCAGCTGGGCGAAGCGGCCGGTGCCGTCGATCAGCTCACGCGGGGTGCCGTCCTCGACGATCCGGCCCTGGTCCATCACCAGCACCCGGTCGGCGATCTCCACGGTGGAGAGCCGGTGGGCGATGATCACGGCCGTCCGGCCGGCCAGCACCGTGCGCATCGCCCGCTGCACCGCCTGCTCACCCGGGACGTCCAGCGAACTGGTGGCCTCGTCCAGGATCAGCACCGCCGGGTCGGCGAGCAGCGCGCGGGCGAAGGCCACCAGCTGCCGCTGGCCGGCCGAGATCCGCCCGCCGCGTTTGCGCACGTCGGTGTCGTAGCCGTCCGGCAGCTCGGCGATGAAGGCGTGCGCGCCGATGGCCCGGGCGGCCTCCTCGACCTCGGCCCGGGTCGCGCCCGGCCGGCCGATCGCGATGTTCTCGGCGACGGTGCCGGAGAACAGGAAGGACTCCTGGGTCACCATCACCACACCGCGCCGCAGCTCCGGACCGGCGAGGTCGCGCAGGTCCACCCCGTCCAGGGTGATCCGGCCGTCCGTCGGGTCGTAGAACCGGGCGAGCAGCTTGGCCACCGTCGACTTGCCGGCCCCCGTCGCACCGACCACGGCGACGGTCTGCCCGGCGGGCAGCGTCAGGTCGAACGGCGGCAGCACCTCCTTGCCCGTCCGGTACGCGAAGCGCGTCCCTTCAAAACGCACCGCCCGGCCCCTTACTCGCCCGCTCGCCTCCGGGCGCTCTTGTCCGGCGCCGACACTCCTCGCTCCGGCACTCCCTCCTGCGCCGGTCGCTTGTCGCTCGTCGCTTTCGGCACCGGCGCGCCCTTCGGCTCGGGGCGGGACCCACCCGCCCGTGGCGAGGGCCGGGAGCTTCTTCGGCTCCGCGGGCTCGGCGACGGTCGGCTCGTGGGCGAGCAGGCCGGCGATCTTCTCCAGCGCGGCGGCGGCCGACTGGTAGCTGTTCAGGAACATCGCCAGCTGGTCGATCGGGTCGAACAGCCGGCGCAGGTAGAGCACGAAGGCGGTCAGCACGCCCAGCGCGACCGTGCCGTCGGTGACCAGGTAGGCGCCGAGCAGCAGCACGCCGGTGGTCCACGCGTTGGCCGTCCCCCGGGAGAGGCCGACGTACCGGGCGATCTCCAGCAGGCCGTCCGCGGTGGCGGTGGCCGACTGCCGGTTCACCACGCCGAACGCGGCGTCGTTGGCCCGCTCGCGGCGGAACGCCTTCACCGGGCGGATGCCGTTCATGGTCTCGGTGAAGCGGACGATCAGCGAGGCCGCCGCGGTGCGCGAACGCCGGTAGACCCGGCGCGAGCGGCGCCGGAACGAGCGGGCGATCAGCCAGAGCGGCAGGAAGGAGGCCAGCGAGGCCAGCCCGAGCCGCCAGTCCAGCACCAGCAGGATGACCGAGATGGAGCAGACCGAGAGGAAGACGGTCAGCAGCTCCTGGAGGCCTTCGGAGAGCAGCTCGCGCAGCGCGTCCACGTCGCTGGTGGCGCGCGAGATGATCCGGCCCGAGGTGTAGCGCTCGTGGAAGTCCAGGCTGAGCCGCTGGGCGTGCCGGAAGATCCGGCCGCGCAGCTCCAGCAGGATGTCCTGGTTGACCCGGGCGCTGATCTTGATGAACGACCACTGGAGCAGCGTGCCGAGCAGCGCGCAGCCCAGGTAGGCGACGACCACCGCGATCAGCGGACCGGCGTCGTCCTCGCGCAGGGCCGGGATGCCGCGGTCCATCGCGAAGGCCACCAGCAGCGGACCGGCCTGCAGGGCGGCCTGCTGGAGCAGGATCACCGCCATGGCGACGGCGATCCGGCCGCGGTGCGGGCCGAGCAGGGCGCGCAGCAGGGCGCGCGGCGCGCCGGGCGGGACGGGGATGTCCTCCTCGTCGGCCGGCGGGGGCGGCAGCTCCTCCTCGTCCGGTGCGGCCGGGTCGGTGCGCGCGGCGGCGGGTTCGACGGTGGTGGTCATCGGGCGGTGCTCCCCTCGGGGACGAGGGCGGCCTCGCCCGACATCAGTTCGCGGTAGCGCGCCGAGTCGCGCAGCAGCTCCTGGTGGGTGCCGACCGCCTCGATCCGGCCGTCGGCGAGGACGGCGACCCGGTCGGCGAGCAGCACGGTGCTCGGCCGGTGCGCGACCACCAGCGCGGTGGTGGCGGCGAGGACCTCGCGCAGGGCGCGCTCCACCAGCGCCTCGGTGTGCACGTCCAGCGCGGACAGCGGGTCGTCGAGCACCAGGAACGCGGGGTCGCCGACCACGGCACGGGCCAGGGCGAGCCGCTGGCGCTGGCCGCCGGACAGGCTGAGGCCCTGCTCGCCGACCTCGGTGGCGACGCCGTCCGGGAGCTTCTCGACGAAGCAGGCCTGGGCGGTGGCGAGCGCGGTGCGCAGCCGGTCGTCGTCCGCGCCGGGCGCGCCCATCAGGACGTTGTCCCGGACGGTGGCGGAGAACAGGGTGGGCTCCTCGAAGGCGACCGCGACCAGCTCGCGCAGCCGGGTGCGGTCGATCTCGCGGACGTCCCGGCCGTCGAGGGTGATGGTGCCGCCGGTGGCCTCGTAGAGGCGGGGGAGCAGGGCGGTGAGCGTGGTCTTGCCGCTGCCGGTGGCGCCGACCAGGGCCATCGTCTCGCCGCTGCGGACGTGCAGGTCGACGCCGCGGAGCAGGTCGGGGGTGTCGGCCGGGGCGTCGGGGTAGCGGAAGCGGACGCCGGTGAGCCGGATGCCGTCCTGGGTGCCGGCGGACCCGGCGGTGGTGCTGCCGGTGGTGCTGCCGGTGGCCGCGTCGCTCACGGCGCTCTCCGCCTCCGGCTCGTCCAGCACCTCGAAGAAGCGGTCGGTGGCGGTGGCGGCCTCGTTGGCGTAGGCGAGCAGCCAGCCGAGCGACTCGACCGGCCAGCGCAGCGCGAGCGCGGTGGAGAGGAAGGCGACCAGGGTGCCCGCGCTCAGCTCGTCGTGCGCGACCAGGTAGGCGCCGACCGCGAGGGCGCAGCCGAGGGCCAGCTCGGGCAGGCCGACGATGACCGACCACAGGTTGGCGAGCAGCCCGGCCTTCTTCAGCTCGGTGCGGCGCAGGGCGCGGGAGTGCTCGCGGAACCGCTCCGCCATCGAGCGGTGGCGGCCGAAGGCCTTGAGGATCCGGATGCCGAGGACGGACTCCTCGACCACGGTGGCGAGGTCGCCGTTCTGGTCCTGGGCGCGGCGGGCGGCGCCCGAGTAGCCGGCCTCGAAGCGGCGGGTGAGCACCAGCAGCGGGACGGCCGGCCCGAGCACGATCAGGGCCAGTCGCCAGTCCTGGGTGAACATCAGCACGGTGCCGACCAGGAAGGTCACCGTGTTGACGATCAGGAAGACCAGCGGGAAGGCCAGGAACAGCCGCATGGTGTACATGTCGGCGGTGGCCCGGGAGAGCAGCTGGCCGGAGCCCCAGCGGTCGTGGAAGGACACCGGCAGGCGCTGGAGCTTGGCGAAGAGGTCACCGCGCATCGCCGTCTCGACGCCGGCCAGGGGGCGGGCCAGCACCACCCGGCGGGTGAAGAAGAGGGCGGCCTCGGCGAGGCCGAGCACGAGCAGCAGGGCGGCCGGCGCCCAGAGGCCGCCGAGGTCGCGCTCGGCGATCGGACCGTCGACGATCCGGCCGAGGACGGTCGGGACGAGCAGCGCGCTGAGCGCGGCGAGCATCGCGGCGGTGACCGAGACGGCCAGCCGTGCGCGGATCGGGTGGACGTAGGGCCACAGGCGCAGCAGTGAGCGCACCGTCGACCGGCGGGGGACGGTCGGCGCGGTGCCGGGGGCGGTGTCGGGGGCGGTGTCGGGGGCTTGGTTCTCGGCCATCGCCGTGAGGGTAGGCCGGGCACCCGTCATTTCTCATCCGGTTTTTCGGACCTGTCGTCGATTACCGGCCAGGTCGGGACCGTCGGTCCGCGGGTCGGCCCGGGGGACGGTCCGGAGCAGGTGCAGGGCGCGGGCGCCGAGCCGGACCGCCTCGCCGGGGAGGTGCTCCCCGGCGGGCCCGGCGCCGTCCTCCGCGGTGGTGTCGACGACGGTCTCGTACCGGGTGGGGTCGGTGGTCCGGGGCGTGCCGGGCAGGGTGAAGGGGACGGGTTCGGGCCCGGCGTTGAGCAGCAGCAGGAAGCTGTCGTCGAGCAGCGGGCGCCCGCAGGCGTCCCGTTCGGACATCGCGCTGCCGGACAGCAGCATGCCCAGGGCGGCGGTCGGCGCGAACCAGTCGGCCTCGGTCATCTCCTTGCCGAGCGGGGTGTACCAGGCCAGGTCGGGCCGCTCGCCCGGGCCGGTGGCGCGGCCGGAGAAGAACGCCCGCTGCCGCAGCACGGGGTGGTCGCGGCGGAGCCGGACGAGGCGCGCGGTGAAGGCGTACAGGCTCCGCCAGGCCGGGTCGTCGAGAAGCGACCAGTCCAGCCAGCTGACCTCGTTGTCCTGGCAGTAGGCGTTGTTGTTGCCGCCCTGGGTGCGGCCGAACTCGTCCCCGGCGGTGATCATCGGGACGCCGGCGGAGAGCAGCAGGGTGGCGGTGAGGTTGCGCAGCTGGCGCCGGCGCAGCGCGGTGACGGCGGGGTCGGCGCTCTCCCCCTCGGTGCCGTGGTTCCAGGAGCGGTTGTCGTCGGTGCCGTCCCGGTTGTCCTCGCCGTTGGCCTCGTTGTGCTTGCGGTCGTGGGAGACCAGGTCGCGCAGGGTGAAGCCGTCGTGCGCGGTCACGTAGTTGACGGACGCGTACGGGCGCCGGCCGTCGCGCTGGTAGAGGTCGGAGGAGCCGGAGAGCCGGTAGCCGAGCTCCCGGACGTCGGGGCGGGCGCCGCGCCAGAAGTCCCGCAGGGTGTCGCGGTAGCGGTCGTTCCACTCGGCCCAGGGCGGCGGGAAGGCGCCCACCTGGTAGCCGCCCGGGCCGACGTCCCAGGGTTCGGCGATCAGCTTGACCCGGCTGAGCAGCGGGTCCTGGGCGACGGCGGCGAGCAGCGGGTGGTCCATGGTGACGCCGCCGTCGGCGCCGCGGGCGAGGGTGGCGGCGAGGTCGAAGCGGAAGCCGTCCACGCCCATCTCGTGCACCCAGTACCGCAGCGAGTCGGTGATCAGCCGGACGACCTGGGGGCGGCGGGTGTCCAGGCTGTTGCCGCAGCCGGTGTAGTCGGCGTAGCCGCGCGGTCGGTTGGGCGGCAGCCGGTAGTAGCCGCCGTTGTCGATGCCGCGCAGGAACAGCGAGGGGCCCAGCTCGGCGCCCTCGGCGGTGTGGTTGTAGACGACGTCGAGGATCACCTCGATGCCGGCGGCGTGCAGCGCGCGGACCATCCGCTTGAACTCGCCGACCTGGCCGCCGCGCGAGCCGGCGGCGGAGTAGCCGGCGTGCGGGGCGAAGTAGCCGACGGTGTTGTAGCCCCAGTAGTTGACGAGGCCGCGGGCCTGGAGGTGGTCCTCGCTGACGTGGTGGTGGACGGGGAGCAGTTCGACCGCGGTGACGCCGAGGCCGGTGAGGTGGGCGATCGCCGCGGGGTGGGCGAGGCCGGCGTAGGTGCCGCGCAGCTCGGGCGGGACGTCGGGGTGGCGGCGGGTGAAGCCGCGGACGTGCAGTTCGTAGAGGACGGTCTCGGCCCAGGGGGTCTTGGGCCGGTGGTCGTCGGACCAGTCGTCGTCGTCCCGGACGACCACGGACCTGGGCACGTAGGGGGCCGAGTCGCGGTT
This sequence comes from Streptomyces sp. NRRL F-6131, assembly GCA_000719695.1. Classification (GTDB taxonomy): domain Bacteria; phylum Actinomycetota; class Actinomycetes; order Streptomycetales; family Streptomycetaceae; genus Kitasatospora. Next base: position 95,009 of record JOHN01000010.1, read on the forward strand.
GTCCCGGACGGTGTCGGCGACCCCGGCCTCGGGCCAGTTGCGGACGGCGGCGCAGACGGCGTCGTGCGCGGTGTAGCCGCCGTCGACGGCGCGGGCGTAGGGGTCGAGCAGCAGTTTGGCCGGGTTCCACCGGGCGCCGGTCCACGGGTCCCAGCGGCCGTGCACCCGGTAGCCGTAGCGGGTGCCGGGGAGGACGCCGGGGACGAAGCCGTACCAGGTGTGCGCGTCCTGCTCGGTGAGGCGCAGCCGGGTCTCGTGGCCGTCCTCGTCGAACAGGCAGAGGTCGACGGCCTCGGCGCCGGCCGCCCAGAGCGCGAAGTTGGTGCCGGGGCGGCCGTCCGGGCCGGGGTGGAAGCGGGCGCCGAGCGGTTGTCGGCTGCCCGGCCAGGGCACGGCGCCGCCCGGCCGGTCGGCGGGGTGCCCGTCCGCCCGGTGCCCGTGGACGGCCGCGGGGGCGTGCGCGCGCACGGCGGCCGCCGACTCCTGCCCTGACGCCATGGCGGTGCCCTCCCTGACGGGGTGTCCCGAACCCCGTGCGGTGTCTCATTCCCTGATCGCGCCGGACGGAAGCGGCTGAACACCGTCTTACCGGCAGATGGCGCCCGGGCGAGGCAGTGGCGCTGGGCCGTGGGGGTGGGGGTTTTCGGCGTGTCGGCGTGTCCTGCCGGGATTGCCCTCGTTGTGCGGGGTATCGGACGGATACGGCGGGAGGCCCCGGAATGCGGCCCCGAGGACGGATGTGGGCGCGGCGGCTGGCGGCGGCGGGCTGCTGCCTGGCGGTGCTGACCGGGTGCTCCGGCGGTGGCGGGGCCCCGAGGCCCCCGAGCGGGGACGCCGTCCCGGCGGGGCCGGCCGGTCCGCCGCCGGTCTCCCGGGCGTCGATCACCGCGCTGCCCGCCGACGACACCCAGAACCTGCCGCCCGACGGCCCGGTCCGGGTGACGGTGGCCCAGGGCCGGCTGGTCTCCGTGCGGCTGGCCGACACCCGGGGCGCCGAGGTGCCGGGGTCGATCTCCGCGGACGGCACCGGCTGGGCGCCGGACGGTCCGCTGCCGCTGGGCACCAGGTTCACCCTGGACGCGGTGGCCGAGGACGACCGGGGCCAGCGGGCCGCCCAGCACGCCGACTTCTCGACGGTGGCCCGGGCGCACACCTTCGTCGCCTTCTTCACCCCGGAGGACGGCTCCACGGTGGGCGTCGGCATGCCGGTCTCGCTGCGGTTCAGCCGCCCCGTCACCGACCGGGCGGCGGTGGAGCGCGCGATCGCGGTGACCGCCGACCCGCCGGTGGAGGTGGCCGCGCACTGGTTCGGCGGCCAGCGGCTGGACTTCCGCCCCGAGAAGTACTGGGCACCGGGCACCCGGGTGACGGTCGCGCTGCGGCTCAAGGACGTGCAGGGCGCGCCGGGCGAGTTCGGCACCCAGACCAAGGACGTCCGCTTCACCGTCGGCCGGGCCCAGGTGTCCACCGTCGACCTGGACGCCCACACCCTCACCGTCCGGGCCGGCCAGGGCGGCCGGGTGGTGCGCACCCTCAAGGTCTCCGGCGGGGACGCCAAGCACACGACGTACCGGGGCGTGCTGGTGGTGTCCGAGAAGTACCGGGTCACCCGGATGAACTCGCAGACCGTCGGGATGGGCGACGAGTACGACATCAAGGACGTGCCGCACGCGATGCGGCTGACCAGCTCGGGCACCTTCGTGCACGGGAACTACTGGGCCGACCCTTCGGTGTTCGGCACCGCCAACACCAGTCACGGCTGCATCGGCCTGGCCGACGTCAAGGGCGGGACGAGCGGGGAGAGCCCGGCGGGCTGGCTGTTCGAGCACACGATCCCGGGGGACGTGCTGGAGGTGCGGGCCTCGACGGGGGACGTGGTGCCGCCGAACAACGGTCTGAACGGCTGGAACCTGCCCTGGGCGCAGTGGGTGGCCGGGAGCGCCCTGCGGTCCGGCGCGAGCCCGTCCGGTGCTCCGGCCGCCGGAGCGCCCCCGGGCGCCGTCCCGACGGCCTCGCCGGGCGCCCCGACGGCCTCGCCCAGCGCCTCCCCGACCGCCTCCCGGGGCCCCGCTCCGACCGCCCCGCCGCCCGCCCCGCCGAGCGCCGCCGCGGGCCCGTCACCGGTGGTCAGGCCCTGAGCACCGTGTGCGGATGATCTTCACTCCCGTTCACCGGTAACCCTCCCGGGATTCACCCGATCGGCCCAGTTATCCTGCTTGCCGCGCCGAAGCCCGGCGCGGAAGATCACCGGTCCGGTGCAACCCGTCCGGGCGAACGCGCGTCCACACAGGTGGACACCGGGAGGGGAGAGACCGTGAAGCCGGTTAGGGCGGCCGACGCCGCGATACGCACCACCGTCACCAGCCGCCGTCTGCGTCAGAGCGCGGTGGCGTTGGCGATGGGCGGGGTGCTGCTGCTCACCGCGGCCTGCGGGGGCGGCGACGACGACAAGAAGGCCTCGGGCGGTGACGCGGCCGCCACGGCGGGCGCCAACGGCGCGGGCGACGCCGGTAACGGCGGCACGCCGACGCCCGGCCAGACCTCCGCCACGCCGAAGACCTCGGCCGCCGTGGTCAGCGTCGAGCCCAAGGACGGTGCCCAGGACGTCGCCCCGGACGGCGCGCTCAAGGTCGGGGTGACCGGCGGCAAGCTCACCACGGTCGAGGTGACCGACAAGGAGGGCAAGCCGGTCGCGGGCGCCATCAGCGCGGACGGCAGCGGGTGGAAGCCCAGCGCCCCGCTGGCCGTGGGCATGGCGTACAAGGTGAACGCCCAGGCCGCCGACGCGGAGGGCCTGGTGGCCGCGTCGACCACCTCGTTCACCACGCTGACCCCGGCGAAGAAGGTCTCCACCAACGACAACATCGCCGACAACGCCACCTACGGCGTCGGCATGATCGTGTCGGTGGTCTTCAACAAGGAGATCAAGAACAAGGACGCGGTCGTCCAGGGCATCACCTTCGAGACCAGCGACGGCACCACCGTGAAGGGTCACTGGTTCGGCGCCAAGCGCCTGGACTTCCGCCCGGAGAAGTACTGGGCGCCGGGCACCAAGGTCGTCATCAAGTACCGGCTGAAGAACGTCGAGATCGCCCCGGGCGTCTACGGCGACATCGACAAGGACGAGCCGTTCACCATCGGCCGCTCCCAGGTCTCGGTGGCCGACTCGGCCACCCACCAGATGACGGTGACCAGGGGCAGCGAGAGCCACACCGTGCCGGTGACCCTGGGCGACGAGAAGAACCCCTCCTGGAACGGCACCATGGTGGTGATGTCCAAGGAGAAGGTCACCCGGATGAACTCGCAGACCGTCGGTCTCGGCGGCGAGTACGACATCCCGGACGTCCCGCACGCCATGCGGCTGACCAACTCGGGCACCTTCGTGCACGGCAACTACTGGGCCAACCCGTTCGGCAAGACCAACGCCAGCCACGGCTGCATCTCGATGCAGGACGAGAAGGGCGGCAGCGACGCCTCGGTGGCGGGCAAGTTCTTCAACGACTCGATGATCGGTGACGTCATCACCATCAAGAACTCCAAGGAGAAGACCGTCGCCCCCGACAACGGCCTGAGCGGCTGGAACATCGGCTGGGCGAACTGGTAGGCCCTACCCCTCGGTAGCCTCCGCCAGTCGCGGAACGGCCACGGCCGGCCCGATCCTCACTCGTTGGGGTCGGGCCGGCGGCGTTTCCGGGGCCGGACACCCCCTGAACGGCGCAACCTTTCGCGTGAGTGGAGCGTGTAAAGGTCGAACGGCTCGACACGAACGAGGGGGACGACCGTGAAGGCGATACGCAGGGTGGTGGCCGTGGGGCTGGTCGGCGGTGCGCTGGTGCTGACCAGCGCCTGCGGCGGGGGCGGCGGCGGCGCCGGGGGCGGTACGGCCGCCAAGGCCGAACTGGGGGCCGGCGGGACCGCGGGGGTCCCGTCGTCCGCCGCTCCGGCCGACGGTGGGGCGACCGGTGCTCCGGCTCCCACGGGCGCCCCTGCCGGCGCCGCCACCACCGCCACGCCGAAGGTCTCGCAGGCCGTGGTGGACATCCAGCCGAAGAACGGTGCGGTGGACGTCGCCCCGAACGGCGCGGTCAAGGTCGCGGTGACGGGCGGGAAGCTCACCACGGTCAAGGTGAGCGACAAGACCGGCAAGGAGGTGGCCGGCACCCTCGCCGCCGACGGGTCGAGCTGGACCCCGTCCGGCCCGCTGGCGGTCGGCACCGCGTACCAGGTGAACGCGCTGGCGGCGGACGCCGGCGGCGTGGTCACCGAGGCGGCGAGCGGCTTCACCACCCTGGCGCCCGAGCGGGAGTCGAAGGTGAGCGACAACGTCCAGGACAACGCCACCTACGGCGTCGGCATGATCGTCTCGGTCGACTTCGACAAGGACGTGAAGAACAAGGAGGCGGTGGCCCGGGGCATCACCTTCGAGACCGACAACGGCACCGTGGTCAAGGGCCACTGGTTCGGCAACCGCCGGCTGGACTTCCGCCCCGAGAAGAACTGGACCCCCGGCACCAAGGTGACCGTCAAGTACCGGCTGAAGAGCGTGGAGATCGCGCCGGGCGTCTACGGGGGAGTGGACCGGGACGAGCCCTTCACTATCGGGCGATCCCAGATTTCGACCGTTGACGCCAAGACGCACAAGATGACGGTGGTCCGGGACGGCCGGACCTCGGTCCTGGACATCACTTCCGGCTCGTCCGAGTTCCCGACCTGGAACGGCACCATGGTCGTGATGTCCAAGGAGGGCGTGGTGCGGATGCAGTCCAGCACCCTGCCCGGCATGACCGGCGACCCCTACGACAAGCAGGTTCCGCACTCGATGCGGCTGACCGACAGCGGCACCTACGTGCACGGCAACTGGTGGCGCCCCGCGTCGGTGTTCGGCACCCAGAACACCAGCCACGGCTGCGTGGCCCTCAAGGACGTCGAGGGCGGCGCACCGGGCACCGAGGCGGGCAAGTTCTACGACGGTTCGCTGATCGGGGACATCGTCACGGTGGTGAACTCCACGCGTGGGCAGGTCAAGCCGGACAACGGCCTCAGCGGTTGGAACATGGACTGGAGCGCCTGGTAGCACGGCGGTACGGGGGTGACCCGGCCCGTACGAACGCGGGTTCGGGTTGCACCCGGCATATGCCGAAAGAGTAGTGATCGTTTGTTCATTGTCCGTACGCGGCCGCTTGCGTTCCGCAATGATGGGTCGCATGGCGGGTTGGGGCGAAACAGATCAGTCATCAGTTCCTGGTTCCAGCTTGGTCGCCGAGGCGTCGTGGGCCTCGTTCCAGGACGGCCTCGCGGCACTGGAACGACTCAGCTGCGACGAACTGGAGCGGCTCTACATCGGCCGGTTGTGCGACCGGACGACACCGGGCGAGGTGCGGCTCCCGTCCCGGCCGGAGACCGGACCGGTGGCGCGTCGGCTGGTGCTCGCGGTCCTGGAGACCTGGGAGCTGCACCAGCACCTGGAGGTGGGCGAGTTGCTCACCAGCGAGCTCGTGGCCAACGCGGTGCGACATGCCGCCGGGCGGACCGTCGGGCTCCACGTGACGCGCAAGCCGGGCTGGATCCGGGTGGAGGTGCGGGACTCCTCGCGGTCGCTGCCCTGCATGATCCTCGCGGAGCCGCTGCCGGTCACCGAGCGCGGGCGCGGCCTCCAGGTGGTCGACGACCTGGCGGACCGCTGGGGCGCCGACCTGCTGCCGCGGGGCAAGGGCGTCTGGTTCGAGCTGAAGGTGCGCGAGCGGGTCTGAGTCGGCCCGGGAAACACGCAGGGCCCCCGGTTTCGCCGTGATCCGGCGGCTGGGGGCCCTTGCAGGTCATCGCGCGGCCAAGGGGGTGCGTGCCGTGCGATGGGTGTCGGCCGTGCCGGGTCGGGCGGGCCGAAGTCATCGTTGCCGGGGGTCCGTCAGTCGCTGACGTGCACCCTCGAACGCTTCGACTATCGCATGGATCTCAGCATGCGGGCAAACCGAGCGGCTTGGATTTCAAGGTTTGTAACTTAGTTCACCTTGGGAATTTGCATAGGTTCACGTCCGCGCCTGAGATTATTCACGATCGACACGAATCGGGGTCGGCTCGGAGGGCTTCCCGGGCCCGCGCGGCGTGCTGGTGGACGGCGCTCGCGGGCAGGCGTGCGGGCGGCGGCGGGGCGATCGATCTGCCGCCCGCCCGGCAGGCCCGGCAGAGGCCGCCCAGGAGGGCCGGCGGGCGGGCCGGGACGCGACAGTCGGTGCACTCGGCGAGGCGGGTCCCGGGCGGGACGGCGGTGGGTCGTCCCGGACGGGCCGGGGGGAGCTTGTCGATCAGCCGACGGCGGGTGAACGCGGCCGGGCTGTGCACGTCCGGCGGGAGCCCGGCCGTCATCGCGGTCCGGAAGAGATCGGCCGCGGCGCCCCGGGCCAGCCACTCGGCGGCGAGCGGTTCGAGGGCGGCGCAGTCGGCGGCGGAGAGGGCGAGTCGACGGTCGACGCGGCCGAGGTCGGCGAGTGCGCGGTAGGCGGGGGTCTCTTCCGGGGGAGGGGGTTGGACGTCGGTTGACTCCTCCCGGGGGTGCGCGGCCTCGGGCAGTGCCTCGCCGGTGGCGATGAAGTGGTTCCACCAGCCGTCCCCGCGCGGCGTGCGGGAGAAGTACGTCCGGAACACCCACTGGGAGCGGTCGGCGCCGACGCGCTCGCGGACCCGGCGGAGGTGGCCGGCGGCGGAGAGGTTGTTGAGCGCGGTGCGGACGGCCTGCTGCCCGTAGAGCGGGTTGAAGGCGGCGAGGGACTTCACGTCCATCGCGGCGCCCTCGGGGAAGCGGTCGATCATGCTGGCGAGATACGCCTCGCGAACGGGCAGATGTGCGAAGTCGCTTGCCGCTCGGGGGTGTTGCTCAGGCGCGGAACGCTTTCCGTAGCCCGGGGAGGCGAGTTCCGGCCCGGGAGGGAGCGTGATGGCACTAAAGTCGTGGGTAGCCACAGGATCGAGTCTCTTTCGATCGTGAAGGTCAGACCCCCGTTCGGTGTTCCAGCACCGGCGGGGGTTGTTTCGTCTGAGCCGCACGCTACATGGTCGTGATGCGCCGTGGCGAACAGTGACGATAAGTCATATGGGCTGGCCGGAAGGCCGGTTGGGGTGTGCGGGTGGGAGGTGGTTACCCACCCGTTCCCATGGAAGTCACTCGCCTTCCGGAGCCTGAGCTTCGGGGGCGAAGGCGACGAAGTCCGCCCAGGCGGAGGGGGAGAAGGAGAGTCGGGGCCCGGCCTTGTCCTTGGAGTCCCGCACGAGGACGGAGGAGGGCGAGGTGGCGATCTCGATGCACTCCCCGCCCTCGAAGTCGCTGTAACTGGCCTTGTGCCACTTCATAGTTGCTCCGCGACCTTTCTGATCATCGTTGCAGAGCCCTCCGCACTCAAGGACTGTGCGCGGATCATCGCTTGTCGTCGACTGAGCTTTCCCACGAGTTCTGGGTCGGTGTGAAGTGCATTCGTCTCGTGTGTCTCAACGTACGCATAGTGCTCGTTGTTGATCGTTTCCAGGATCATGAGCGATCCGGAGAGCGCAGGGGGAATCGCGTTCGCGATCGGCAGGATCTGGATTTTCACGTTGCGCGACTGCCCTGCCTCCAGGAGGTGGTGCAGCTGCCGCTTCATCGTGCCCGGTCCGCCCATGCAGGTGTGAAGGGCGGCCTCGTAGAGGACGAAGCAGAAGAGAGTGGTGGGGCGGTTGGTGAGCTTGGTTTGTCTGGCGAGCCGGGAGCGGATACGGGCTTCGATGGTCTCCTGGTCGATCGGAGGAATGGTGAAGCCGACCGTTGCGCGCGCGTACTCCTCGGTCTGCAGAAGTCCGGGGATGTAGAGCGGCTGGTACGAGTAGATGGCGATGGCCTCCTCCTCAACCTCCAAGTAGGTATCGGACTTGGCTGCCCTCTTCTCCCCGATCAGAAAGTCCTCAGCCCCCAGCAGCATCCCTCTCGCGTTGCAGAGTTCATCCGCCGTCTCCAGCAGCTTCCTGGACGGCTTCCGCCGCCCCGCCTCCATCGACCGGACGCTCTCGATGTCGTAGTTGGCCGCGCGGCTCAACTCCTCCCTCGTCACTCCCGCTTGGGCGCGCCACCGCTTGATCTGGTCTCCGCAGTACTTCCAAGCCATCGGCGGTTGCGCGGGCGCGCCCATCCTCGGACCCCCATCGTGTGCGGTCGACCGGCGGGTCACCTCGCCGGTGTACCTCAGCTGCAACTCCCGAGGCTAGGCCCCCACCTCGTTACCTGGACGTGAAATGGCCGAACTCCGCTCCTGTGAGTGACGCCCGAGCCTCCCCACCCCAAGGAAACCCATGGTCGAGTGGACGTTCCCCCGGCACCCCCGCAGCGTCGGCCGCGCCCGCGCCGTACTCCTCCGGCAGGCCTTCGAGTGGCGCGTCCCCGACGAGACCACCGAGGTGGCCCTGCTCCTCCTCAGCGAACTCGCCACCAACGCCTGCCGCCACGCCGCGGCCCCGCGTGACCGCCACATCCGCGTCACCTGCGCCGTCCTCGACGACTCGACCCTCCGCGTCGAGGTCTCCGACGCCGACCCCCACCTCCCCACCCCGCGCCGGGCCGCCCGGAGGACGAGTCCGGCCGCGGCCTCGAACTCGTCGCCGCCCTCGCCACCACCTGGGGCGCCCACCGCCGGGGGCCGGGCTTCATCGGCAAGACGGTCTGGTTCGAACTGAAGGCCTGAACGCGCCCGGGCCGTCCGGTCGTCGCCTGCACGACGACCGGACGGCCCGGGCGACTTCCCCCTCGGCCTAGCGGCCGTTCTCGATCAGGTAGTCGCCCAGCTTCTCCACGGTCTGCGCCGCGACGGCCGGCTGATGCCGCTCGCTGTACCGGCCGACGAGGATGGTCTGGGAGGTCCTGACCAGCACGATTCCGGCGGAGCTCTTCCTGGCGTAGATCGAGCGCGCGTCGGCCTTGACCGCCACCGTGTACTTGACGCCGCCGACGGTGACGCCATTGGTGAACGCGCTGCCCGGGTTCTTGTACAGGGCGACGAGCGCCGCGCCCTCGCCGGCGCTGAGGCTGAATCCGCTGCTCTGCGCCCAGGTGCCGCCGTCGGCGGCACTGACGATGATCCCGCCGTCGAGATTTCCCGAACCCACAAGCTGATTGTCAACGTAGGTCTGCCACATGCCTACCGTCTCCCCTCGGTAAGGACCCGCGAGCCCGCCCTTGCGGGCCGCGCCTCCGGAATCCTTCCCTCCGGACAGGCGCACCGAGTCGGGATCTCCCATCTCTGGCCTGAAACTGACGGATCGTCACTCATTTGAGTGAATCCACCCGGCTCTTCTCGGCCAGCCCGCACAGGAAGTCGACCCGCTCGACTTCCTGTGCGGGCCGCCGGGGGTGGCCGGTCGACGGTTTGCCCAGGTGCCCGATCGGGCACCGCGCGCCACCATCAGTGCAGGTCAGGGGCTTGGTGGCGGCATGGTGGAACCATTGGCGGGGTGGCGGCCGTCACGCTTGGTGACGTCCCGTCACCAGCAGAGGGGTACTGCCATGAGCCGCCAGAACCGCACCGCCCGCACCGCCCGCCGCCCGCTCGCCGTCCTGGCGGCCGCCGCCGGGCTGGTCGCGGTGGCCGCCGGGCCCGCCGCCGCCGTCCACGGCGGGTCGGACACGACCACCAGGGCCAACCCGTTCGTCATCGCCCTGCAGACGGCGGACGGCCAGCAGTGGTGCACCGGCGCGCTGATCGCCCCCACCAAGGTCCTCACCGCCGGCCACTGCGTCACCGAGGCCGACGACCCGACCACCCTGCGGGCGATCGCGGGCCGGACCGACCTCACCGGCACCGGCGGCCAGGAGCGACGGGTGAAGAGCTTCAAGGTCGACCCCCGCTTCACGCCCGGCCTGGACCACGACTCGGCGGTGCTCACCCTCGACCGGCCGCTCCCGCAGCGGACGGTCCGGGTGGCGGGGAAGGGCGACGAGAAGCTCTACCGCTACGGCCGCACGGCCACCGTGTACGGCTACGGGCGGACCGGGGACGGGATGCCCGGAACGCACCTGAAGCAGGCCGTGCTGACGCTCTCGGCGCCGGCCGGCTGCGTCCCGTTCACCGAGCCGGACGCCTCCCCGCTGCTGAAGGTCTGCGGCCTGCCGGGGCCCGGGACGGCCGACAGCATCTGCAAGGGCGACTCCGGCGGCCCGCTGGTCGTGGACGGCGTGGTGATCGGCGTCGTCTCGACCGGCAACAAGTACTGCGACACCCAGTTCCCGGTCTCGGTGTTCACCCGGGCCACCGACGTCCCCCGGTCGATCCTGAAGTAGTCGTCGGGCGGGGCGGACGTCTTGACCTGAAGCCGACTTCAGTTCCTACCTTGATCCCGAGGCCGCCGGCGCACCGCCGGCGGCGACATCGAGGGGGAACCGCCATGACCACCACCACCGCTGCCGGTACCGACGCCGTCGTGCCCGAGCGCTACCGCTACGCCGTCGTCCCGCACATCATGGTCGACGACGCCGCCGCCGCGATCGACTTCTACGAGCGGGCCTTCGGCGCCCGCCAGGACATCCGGATCGACGCCCCCGACGGCGGGGTCCTGCACGCGGAGATCAGCATCGGGGAGTCCGTCCTGATGCTGGGCGACACCGGCGCGGGCGCCCCCTTCACGGCCCCGGGCGTGCTCGGCGGCACGAGCGTCGCCCTGCACGTCTACGTCCCGGACGTCGACGCCCTCGCCGCGCGGGCCGAGGCCGCCGGCGCGGAGGTCCTTCAGCCGCCGACCGACATGTTCCACGGCGACCGCACCGCTGTCCTCCGGGACCCGGCGGGCCATGTCTGGATCTTCCTCACCCACCTGGAGAACCTCACCCCCGAAGAACTCCACCGCCGCACCCCCACCGCCTGAGGGGACCCGGGCGGCCCGGTTGCGTCAGCGACCGCCCGCCAGGCCCTCGGCGGCGGCCTCCTGGTCGGCACGGAAGGCATCGAGGGAGACGGCGGGCGCGCTGCGGGACCCGGCCGCGAACTCGGCGCGGGGGACGAACCGCCGCCGACGCGGCGGGATCGGCTCCACGCCTTCGCGTCCGTCGGGCGTGACCGGCTGGACTGTCATGGAACGAGCATGGAGGAGCGGCGCCACGCGGTGTCACCGCGTGGCGCCGCGTTCGAACCGATCCGGCCGCGCCCCACACCGCCGGGCCGCTCCACGACCGGTCGGAAACGCCCGCGCCCGCGCCGGATAGGCGGGGGCGCGGTTCCATGGACGGGCTCAGGTGGCTCAGATAATCTGATTCCATGAGGCTGATGACCGCAACCGAGGCTTCGAGAAGCTTCGCCGCCGTGCTCGACTCGGCGGAACACGGCGAGACGATCGTGGTGACGCGTGGTGGTCGGCGGATCGCCGTCATCGGGCCGGCCCCGGTCGGCAACGGGGCCGCCCTCAACGACGTGCTGCGGCGCTTCCGTCCGGACGACGACTTCGCCGCGGACGTCGCGTCCGCGCGCTCCCTGCTCGAGGACAAGGTGACCGAGTGGCCCGTCGACTGATCCTCGACACCGGTGTGCTGATCCAGGTGGAGCGCCACGGGAGCGCGAGCCCGTTCGGCCCGGACGACGACGTGGCGATCGCGGCCGTGACGGCGGCCGATCTCCACCTGGGGGTCGAACTCGCCGACGAGTCCCGTCGGCTCGGGCGACAGGGCTTCGTCGACGCCGTGCTCGCGGTCGTGCCGGTGGAGGACTACACCCCCGACACGGCCCGCATCCACGCGCGACTGATGGCGCACGTGCGCCGACAGGGCCGCCCGCGCGGTGCCCACGACCTGATCATCGCGGCCACGGCGCTCGCAACCGCCCGCACCGTGGTCACCACCGACGCCTCGGCCGCCTTCGCCGATCTGCCGGGCGTACGGGCGATCGTCCTGGGGGCTTGAGCGGCGCGGCCAGGGAGTCCTGAGGGAGGAAACACCCGAGCCCCCGCCGGTGGGCGGGGGCGCGGGCGACGTCAGCGGGCCGTCAGCACTCGATGACGTTGACGGCGAGGCCGCCGCGGGACGTCTCCTTGTACTTGATCTTCATGTCGGCGCCGGTCTCCTTCATGGTCTTGATCGCCTTGTCGAGGGAGACGTGGTGGCGGCCGTCGCCGCGCAGGGCCATCCGGGCCGCGGTGACGGCCTTCACCGACGCCATGCCGTTGCGCTCGATGCAGGGGATCTGGACCAGGCCACCGACCGGGTCGCAGGTGAGGCCGAGGTTGTGCTCGATGCCGATCTCGGCGGCGTTCTCGACCTGCTCGGGCGAGCCGCCGAGGACCTCCGCGAGGCCGCCGGCCGCCATCGAGCAGGCCGAGCCGACCTCGCCCTGGCAGCCGACCTCGGCGCCGGAGATGGAGGCGTTCTCCTTGAACAGCATGCCGATCGCGCCCGCGGCGAGCAGGAAGCGGACGATGCCGTCGTCGTCGGCGCCGGGGATGAAGTTCAGGTAGTAGTGCAGGACGGCCGGGATGATGCCGGCCGCGCCGTTGGTCGGGGCGGTGACCACCCGGCGGCCGGAGGCGTTCTCCTCGTTGACCGCCATCGCGTAGAGGGTCACCCACTCCATCGCGTTGGCCGGGCCGATGCCCTCGGCGCGCAGCGCGCGGGCGCCCGAGGCGGCGCGGCGGCGCACCTTGAGGCCGCCGGGGAGTATGCCCTCGCGGGACATGCCGGCCCGGACGCACTCCTGCATGACCCGCCAGATCTCCAGCAGTCCGGCCCGGATCTCCTCCTCGCTGCGCCAGGCCTTCTCGTTCTCCAGCATCAGGCCGGAGATCGACAGGCCGGTCTCCCGGCTGAGCCGGAGCAGTTCGTCGCCGGTGCGGAAGGGGTACTTCAGCACGGTGTCGTCCGGCTTGACCCGCTCCGCGCCGATCGCGTCCTCGTCGACCACGAAGCCGCCGCCGACCGAGTAGTAGGTCTTCTCCAGCACGGTGGAGCCGTCCGCCCGGTGGGCCCAGAGGGTCATGCCGTTGGCGTGGTACGGCAGCGAGCGCCGCCGGTGCAGCACCAGCTGGGTGTCCCGGTCGAAGTCGATGGGGTGCACGCCGAGCAGGTTGAGCCGCTTCTCGGCGGTGATCCGCTCGACGTCGAGGTCGGCCCGGTCGACGTCCACGGTGCGCGGGGAGTGGCCCTCCAGGCCGAGCAGGACGGCCTTCGGGGTGCCGTGACCGTGGCCGGTGGCGCCCAGCGAGCCGAACAGCTCGGCGCGGACGGCCGTCACCTCGGTCAGCAGGCCCTCCGACCTCAGGCGGCGGGCGAACATCCGGGCGGCGCGCATCGGGCCGACGGTGTGGGAGCTGGACGGGCCGATGCCGATGGAGAAGAGGTCGAAGACGCTGATGGCCACGGAGTGACGTCCTTGTCTGGTCTCGTGGGTGGTGCCGGCGGGGAGGGAGGGACGGCAGTGGCGGGAGTGGTGGGTCGGGCGACCGACACGGGTCGGGGCACCGCGCGCACCTTCCAGTGTGCGCGGTGCCCCAGAATCCCCGGTGTCCGGGCGGCGTGAGCCCGGTCACCCGTGGTCGACCAGCAGGGACCTAAAGGTTCGGGTAGAGCGGGTACTTCTCGGCCAGGGCGGTGACCCGGGCCTTCAGGGCGTCGGCGACGGTCTCGTCGAAGGCCGGCTTGAGGGCCTCGGCGATGATGTCGGCGACCTCGCGGAAGTCCTCGGCGCCGAAGCCGCGGGTGGCCAGCGCCGGGGTGCCGATCCGCAGGCCGGAGGTGACCATCGGCGGGCGCGGGTCGTTCGGGATCGCGTTGCGGTTGACCGTGATGCCGACCTCGTGCAGCCGGTCCTCGGCCTGCTGGCCGTCGAGCTGGCTGTTGCGCAGGTCGACCAGGACGAGGTGGACGTCGGTGCCGCCGGACAGCACCGAGACGCCGGCCTCGGTGACGTCGTCCTGGAGCAGGCGCTCGGCGAGGATCCGGGCGCCGTCCAGGGTGCGCTGCTGGCGCTCCTTGAACTCCTCGGAGGCGGCGACCTTGAAGGCGACGGCCTTGCCGGCGATGACGTGCTCCAGCGGGCCGCCCTGCTGGCCGGGGAAGACCGCGGAGTTGATCTTCTTGGCGTGCTCGGCCTTGGAGAGGATGACGCCGCCGCGCGGGCCGCCCAGGGTCTTGTGGGTGGTGGTGGTGACCACGTCCGCGAACGGCACCGGGTTGGGGTGCAGGCCCGCGGCGACCAGGCCGGCGAAGTGGGCCATGTCGACCATCAGCAGCGCGCCGGTCTCGTCGGCGATGCGGCGGAACTCGGCGAAGTCGAGCTGGCGCGGGTAGGCGGACCAGCCGGCGATGATCAGCTGCGGACGGTGCTCCTTGGCGAGGCGCTCGACCTCGGCCATGTCGACCTGGCCGCTCTTGTCGTCCACGTGGTACGGCACCACGTTGTAGAGCTTGCCGGAGAAGTTGATCTTCATGCCGTGGGTCAGGTGACCGCCGTGGGCCAGGTTCAGGCCCAGGATGGTGTCGCCCGGCTTGATCAGCGCGAACATCGCGGCGGCGTTGGCCTGCGCGCCCGAGTGCGGCTGGACGTTGGCGTGCTCGGCGCCGAACAGGGCCTTGATCCGGTCGATCGCGATCTGCTCGACGACGTCGACGTGCTCGCAGCCGCCGTAGTAGCGGCGGCCGGGGTAGCCCTCGGCGTACTTGTTGGTCAGGACCGAGCCCTGGGCCTCCATGACCGCCACCGGGGCGAAGTTCTCGGAGGCGATCATCTCCAGGGTGGTCTGCTGGCGGTGCAGCTCGGCGTCGACCGCGGCGGCGATCTCCGGGTCGAGGGCGTGCAGGGACTGGTTCAGAACCGTCATGGTGGGGTCTTCCCGGGAGTGAGAGGGAGGAGGGCCGGCGGGCGACGGGGCGGCCGCGGCGGGCGGGCGCCCCGTCGGGCGACTCAGGCCGAGGGGTTGGTGAGCGCGGTGTACTCGGCGGCGGTCAGCACCTTGCCGGTCGACTCGACGCGGACCTTGAACAGCCAGCCGGCGTTGAACGGGTCGCTGTTGACCAGGCTGTTGTCGCCCTCGACGTCCTCGTTGACCTCGACGATCTCACCGGTCACCGGGGAGTACAGGTCGCTGACCGACTTGGTCGACTCCAGCTCGCCGCAGGTCTCGCCGGCGGTCACGGCGTCGCCCACCGCGGGGAGCTGCACGTAGACGATGTCACCGAGGGCGTCGGCGGCGTGCTGGGTGATGCCGATCGTGGCCACACCGTCGGCGTCGGCGGCGGTCAGCCACTCGTGCTCCTCGGTGTACTGCAGGTGCTCGGGGTTGCTCATGGCGTCATTCTCCAGGATGGGAAGCGGGTACGACGAAGCGGCCCGGCGGGCGGACGCGCCTCGCGAGGGAAAGGTGGGGGGACGGGCCTCAGCGGGCGCGCTTGTAGAACGGCAGCGCCACGACCTGGACCGGCTCGTGCTTGCCGCGCACGTCCACCGCGACGGTGGAGCCCGGGGCGGCGTGGGCCGCGTCCACGTACGCCATCGCGATCGGCTTCTCCAGGGTGGGGGAGGGCGCGCCGGAGGTGATCCGGCCGATCGGCTCGCCGTCGGTGGAGACCACGGTGTACTCGGCGCGCGGCACGCGCTTGCCCTCGGAGACCAGGCCGACCAGGACCCGCGGCGGGTTGGCCTCGGCCTCGGCGGCGGCCCGCTCCAGGGCCTTGCGGCCGACGAAGGCGCCCTCGTTGGTGGTCTTGTCGAAGCGGACGACCCGGCCGAGGCCGGCGTCGAACGGGGTCAGGTCGGTGGACAGCTCGTGGCCGTACAGCGGCATGCCGGCCTCCAGGCGCAGCGTGTCGCGGCAGGACAGGCCGCAGGGGATCAGACCGCGGTCGGTGCCGGCCTCGGTCAGCGCCTGCCAGATCTGCTCGGCGTCGCCCGGGTTGCAGAAGATCTCGAAGCCGTCCTCGCCGGTGTAGCCGGTGCGGGCGAGCAGCACGTCCCGGCCGGCCACCTGGGCGGGGAGGATCGCGTAGTACTTCAGGCCGGGCAGGTCGGCCTCGGTGGTGCCGGCCAGGATCGCGGTGGACTCCGGGCCCTGGACGGCGATCAGCGCGTAGGCGTCGCGGTCGTCGGAGACGACGGCGTTGTAGCCCTTGGCCCGGGCGATCAGCTCGTCCAGCACCAGCTGGGCGTTGGAGGCGTTGGCGACGACCAGGAAGGCGTCCTCGCGCAGGCGGTAGACGATCAGGTCGTCCAGGATGCCGCCGTCCTCGGCGCAGATCATGGTGTAGCGGGCGCGCAGCACGCCGAGCGCGGAGACGAAGCCGACCAGGGCGTGGTCCAGCATCTCGCCGGCCTGCGGGCCGGTGATGGTGATCTCGCCCATGTGGGACAGGTCGAACAGGCCGGCCTTGGTGCGGACGGCGAGGTGCTCCTCGCGCTCACTGCCGTAGCGCAGCGGCATGTCCCAGCCGGCGAAGTCGGTCATGGTGGCGCCGAGGGCGCGGTGCAGCGCGTCGAGCGCGGTGAGGCGGAGGGACGACATGGCCAGGAACTCCTCGGTCGGGGCACTCAGGGGTGCGCGCGCCGGGACCGGCCCTGCACGGGGCGGCGGACCCTGCGCGCGGGCATGCGGCGGCTGGGTCTCCCCATCTGTCGTCGAACCTGAGAGCTTCACCGTCCACTGCCCTGCAAGGGACAGCATGGCGGCTTGCACCGTGGGTGGGTGGACGGCAGGGCCGTGCACCGCTTTCCAGATCTGCCTAACCCGTGCGGTAGGGGTGCCTGAGAGATTCCGGGGAGGACTTGCTCCTTCGGCGCCGGCTGTGCCACCAGGACGGGGCACTCCGGACTCTCCCGCGCGGGTTCGAGCGGCCGGTATGGAGTTGGGGCCCGGGTGGAAGCCACCGCAGACGCGCACATCATGGCACGTCCCCGCGGATCAGGGGAGAGGGGGCCGCCTCCCGGGCCCTCCGGGGCGGCCGACCGCTAGGCTGCGGGGATCGGCGAGCGGAGGGCGGTACAGGGGCGCATGGGGAACCCGGTGGAGCAGCAGGGCTGGGGCGGACCGGAGTCGGCGCCCCCGGGCGGCACGTGGCCGGCCAACGAGCTGGAGCAGGTGCTCTCCGCCGCGCTCGGCGACCCGGGCGCGACCCCGCGGGTGATCGAGGTGCTGGCGCGCAGCCAGGTGTGGATCCCGCTCCCGGCGGGCGGCGACCCGCAGGGGCAGGCGCTGGACCTGCCGACCGTCGAGCTGGCCGGCGACCCCTATGTCCCGGTGTTCTCCTCGCAGGAGGTGTTCCTCCAGCAGGTGCCCGGCATGCCGTTCGCGGTCGCGCCGGTGTGGGAGTTCGCCCGCGGCCTGCCGCTGGGCGTGGGCATCGCCGTCAACCCCGAGGCCCCGGTGGGCATCCCGGTGCCGCCGGAGGGCGTGGCCGAGCTGCGCCGCGGGCCGCGCGAGGACCGCTGGGACGCCGCCCCGGACGCGCCGGCGGGCGGCCGGGTGGCGCTGCGCGAGCCGGTGCCGGGCGAGGACCCGGAGTCGTTCCTGGCCGCCTGCCGGGCCGAACTGTCGGCGCTGCCCGGAGTGCTGACCGCCCGGCGGGCGCTGGCCAGCGTCGAGGGCGAGCCGACCGTGATGTTCGTGGGCGTCCAGCTGGACCAGCTGGCCCCGGCCGACCCGGGGGCGGTGAACGAGGCGCTGGGGCGCGCGCTGGGAACCGCGCCGCTGCCCGGCGGCGTCCACCTCGTACTGCTCGACCTCGCGGACGATCCGGTGGTCGACTGGTTGGTGAACCGGGTCGCGCCCTTCTACGTACGGGGCTGATCCGGCCCCCGGCCGTCCGTCCGGCACCCGTCGGAGCCGGCTCGGGCGGGGGAGCGGTACGAACCCTGGCACGTCGGCGTGGCGGCGGTCGTCGGCGCCCCATAGGGTGCGTGCTGACGGCCGCCGGGCCGCCGGTGACGACGAGGAACGAAGAGGCGCAGCGAGGTGGGCGCATGAGTGCGGGATCGGTAGCTGGCGGTGCACCGGGGCCCTGGGGCCAGGCGCCCACCGGACGCCCGGATCCGGGCGCGCTGGAACGCGCCCTGCGCGAGGTGGCGCCGGAGCGCTACGAGGCCTACGAGACGATGCTGAACGCGCTCGCCGAGGGCCGGGTCTGGATGCTGCTCTGGCACGGCACGCCGGGCAGCGCGGACGCCCAGTACGGGAACATGGAGATCAGCGGCCACGGCTACGCGCCGGCCGTCACCTCGCCCGAGCAGTTGGCGGCGTCCGGCTGGGCGCGGGCGCACGAGGTGATCTCCGGCCGGGAGATCGCGGCCTCGCTGTACCGGACCCGCTGGGGCCTCTGGCTGAACCCGCACGCGCCGGGCGGCGGCGTCGGGGTGCCGTGGGCCGATCTGCGCCGGGTCGCCGCGGGGCTGGACCGGCTGCCGGCCGGGCCGTTGAAGCTGAGCGAGCCGCAGGTGCCGGCCCAGCAGTTCTTCGCGCTGCTGGAGCGGCAGGCGGCCGAGGTGCGCGCGGTGCGGGCGCTGCGCCGGGCCTGGGTCCGGCCGTCGGTGGGCGAGCCGTACCTCGCCATCGGACTGGAGCTGTACGAGAGCTCGGCGCCCACGGTGGAGGCCGTGCGGGCGCTGATGCAGCGGGCGATCGCGGTCGCGCCGGAGGGGCTGGCGGTCTCGACGGTGGCGATGGCGGACGAGTTCGACCCGGTGGCGCTGTGGATGCGGGCCAACGCGCGCCCGTTCTACGACCGGGAGGCGGCCGGGCACGGCCGTCCGCAGACCGGCCCGTACCCGCCGGTGCCCCCGCCGCCGTACGCCTCGCAGCAGGGTCCGGCCCAGGGGCAGGGCTTCGGCTACGGCACGCACCCGCCGGCGCCGGGCTGGCCGGGGCAGCAGCCGCCGCCGCAGCAGCCGTGGCCCGGCTACCCCGGTCGCTGACCGGGAGCACCCGCCGAAGAGCAGCACACCGAACCGGTCTGACGTCGTGTCAGGCCGGTTCCGGCGTTTTTCCGGACGTTCTCCCCGAAGTGGGTGGCAGCCATCTTGACATGGCTGTTACAGCTGTGTGAAGAGGGATATGCCGATGATCCGGGAGGTGCATGCGCACAGATCACAGTTGGGCATCTGTCGGTTGTCAGGGCTGGCGTAAGCCAGTTCGGATGGCAGAGAGTTCTGCAACAGCCCGCCGCACGTGGTTGGCGTCCCACAAGGGCGAACGCGCTGGCGGACCGCATGATCCACGTGACGCCCATCCCGCGTGGCAGCAGTACTGAGCACGACGTACCGCTGGGAAACCCGCACCTGCACCTCCGCACGTCCGCACCCAAGCACGTCCGCACCAGCCGCGCCGCCGATCCCGGCGCCCGGCACCCGTGGGCCGGCCACCGTCGGCGAGGGGACCGAACTGACCATGACCGCACCCATCAAGACCGCCGGCAGCGCACCGGAGGCAGACGCCACCGCGAGCCCGGCCAAGAAGATCGAGGGCCGCTCGCTCGGCCGGATCGCCTGGACCCGTTTCAAGCGGGACAAGGCCGCCGTCGCCGGCGGCGTCGTGGTGATCCTGCTGATCCTGCTCGCCGTGCTGGCCAAGCCGATCGAATCGCTCTTCGGCCTGGACCCCGACGCCCTCCACCAGGACCTCCTGGACGCCGACCTCGGCGGCCTGCCGCTGGGGGACTGGGGCGGCATGAGCTGGGACCACCCGCTCGGCGTCGACCCGCTGCAGGGCCGTGACCTGCTGACCCGCGTCATCGAGGGCTCCTGGGTCTCCCTGCTGGTCGCCTTCGGCGCGACCGTGCTGTCCAACACCATCGGCACCGTGCTCGGCATCATGGCCGGCTACTACGGCGGCTGGGTGGACACCCTGATCAGCCGGGTGATGGACGTCTTCCTCGCCTTCCCGCTGCTGCTCTTCGCGATCGCCATCTCGACCTCGCTGCAGGGCGGCGCGTTCGGCCTGCACGGCCTCCCGCTGCACATCATGGTGCTGATCTTCGTGATCGGCTTCTTCAACTGGCCCTACATGGGCCGGATCGTGCGCGGACAGACCCTCTCGCTGCGCGAGCGCGAGTTCGTCTACGCGGCCCGCAGCCTGGGCGCCCGGGGGCCCTTCATCCTCTTCAAGGAACTGCTGCCCAACCTGGTCGGTCCGATCCTGGTCTACTCGACCCTGCTGATCCCGACCAACATCCTCTTCGAGGCCGGGCTGAGCTTCCTCGGCGTGGGCATCCAGCCTCCGCAGGCCTCCTGGGGCGGGATGCTCCAGGACGCGATCCGGTACTACCAGGTGGACCCCCAGTACATGGTGGTCCCCGGTCTGGCGATCTTCATCACCGTGCTCGCCTTCAACCTGCTCGGCGACGGGCTGCGTGACGCCCTCGATCCCAAGAGCAACTGACGCTACGTCAGGAATCCTCGTTCAGCCACCACTTCCTCAAGGGGTTGATCCCACCCATGCGTAGGTCCCGTACCGTCGCGCTGACCGCCATGGCCGCTTCCGCGGTCCTGGTCGTCACCGGCTGCTCGTCCAGCTCGAAGAGCGACGACGCCAAGTCCACCGCCACCGGCACCGAGGCCGCGGGCGGCTCCGGGGCCAACGCGGCCACCAAGAACATCGTCAACGTCTCGGACAAGAAGGGCGGGACGGTCACCTTCGAGATGAAGGGCACCCCCGACTCGCTCGACCCGGGCAACACGTACTACGCGTACATCTACAACTTCTCGCGCCTGTACGGCCGTCCGCTCACCACCTTCCAGCCGGGCGCCGGCGAGGCGGGCAACAAGCTCGTCCCGGACCTCGCCGAGTCCCTCGGCCAGGTCAGCCCGGACGGCCTGACCTGGACGTACAAGCTCCGCAAGGGCCTGAAGTACGACGACGGCACCCCGATCACCTCGAAGGACGTCAAGTACGCCGTCGAGCGCTCCAACTTCGCGCCGGACGTGAACTCCAACGGCCCGACGTACTTCAAGGAGCTGCTGGTCGACAACGAGACCCCCTACGAGGGTCCGTACAAGGACAAGACCGGCGACCTGAAGTCGATCGAGACGCCCGACGACACCACCGTCGTCTTCCACCTGAAGCACGCCTTCGCGGACTTCGACTACCTGGTGAGCGCCCCGCAGACCGTCCCGGTCCCGCAGGCCAAGGACACCGGCGCCGAGTACGTCAAGAAGATCGTCTCCTCCGGCTCCTTCAAGTTCGAGTCGTACGAGGACGGCAAGCAGGCCGTCCTGGTCCCGAACACCAACTGGGACCCGAGCACCGACCCGATCCGCAAGCAGCTGCCGGACAAGATCGTGCTCCGGATGAACATCGACCAGGCCACCATCGACAAGGACCTGCTGGCCGGCAACGCCCAGGTCGACCTGGTGGGTGGCGGTGTCGACCCGCAGACCCAGGCGCAGATCCTGCAGAACCCGAAGCTCAAGGCCAACACCGACAACGCCTACGGCGGCCGCCTGGTCTACATGGCGATCAACACCGACGTCGCGCCGTTCGACAACATCGAGTGCCGCAAGGCCGTCCAGTACGCGGTCGACAAGGTCTCGGTGCAGACCGCGCTCGGCGGTCCGATCCGCGGCCAGGTCGCCAACACCGTGCTCCCGCCGGACATCCCGGGCCACCAGGACTTCAACCTGTGGGAGACCAAGGACAACAAGGGTGACGAGGCCAAGGCCAAGGCCGCCCTGAAGGCCTGCGGCAAGGACAGCATCACCACCGTGCTCTCCGCCCGCACCGAGCGCGCCACCGAGGTCGCCGCGGCCACCTCGATCCAGGCCGCGCTGAAGAAGGTCGGCATCAACGCCGAGATCCAGCAGTTCCCGCAGGGCAAGTACCTCGCCGACAGCGCCGGCGCTCCGAAGTTCGCCAAGGAGCACAACATCGGCCTGATGATGATGCAGTGGGGCGCCGACTGGCCGACCGGCTACGGCTTCCTGCAGCAGATCGTCGACGGCCGCGCGATCAAGGCCTCCGGCAACAGCAACCTCGCCTCGCTGAACGACCCCGCGGTCAACAAGCTGCTCGACGACGCCGCCACCAACCCGGACCGGGCGGCCCGCGAGAAGATCTACGGCGACATCGACAAGAAGGTCATGGAGGCGGCGGTCTACGTCCCGCTGACCGACTTCAAGGTCTTCCTGTACCGCCCGGACAACGCCACCAACCTCGCGTCCACGCCGGCCTTCTCGGGTGAGTACGACTACCTGAACATCGGCACCAAGTAAGAGCCTGGCTCCGCATCCCTGAAGGCAGGTGAAGGCAGCGGTGCCCGCCGCCGTCCGGAGGACCCCGGACGGCGGCGGGTGGCCGGAGCCGACCAACTGTGTTTGCCTACATCATCCGCAGGATCCTCGCCGCGGCGGTGCTGCTGCTGGTCGTCAGCGCGGTCACCTTCGCGATCTTCTTCCTGCTCCCGCGCCTCGCCGGCGAGACGGTCGACCAGCTGGCCACCCAGTACATCGGGAAGAACCCCTCCCCCGACGCGATCGCGGCGGTCAAGAAGAACCTCGGCCTCGACCAGCCGCTGTACACCCAGTACTGGAACTTCCTCAAGGGGCTGGTCAGCGGCGCCGAGTACAAGTTCGGCCCGGAACCGGCCACCTGCCACGTGCCCTGCTTCGGCTACTCCTTCAAGAACCACCTGGAGGTCTGGCCCGAACTGTCCAAGCGGATCCCGGTCACCCTCTCGCTCGCCATCGGCGCGGCCGTGCTCTGGCTGACCTCCGGCGTCGCCACCGGCGTCGTCTCCGCCCTCAAGCCGCGCTCGGTCTTCGACCGGCTCTCGATGGGCATCGCGCTCGCCGGCGTCTCGCTGCCGGTCTTCTTCACCGGCGCGCTGCTGCTCACGGTGTTCAGCTACGAGTGGCCGATCCTGGACAACCTGCGGTACGTCAACTTCACCGACGACCCGCTGATGTGGGCCCGCAACCTGATCCTGCCCTGGATCTCGCTGGCCTTCCTCTACTCCGCGCTCTACGCCCGGCTCACCCGCGCCGGAATGCTGGAGACGATGAGCGAGGACTACATCCGCACCGCCCGGGCCAAGGGCCTGGCCGAGCGCAAGGTCGTCACCCGGCACGGACTGCGCGCCGCGCTCACCCCGATCGTCACCATCTTCGGCATGGACCTCGGTCTGCTGCTCGGCGGTGCGCTGATCACCGAACAGGTCTTCTCGCTCCAGGGCGTCGGCCAGTTCGCCGTCCAGGCGATCTCCGACAACGACCTGCCGAAGATCCTCGGCACCACGCTGCTCGCCGCCTTCTTCATCGTCCTCTGCAACCTCGTGGTTGACCTCCTGTACGCCGCTGTCGACCCCCGGGTGAGGCTGTCGTGACCGAGCTCCAGAAGACCCCGGCCGCCCGCGCGGCCGCCCCGGCCGGTGGGGACCCGTTCCTCTCGGTGCGGGACCTGCGGATCCACTTCGACACCGACGACGGCCTGGTCCGCTCCGTCGACGGCGTCAGCTTCGACCTGGCCAAGGGCCGGACCCTCGGCATCGTCGGCGAGTCCGGCTCCGGCAAGTCCGTCACCTCGCTCGGCATCATGGGCCTGCACCGCTCCAAGCGGGCCCGGATCAGCGGCGAGATCCGGCTCGACGGCGAGGACCTCGTCGCGGCCGGCCCGGACCGGGTCCGCGAGCTGCGCGGCCGACAGATGGCGATGATCTTCCAGGACCCGCTGACCGCGATGCACCCCTACTACACGGTGGGGCAGCAGATCGTCGAGGCCTACCGGGTGCACCACCCGCAGGCGACCAAGAAGCAGGCCCGGGCCCGCGCCGTCGAGATGCTCGACCGGGTCGGCATCCCGCAGCCCGACCGCCGGGTCGACGACTACCCGCACCAGTTCTCCGGCGGCATGCGCCAGCGCGCCATGATCGCCATGGCGCTGGTCAACGACCCCTCGCTGCTGATCGCCGACGAGCCCACCACCGCCCTGGACGTCACCGTCCAGGCGCAGATCCTGGACCTCATCCGGGACCTCCAGGAGGAGTTCGGCTCGGCCGTCATCATCATCACCCACGACCTCGGGGTGGTCGCGGAGCTCGCCGACGACATCCTCGTCATGTACGGCGGCAAGTGCGTCGAGCGCGGCCCGGCCGAGACCCTCTTCGACTCGCCCGAACACCCCTACACCTGGGGTCTGCTGGGCTCGATGCCGCGCCTCGACCGGGAGCTCCAGGACCGCCTCGTCCCGGTCAAGGGCACCCCGCCCAGCCTGATCAACGTGCCGTCCGGCTGCGCCTTCCACCCGCGCTGCCCCTACGCCGGGCTGACCGGCGGGCGCTCGACCGAGGAGACCCCGAAGCTGACCGAGGTCGCGCCCGGCCACCACGCCGCCTGCCACCTCGCACTCGCCGAGCGGCACCGCATCTTCACCGAAGAGATCGCGCCCCGGCTGTGAGCCCGGACTCGTACCACCTTTCTGGAGAGAACCGATGACGGACACTCAGGCGGCGACCATCCCCGCGCCGACGCCCGCCCCCGATCGGCAGCCGCTGCTCCGGGTGACCGGTCTGACCCGGCACTTCCCCATCCACAGCGGCCTGCTGCGGCGCCAGACCGGCGCCGTCCGGGCGGTCGACGGCATCGACTTCACCGTCAACGCCGGCGAGACCCTGGGCGTCGTCGGCGAGTCCGGCTGCGGCAAGTCGACGATGGGCCGGCTGGTCACCCGGCTCGACGAACCCACCGGCGGGACGATCGAGTTCGAGGGCACCGACATCACCCACCTGGGCGTCGGCGCGATGCGGCCGCTGCGCCGCGACATCCAGATGATCTTCCAGGACCCGTACTCCTCGCTGAACCCGCGGCACACCGTCGGCACCATCGTCGGCGCGCCGTTCCGGCTGCAGAAGGCCGAGCCGGCGGGCGGGACCAAGAAGGCCGTCCAGGAGCTGCTGGAGCTGTGCGGGCTCAGCCCCGAGCACTACAACCGCTACCCGCACGAGTTCTCCGGCGGCCAGCGCCAGCGCATCGGGATCGCCCGGGCGCTCGCCCTGCGGCCCAGGATGATCGTCGCGGACGAGCCGGTGTCGGCCCTGGACGTCTCCATCCAGGCCCAGGTGGTCAACCTGCTCGACGACCTCCAGCGGGAGCTCGGCCTGACCTACCTGATCATCGCGCACGACCTCTCGGTGGTCCGGCACGTCTCCGACCGGGTCGCCGTGATGTACCTCGGCAAGATCGTCGAGATCGCCGACCGGGACGCGCTCTACAGCAGCCCGATGCACCCGTACACCACCGCGCTGATGTCGGCCGTCCCGGTGCCCGACCCGCGCCGGCGCCACAGCGGCGGGCGCGAGCGGATCCTGCTCAAGGGCGACGTGCCCTCGCCGATCAACCCGCCCAGCGGCTGCCGCTTCCGCACCCGCTGCTGGAAGGCCCAGGAGATCTGCGCCACCCAGGAGCCGCCGCTCGCCGTCGCGTCGGCCGGGCACCAGGTGGCCTGCCACTTCCCCGAGCGCGGCCCGGAGAACGCCGCGACCGGCGACGGGGCGCCCGCCCCCGCGTGAGCGTCCGGTCGGAGGGGAGGCCCGGCCGGGTCACACTGGTGCGGTGACCTCGCAGATCTTCCCCTCCGACGTGCAGCAGTCGCTGGACCTCGTCGGCATCTTCGTCTTCGCCCTCTCCGGGGGGCTGCTCGCCGTCCGCAAGAACATGGACATCTTCGGCATCTGTGTCCTCGCGGAGGTCACCGCACTCGGCGGCGGCGTCATGCGCGACCTCGTCATCGGCGCCACCCCGGTCGCCGCCTTCAGCAACCTGGGCTACTTCCTCACCCCGCTCCTCGCCGGCCTGGTGGTCTTCTTCCTGCACCCCGAGGTCGAACGGATCAACCGCGCCGTGCAGACCCTCGACGCCCTCGGCCTCGGCCTGTTCTGCGTCACCGGCACCGCCAAGGCCCACGACTACGGGCTCGGCGCGGTCTCCGCCGTCGCCCTCGGCATGGTGACCGCCGCCGGCGGCGGCGTCATGCGCGACATGCTGGCCGGCGAGATCCCCTCGCTGCTCCGCTGGGACCGCGAGATCTACGCCGTGCCCGCCCTGGTCGGCGCCGCCCTGGTCGCCGTCCTGATCGCCCTCGACAGCCTCACCGCCGCCACCGGCACCGCCGCCGCGCTCACCGCCTTCGGCCTGCGGATGCTCGCCCTCAAGTACGGCTGGCGCGCGCCGCGGGCCTGGCACCGCAACGGTTCTCGCACCAGCGAGGAGTAGGCGAGCCGCCGTACGCCAGCGAGACCGCCTCCGCGGTGCAGAGCAGCTCCGGCACCAGTCGCACCAGCTCCGCCGGCGACACCCGGTCGGCCGGCGCCGAGATCGCGCAGGCCGCGACCGCCCGACCGTCGCTGCCCGCCACCGGCGCCGCCACGCAGGTGACCGCCTCCCGGTGCTCGGCCGACTCCGCCGCCCAGCCCCGTCGGCGCACCGCCGCCAGATCGGCCGACAACCCGTCCGCCGCCGGCCCGTCCGCCGCCAGCCCGGCCAGCAGCACCCGGCCGATCGCCGTCCCCGCGGCCGACGCCCGCCGGCCGATCCGGCTCGGCCGGCCCGGATCGGCGCTCCACCGCCCGGCCAGCTCGTCCAGGTACAGCACCTCGTCGTCCTGCAGCACGGCGAGCTGCACGGTGCAGCCGCAGCGCTCGTTCAGCGCGGCCAGGTACGGCGCGGCGACCTGCCGGACGTCGATCTCCCGGAGCGCCCGCTGGGCCAGCGACAGCACCCGCCCGCCCACCCGGTAGCGGCGGTCGGACAACCGGTGGACGAAGCCGTGCTCCTCCAGGGTGCGCAGCAGCCGCAGCGCGGTGGACTTGTGCACACCGATCGAGCCGGCGGCCTGCTCCAGGGTGACCGGTCCGTCGCCGAGCGACCCGAGCAGGGTCAGTGCCCGATCGACCGACTGCGACATTGCGCCCCCTCGTTCCTGGTTCCGGTCGGGCCGCGTGATGGTGGCCGTCAGGCTAACCGTTCGGGGGCCGCACCCCGTACCGGGGCTGCCCCGACGGGCAGCGGCCCGGTGACCCGCGTCCGGTGGCCGGATCGCTACGGTGCGCCCCGGCGCGTCGGTCGCACCGGTCCGCCGCCGGCCGGGGGACCACTACAATCGGGTGGTTATGCCATACCTGGACCATGCGGCGACCACGCCGATGCTGCCCGAGGCGATCGCCGCGATGTCGGCGCACCTGGGGGTCGTCGGCAACGCCTCCTCCCTGCACGCGGCCGGCCGCCGGGCCCGCCGCGTGGTCGAGGAGGCCCGCGAATCGCTCGCCGAGTCGCTCGGCGCCCGCCCCAGCGAGATCGTCCTCACCGGCGGCGGCACCGAGTCCGACAACCTGGCCGTCAAGGGCCTGTACTGGGCCCGGCGCGACGCCGACCCGGCCCGCACCCGGGTGCTGAGCAGCCCCGTCGAGCACCACGCGGTGCTGGACGCCGTGCACTGGCTCGCCGAGCACGAGGGCGCCACCGTCGACTACCTGCCGGTGGACACGCACGGCCGGGTCCACCCGGCGGCGCTGCGCGAGGCGATCGAACGCGACCCCGGCTCGGTGGCGCTGGTCACCGTGATGTGGGCCAACAACGAGGTCGGCACCGTCCAGCCGGTCGCCGAACTCGCCGCCGTCGCCGCGGAGTACGGGATCCCGATGCACGCCGACGCGGTGCAGGCGCTCGGCCAGGTGCCGGTCTCCTTCGCCGGGTCCGGGCTCACCGCGCTCACCGTCACCGGCCACAAGATCGGCGGCCCGTTCGGCATCGGCGCGCTGCTGCTGTCCCGCGGTGCCACGCCCGTCCCGCTGCTGCACGGCGGCGGCCAGGAGCGCGACGTCCGCTCCGGCACCCTGGACGCGCCCGCCGCCGCCGGCTTCGCGGCCGCCGCGGCCATCGCCGTCGAACGGCGCGCGGAGCACGCGGCCGTCCTGGGCGCGCTCCGCGACGAGCTGGTCGCGACCGTGCTCGCCGCCGTCCCGGACGCGGTGCTCAACGGCGACCCGGCCGCGGAGGGCCGGCTGCCCGCCAACGCGCACTTCTCCTTCCCCGGTTGCGAGGGCGACGCGCTGCTGATGCTGCTCGACGCCCGGGGCATCGAGTGCTCCACCGGCTCGGCCTGCTCGGCCGGCGTCCCGCAGCCCAGCCACGTGCTGCTGGCGATGGGCGTCGACCCGCTGCTCGCCCGGGCCTCGCTGCGCTTCTCGCTCGGCCACACCTCCACCCGCGGGGACGTCACCGCCCTCGCGGAGGCCATCGCCCCGGCCGTCCAGCGCGCCCGCAACGCCGGTCTCGCGGCCGTCCGGCGCTGAGCCCGTCCCGGGGGAGAACTCCCGGCGGAATGCCGGACGGCACCACGTACGCTTGTTGTCATCATGACTGACTTCCCGGGTGCCCCGACCGCTCCGTCCCCCACCGGCCGCCTGCGCGTGCTCGCGGCGATGTCCGGCGGGGTGGACTCCGCCGTCGCCGCGGCCCGCGCGGTCGAAGCGGGCCACGAGGTGACCGGCGTGCACCTGGCGCTGTCCAGCAACCCGCAGTCCTTCCGGACCGGCGCGCGCGGCTGCTGCACCATCGAGGACTCCCGGGACGCCCGCCGGGCCGCCGACGTGATCGGCATCCCGTTCTACGTCTGGGACCTCGCCGAGCGCTTCCGCGAGGACGTCATCGACGACTTCGTGGCCGAGTACGCGGCGGGGCGCACCCCCAACCCGTGCCTGCGCTGCAACGAGAAGATCAAGTTCGCGGCGCTGCTGGACAAGGCGATCGCCCTCGGCTTCGACGCCGTCTGCACCGGCCACTACGCCCGGATCGTCGACCTGGCGGACGGCTCGCGCGAACTGCACCGGGCGGTCGACGCCGCCAAGGACCAGTCCTACGTGCTCGGCGTCCTCGACGCCGACCAGCTCGCCCACTCCCTCTTCCCGCTCGGCGACACCACCAAGGACGTCATCCGCGAGGAGGCTTCCCGCCGGGGGTTGGCGGTGGCGAAGAAGCCCGACTCGCACGACATCTGCTTCATCGCCGACGGCGACACCCAGGGCTTCCTGGCCAAGCACCTCGGCACCGCGACCGGCGACATCCTGGACGTCGACGGCACCAAGCTCGGCGAGCACGACGGCGCCTACGGCTTCACCATCGGCCAGCGCAAGGGCCTGCGGATCGGCCGCCCGGCCGCCGACGGCAAGCCGCGGTACGTGCTCGACATCTCGCCGGTGAACAACACCGTCACGGTCGGCCCGGTCGAGGGCCTCGACGTCACCGGCCTCACGGCCATCCGGCCCCGCTGGTGCGGCACCGAGCCCCTCGCCGACGGCCGCTACACGGCCCAGCTGCGCGCCCACGGCGAGGAGGTCCAGGTCAGCGCCTCGGTGGTCGACGACACCCTCCGCGTCGACCTCGACACCCCGGCCCGCGGCATCGCCCCCGGCCAGGCCGTGGTGCTGTACGACGGCACCCGCGTCGTCGGTTCCGCCACCATCGCCACGACGGAGCGCCCGGCCGTCACCGCCTGAGCACGACGGGGGCCGGTGCCCACACCCGCGGCGACCGGAAGTTCGGCGACGAGATCGGCATCCCGGAGCCGTTCGGGTTCAGCCTGAGTCTCGCGGCGCTCGTACCGTACAAGGACGGTCCCGGTCGGTAAAGGCGATGAGTGGGGGCGCCCCGGCGTGATAGACCGGGAGGCACTATGAACATTTGCGTCTTCTGCTCCGCGTACTCGCTCGACGACCGCTACTCGGCCCCCGCCGCCGAGTTCGCCCGGTTGCTCGGGGAGGGCGGGCACACGCTGGTGTGGGGCGGGTCGAACGCCGGGCTGATGGGGGTGCTGGCCGACGGGGTGAAGGCGGCCGGGGGGCGGCTGGTCGGGATCTCCGTGGAGCTGCTGAAGCACAAGGCCTACGACGGCGCGGACGAGCTGGTCACCACCGCCGACCTCGCCGAGCGCAAGGCGCAGCTGCTGATGCGCGCGGACGCGGTCGTCGTGCTGGTCGGGGGGCTGGGCACGCTGGACGAGGTCACCGAGGTGCTGGAGCTCAAGAAGCACGCGCTGCACGACAAGCCGGTGGTCGTGCTGGACACCGAGGGCTTCTACGCGGGCCTGCGCACCCAGCTGGAGCGGATGGACGCGGAGGGTTTCCTGCCGCGCCCTCTGGCCGAGCTGATCACCTTCGCCGACACTCCGGCGCAGGTGTTCGATCAGCTCAAGGGCTGAGAGGATCGGGGCCATGGCTGCACATCTGATCACCGGCGCCGGCTCCGGCATCGGCGCCGTCCTCGCCACCCGTCTCGCCGAGCGCGGGGACGAGCTCTGGCTGCTGGCCCGCGACGCCCGCCGCGCCGCCGAGCTGCGCGAGCGCTTCCCCGGGGCGAAGACCCTGGTCGGCGACCTGGCTGACCCCGCCAAGCTGTCCTGGGCCTTCGGGCACCAACAGCTGCCGGTCGAACTGGACTCGGTGCTGCACGTGGCCGGCGTGGTCGAGCTGGCCCCGGTCGGCGAGCTGCCGGTCAAGGCCTGGCAGGAGACCCTGAACGTCAACCTGGTCGCCCCCGCCGAGCTGACCCGGCTGCTGCTGCCCTCGGTGCGGCTCGCCAAGGGGCACGTGGTGTTCGTGAACTCCGGCGCCGGCCTGCGGGCGAGCGCCGACTGGTCGGCGTACGCGGCGAGCAAGCACGGCCTGCGGGCGCTCGCGGACTCGCTGCGGCTGGAGGAGCACGGCCACGGCGTGCGGGTCACCTCGGTGTACCCGGGCCGCACCGCCACCGCGATGCAGGTCAAGGTGCACCAGCAGGAGGGCCGGGAGTACGACGCCGCCCAGTGGATCGAGCCGGAGTCGGTGGCGAAGGCGGTCCTGGCGGCGCTGGACGCCTCCCGGGACGCGGAGATCACCGACATCACCGTCCGCCCGGGCCGCTAGGGTCCCGACGGCCCCGCCACCGCGCCCCGGGCCGGGTGCGGGGCCGTCGGCGTTCGCGATCTCATAGGCTTTCGACGTGAGCAACGGACACCCCTTCCCCGACCTGGTCGGCGCCGCCACCGGCGTCGGATCGCTGCCCGGCACCGACGCCCGGGAGGCCGCCAAGACGTCCACCGGCGCGCTGGAACACCTGCCGTTCCTCCCGGAACTCCCGGCCCGGGGGCCGGGCGCCGACATGATCGGCCGGTCCGCCGGCCTGTTGGTCGAGCTGTTCGCGCAGACCGAGCCGAGCGGCTGGCGGTTCACCGACCGCCCGGGCCGGGACACCCGGCGCGCCCACTCCTGGCTCGGCGAGGACCTCGACGCGCTGGAGGAGTTCACCCAGGGGTACACCGGTGCGCTCAAGGTGCAGGCGGTCGGCCCGTGGACGCTGGCCGCCGCCGTCGAGCTCAAGTACGGCGAGAAGGCGCTCGCCGACCCCGGCGCCTGCCGGGACATCGCCGGCTCGCTCACCGAGGGCCTGCGCCGCCACCTCGCCGACGTCCGCCACCGGGTGCCGGGCGCCGAGGTGGTGCTCCAGCTGGACGAGCCCTCGCTGCCCGCAGTGCTGGCCGGCGAGGTGAGGACGGCGAGCGGCTTCCAGCGGCTGCGCGCGGTCGACCGGCAGCTCGCCGAGGAGGCGCTGCGGGACGTGATCGGCGCCCTCGACGTGCCCGTGGTGGTGCACTGCTGCGCGCCGCGGGTGCCGCTGCCGCTGCTGCGCCGGGCCGGGGTGGCCGGTGTCTCGCTGGACTTCTCCTTGCTGACCGAGCGTGAGGACGAGGATCTGGGCGAGGCGGTCGAGGCCGGCACGACGATCTTCGCCGGCGTCGTCCCCTCGACCGAGCAGGCGCTCGCTCAATCAGCGGGACTGTCGGACCCGGCCGGTAGTGTCCAGGGTGTCAGGGCGTTGTGGCGCAGGCTCGGGTTCGCCCCGGAGCTGCTGGGCCGCCGCGTGCTGGTGACGCCGACCTGCGGGCTGGCCGGGGCCTCCCCGGCCCATGCGCGCCGGGCGTTGTCACTCAGCGTGAACGCGGCCCGGAGCCTGGTGGACAACCCGGAATGAGAATTGACGGAGGGCTTGCGGTGGTGGCTGTCGAGGGCTGGGAGGACGTCCCGGCGGAGGTGCGCAAGCGGCACGCGGAGCTCGCCGCCGAGATCACGGACCACCGGGCCCGGTACTACGAGCAGGACGCGCCGGTTGTCAGCGACGCCGAGTTCGACGCGCTGATGCGCGAGTTGGAGGGGCTGGAGGCCGAGCACCCGGCGCTGGTGACGCCGGAGTCGCCCTCGCAGAAGGTCGGCGGCGCGCCGACCCTGCTGTTCGCCCCGGTCGAGCACCGGGAGCGGCTGCTCAGCCTCGACAACGCGATGGACGGCGACGAGCTCGCCGCCTGGGCCGAGCGGGTCGCCGGCGAGCTGGCCGGCATCGAGTACCACTACCTCTGCGAGCTGAAGGTGGACGGCCTGGCCGTCAACCTCACGTACGAGAACGGCCAGTTGGTGCAGGCCGCGACCCGCGGCGACGGCCGGGTCGGCGAGGACATCACCGCCAACGTCCGCACCATCAAGGAGATCCCGCACCGGCTCCAGGGCGAGGACGTGCCCGAGCTGGTGGAGATCCGCGGCGAGGTCTACTTCCCGACCGAGGCCTTCGAGGCGCTCAACGCCTCCTTCGCGGAGGAGAACGAGCGCCGCCGGCTGGAGAACGAGGAGCGCGCCAAGGAGGGCAAGCGGCCCCGGGCGATGATCCGGCTGTTCATGAACCCGCGGAACGCCGCGGCCGGCTCGCTGCGCCAGAAGGACCCGCTGATCACCGCCTCCCGTCCGCTGCACATGGTGGTGCACGGCATCGGCGCCCGGGTCGGCTTCGACATCGACAACCAGTCGCACGCCTACGAGCTGCTGCGCGGGTGGGGCCTGCCGACCGCCCGGCACAACGAGGTGGTCGGCACGCTCGACGAGGTGCGGGCGTTCATCGCGCACTTCGGCGAGCAGCGGCACTCGGTCGAGCACGAGATCGACGGCGTGGTCGTCAAGGTGGACGAGATCGCCCTCCAGGGCCGGCTCGGTTCCACCTCGAAGTCCCCGCGCTGGGCGATCGCCTGGAAGTACCCGCCGGAGGAGGTCACCGGGAAGCTCGCCGCCATCAAGGTGGGCATCGGCCGCACCGGCCGGGCCACCCCGTACGCGGTGCTGGCGGAGCCGGTGAAGGTGGCCGGCTCGATGGTGCAGTACGCGACGCTGCACAACCAGGAGGTCGTCAAGGCCAAGGACGTCCTGCTCGGCGACACCGTGGTGCTGCGCAAGGCCGGCGACGTGATCCCGGAGATCCTCGGGCCGGTGTACGACCTGCGGGACGGCACCGAGCAGGCCTTCGTGATGCCCTCGCACTGTCCCGAGTGCGACAGCGAGCTGCGGCCGATGGCGGAGGGGGACATCGATCTGCGCTGCCCCAACGCCCGGTTCTGCCCGGCCCAGATCCGTGAGCGGATCGCCTTCCTCGGCGGCCGGTCGGCGCTGGACATCGAGGGGCTCGGCTACGTCGCGGCCACCGCGCTGACCCAGCCGCTGGCGCCGGCCGAGGCGCCGGTGGGCAACGAGGGCGACATCTTCGGCCTGACGGTGGAGCAGCTGCTCCCGATCAAGGTGCTGGTGCGCGACCAGAAGACCGGCATGCCGAAGCTCGACGACGAGACCGGCGAGGAGAAGGAGGTGTTCTTCTTCGCCACCACCGCCGGTGCGCCGAAGAAGAACACCGGGCTGATGCTGGAGAACATCGAGAAGGCCAAGGACCGCCCGCTCTGGCGCTTCCTCAACGGTCTCTCGATCCGGCACGTCGGCCCGGTCGCCGCCCAGGACCTGGCCCGGGAGTTCCGGGACCTGGACGCGATCTTCGCGGCGAGCGAGGAGCGGCTGGCCGCCACCGAGGGGGTCGGCGCCGGTACCGCGCGCTCGATCGTCGAGTGGTACCAGGTGGACTGGCACCGGGAGATCGTCGAGAAGTGGCGGGCCGCCGGGGTCCGCTTCACCGAGGAGGCCACCGAGGAGGAGGGCGAGCGTCCGCTGGAGGGGCTGACGGTCGTCGTCACCGGCACCCTGGCCGGGCACACCCGGGACGGCGCCAAGGAGGCGCTGACCTCGCGGGGCGCGAAGGTGACCGGTTCGGTGTCGAAGAAGACCCACTTCGTGGTCGCGGGTGACAATCCCGGATCCAAGTACGACAAGGCCGTTCAGCTGGGGCTGCCGGTCCTCGACGACGCGGGCTTCGCGATCCTGCTGGAGCAGGGGTCGGCCGCCGCCCGGGTCCACCTGGGGCTGCCGCCGGAGCCGGTGGAGGAGCCGGCGAAGAAGGCACCGGCGCGGAAGAAGGCCGCCGCCAAGAAGGACGCCGAGGAGCCCGCTGCCGAGCCCACCACAGAGCCCGTCGCCGAGCCCACCGCCGAGCCCGTCGAGGAGCCCGCCGGGGAGGGCACCGGGAGCTGACCCGGGGTCGACCCCGCGCGCGGAAGCCCCGAATCCGGCTTGTTATCGTCCTGATGCAACGTCATCGGGTGCCGCACAGTGTAAGCGGGCATCGTGACACTGTGCGGCACCCACGGCGGTGGCGTATGTCCGGTTGTCCGAAAGTCTGCCCGTCGGGTGAAGCCGCGCATACCCTGGAGCGCAACAGAGTGTCAGCAGGGGTGGGGGTACCGGCCGAGCCGGACTCCGCGGGGCCGCTCCATGCCCGGCAGGCTGCCGGCACCGGTACGGTGCCTCACCGCTAGGCGGCCTGACGGGGCGGGCCCGACGGAGGACAGGGCTTATGGATCGTACGACCGGCGGTGCGCCCACACGCCCGCCGCAGGGGGTGGCAGGAGCGGTCCTGCTGCTCGGCGTGCTGCTGGCCGGCGCCGCGCCGCTCATCCCGCTGGCCGTGCTGGTCTACCGCTACGAGGCGGAGCTGCTGCCACTGTTCGCGGTGCCGCTGGCCGTCCTGGTCGCGGCCTGGCGGATCGCCCGGGACCGGGCGCGCGACCAGCTCACCGACCCGCTGACCGACCTGCCCAACCGCCAGGCCTTACTCCTCGCCGCCCAGGAGGCGATCGCCGAACACACCGAGGGGTACAGCGTCGGTCTGATCCTGCTCGACCTCGATCGCTTCCGGTCGCTCAACGACACTCTCGGTCATACCGCCGGCGACCGCCTGCTCGTCCACATCGCCCGCCGCCTGCACCGGGCGCTGCGCTCCGGCGGGGCCGCCGGCAGCGCCACCCGCGAATCGATCGACGACGTCTTCGCCGGCCTCCCCCGGCACTACCGCGGCCGCCCGATGGTGGCCCGGATGGGCGGCGACGAGTTCGCCGTCCTGCTGCCCGGCATCGGCTGCCCGGACTCCCTGGAGAAGGTGGCCAAGGCACTGATCGCCGAACTGGCCGCGCCGATCCGCCTCGACGGCCTGCTGCTCGTCCTGGAGGCCAGCGCCGGCGTCTGCGTCTTCCCCCAGCACGCCCAGGACGCCGAGTCGCTGCTGCGCCGCGCCGACGTGGCGATGGGGCACGCGCAGCGCGGCCGCACCTCGGTCGAGCAGTACGACGAGGCCCAGGACGCCGACACCCCGTACCGGATCGGGCTGCTGGGCGACCTGCGGCGGGCCCTGGAGACCGGCGAGGTGCAGCTGCACTACCAGCCCAAGGTGGCCTTCGACGGCCGGGTGGTCGGGCTGGAGGCGCTGCTCCGCTGGGAGCGGCCCGGCCAGGGCCGGGTCTCCCCGGACGAGTTCGTGGGCCTCGCCGAGTCCAGCGGCCTGATGCCCCGGCTGACCGACTACGTGCTGGAGGCCGCCGTCGGCCAGCTCGCCCACTGGCGCGAGCAGGGCCTCCAGGTGCAGGTCGCGGTGAACGTCTCGCCGCGCGACGTGCTCAACCCCGGCTTCGCCCAGCGGGTCGCCGGCCACCTCGTCCGCCACCAGGTGCCGGCCCACGCGCTCCAGCTGGAGATCACCGAGCGGCTGCTGCTGGACGACTCGCGGCGGGCCGCCGACACCCTCGCGGAGCTGCGCGGGTACGGGGTCGGGATGTCCCTGGACGACTTCGGGACCGGCCACTCCTCGCTGGTGCGGCTGCGCAGCCTGCCGGTCGGCGAGCTGAAGATCGACCGCTCCTTCGTCTCCCGGATGGCCACCGACGACCACGACGCGGCGGTGGTCCGCTGCTCGGTCGAGCTGGCCCACTCGCTCGGCCTGACCGTGGTCGCCGAGGGCGTCGAGGACGACGAGACCTGGGAGCGGCTGGCCTGCATGGGCGTGGACGCGGTGCAGGGCTGGCTGGTGTCGGCGGCGCTGCCGGCCGAGCAGGCCACCGCCTGGCTGCGGGTGCACCGCACCGGCGCCCCGCCGGTGGAGCGGCTGACCGCCGCCGCCGACCGGCTGCCGCCGGCGATCCAGCCGGTCCTGCCGCCCGTGATCCAGGCGGTGCAGGCCGCCAAGCTGGAGATCCAGGCGCCCACGCAGCAGAGTTGGGCGCCGACCCGCCCGCAGTGAGCGGCGCCGCCCGGCGGCGGTGACCGGGGCCCCCGCCGGTCGTTGGCCGGTGGCCATCCCGTGACCCATAGGATGGGCACCACAGACCACGAGGACGGGAGCGCCGGACAGGCTGCTCCCGGCCCGGGCCCGGCGCCACCGGAAGGCGGATCCGGGCCTCACCAGAACTCACCCTGAGGATCGCTGCATGCCTGGCATCACGCGCGAGGAGGTCGCCCACCTCGCTCGGCTGTCGCGTCTTGAGTTGCAGGCCGAAGAGCTGGACCACTTCGCCGAGCAGCTCGACGTGATCATCGGCGCGGTCGCCCGCGTTTCCGAGGTCGCCGGACAGGACGTCCCGCCCACCTCCCACCCGCTGCCGCTGACCAACGTCATGCGCGCGGACGAGGTCCGGCCGTCGCTCACCCCGGACCAGGCGCTGGCCGGCGCCCCGGCCGCCGAGGAGCAGCGTTTCCGCGTTCCCCAGATCCTCGGGGAGGACTGACCGAGATGACCGAGCTCATTCGTTACACCGCCGCGCGGACCGCCGACGCCATCGCCAAGGGCGAGGTGTCCGCGGTCGAGGTCGCGCAGGCGCACCTGGACCGCATCGAGGCCGTCGACAAGAAGGTCAACGCCTTCCTGCACGTCGACACCGAGGGCGCGCTGAACGCGGCCAGGGCCGTCGACGACAAGCGCGCCAAGGGCGAGGAGCTGGGCCCGCTGGCCGGCGTCCCGCTGGCGCTCAAGGACGTCTTCACCACCAAGGGCGTCCCGACCACCTGCGGTTCGAAGATCCTCGAAGGCTGGGTCCCGCCGTACGACGCCACGCTGACCGCGCGTCTCAAGGACGCCGGCGTCGTCATCCTCGGCAAGACCAACATGGACGAGTTCGCGATGGGCTCCTCCACCGAGAACTCCGCCTACGGCCCGACCGGCAACCCGTGGGACCTCTCCCGCATCCCCGGTGGCTCGGGCGGCGGTTCGGCCGCCGCGCTGGCCGCCTTCGAGGCCCCGCTGGCGATCGGCACCGACACCGGCGGCTCGATCCGCCAGCCCGGCGCCGTCACCGGCACCGTCGGCGTGAAGCCGACCTACGGCTCGGTGTCCCGCTACGGCCTGGTGGCGTTCTCCAGCAGCCTGGACCAGGGCGGCCCGTGCGCCCGCACCGTGCTGGACGCGGCGCTGCTGCACGAGGCCGTGGCCGGCTACGACCCGCTGGACTCCACCTCGATCAACGCGCCGGTCCCGGCCGTGGTCGAGGCCGCGAAGCTGCGCGACGTGCGCGGCATGCGGATCGGCGTGGTCAAGGAGTTCGCCGGCGAGGGCTACCAGGCCGGCGTGATGCAGCGCTTCAACGAGTCGGTGGAGCTGCTGCGCGAGCTGGGCGCCGAGGTCGTCGAGGTCTCCTGCCCGTCGTTCACCCTGGCGCTGCCGGCGTACTACCTGATCGCGCCGAGCGAGGCCTCGTCCAACCTGGCCCGCTTCGACGCGATGCGCTACGGCCTGCGGGTCGGCGACGACGGCACCCGCTCCGCCGAGGAGGTCACCGCGCTGACCCGCGAGGCCGGCTTCGGCCCCGAGGTGAAGCGCCGCATCATCCTCGGCACCTACGCGCTCTCCTCGGGCTACTACGACGCCTATTACGGCTCGGCCCAGAAGGTGCGCACGCTGATCTCGCGCGACTTCGACGCCGCCTTCGCGGGCGTCGACGTCCTGGTCTCGCCGACCACGCCGACCACCGCCTTCCCGATCGGCGAGCGCGCCGACGACCCGATGGCGATGTATCTGGCCGACCTCTGCACGATTCCGTCCAACCTTGCGGGCAACGCGGCCATGTCGCTGCCGGTCGGCCTGGCGCCGGAGGACAATCTCCCGGTCGGCCTGCAGATCATCGCACCCGCGATGGCGGACGACCGCCTGTACCGCGTGGGCGGCGCCGTCGAGGCCGCACTCAACGACAAGTGGGGGCACACCCTGCTGGAGGAGGCACCGGCACTGTGAGCAAGATCGAGAACGCCAAGGCCCAGTCCGCTTCGCTGAAGGGGTGGAAGCACTCCAAGCCGGGGCTCTGGCTGTCCATCGGCACCAGCGCCTTCAGCGCGATCACCATCGCCAAGGACGTGCGCAAGGCCCGCGGCGAGAGCGACACCCTCAAGCTGGTCAACGCCCTGGTCGGCGCCGCCGCCCTGGTCACCGGCACCGCCCTGCTGGTGCGCGAGCTGCGCCGGCTCGGCGACGACGACGTCCTGCTGGGCTGACCCAGCGCGTGAGGCCCCGGCCTGCACCCGCGGTGCAGGCCGGGCCCGCACCACCGAAGACTTTTTAGTGAAGGGGACGCTGTGAGCGTCATGAACCTGGTCTCCTACGAGGACGCTCTCGCGTCGTACGACCCGGTGATGGGCCTGGAGGTCCACGTCGAGCTGGGCACCAAGACCAAGATGTTCTGCGGGTGTTCGACCGAGCTGGGCGCCGAGCCCAACAGCCAGGTCTGTCCGACCTGCCTGGGCCTGCCGGGCTCGCTGCCGGTCGTCAACGCGGTGGGCGTCGAGTCGGCCGTCAAGATCGGCCTGGCGCTGAACTGCGAGATCGCCGAGTGGTGCCGGTTCGCGCGGAAGAACTACTTCTACCCGGACATGCCGAAGAACTTCCAGACCTCGCAGTACGACGAGCCGATCGCCTTCGACGGCTACCTCGACGTGCAGCTGGAGGACGGCACGACCTTCCGGGTGGAGATCGAGCGCGCCCACATGGAGGAGGACACCGGCAAGTCCAGCCACGTCGGCGGCGCCACCGGCCGGATCCACGGCGCGACCCACTCGCTGCTGGACTACAACCGGGCCGGCATCCCGCTGATCGAGATCGTCACCAAGCCGATCGTCGGCGCCGGCGAGCGGGCCCCCGAGGTCGCCCGCGCGTACGTCGCCGAGCTGCGCGAGGTGATCCGCTCGCTGGGCGTCTCCGAGGCCCGGATGGACAAGGGCCAGATGCGCTGCGACGTCAACCTGTCGCTGCGCCCGAACGGCACCGAGACCTTCGGCACCCGCTCGGAGACCAAGAACGTCAACTCGCTGCGCAGCGTCGAGCGGGCCGCCCGCTTCGAGATCCAGCGGCACGCCACCGTGCTGACCGACGGCGGCACCATCGTCCAGGAGACCCGGCACTTCCACGAGGACGACGGCAGCACCACCGCCGGCCGGATCAAGGACAACGCCGAGGACTACCGGTACTTCCCGGAGCCGGACCTGGTGCCGATCGCGCCGGCCCGCGCGTGGGTCGAGGAGCTGCGGGCCGCGCTGCCCGAGCTGCCCCGGGTGCGCCGGGACCGGCTGCAGGCCGAGTGGGGCCTGACGGACAAGGACATGCAGTCGGTGCTGAACGCCGGCGCCGTCGAGCCGATCCAGGAGACCATCGCCGCCGGCGCCCCGGCCGACCAGGCCCGCAAGTGGTGGATGGGCGAGCTGGCCCGCCGGGCCAACGAGACCGGCACCGAGCTGGCCGAGCAGCCGATCACCCCGGCGCAGGTCGCCCGGGTCACCGCGCTGGTCGCCGAGGGCAAGCTGAACGACAAGCTGGCCCGCCAGGTCATCGAGGCCGTGCTGGCCGGCGAGGGCGAGCCGGACGAGGTCGTCGCGAAGCGCGGCCTGGCCGTGGTCTCGGACGACTCCGCGCTCGGTGCCGCCGTGGACCAGGCCATCGCCGAGAACGAGGCGATCGCCGCCAAGATCCGCGACGGCAAGGTCGCCGCCGTCGGCGCGCTGGTCGGCGCGGTCATGAAGACCACCCGCGGCCAGGCCGACGCGGCGCGCGTCAAGGATCTGATCCTGGAGAAGCTGGGCGTCTCCGCCTGAGTTTCTAAGGCACGTAAGGCGATCTAAGGCCTACTTAGACGCCCTGGGCCCGGTCTTACCCTTCATAAGGGGTGAGGCCGGGCCTTTGTCGTCCCCACCGCCGCGCCCCTAAGGCGACCGGCCCCCGGAACATCCGGCAGGCTGCCGATGTGGCGCACCCCCCCTGGGGGAGGAGTCTTGACCTCAGAACGAGAGAGACACCGAAACCCACGAGGGGAAACACCGTGATCGAGTACGAGCTCATCAAGCAGCACGAGCGCGAACTTCAGGCCGTCGCCGAGCACGAGCGTCTGGTCCGTGCCGCCAAGGGGACCAAGCGCCCCGGCTGGCGCCCGAATGTGGCCTTCCGCACCCCGCGGGGCGCCGTCCGCCCGCGCGAATGCTGACGAACCGGCACCAAGGTGCCGTGCGAGGACCGGAGGGGGAGGCGACACGGGGGTGCGCCTCCCCCTCCGGGCGTTCGGAGGGCGGGATAACCGCTCGGAGGGCGGATGACCTCTATGGCATGCTCGCCTCCATGCAGCAGATATCGGTGAGTCCCGTCTTCGTCGGCCGCGACCCGGAACTCACCGTCCTGCTCGACGCGCTGCGCAGGGCCGGCGACGGGCAGCCGCAGACCGTGCTGATCGGCGGCGAGGCCGGGGTCGGCAAGACCCGGCTGCTGGAGGAGTTCCTCCGCCAGGCCTGCTACGACAAGGTGATCACCACCGTCGGCGGCTGTCTGGAGGTCGGCGCCGAGGGCCTGCCGTACGCGCCGCTGGCCACCGCGCTGCGTCGGCTGCACCGCGGTCTGGGCGCCGAGTTCGAGGCCGCGGCGGCCGGGATGGAAGGTCACCTCGCCCGGCTGCTGCCGGACTTCGGCGAGGCCGACGGCGAACCCAACGACGAGTACGGACGGGCCCGGCTGTTCGAGCACACCGCGAGGCTGTTCGAACGACTCGGCACGGACCGTACCCTCGTGCTCGCCGTCGAGGACCTCCACTGGTCCGACCGCTCCACCCGGGAGCTGCTGGCCTACCTGGTCCGCACCCTGCACCGGGCCCGGGTGCTGCTGGTCGCCACCTACCGCAGCGACGACCTGCACCGCCGCCACCCGCTGCGCCCGTTCCTGGCCGAACTGGAGCGGCTGCGCACCGTGCAGCGGGCCGAACTGGAGCGCTTCGGGCCCGGCGAGGTCGCCGCGCAGCTGGCCGGCATCCTCGGCACCGCCGCCCCGGACCGGGAGCTGGTCGCGCGGATCCACCGCCGCTCCGAGGGCAACCCCTTCTTCGTCGAGGAGCTCGCCACGGCCTTCCGCGAGGGCTGTTCGGCCGGGCTCACCGACTCGCTCCGGGACATGCTGCTGGTCCGGGTCGAGGCCCTGGACGAGCAGACCCAACGCGTCCTGCGGATCGCCGCCGAGGGCGGCTCCTACGTCGAGCACGCCCTGCTCGCCGCCGTCCTGGACGACGAGGAGGAGCTGATCGCCTCGCTCCGGGCCGCCGTCGGCGCCAACATCCTGCGCCCGGACACCGACGGCGACGGCTACCGGTTCCGGCACGCGCTGGTCCGCGAGGCGGTCTCGGACGACCTGCTGCCCGGCGAACGGCACCGGATCAACCGGCGGTTCGCCGCCGCGCTGGAGGCCGATCCGCACCTGGTCGGCTCCGACGTCCGACCCGCCCGGCTGGCCAACTACTGGTACCACGCGCACGATCCGGCCCGGGCCCTGCCGACCGCCCTGGAGGCCGCCCGGGCGGCCCGTCGGCGCAACGCCTTCGCCGAGCAGCTGCGGATGCTGGAGCGCGCCCTGGAGCTCTGGGACGAGGTCTCCGAGGACGTGCTGGCGAGCACCCTGCGGCCGCACGACTGGGCCGAGACCTACCCGCCCTGCTCCTGCGACGTCGACCGGCACAGCGCCGGCTGCGCGCAGCTCTGCCTGATCGACGTGCTCGCCGAGGCGGTGGTCGCGGCCCGGCGCAGCGGCGACCGCGAGCGCGGGCTGAGCCTGGCCAAGCGGGCGCTCAAGCTGGTCGACGAGACCGAGCACCCGGCCCGCGCCGCCTGGTTCCGGATCAACCGGGCCCGGATGCTCGGCCACCTGCGCCGCTCCGGCGACGAGGAGGAGATCGCGTACGCGCACCGGCTGGTCGAGCACCTGCCGCCGTCCGCCGTCCAGGCCGAGGTGTTCGCGCTCGGCGCCGGCAGCGGGATGCTCTCCAACCCCCGGCCCGAACTGGTCGAGCTCGCCGAGCGGGCCGTCCGGATCGCCCGCGAGGTGGGCGCGCACGCCGTCGAGCAGCACGCCCTGATGACGCTCAGCGGGCTGCGCAACGACCTCGACTCCGACCCGGAGACCGCGGTCGCCCAGCTCACCGCCGCCGTGGAGGCCACCCGGCGGATCGGCGCACCGGACGTCCTGCTGCGCGGCATCAACAACCTGTCCTCCATGCAGCGCGGCCTCGGCCGCGCCGAGGAGGCGGTCGCGCTCGCCCGCGAGGGGCTGGAGTCCGCCCGCGGCAACGGCCTGCAGCGCAACATCGGCACCATCCTGACCGGCAACCTCGCCGAGGCGCTGATGGACCTCGGGCGGATCGACGAGGCCGAGCGGGTGCTCGCCGAGTGCGAGCTGATCGGCTCGACCGGCACCCACGCCGAGTTCCTGGACCGGATGCGCGGCGAACTCGCCCTGCTCCGCGGCGACCTGCCCGCCGCCGCCGCGATGCTGGCGCAGGCCCGGGCGGCCAACCGGGTCGGCCAGCTCCAGCACTCCGTCCCGATCGCGCGGCTGGCGCTGCGGATCGCCGTCGGGGCCGGCCGCCCGCTGGACGCCCGGGCCGAGCTGATCGCCGCCCTGGACGAGGACCTCCGGTGCGGCTACCTCGCCGACCTCTACCCGCTGCTGGTGGACGGCGCCGCCGCCGAGGCCGACAGCCGGGGCCTGCCGGAGGCCGACCGGGGGCGGGCCGCCGTCCTGGCCCGGATCGCCTCGACCGCGGCCGAGCTGACCCCGACCGTGCCGCTGCACCACGGCTGGGCCCGGCTGCTGGAGGCCGAACTGGCCCGCGCCGAGGGGGCGGACACCCCGGAACAGTGGGCCGGGGCGGTCGCGGCGCTGCGCCCGACCGGTCTGCCGTACCCGCTGGCGGTCGCCCTGCTGCGGGCCGGTGAGGCCGAGGTGCTCGCCGGACGCCGCGAGTCCGGTGTCGAACTCCTGCGCGAGGCGCGGGAACTGGCGTCCGCCCGGTCCGACGCCGGACTCTGCGCCCAGATCGACGCGCTGGCCGGGCGGGCCGGCCTGGCGGTGGTCGCCGAGCGCCCCGTGCCCGCCGCGGTGGTGCCGGCCGGCGAATCCTTTGGTCTCACCCCCCGTGAGCGGGACGTGCTCCGGTTGCTCGCCCGGGGGTGCACCAACCGGCAGATCGCCGAGGAACTGTACATCTCGCCGAAGACCGCCAGCGTGCACGTGTCCAACATCCTCGGCAAGCTCGCGGTGACCGGCCGGGGCGAGGCCGCCGCGCTGGCCCACCGCTTGCGGCTGTTCCCCGAGGACCTGAGCCCGGTCGGCCGCTGACCGCCCGCCCGCCGTGGCCCGTCCGGCGCCGCCGCCGCTCGGGCCGGTGCCGGGCGGGCGCCTCCGCGTGCTCCCGTGCGCGCCGCGTGAGCCCCTGTTCGTACGCCCCCGCCAACCGGCCCGTTTCGGCGGAATCGGCCGTACCGACCCACTCCGGGACCATTACTCTAAGTTGAGTGTGCGTGTCATTGAGTGACCGAAGTGGTGTAGGGTCCCGAACGGGAACATCGGTGTGGCGGGACGGCCGGCAGGCCCCCCGCCCCCTGGGCCACCGCCCTGCCGGGGCGCCAGGTCACCGCGCACGGCCACCAGGCGCGCGGCCGGTGGTCCGTGACCGGGGCGCGAGGCCCCGGGCCGGAGGGGGAGAGGCCGAGTGAGCTCCACCGACGCGGTGCTGCCCGGAGCCGGACGGCCCCAGGCACCGGACACCGCCCTGCCCGTGGACGGCCCGCTGCGGCCCGGCCCGGCCCCGCACGGCGTCCGCGCCGCCGATCCGCCCCCGTTCGGGCCGGCCGGCGGCGGCGCGAGACCCGGGCCGCTGCGCCGGGCGCTCGACAGCCGCAAGCTGCCCGGCGCCGCCCTCGGCGTGCTCTGCCTGGCCTACGCCCTGGGCGCCGCGCTCGGCTGGGGCTCGCGCCAGATCGCCGTCTTCATGGGCGACTTCGGCCTGGCCGCGGCCGCCCTCGCAGCCGCGCTCTCCTGTCTCGCGTACGGCTGCACGGTCGGCGGCCACGCCCGCCCGGCCTGGC
Source organism: Streptomyces sp. NRRL F-6131 (assembly GCA_000719695.1). Classification (GTDB taxonomy): domain Bacteria; phylum Actinomycetota; class Actinomycetes; order Streptomycetales; family Streptomycetaceae; genus Kitasatospora. The sequence continues at coordinate 139,563 of JOHN01000010.1, forward strand.
TGCTGTTCGGCCTCTCCTCGCTGATGGTCGCCTTCGGCAACGGCACCTGGGGCTGGTACGAGCTGGTCGAGCGGACCCCGCTGCCGCCGAACTCGCTGGCCGAGTACGCCTTCCTGCTGTTCGCCCCGCTCGCCATCACCGGTGTCCTGGTGCTCGCCCAGCGCCCCCGCACCGCCGCCGGCTGGCTCTGCCTGCTGCTGGACGGCTGGCTGGTGGCCGGCTCGCTGTTCACCCTCAGCTGGAGCCTGGCGCTCGGCCGCACCGCCGCCGGCGAGGCCGGCTCCCCGCTGCGGCTGGCCCTCAACCTGGCCTACCCGGTGCTGGACATCCTGCTCGTCTCGCTCGTCGTCGGCCTGCGCTTCGGCGGTCGGGACGGCAACCGGGCGGCCGTCCACACCGCCATGGTCGGCCTCGCCGTCACGGTGCTCTGCGACGCCCTGTTCACCTCGCCCGAGCTGCGCAGCAGCTACCACTCCGGCGAACTGCTGGACGCCGGCTGGTTCGCCGGCAGCCTGCTGCTCGCCTGGGCGCCGTGGTCCCCGCGCTGGCGCCGCCCGCTGCGCGAGCACCCCGCCCTCGGCGGCCTGCCCCGCCGCCGGGTGGCCACCACCTTCAGCGCGCTCACCCCGTACGCCGCCGCCGCGGTCTGCACCGCCGGGATCCTCTACAACGCCCTCGGCGGCCGCTCGCTGGACCGGGTGGTGGCCTCGGCGGCCTGCACCGTCGGCCTGGCGCTGATCCTGCGGCAGGGCATCATGCTGCTCGACAACCTCTCGCTGGCCCAGGAACTCGCCCACAAGGAGGCGCACTTCCGCTCCCTGGTGCAGGGCTCCAGCGACGTCATCATGATCGCCGGCGCCAACGGCGTGCTCTCCTACGTCTCCCCGGCCGCCCTCGGCGTCTACGGGCGCGACCCGGAGGAGCTGGTCGGCGGCAACCTGCTCGACCTGATCCACCCCGAGGACGTCGACCGGGTGCTGCTGGAGGTCCGTCGCTTCCTGGCCCGCGGCCGGCTGGTCGCCCACCGCGACCCCGGCGCCGAACCGCTGCCCGCGGCCCGGGTGGAGTGCCGGATCGGCTCCGGCGCCGGCGAGTGGCTGCACGTCGAGTCGACCGTCGACCGGTACCGCGACGGCCTGATCCTGAACAGCCGCGACGTCACCGAACGGGTCATGCTGCAGGCCCAGTTGCAGCACAACGCCTTCCACGACCCGCTCACCGACCTGCCCAACCGGGCGCTGTTCACCCAGCGGCTGCGCGCCGCGCTGGCCACCCGCGGCCAGCAGGACGGGGCGGGCGCCGGGGTCGCCGTGCTCTTCCTCGACCTGGACGGCTTCAAGGCCGTCAACGACACCGCCGGCCACCAGGTCGGCGACGAGCTGCTGGTCCAGGCCGCCCGCCGGCTGCAGGGCGCCGTCCGCAGCGGCGACACCGTCGCCCGGTTCGGCGGCGACGAGTTCGCCACCCTGGTCTGCGGCCCGCTCGGCCGCCTCCAGGTCCAGGAGCTCGCCGAACGGCTGCGCACCGCGCTCTCCGAGCCCTACTGGATCGGCGGCAGCGAACTCAGCGTCGCCGCCAGCATCGGCATCGCCTTCGGCACCCCCGAGCGCGGCCCTGCCGCAGACCCGCGGGCCGCCGCCGACGAGCTGATGCGCAACGCCGACCTGGCGATGTACCGCGCCAAGTCCGAGGGCAAGGGCCGGGTGATGCTCTACACCCCGGCCATGCGCGCCGACCTGGAGCGCCGCACCGAACTGGACGAACGGCTGCGCGCGGCCGTCCGGGAGGGCGGCTTCACCCTGCTCCACCAGCCCGTGGTGGACCTCACCAGCGGCGCGGTCGCCGCCGTCGAGGCCCAGGCCCGCTGGCGCTCCGCCCAGGGCCTGCTGCTCACCCCCGCCGAGTTCCTGCGCTCCACCGAGCACGGGGACGCCGCCGCCCGGTTCTCCCGCTGGCTGGTCCGCGAGGCGGTGACCGCCGCCGCGCTGCGCCGCGGCCCGGCCGGCCGGGGCCGGACCTCGCCGCCGCCGGTCCCGGTGTCGGTCCGGCTCTCCGCCGAGCGGCTCTGCTCGCCCGGCCTGTACGAGGCGGTGGTCGCGGCGCTGCGGGACAGCGGCCTGCCCGGCGGCCAGCTGATCGTCGAAGTGGCCCGGACCGGCCCGGACGACCTGGCCGACGAGCTCGGCCGCCGCCTGGACGCGCTGCGCCGGCTCGGCGTGGCCACCGCGCTGGCCGGCTTCGGGGCCGGCAGCGGCTCGCTCGGGGCGCTGGTCAGGCTCCCCTTCGACGGACTGAAGCTGGACCGCTCGCTGGTCCGGGACCTGGGCGAGTCGGCGCTCTCCCGGACCCTCGCCGGGCACGCCCTGCGGCTCGGCCGGGACCTCGGCCTGGTCACCGCCGCCGAGGGCGTCGACCTGCCCCGCCAGGTGGCCGTGCTGCAGGAGCTGGGCTGCCGCCAGGTCCAGGGATCGGCCTTCGCCGCCCCGCTCGACGAGACCCGGCTGCGCCGCGAGCTGGCCCGCCGCGCGTACCCGGTGCCCAGGCCGCTCGGCCCGCTGCCCGCGCGCCGCGCCCACCGGGCCGCGGACACCCGGACGAGTGGCTGCGGCGAGGCCGCCGGAGGGCGTGTCCTGCCTCACCGCAACGCCTCCGACCTGCCCGAACGCCCGGCCGTGGCGGGTCCGGGGGTCGGTCCGCATGGCGAGACTGTCGTCCCACCTGCTTGACAGTCGACCCTTGACGGGAGGAAGGTCGTTGCCATGCGCACCCGAATTCTCGTACTTGGCGGGCGCGTCGGCTGAGCGGGCCCCGTCCCGTTCGTGACAGACCGACGCGCCACCCCTCGCATGCCCTTGGGCACGAGGGGTTTTTTGTTGCACTGACGCTGTTCCACCACCGCAAGACCCCTGGCCCCGAGGCCCCGCGAAAGGGACGATTGGGGCAGAGCCGGCGATCGGCCCGCACGCGGGACCCCACCCCTCGACCCACCGGGGCCCGCAACCACCGGGTCGGCCAGAACCGAGAAGAGACAGGCAGATGACCGAGCACGCCGCATCCCCCCGCCGCGGGGACACCCCGGCCGCCCACGCTCCCGCTCCCCAGCACGTCGTCGAGACCATGACCGGCGCCCAGTCGCTCATCCGCTCGCTGGAGGCCGTCGGTGCGGACACCGTCTTCGGCATCCCGGGCGGGGCCATCCTTCCCGCGTACGACCCGCTGATGGACTCCACCAAGGTCCGCCACATCCTGGTCCGCCACGAGCAGGGCGCCGGCCACGCGGCCACCGGCTACGCGCAGGCCACCGGCCGGGTCGGCGTCTGCATGGCGACCTCCGGCCCCGGCGCCACCAACCTGGTCACCCCGATCGCCGACGCGTACATGGACTCGGTGCCGATCGTCGCCATCACCGGCCAGGTCACCTCCAAGGCGATCGGCACGGACGCCTTCCAGGAGGCGGACATCTGCGGCATCACCATGCCGATCACCAAGCACAACTACCTGGTCACCGACCCGGCCGAGATCCCCCGGGTGATCGCCGAGGCGTTCCACATCGCCGCCACCGGCCGCCCCGGCCCGGTCCTGGTCGACATCGCCAAGGACGCCCTCCAGGCCACCACCACCTTCCGCTGGCCGGTCGAGACCTCGCTGCCCGGCTACCGCCCGGTGACCAAGCCGCACGCCAAGCAGATCCGCGAGGCCGCGAAGATGCTGGTCACCGCCAAGCGCCCGGTCCTGTACGTCGGCGGCGGCGTCGTCAAGGCCGGCGCCACGGCCGAGCTGCGCATCCTGGCCGAGCTGACCGGCGCCCCGGTGGTCACCACCCTGATGGCGCTCGGCGCCTTCCCGGACAGCCACCCGCAGCACCTGGGCATGCCCGGCATGCACGGCTCCGTCCCGGCCGTCACGGCGCTCCAGAAGGCCGACCTGCTCTTCACCCTCGGCGCCCGCTTCGACGACCGGGTCACCGGCAAGCTGGACAGCTTCGCCCCGTACGCCAAGGTCGTCCACGCCGACATCGACCCGGCCGAGATCGGCAAGAACCGCCCGGCCGACGTGCCGATCGTCGGCGACGCCCGCGAGGTGCTGGCCGACCTCATCGTCGCCGTCCAGGCCGAGTTCGACGCCGGTCACAAGGGCGACTACGCCGACTGGTGGGAGCGGCTCGACGAGTGGAAGACGACCTACCCGGTGGGCTATGAGCCCGCGCCCGGCGGTCAGCTCTCCCCGCAGCAGGTCATCGAGCGGATCGGCCGGCTGGTCGGCCCGGACGCCGTCTACGCGGCGGGCGTCGGCCAGCACCAGATGTGGAGCTCGCAGTTCATCCGCTTCGAGAAGCCGGGCACCTGGCTCAACTCCGGCGGCGCCGGGACCATGGGCTACGCGGTGCCGGCCGCGATGGGCGCCAAGGCGGGCCGCCCGGAGGCCGCGGTCTGGGCGATCGACGGCGACGGCTGCTTCCAGATGACCAACCAGGAGCTGGTCACCTGCGCCCTGAACGACATCCCGATCAAGGTCGCGGTCATCAACAACGGCTCGCTGGGCATGGTCCGGCAGTGGCAGACCCTGTTCTACAACCAGCGTTACTCCAACACCGTGCTGCACTCCGGCCCCGGCCACGACGGCATCGAGCCGCCGGCCCAGGGCACCCGGATCCCCGACTTCGTCCTGCTCGCCGAGGCGATGGGCTGCGTCGGCCTGCGCTGCGAGCGTCCCGAGGACCTCGACGCGGTGATCAAGCAGGCGATGGAGATCAACGACCGCCCGGTGGTCATCGACTTCATCGTCCACCAGGACGCCATGGTCTGGCCGATGGTCGCGGCCGGCACCAGCAACGACGAGATCCAGTTCGCCCGCGGCGTGCGTCCCGACTTCGGCGACGACCTCGACTGAGCCCCTTCCGGAACGACCAAGGGAACCCACGACCCATGTCCAAGCACACCCTCTCCGTCCTGGTCGAGAACAAGCCCGGCGTGCTCGCCCGGATCGCCGCGCTGTTCTCCCGTCGGGGCTTCAACATCGACTCCCTCGCCGTCGGCCCGACCGAGCATCCGGACGTGTCCCGGATGACCATCGTGGTCAACGTCGAGGACCTCCCGCTGGAACAGGTCACCAAGCAGCTCAACAAGCTCGTCAACGTGATAAAGATCGTCGAACTCGACCAGTCCGCTGCGATCCAGCGGGAACTGGTCCTGGTGAAGGTCCGCGCCGACAACGAGACCCGGTCGCAGATCGTCGAGATCGTCCAGCTGTTCCGCGCCAAGACGGTCGACGTGTCCCCGGACGCGGTGACCATCGAGGCCACCGGCAGTTCGGACAAGCTGGAGGCCATGCTCCGGATGCTGGAGCCCTACGGCATCAAGGAGTTGGTCCAGTCCGGCCTGGTCGCCATCGGACGCGGCGCCCGTTCGATCACGGACCGCTCACTGCGCGCCCTCGACCGCAGCGCCTGACCCGCCCGCCCGTCGCCCGCCACCACCCTTTCGGCGACGCGCGGGCGCGCGGCACCGCCCGCCCGTCGCCCGCCACCACCCTTTCGGCGACGCGCCGGCGCGCGGCACCTCTTGTTGTCTCACACCCTGAATCACCCGCACCGCCCCTCACCGGGTCCGCATACGGTGGAAACCGACGCCGACCCAGGCAAACCACTCGCAAGGAGATGTTCCCCCGTGGCCGAGCTGTTCTACGAAGACGACGCCGACCTGTCCATCATCCAGGGCCGCAAGGTCGCGGTCATCGGTTACGGCAGCCAGGGCCACGCCCACGCGCTGTCCCTGCGCGACTCGGGCGCGGACGTCCGGGTCGGCCTGAAGCCGGAGTCCAAGTCCCGTGCCAAGGCCGAGGAGGCCGGCCTGCGCGTGGTCACCCCCGCCGAGGCCGCGGCCGAGGCCGACGTCATCATGATCCTGGTCCCGGACCCGATCCAGGCCGACGTCTACGAGGCCGACATCGCCCCGCACCTGAAGGCCGGCGACGCCCTGTTCTTCGGCCACGGCCTGAACATCCGCTTCGGCTTCATCAAGCCGCCGGCCGACGTCGACGTCTGCATGGTCGCCCCGAAGGGCCCGGGTCACCTGGTCCGCCGCCAGTACGAGGAGGGCCGCGGCGTCCCGGCGATCGTCGCCGTCGAGCAGGACGCCTCCGGCAAGGCCTTCGACCTGGCGCTGTCCTACGCCAAGGGCCTGGGCGCCACCAAGGCCGGCGTCATCAAGACCACCTTCACCGAGGAGACCGAGACCGACCTGTTCGGCGAGCAGGCCGTCCTCTGCGGTGGCACCGCCGCCCTGGTGAAGGCCGGGTTCGAGACCCTGGTCGAGGCCGGCTACCAGCCGGAGATCGCCTACTTCGAGTGCCTGCACGAGCTGAAGCTCATCGTCGACCTGATGTACGAGGGCGGCCTGGAGAAGATGCGCTGGTCGGTCTCCGAGACCGCCGAGTGGGGCGACTACGTCACCGGCCCGCGGATCATCACCGAGGCCACCAAGGCCGAGATGAAGAAGGTCCTCACCGAGATCCAGGACGGCACCTTCGCCAACACCTGGATCGCCGAGTACAAGGCCGGTCTGCCGAAGTACAACGAGTACAAGAAGGCCGACGAGGACCACCTGCTGGAGACCACCGGCAAGAAGCTCCGCAAGCTGATGAGCTGGGTCAAGGAAGAGGCGTAGCACCTCGGGGGAGCGCCCCGCGCCCTTGTCTCCCCCTTGTACAAGCAGGCGGCTCCCGTCCGGGTGATTTTGCCGGACGGGAGCAGCCTGCTACCCAGCCCGTCGATACACTCCGAGTGCGCGTCAGGCCCACAGCGTCGTGCGTCTAGCTACGCGGCATGCCACCTTCCCCCCGCCCGGCAAGGCCACCCTCGTGCCCGGGGCCGGGGAGAACCGGACAGTTAAGGACACACTGTCGTGAGCACTGCTACAACTGTGAAATCTGGCGTAGTACTGATCGCCGAAGAGCTGTCGCCCGCCACCGTCGACGCCCTCGGTCCCGACTTCGAGATCCGCCACTGCAACGGCGCGGACCGCGTCGAGCTGCTGACCGCGATCGCGGACGTGGACGCCGTCCTGATCCGCTCCGCCACCAGGATCGACGCCGAGGCGCTGGCCGCCGCCCGCAAGCTCAAGGTCGTCGCCCGCGCCGGCGTCGGTCTCGACAACGTGGACGTCTCCGCCGCCACCAAGGCCGGCGTCATGGTGGTGAACGCGCCGACCTCCAACATCGTCACCGCCGCCGAACTCGCCTGCGGCCTGCTGATCTCCGTCGCCCGCAACATCGCGCCGGCCAACGCCGCGCTCAAGGGCGGCGAGTGGAAGCGCAACAAGTACACCGGCGTGGAGCTGAGCGAGAAGGTCCTCGGCGTCGTCGGCCTCGGCCGGATCGGCGTGCTGGTCGCCCAGCGGATGTCCGCGTTCGGGATGAAGATCGTCGCGTACGACCCCTACATCCAGGCCGCCCGCGCCGCGCAGATGGGCGTCAAGCTGGTCTCCCTGGAGGAGCTGCTGGAGGTCTCGGACTTCATCACCGTCCACCTCCCGAAGACCCCGGAGACCATCGGCCTGATCGGCGACGAGGCGCTGCACAAGGTCAAGCCGACCGTCCGCATCGTCAACGCCGCCCGCGGCGGCATCGTCGACGAGGCCGCGCTGCTGAGCGCCCTGCGCGACGGCCGGGTGGCCGGCGCCGGCCTCGACGTGTACGCCAAGGAGCCGTGCACCGACTCCCCGCTGTTCGCCCTCGACAACGTGGTCGCCACCCCGCACCTGGGCGCCTCCACCGACGAGGCCCAGGAGAAGGCCGGCATCGCCGTCGCCCGCTCGGTGCGCCTGGCGCTGGCCGGCGAGCTGGTGCCGGACGCGGTCAACGTCCAGGGCGGCGTGATCGCCGAGGACGTCCGGCCGGGCCTGCCGCTGGCCGAGAAGCTCGGCCGGATCTTCACCGCGCTGGCCGGCGAGGTGGCCGTCCGGCTCGACGTCGAGGTCCGCGGCGAGATCACCCAGCACGACGTCAAGGTGCTCGAACTGTCCGCCCTCAAGGGTGTGTTCGAGGACGTCGTGGCGGAGACGGTGTCCTACGTGAACGCCCCGCTGTTCGCCCAGGAGCGCGGTGTCGAGGTGCGGCTGACCACCTCCAGCGAGAGCCCCGAGCACCGCAACGTGATCACCGTGCGCGGCACCCTGGCGGACGGCGACGAGATCGCCATCTCCGGCACGCTGGCCGGCCCCAAGCAGATCCAGAAGATCGTCGGCGTGGACGCCTTCGACGTGGACGTCGCGCTCACCGACCACATGGCGTTCTTCAAGTACGACGACCGGCCCGGCGTGGTCGGCGTCCTCGGCCGCCACCTCGGCGACGCCGGCATCAACATCGCCGGCATGCAGGTGGCCCGCGACGGCAGCGGCGCGCTCGCCTCGCTCACCGTGGACAGCGAGATCCCGCAGGAGGTCCTGTCGGCGATCGCCGCCGAGATCGGCGCCCGCTTCGCCCGCTCGGTCGACCTGGGCGACTGAGCCCCGCACCGCCCCTCACCAGGGCCCGGACCACCGTTCGCACGGGGGTCCGGGCCCTGGTGCGTTCCTCCGGGTGGTGCTCGTCTCAGATAGTAGGAAATCCAAGTATTCGTGCAGACACCGCCGGGCCCGGGCCGTACGGTGGAGGAAGCCGCACGGTGTGCCGCCCCTGTAGCCAGGGCGCTCGGCCCGTGCGTGCGTCCACACCCCATGGGCGGGCGACCCCTGCCCGGTGTACCCCCCTCCTCCCCTCCGCCGCGTCCGTTTCCCCCGGCGCGTATCGAACCAAGGAGCCCCGGTATGCCCCCGACTGCCGACCGCCACGCCGCTTCCGCCCCCGCCGCCCCGCAGACCCGCGCCCCGCGCCGTCGCCGGGCCGCCGAGCCCAACCCCTTCGCCGCCGCCGCGCTGCAGCGGGCGCTGGACCGCCGCGACAACGGCGGCTCGACCGGCCACCTCTGACGGACCCTCCGGGGTGCCCGCGGGCCGGTCCCGGGCCCGTCCGGCGTTCATCCGCCGAATGGGCCGGACGGGCTGACGGCTTGTCACTCGCAGGGGTGCAACTTGCCGCCGTTCGGCGGAAGTCGCTCGCCCCGACCGGCGCGATATTCCTAATTTGGGGCCCCCGGAAGGGTGATCGACGGCCGCACGGGCGGGCGTCAGCGGCACCGCATGCGGATCATCTCCCCCGGCCGGGGGAGAGGACCATGCGTCACACCGCCGTCCGCCGACCGCTCGCCCGGCTCGGCCTCACGCTCACCCTGATCGCCGGCCCGGCCCTGCTGACCGGCGCCGCCCCGGCCACCGGCAGCCCGCCGACGGCCCCGCCGGGCCGCACCGCGGCCGGACCGGTCGCCGTCCTGCTGGAACTCGCCACCGAGCCCGTCGCGCCCGTCTGGCGGCGGGCCGGGGACGAGGCCCGGCGCCGGCACCGCTCCCCGGAGGCCGCCCGCGGGGAGGCCGCCCGGGCCGGCGCCGCCCAGCGGACCCGCGCCTCCACGGCGCTGGACCGGCTGGCCGGGGCCGTCCACGACACCGTCCCCACCGCCCGGGAGCTCTACCGCACCCGCACCCTGCTCACCGGCCTCGCCGTCGCCGTGCCCGCCGACCGGCTGCCCGCCCTGCGCACCCTGCCCGGGGTCGCGGCCGTGCACCCGATCGTCCGCAAGCAGCGGGACAACGCGCACTCGGTGCCGGTCACCGGCGCGCCCGCGGTCTGGGCCGGCGGCTCGACCGACGGCGGCCCGGCCGGGGCGAACACCGGACAGGGCGTGCGGATCGGCGTCGCCGACAGCGGCATCGACTACACCCACGCCGACTTCGGCGGCCCCGGCACCGAGGAGGCGTTCCGCGCCGTCGACGGGGCGAAGTCCGCGCCGGCCGACCTCTTCCCGAACGCCAAGGTGGTCGGCGGCCGCGACCTGGTCGGCGACGACTACCAGCCCGACCCGTCCTCGCCGCACTACCAGCCCGACCCCCGCCCGGACGACAACCCGATCGACTGCGTCCGCAACGGCCACGGCACCCACGTCGCCGGCACCGCCGCCGGCCTCGGCGTCACCGCCGACGGCCGGCCGTACCGCGGCCCCTACCGGCCCGGCCTGGACCCGGCCGGCTTCCGGATCGGCCCCGGCGCCGCGCCGGGCGCCCAGCTGTACGCGATCCGGGTGTTCGGCTGCGACGGTTCCACCGACCAGCTCGGCCAGGCCCTCGACCTGGCCGCCGACCCCGACGGCGACGGCGACCCGAGCGACCGGCTCGACGTCCTCAACCTCTCCCTCGGCAGCCGCTTCGGCTCCACCGACGACGCCGACGCCCTCGCCGTCGACCGGCTCGCCGCGCTCGGCACCGTGGTGGTCGCCGCCGCGGGCAACGAGGGCGACGTGTACGCCATCGGCGGCAGCCCCGGCACCGCCGCCCGGGCCGTCGCCGTCGCCGCCTCCGTCGATCCGCACAGCGACGCCGACGGCCTCACCGTGCTCGACCCGCCGCCGCTCGCCGGGGTCGTGCCGGCCCACTGGAGCGCCCGCTACCAGGACTGGTCCACCGCCGACGTGGCCGGGGAGCTCGCCCTGCCCGCCGACCAGCCGGACGGCTGCGCGGCCTTCTCGGAGGCCGACCGGCAGCGGCTCGCCGGCCGGATCGCGGTGCTCGCCTGGAGCACCCGCGAGTCCGAGCGGGCCTGCGGCTCGGGCCCGCGGGCCGACCACGTGGCCGAGGCCGGTGCGCTCGGCGCCCTGCTCGCCGCCGACGACGACCACCTCGCCGAGATCGCCGGGAACGACAAGGTCCCGCTCGCCCTGCTCGCCCGCGCCGACGGCGAACGGCTCCGCGCGGGCGCCGCCGCCGGCCCGGTCCGGGTCCGCCTCGCCGCGCCCGGCAACCCGCTGCACGGCGTCGTCGCCCAGGACCAGCCCCGGCGGCTCGACACCCTCACCGACTTCACCTCGCGCGGCATCGGCGTGCCCGGCGTGGTCAAGCCGGACCTCGCCGCGCCCGGCGAGACCATCTGGTCCGCCCGGGTCGGCAGCGGCACCGGCGGCCAGCGCGAGGACGGCACCTCGATGGCCACCCCGCACGCCGCCGGACTGGCCGCGCTGGTCCGCGCCGCCCACCCCGACTGGACGGTGGAACAGCTCAAGGCCGCGCTGATGAACACCGCCGGGGACACCTGGCTCGGTGACGGCGGCACCGGCCCGGTCTACGGGCCCGAGCGCACCGGCGCCGGCCGGGCCGCCGTCGACCGGGCCGTCCGCACCCCGGCGGTCGCCTACGCGGCGGGGGAGGGCGCGGTGGAGGGCGCCGTCGGCGTCTCGTTCGGCCCGGTCGCCGTCACCGGGCCGCTCGCCCTGGTGCGCGAGGTCGAGGTCCGCAACCTCTCCGCCGCCCCGGTCGCCTACCGGACCGGCTACGCGGCCGCCACCGAACTCCCCGGCGCCCGCTTCGAGGCGGCGCCCGACCGGGTCGAGGTCCCGCCCGGCGGCACCGCGCGGGTCCGGGTCACCCTGAGCGTGCCCGGCGAGCTCGGCCGCGCCCCCGACCCGACGATCGCCACCCTGCAGGGCGGCCGGGCCCGCAGCTACCGGGGCGAGCTCTCCGGCCGGCTGCTGCTCACCCCCGAGGACCCGGCCGTCCCCGCTCTGCGGGTGCCGCTGTTCGCCGCCCCCCGCCCGGCCAGCGACCTGACCGCCACCAACCCCGTCCGGACCACCCGGGCCGGCGCGCTGGTCGCGCTCACCGGCACCGACGCGCCCGCCGGCGCGCCCGGCCTGCTCAGCGCCTTCGCGCTCGGCGGGGAGGGCGCCCGCTGGGCGGACTGCCCGCCGGACAGCGGGGCGGCGGTCGGCCCCGGCGCGGGCTTCGTCCCGGAGGGCAGCACCGAGGAGGCCGAGCACCTCCAGGACGTCTGCGTGGAGCGCCCCGGTGACCGGGCCGCCAATCTGCGGGCCGCCGGCGCCGCCACCGACGCGCCCGCCGTCGCCGGCGACCCGCTCGCCGGGGGCCGGCTCTACCTCGGCGCGCAGGTCTGGGCACCGGCCGCCACCCCGGTCTCCCTGTTCGGCGTCCGGGCCGCGCTGGACACCGACGGGGACGGCGCCACCGACGTGCTGGTCAAGGCCGACCGGATGCGCGGCAGCGACGTCCTGGTGGCCCGGGCCCTGGACGCCCGCACCGGCGCCGAACTCGACGTCCAGCCGCTGAACGGCCGCTGGGGCGACACCGACACCGCCCTGCTGGACTCCGACGCGGTGGTCCTGCCGGTCCGGCTGTCCGTCCTCCCGGGCGTCCGCGAGGGGCACAGCACGGTCCGCTACGCCGTCTGGACCGGCCTCGCCGGGGCCGGCCGCCCCGACCCGGCCGAGGCCTTCTCCGCGATCGGCCTGCGCGGCACCCGCCCCACCCTCGCCGTCGACGTCCTGCACCCCGCCGTCGACATCCGCACCGGCCCCGGCGGCCCCACCGCCCTGGCCGCCCCCGTCCACCCCGCCACCGTCCTCGACATCCGCCGCACCGACACCGACCGCTCCCGCGTCCTCCTCCTCCACCACCTCAACCCGGACGCCCGCCGCAGCCAGATCCTGACCCTGCCGTGAACCGGAGGGGGCGCTCGGCGGGTGTCGAGCGCCCCCTCGAAAGGGTGAAGTGCCGGGAGACCGCCCCGAGTAGCCTGGGAACAGCCACGAGGATGCCCGCATGGGAGGAACCATGAGCGTCGCGCCGTACCCCGATTGGATCATTCCCCCGACCGAGGGGTACACCGCCGAAGACCTCGACCGGCTGCCGGATCTCCCGCCGCACACCGAGCTGCTCGACGGGAGCCTGATCTTCGTGAGCCCGCAGACCCTCTTCCACATGCACATGCTCCGGAGGCTGGAGCGGGCCTTGGAGTCGGCGGTCCCGGAGGGCTGGCAGGCGTGGCGGGAGATGACGATCCGGCTGGACGCGCGCAATCGCCCCGAGCCCGACCTCACCGTCGTGAACGAGCACGCGGACACCGGTCCCGACGGCACCTACTGCGACGCGCAGGACGTGCTGCTCGCCGTGGAGATCGTGTCCGAGGAATCCCGGGACCGTGACCGCGAGGTCAAGCCGCGCAAGTACGCGGCCGCCGGTATCGCGCACTTCTGGCGGGTGGAGAAGGACGACCTGGGGCAGGCGGTCGTCCACACCTACGAGATCGACCCGGCCACCCGGCTCTACGGGCTGACCGGCATCCACCACAAGCAGCTGAAGCTGGAGCGCCCCTTCCCGGTCGACATCGACCTCACCTGATCGGTTCCGATCAGGGCCGCCGTCCGGATGGTGGACGGCGGATGTCAGGCTGTGGGACGTCGGAGTAGCCTCCGAACATGTCTCGCACGATTCGTCTCGCAGTCGTCCCCGGTGACGGAATCGGCCAGGAAGTGGTGGCCGAGGGTCTCAAGGTGCTGGGGGCGGTCCTTCCCGCCGATGTGAAGCTGGAGAGCACCGAGTTCGACCTCGGCGCCCGGCGTTACCACCGCACCGGTGAGACGCTCCCGGACAGCGTCCTGGCGGAGCTCAAGGCCCACGACGCGATCCTGCTCGGCGCCATCGGCGACCCGAGCGTGCCGTCCGGGGTGCTGGAGCGCGGGCTGCTGCTGAAGCTGCGGTTCGCCTTCGACCACCACATCAACCTCCGGCCGGGCCGACTCTTCCCCGGGGTGGACTCCCCGCTGGCGGGTCAGCCGGAGATCGACTTCGTGGTCGTCCGCGAGGGCACCGAGGGCCCGTACGTCGGCAACGGCGGCTCGCTGCGCACCGGCACCGAGCAGGAGGTGGCCACCGAGGTCAGCCTCAACACCGCGTTCGGTATCGAGCGCGTGGTGCGCGACGCCTACCGCCGGGCGCAGGCGCGTCCGCGCAAGAAGCTCACCCTGGTGCACAAGAACAACGTGCTGGTGCACGCCGGCCACCTGTGGACCCGGATCTTCCAGCAGGTCGGCACCGAGTTCCCCGAGGTCACCACCGACTACCTGCACGTCGACGCGGCGACCATCTTCTTCGTCACCCAGCCCGAGCGGTTCGACGTCATCGTGACCGACAACCTGTTCGGCGACATCCTGACCGACCTGGCCGCCGCCGTCACCGGCGGGATCGGCCTGGCCGCCAGCGGCAACATCAACCCGAGCGGCGCGTTCCCGTCGATGTTCGAGCCCGTGCACGGCTCGGCCCCGGACATCGCCGGCCAGGGCAAGGCCGACCCGACCGCCACCGTGCTGTCGGTCGCCATGCTCCTCGACCACCTCGGGTACGCCGCCGAGGCCGCCCGGATCGAGGCCGCGGTCGCCGCGGACCTCACCGAGCGGACCGGGACCCGCACCACCGCCCAGGTCGGCGACGCGCTCGCCGCCCGAGTATCCGCCTAGGAGGCCGGAACCCCGACAGACGGTGTTCCGGCCCGGTGGGCCGGACCCCATAACGGCAGCTTGCGGTTCTCCAAGGAGTCCGCGACTGTTCGGCACGGCCCTCTGGATGCGAGTATCGACAGTGGGCCGTGTCGTCGTGCGTCCGTTTCGGAGTGTGAGGCCGAGACGTTCACCGGCGGAGGCGGCCCGGACCAACCCCACGGTGAAGGACAGACAGCCATGAGCACGCCCACCCAGGCGCCCATCACGTTCGACCTCAAGCCCTCCGCGCACCCGCTGCCCCAGGCGGAGCGCGAGGCCCGGCTGGCCAACCCGGGCTTCGGGCGCGTGTTCACCGACCACATGGTCACCATCCGCTGGACCGAGGGCCTGGGCTGGCACGACGCCCAGCTGGAGCCCTACGCGCCCATCGAGATGGACCCGGCCAACATGACCCTGCACTACGGCCAGGCGATCTTCGAGGGCCTCAAGGCCTACCGCCAGGCCGACGGCTCGATCGCGACCTTCCGTCCGGAGGCCAACGCGGCCCGCTTCCGGGCCTCGGCCCGCCGGCTGGCGATGCCGGAGCTGCCGGTCGAGACCTTCGTCGAGGCCGTCGAGCTGCTGGTCCAGCAGGAACAGGGCTGGGTCCCGAACGAGCCGGAGCAGAGCCTCTACCTGCGGCCGTTCATGTTCGCCACCGAGGTCGGTCTGGGTGTCCGTCCCGCCAACTCCTACCTCTTCATGATCATCGCCTCGCCGGCCGGCGCCTACTTCCCCGGCGGCGTCAAGCCGGTCTCGGTCTGGCTCTCCGAGGACTACGTCCGCGCCGCGCCGGGCGGCACCGGTGCCGCCAAGTGCGCCGGCAACTACGCCGCCTCCCTGGTCGCCCAGGCCGAGGCCGCCGAGAAGGGCTGCGACCAGGTCGTCTGGCTCGACGCCGCCGAGCACCGGTGGATCGAGGAAATGGGCGGCATGAACCTCTACTTCGTCTTCGGCGAGGGGGAGAACGCCCGGATCGTCACCCCCGAGCTGTCCGGCGCCCTGCTGCCCGGCATCACCCGTGACTCGCTGCTGCAGCTCGCCACCGACCTCGGCCACCCCGTCGAGGAGCGGAAGATCTCCACCGAGGAGTGGAAGCAGGGCAACGCCGACGGCACCCTCACCGAGGTCTTCGCCTGCGGCACCGCCGCCGTGATCACCCCGGTCGGCTCGGTGAAGTCCCGCGGCGGCGACTGGACCGTCGGCGCCGGCGAGCCCGGCCCGGTCACCATGGAGCTGCGCCGCGCCCTGCTCGCCATCCAGGGCGGCCAGGCCCCCGACACCCACGGCTGGCTGCACCGGATCGTCTGACCGGCGCCGACCCGGCCCGCCCGTTCCGGATGCCGAGACGGGCGGGCCGCGACGCGGACGGATGTGCCAGACTTCCGACGTGTCCTCGCTTTCGCTGATTATTGGCAGCAGGCGCGCCGGTCCGCAGTGACCGCTTCCGCACCACCGATGCGGGGCGACCACCAGCGTCCAGACCCGCGCGCAGACCTCTCGCACCCGCGAGGGGTCTTTTTGTTTCCCCCCGGACCGGCCGGAGCCCCCACAAGGGGCCGAGGGACACCGGGGAGCGCGCGGGATGCTGGACAGTGGAGCCGGGACCAGAACCGGCAGAGCACCAACCGACCTCCCGGAACGGAGACCCAGGGTCATGACCCAGGCGAGCAACCTCCCCGACGACGCGTTCCACGTGTTCGACACCACCCTGCGCGACGGCGCCCAGCGCGAGGGCATCAACCTCACGGTGGCCGACAAGCTGGCCATCGCCCGGCACCTGGACGAGTTCGGCGTCGGCTTCATCGAGGGCGGCTGGCCCGGCGCCAACCCGCGGGACACCGAGTTCTTCGCCCGGGCCGCCGCCGAGCTGGACCTGCGGCACGCCCGGCTGGTCGCCTTCGGGGCCACCCGCCGGGCCGGCGGCAGCGCCGCGGACGACCCGCAGCTCGCCGCCCTGGTCAACTCCGGCGCGCCCGTGATCACCCTGGTCGCCAAGTCCCACGACCGGCACGTCGAGCTGGCGCTGCGCACCACGCTGGAGGAGAACCTGGAGATGGTCCGGGACAGCGTGGCGCACCTGCGCTCCCTGGGCCGCCGGGTCTTCATCGACTGCGAGCACTTCTTCGACGGCTACCGGGCCAACCGGGAGTACGCCCTCGCCGTGGTCCGCGCCGCCCACGGGGCGGGTGCCGAGGTGGTGGTGCTCTGTGACACCAACGGCGGGATGCTGCCGTCCGGGGTGCGCGAGACCGTCGCCGACGTCCTCGCCGAGACCGGCGCCCGGCTGGGCATCCACGCCCAGGACGACACCGGCTGCGCCGTCGCCAACACCCTGGCCGCGGTCGAGGCCGGCGCCACCCACGTCCAGTGCACCGCCAACGGCTACGGCGAGCGGGTCGGCAACGCCAACCTCTTCCCGGTGGTCGGCGCGCTGGAACTCAAGTACGACCGCCGGGTGCTGCCGCCCGGCAGCCTCGCCGAGATGACCCGGATCTCCCACGCGATCGCCGAGGTGGTCAACCTCGCCCCGTCCACCCACCAGCCCTACGTCGGCTTCTCGGCCTTCGCCCACAAGGCCGGCCTGCACGCCTCGGCGATCAAGGTCGACCCGGACCTCTACCAGCACATCGACCCGGAGACGGTCGGCAACACCATGCGGATGCTGGTCTCCGACATGGCCGGCCGCGCCTCGGTGGAGCTCAAGGGCAAGGAGCTCGGGTACGACCTCTCCACCGACCGGGACCTGGCCGGCCGGGTGGTCGCCCGGGTGAAGGAGCAGGAGAGCCTCGGCTACACCTACGAGTCCGCGGACGCCTCCTTCGAGCTGCTGCTCCGCGACGAGGTGCGCGGCCGCCGCGAGCGCTACTTCACCCTGGAGTCCTGGCGCACCATCAGCGAGCAGGGCCCGGCCGGCAGTACGGGCAACGAGGCGACGGTCAAGCTCTGGGCCAAGGGCGAGCGGATGCTGGCCACCGGCGAGGGCAACGGACCGGTCGACGCGCTGGACAAGGCGCTGCGCACCGCGCTGGAGCGGATCTACCCGCAGCTCGCCAAGCTGGAGCTGGTGGACTACAAGGTCCGCATCCTGGAGGGCCAGCACGGCACGGGGTCCAAGACCCGGGTGCTCGTCGAGACCACCGACGGCACCGCCACCTGGTCCACGGTCGGTGTGGCCGACAACGTGGTGGCCGCCTCCTGGCTGGGCCTGGAGGACGCCTACACCTACGGCCTGCTGCGGGCCGGTCTGGAGCCGGGCGCCGGCTGAGGCCGGGCGGGGTCCGTGACGACGGCACGGCGCGGCCCGTGGACCGGAGGGTCCGCGGGCCGCGCCGTGCTGCCGTGCGGTGCCGTGCCGCCGTGCGGTGCCGAACGGTGCGCCCGGGTCACCGCAGCCGGGCGAGGAGGGCGTGTTCGACGAGGGTGATGAGGGCGCTCTTGGCGCTGTCGCGACGCCGGGCGTCCAGGGTGATGACGGGGGTCTCGGTGCTGAGCTGGAGGGCTTCGCGGACCTCGTCGGCGGTGTGGGGCTGGTGTCCGTCGAAGCCGTTGAGGGCGACGACGAAGGGGAGGCCGCTGTTCTCGAAGTAGTCGAGGGCGGGGAAGCAGTCGGCGAGGCGGCGGGTG